>JAEWAX010000087.1 GCA_023391425.1 Bacillota bacterium | reverse complement strand
ATAAAGTCCCATCATTTTTAAGAATGACTCCATTCTCAATATTCACTATGTCATTAATGCCTTCTACCTTTTTGGGAGCTTCTTTTTTATATATCCAACGCCATAAAGAGCCATCATTACCCAAAGCTATTGCATAGACATAATCAGATATATCTACTTTTTTTATATCTTTGAGTCCTTTAATCTGCTGAGGTGCTAAAAGATTTTTTTCTGCAGAAATTCCAGTATCGTAAGGTTCGGTATCTCCACCACCGAAGCCCCATACTGTCCCATCATTTTTAATTGCTAATGTAAAAAAGTCTGAAGTAATTTCTTTTACATTCTCTAACACGGGTACTTTTATAGGACTTGACTGAGAAACATACATACTGTTACCTAACTCGCCCGTTAAATTTCCCCACGCCCAAACTGTTCCGTCAAATTTTAATACTGTAAAAAAATTCCTTCCAGTCTCTATCGACTTTACATTATCTAACCCTTTAACCAACTTAGGTAATTTAATAATTACTCCACCCTTTTCAACGAATCTAAAGTCGCCCCATACCCATACAGTTCCATCCATTTTTAATGTGGCTGAAAGCTCAATGTTAGCAGAAACTTCTTTGACATTCTTCAAAGTTTTTAAAGTAATCGGATTCACTAAATAATATGGGGTGATTTCAGGATGATCACATTTATACCCACAAAACCAGATTGTCCCGTCACTTTTTACAAAAACAGTATGTAAATAATCAGTAGATATCTGAGCAACCTTATCAATTGTATTTAATTCTTCGGGCATTTCTTTATTTTTAAGGCTTCCATCGCCCAGTTGTCCATGCTGATTAAAACCCCATGTCCAAACTGTTCCGTCTTTTTTTATAATAAAGTTTACTTCTTCACCTGCAAATATTTTGCTTACATTATTTAGCCCTTTAATTATCGGATCTTTGTAGGAATAATTTCTATATTGGAACGTATGAAAACCCTTACCCCATTCATATACAGTCCCATCCTTCTTCAATGCCATTGTATATCGTGAACCTGCGGATATAGCAATAATATCTTTTATATTTGGTATTTGAATTTGTTTTGGACAATTATTTTGATATTTATGTCCCATTACATCTTCATCGTCATATCCCCATGTCCAAATAGTGCCATCATTTTTGAGTGCTGCAAAAAAAGCCTCCCCGGTTGCAATTGATTTAACTTGTTTCAATTCCTTAACTTTAACAGGAGAATTAATAGAACCATTTGAAGATTTTGTACCATATCCCGCATCACCCCAGACCCAAACCGTGCCGTCATCTTTCAGTGCCATCGAATGTTTTTGATATATAGTGAGTTCCTTTATTTTACTTATATTTTTTGCCCTCACAGGTTTACTTCTCTTAACAAATGTTCCATCACCCAGCTGTCCACATTCATTATTACCCCATCCCCATACAGTTCCATCAGTTTTAAGTACTAGTGTAAAATTTTCATTTGAAACAAAAGATTTAACATTTGATATACCCTTTATTTGCTGAAAATTTACGGATTTCAAATTTAGATAGTTAGTTTTTGGATAGTACCACTCCCAAAGAGTTCCATCAGTTTTAAGTGCAACTATCTTGTCTCTTATAGTTACTGCCATCTTATATTTTGGTGGTTGCGTTTTTGCATACACATCATCTTTTGTTATTCCCATAAAAATTATTAAACAACATATTACAAGAATAAATGAAGTTAACCGTTTTAGCACATTAAACCTCCCAATACATATTTTGCTATTATTGTACATGAAAATCCTGTGGAAAGACAGTTAATTTTTCATTACATCAGATGGTATTACGCTCTTGTCCAGTTTCTAAATCTGTATTTTTACGTGCTTCACAATCATTAGCTTTTGGGCAATCTAATTTAAATGTTTGACAAATTCCAGCCTTTCCATCTTTTTTTTCATTATAAGAAATCAATTTAGTACCAACAAAAAAATCTTGTGTTAATCCGCATATCTCTAGCACTCTCACATCCCTATTTATTAAATCTATAAAGTGTTTTCCAAATGCCTCCAAAAATTTAACCAGATTGTCATAAATGTACTGTGCATGTTGAATGACGTTTTTTATCTCAATCTTTTCAAGAGTATCTTTTCGTTGGCTCTTTGGTTTATTTATATAGCCTGGTATATCATCCTCAAAAGATACTAGCATTCCGGTCAAGAAGTGTGTAAATTCAGACCTCATAGATCGCACTTCATCATACCACTCTAATTTCTCAAGAATCTTTGAATAACCTGTATCTATTGTAGAATCCTTTAATATACGATCTTTTTGTTCATGAAACATTCTTGGTAATGACTTCTTTGGGTAAAGGGAGAATATAATCTGCGCAATATTTTCCATAAGGCTATAAATAGAATTCAGAAATGTCTCATATTTAACTATTAACGTAAGATGTTGTAAACCATCCACATATCCATCTGTCTTTAGTATTTCAACTTCTTTCTGATATAGTTGTATCTGGCTAAAGAATTCTTTTAAACAAATACCTACAATAGAGACTTTTGTTTTAGTCGAGTTTACAAATTCAAATCTACTTTTAAATCTATCATCGCCAACACATGCGTGTAAGAAATCAATAAAGTTTGAGAAAGGTACTTCTTTCTTTTGTATTTCTCTAAATTCCTTTTTTGTATCCATAATTAATCCTCCATGTAATACATTTTCTGCAAAACTTTAATTAATCTTTCTTGAGTTACTTTGGAGCAATTCTACAGTCAATAATTCTTATATACATAAATGCCTATCTAATATAAATCCTTCTAGGGACATGCAACTGCCTTTAACTGCCTTTAACTTCCCCTTACGCCATAGCCCCAAGCCCTTCAGCACTCAGTCAACAGGTTCCTCATTATATTTATCCGAATATTATTCGACATAAACATTCCAATTCCTCCTATTGATGGTATTTATTCATCCAAATAAGCTAAAAAAGCAAGTTCTGTCGATTTAAGACAGAGCTTGCTTTTTAATAGAAAATGTTTTATTCACCATTTATGTTTTTAATTTTTTATGGTGTTAATCTTATATTACAGTCTTGCTTTTACATAAGTCGTACCTTTAAACGGTCTTGACCTTGGTTTTGAACCTGGTTTTGACCTTAATTTATTCTTTACACAATTTTTCCCTATCCCGTTTTTTAGTGTCCCCCGCAACTACATCCGCCTTCTCCATGCTCGTGTCCATGAGAATGTCCATGTCCAGCACAGCCTGTGTCAATGGATTTTAAGCTTCCTTCTAGGTAGGCGCTAATTACTTGGTCGATATCTCCACTGGCACCTGATATAATCTCGATATTATTTTTTACAAGATTTTGTCTAGCGCCTTCACCCATTCCACCAGCTATAACTGCATTTACCCCATGTGATACAAGGAATGCAGGAAGTAGTCCATGTTGATGTCCTTCTGTGCTTATGCATACCTTGTTTTTTATAGTGAAATTTTCAAGATCTACAATAGTAAAGTTTTCGCACTTTCCAAAATGTGAAGATACATTAGTTCCTTCAGTTGGAATTGCAATTTTCATAGTCTTGGTCTCCTTCGATATACCTAAATTCTTTTCAATATATGAAACAGCTTCTGATAAGTAATCATTATCAACCTTCTCTACTTCACCCTTATCACATAGTTCTGCTACTGTAGGGTCAATTGGCATCTTGCCAAGTACTTGTAAACCTAAGCTTTGCGCAACAGCATCTATTTTACTATCTCCAAAGAGTTTTATTTCCTTGCCACAATCAGGACATTTTAAATAGCTCATATTTTCAACAATGCCCAGTATCGGAATATTCATTGTTTTTGCCATATTATAAGCTTTCTTAACTATCAAAGAAACTAGGTCTTGAGGTGATGTAACAATTACGATACCGTCTAATGGTATTGATTGAAAAACAGTTAGTGGAACATCTCCTGTACCTGGTGGCATATCTAGGAACAAGAAATCAACGTCACCCCAAATAACATCAGTCCAGAATTGCTTCACAACTCCTGCAATAACTGGCCCTCTCCATATTACAGGTGAATCATCTTTATCAAGAAGAAGGTTTACTGACATTACACCGATACCATTTTTTGATTTTTGAGGATACATCCCCAATTCACTTCCTTGAGCTTTGTCATTAATCCCAAAAACTTTCGGAATAGACGGTCCAGTAATATCGGCATCCAAGATACCAACGTTAAAGCCCTTTCTGCGCATCTTCACTGCTAACATTGATGTTACTAGTGATTTCCCCACGCCTCCTTTTCCACTAACAATACCAATTACTCTTTTAATTGAATTTAGTTCATGTGTTTTTTCAATCAAGCTCTGTGGTTTACTTCCACAGCCCCCTGATGAACATGAACCTCCGCAATCTGCACTTCCACAATCTGTACTTCCACAACTGCAACCATTATCACTCATTCTCTCCACCTCATACTATTTATTATAATTTTTTAATGCAATCTTTACATTTATTGCTTTTCTATTTTCTGCAATATTCGAAATTAATTACTTTTCTACTTCTGTAATATTCAAATTTGTTGTATTACCATTCTCTGTATCTTAGTACTTATTGCCTTTCTATTTTCTGCAATCCTCGCGGTTCCCACTCATTTCGTTCTATGTTCTGCAATCCTCACAAGTTTCACATTTTTCACAGCCATCGTGACTGCAATTTCCACTTCGCCTTTTGCAGCAGGCCTTTCCTGTTAATAGTTCATAGTTTCCACCATCAATTCTAATGGTTTTACCATGAACAAGTGCATCTGCTGTCTTGTTTCTAGCCGATTTGATAATTCTCTGAAAAGTTCCCCTTGAAACCTTCATACTCTCTGCAGCACTATCCTGTTCCATTTCAAGAAAATCAGATAGCCTTATTGCTTCAACCTCCTCTATACTCAGAACTACTTCCGCTTGAGTATTCAATTGTGGATGAAAACACTGATTATGAGGTACAAAACCAACCATTCTACATTTTCTCGGTCTTGGCATTTAATCACCTACGCTTAATGCGAAGCAAAACATAACCAGATTTCTAAGCTTCGGGTGGAATTTTTACTCCACTTGAAGCTTAGTAATCCAATAAAACTTTAGTTTACAACGCTTATCTATATTATGTGCATATGCACATAATAATATTACTTCTATTTCTTATTTCTGTCAACAAGCTTTTTCTATTTTTGAGTAAATTTTTAAGTAAATTATCCTTCTCATATTTCTATAACTTTTACTGGTTTCATAGAACCAAAATATCATATAAAAAATCCTTTTCTCATGTAAAATGTTATATAGAGTATAACGAATTTACACAAGAAAAGGATTTATCATCTTAACCTGATTTTAAAATAATTCTAAGTTGAGTTTAAATATATACTCTTCCCCATATACTTCCATCTGTTGAAACAGTAACCCTTTCATAGCAGCCTACAGAAACATATTTTCCGTTACCCCATACTGTTCCGTTTATGTTTGTAGGTATTTGGGAAGCAACAGGATACCACCTTATTCCATCGTTAGAGCCATATGTTTTGCCATTAGCACCTACAACGACTATTTTGTAACCACTGGCATTGTTACCAAAGGTAATATCTTTCCACTGTGCATCTATACCAGAAAGGCTTATTGTCCATGTCTTACCATCTGGAGAGGTTAGTATCTTTCCGTTATCCCCAACGGCTATAAACAGACTACCTGTCCATTCGATATTATTCAAATCACTTGTGACATTTGAGTTCTGCAAAGTCCAATTTACTCCATCTGTAGATCTATAAATTTTGCCTTGATCTCCGACTGCTACATAAACACCATTTCCATACTCTATCTTGTCCACTTTTACGCTTGGTGTAACTACACAGTCATTCCATGTAACACCTCCGTTTGAGGAAACATATATTGCACCAGCACTACCAGTTGCAAAGAATTTTCCATTCAAATAGGATACACCAGAGAAATTAGTTCCCAATCCCTCAACAGGACGAGTCCAGCTTGCACCATTATCTGTTGAACGAATAATCGTTCCATTATCACCTACAGCAATAAATACACCATTTCCATAAGCTACGCCAAAGAGATTACCCGTTCTAGGAACATTAGATGCAGTCCAAGTCCGCCCATCATCCTTAGAAATACGAATTCTTCCACTTGTACCTACTGCTACATATGTATTGTTGCCATAAGTAACATCATAGAGCTGATAACTTCTAGGGAATCCTGGTTCAATTATAATTACATCATCAGGAAAATGAATATGAGCTATTGCTCCAGCTTCCCCAACGCCAATACTGAAATCTTTAATTGTAGCAAATCCAACCAATGCGTAAGTGCCACCTTTGTATATTTTATTCCATCCTATACCATCTTTTGACGTGCTAATTGTTCCAAGACTTCCTGACGCTATAAACTCGTTTCCATTCCAGCCTACATAATTATAGAAAACTTCGCTATCCTGCGCTACTGTTTTCCAAAGTGTGCCGTCATCAGATACTGCAATAGTACCATTGTTACCAGCTGCTACAAACATACCGTTTCCATAGGTAACACTATTTAAGGAAACTGCAGTTTTAGAGCCTTCAATTTCTATCTTTGCTAGTTCCCACTTTGTTGCATCTTCAGACCTTATGCTTGTCCCATTATTTGTTAAACCAAGAAATGAATTTTCATTCCATGTCATACTAATAATATTTGCTTTAGCAGATAAGCTTGTACCATTAGCATCATCGCTTACATCAACTAAAGATACATCATTCCACGTATAGCCATCCTCTGAATTAAGAATTGTTCCACCAGTACCACTGGCAACAAAAGTTTTGCCGTTCCATACGATAGTGTTAAGATCATACTCAAACTTTGATGGCATTACTTCATCCCAATTATATCCGTCCTTTGAAGTAAATATCATGCCAAAGCATCCTACTGCTACGAATTTTTCACCATCACTGGCAATTGAGTTAAGGGTATACTCTGTAGGTAGTTGAACTGCCTCCCAATTCTCACCATCGCTCGTCAGCCTGATGGTTCCGAAATCTGCTACTGCTGCAAACAACCCGTTGTTATTAACAGCTATAGACCATATGTAGCGCTCATTTACCTCAGGAAGTAATGTTTCTTCCTCTGCTTGAACTACCATCATTGAAGTAAAGCCGGTAAAAAGCATACACAATACTACTAGAAGGGCAAGATGTTTTTTCATGTAGACCTCTCCTCTCAAAATAAATTATATACATATATTACCATATTAGCCTTTTATTGTAAATGGTTTGATAATATAATATTTTATGTAATAAATTTTTCGCTTTTTGAGAAAATATGTTGAGCATATACCACAAAAAGCAGCAGTAATCATTGAAATCACTTATTGTGCTTACAATAATTACTGCTGCTTAGATTCTATTTATGACATCTAGTTTTGGCTTAAAAACTCATCCTACAACTTTCATGTCTCCCAAATTCAGCTCTATAAGGTTTTCGACCTCATTTTGAGGTAATGGTTTAGAGAACAAATACCCTTGAATCTTATCACAATGATACTTTTTCAAATAATCCAACTGTTCCTGCTGCTCAACCCCTTCTGCAACAATAGACATTCCTAATGATCTCCCTAATGTAATAATATGGCGTGTTATAGTTCTATTCTCAGCAATTAACGACACATTATCTATAAAGCATTTATCAATTTTTAAAGTAGAAATAGGCAACTGTTTTAAATAGCTTAGGGAAGAATATCCCTTGCCAAAATCATCAAGTGCAATACTTACTCCTATTTCGCTTAACATCTGTAATTTATTATTGATAGCATCAAATGACTCAATCAGTACTGTTTCTGTCACTTCAAGCTCAAGACATTTAGGATCAATCTGAAAATATCTGAGTATTCGTATTACTTTATCAGTAAAGTCTGCCTGTACAATCTGTATAGTTGATATATTAACTGAGACTGTCATCTGAGTATATCCTTTTTTATGTAACTTACTTAGAAAATCGCACGCCTGAATCAATACCCATTCACCTAAGGGAATAATAAAATGGTTATCCTCTGCAACCTTTATAAATTTCATAGGAGAAACAAATCCCAGTTCGGGGCTTTTCCATCTCAGTAAAGCTTCAAGTCCTGTTATTTTGTTACTATTTAAATCCAACTGCGGCTGATAATATAGTTCAAACTCTTCTTTTTCCATTGCTCCATGCATATATTTTTCCAGAGTCATCCTTTCGTTAAAGGCGCTATTCATACTCCTTTCATATACTGCATATCTGTTCTTTCCATCTTCTTTTGCCTTATACATAGCAATATCAGCACACTTTATTATTTCTTCTATATCTTCGCCATGTTCTGGATACACAGCCAACCCAATACTAAAGCTAATATGTAATGCACTATTCTTTATTATAAACTCTTCCTTAAAGCTATAAAGAATATCTGACATAAGCTTTTTAGCATCATTTAGCCCTATTCCCTTTGCAAATATAATAAATTCATCTCCGCCAAGTCTATAAAGGGTACTTTTCTCAATTAAATCAAGTGTTAGTCTTTCACTTGCTTGTTTTATTAATTCATCTCCAAATTCATGTCCCATAGTATCATTTATATATTTGAAATTATCCATATCAATAAATAGTAATGCAGCAGAACTGTCAGTCTTATTTGAGAAAATCTCCTTAGCATCTTCATACAGTGACCGTCTATTGGGCAAACCTGTTAAAACATCATGAAGGGCAAGATAAGTGTACTTTTCTTCACTTTTAGCTAGATTTACCTGCATTACACATATCTCATCTAGCTGTCTTTTAAGTTCATCATCAGTTGCCACTAACTCTTCATAGGTTTGTGTCAATTCTTCATTACTATTATAAAGCTGACTTTTTATACTCCTTATTCTCTTTATGTATACAAGTAATGTAATAAGGAAAATTAACAACATAGTAAATGCAAGTAAAACTCCTAGAACAAGGGTTCTATAAGTTTCATAAAATGAAAATGGCTTATTTATTATTTCAGCATCTTTCGGGATTTTACTTAAGGGAATATTAAATCTTTTTACCTGCTGGTAATCAAAAACTTTTCTATTTATGTTTGGGGTAATAGTCGGAATACTGTCCGCAGTTTCTCCATTTAAAATGCGAAGAGCTAATTGAGCAGCATATTTTCCAGATAGTCTTCCGCTCATCATATTTCCACCAAAAGCCCCCCTATTTAAGCCAAAATCATACTGGTGGTATAAAGGGACCTTACTATATTTGCTAATTTGGCTTGATGCCAAATTAAATTCTATAATATTTCCAGTCGCGTCACTATAATATGTTGCAAAAAAAACAATACTTCTATTATCAAGTTTACTTACAACTTCAAGCAGTGTAGGGAAGTTAAAACCATTTAATTGTATCGCCTCTAAATTCATGGCCTTAATTTGATTAGAGACTAATTTTCCTGTAGAAATTCCACTTTCAGAATTATCAAAAACAACATAAACCTTTTCTATAGATGGGTTTATGTTTAAAGCAATTTTAATTGTTTCAGTTGGGTCAACATTTTCAATAACTCCTGTGTAATTTTTATATTTACCTTCTATTTTAGATAAGCTGTCTTGATTAACTCCAGAAAAAACTATAGGTGCATTTGAAAATAATTTATCTCTGTTATTAAGGGCAAAAGTAAAAGCTGTATCATCAGTAGTAATTATTAAGTCCAAATGCTTATTCTGGTATTTATAGTTAT
This sequence comes from Bacillota bacterium, assembly GCA_023391425.1. Classification (GTDB taxonomy): domain Bacteria; phylum Bacillota; class Clostridia; order Acetivibrionales; family DSM-1351; genus Ruminiclostridium. The sequence goes on along the minus strand of JAEWAX010000087.1, from coordinate 12,876 downwards.
AATAATCATACAAATAATTAAGGTTTTCATCATATGGGTGATTTTTCCAATCCATATATTCAACATAAGTAGCACAATTATTATTAGCTTTTTCTATTGTCTCAATTATTCCAGTATTCTGATTGTTAGTCCATGCTACGCCTTCACTATATGAATGCAAAATAAGAATATTCTTTTGAGGCGGAATTTGGATTTCTTCAGCGTTTGTATTATAAGGCATAGCAACAAGAATTGAAAATGTAAATACTGCTAACAGAATTCTCAGATAACATTTAATTTTCATTATGATTACCTCAAGTCTCAATAATAATTAAATAATAAATTAAGCAACAATAATTTAACTAAAATCCATATTTACTATTAATTAAGAAAATTTTGCTAATAATTCTTTTTATATATAATATACTAATTTTTTATTTTTTTCAACTTAAAGGTATTTTAGAGGTTGAAAAAACAAATATTTTGTTTATTTTTATTGAAAAATATCATTTTAAGATTATAATAATATTTGGGCTTAAAACGCATTAAATGTTACGTCGTATCTACGACATTTAAGCAGTTCAACCATTTTAATACAAACAAGTATTATTTAGATTATTTATTATTGAATTGGGGTTTTTTATATGTCTTCAATATTGAGATTTTGGCCATTTTTACTTTTAGTAGTTTCAAATATCTTTATGACTTTTGCTTGGTATGGTAATCTTAAGTATTTTAAAAACGGTTCGACACCTCTTCCTCTAATCATTCTACTTAGTTGGGGTATTGCATTTTTTGAATATTGCTTTATGATTCCTGCAAATAGACTGGCATCAAAAAGCTTTGACACTGCACAGCTTAAAATCATTCAAGAAGCGATCACTCTTATTGTATTCGGTATTTTTTCAGTGCTATATTTGAAGGAAAGCTTCAAGCTTAATTATTTGCTATCCTTCGTTTGCATACTTGCGGCAGTCTTCTTTGCCTTTAAAAAGTTCTGATTAAAGAATCTCTTTGATTGAATATCATTTCAATCTTTACCTCGTTAATTTTTCCATAATATAATAAAGTAGACTTACAATTATGTTAGTCTACTTCGTAAATGATATTATTCTATTAATAGACTTACATCCGTTCATTTAGCCTGTTTCTACGTTCACTTAAAGCTTCATCTTGGATACTATTGGTTTCAACATAATTTACTGACTGAACAGTATTAGCTTTGTCCTGTATTATCAGCTTTTCAATATCTAGTTGATTTTTGGCTCTTATCTCTTCTGTTTTTAATAATGTATCAGCTTTAATCTGCTCTTTCTTTAGTTTATATTTCATCACTCCATTAATTGTAACAAATATAAATGAAAGAGATAAAACTAATGTTACAATTAATCCAACAATCATATTATCATTCATATGGAATACTTCCTTTCGCTTAAAATCGCTAAAAAACACATTATTTGACATGATATCAAAATATTGAAATAGTGTCAATTAATGTGTTTATAATGATTAAAAGTATTCTCAGGAAACCTGATATGCTTTAAAAGCCTTATATGAACCAATACATAATACTATACAAGCTATAAACGAGCTTAGTATAATCATGTATTTGATATCTAAAAAATAATAATTGAAAATTCTATATTTAATCCCACTCAAAATAGAACGTTCTAGGTTCATTACTAGAATTGGAAATAAATGAACAATCTTTTGAATTAAAATGTTTTCGGATATTCTTGCTACTAAAATAGGCAGTATATATGTAACTATTGATAATATAATCGCAATGAAGGGTGTCTTACTTATAGCAGAAAATAATAATGAAAAAGCCGTCAGAGTTATGATTCCTATCAAGTAAACAAAGAACGTAGTACTAATTAATGACTTAAAACTCATGTTTATAGGATAATCAAAGAATAGTCCCGAACTATTACATTGTATGCTGATATCCAGCCCCGAAAAACTATAAAATTCCCCAATTATAACGAAATTAAGTATGGCAAAAAATATATAAACCAAAATTGTAAATATAAAGGCTGATGCTATTTTTGCAATAATATCTTTATTCTTTCCATGTTTTGTTGTTAAAATAACAGCTGCCGTCTTCGAACTGTATTCTTCAGAAAATACAGGTGTTATTGCAATAATCAAAATCACTGAAATAAGCATAATCATAATTCCAAACCCTTGTACAAGGTTAAGCCATCCATCACAATACCCATAAATTAATGAGTTATTGTCATTAAACCCAACCTGCTCTAAAGTTAACAGCTTATCATCCTTCATCATTGTATGAGTTACAAAAGAATTACTTGAATTATAGTTAGCATGCTCTCCTTCAAAACTAAGTTCACCATATTCTGTTACAATTTTCCTTATTTTATCATTAGTTAACTCTCCAGAATACTCTTTTGCAATTGACTGATCATATTTTATTGCATCTAAACCATTCATTTCTTTTCCATTATCAACTGCATATTCTGCATTAATGCAACTCCAAACCAATAATATGTTTACTAAAAAAATGACTAATAGTCCAATCTGAACAATTCTCTTCCCATATATTTTCTTTAATTCAAATAGCAGCATTTCTTTCATTTGCTTTTCCCCCTTGTGTTGATAAACAGCAATTATCCCCCTCATTAAAATAATACAAGTACACATCCTCCATATTAGGAGCAACCTTGCATGCATTTGAATGTGGCTTTTGAGCTGCTACAATTCTTAAAACCACATTATTATCAAGATTTTTTAAATTACTTATAGAGAATTTCATATTCAATTCATCTGCAGTGTTTTTATCCACCTCACACTCCCAGACATAGCCTTCAACACTTTTAATGATAGTTTCTGGAGTTCCCTTTTGAATTAGACAGCCTTTTTTCATAACCAAAATTTCATCTGCAATATATTCAATATCTGATACAATATGCGTCGATAAAATTACAATCTTGTCCTTTGAAAAGGAACTTATTAGATTTCTAAAACGAACTCTTTCCTTTGGATCCAGACCAGCAGTTGGTTCATCCAAAATCAGAATATTTGGGTCATTTAGCATTGCCTGAGCAATACCAAGTCTTTGCTTCATGCCTCCAGAAAAAGTCTTAATTTTGTTGTTCTTTTGTTCTGACAATCCTACTGTATCCAGAATTTCCAAGCTTTTTATTCTTGCCATTGAGGGACTTAAGCCCTTAAGTGATGAAATATACAAAAGAAATTTATATGCTGTAAATTCTGGATAATACCCAAAATCTTGTGGTAAATATCCCAATAAACTTCTATATTCTTCCCCCATATCATTAATTTTAACTCCATTATATGTAATATCACCTGATGTAGATTTTTGTACATCACAGATAAGTCTCATTAGCGTGGTCTTCCCAGCACCATTTGCACCTAACAGTCCGTATATTCCAGGTTTTAGGCTAATACTAAATCCATCTACAGCTAAAGTACTTCCGTATTGTTTTGTTAATCGATCTATTGTAAGCTCCAATTTAGTCCATCTCCCTTTTCAATTCCTATTAATAATTTGTATATGGTTCCTGCTAAAACAGCAAGAGCCACTATAAGTAAAATAATCCATAACCAAAGTACATTACTTTCATATACCCTTGGATAAGTTGTTATCCTCAAAAATACACATCCTAAAGCAATGCCTATTGTTGTCAATATATAATTGGAATTTCTTTGACGCATAAAATTAAAAACAAGCAAATAACACATATTAGAAATAATAAATGGTACCAGGATATATACTGAAAGTGTCAAATATCCGCCATCTTGCTCAAGCCCAAATAGACCTATAAGCATACTAGCAATAAGCAAATCAGCAAATCCTATAATTATTAATTTCATTGATAATAATTGTCTTAGATTGTATACACAGGATTGCTCTATTTCCCACATTCCATATTTAAAACTTCTACATAACTCCGGCATTCCAATTAGTGCAACTAATGGCACAAGACAAGTTATCATAGCCAGAATAGAATTTATTTGTGTATCTTTATTAGAAAGCGATATTATTATCCAGCAAAGAAAACTTATACTACATAGCTGTACAATCCACATAGTATGAGAAATAAAACCTATTTGCTCAACAATTCTTTGAAAAAGAGATATTTTAATAATATTAAAGTGCCTTTCATGTATTAATTGTCTAGCAATTTCTATAGTCTGTTTTCTTTTCGTTTCATCAACCATAGGCTTATTTTGATTTAATAGGGCTTGAAGTTTCTTGTCTTTCAAAATAACTCCTCCTCTCCAAGAAGCTTTTTTAATTTATCTAAACCTTGCTTAAGTCTTGACTTTACAGTTGGGATGCTTGTACCCGTCATAATTGCTATTTCTCTGATTTTCATATCATAATAATATTTCAGGATTATAGCATCTCTTTGCATATCTAAGAGTTGATTGAGTGAATGCTGGATATAGTCTGCTGTTTCGAATTTTACCATTTGAGTATCATATACTTCGACTGTAGCTGCTATATCTATTTCCTCATAAGTTACAATTCTTTTTCTAAAGTAATCATTGCAAGCATTAAGAGCTATGGTTAATAAATAAGCTTTAAATTTCTTTTTATCTACATATATATCAATATATCTCACTAACCGTAAAAAGGTTTCCTGCGCTAAATCATAGGACAGTGTGACATTGCCTGTTTTATAGTAGCAAAATCGGTAAATATCGTCATAGTATCGCTCGATTAATGTATCAAAGAATTCCTTTTCACCACTTTGTATTCGTTTGATTAGTTCGCTATCCTTCAGTTATGTCACCACCTTTATACAAAAAAACCTTTTCTTATGTAAAACGCGTTATACATATAATATAACGGATTTACGCAAGAAAAGGATTTAAATTATTCAAATTATTATATTTATTAATTTTATAAGCTATTCTAATTTGCTGAGAACTGTTAACCTATACAAACAGCGAGAGGTTCTAATTTTACATTCTTTCACTAAGCCTATTTCTACGTTCACTAAGTTCTTCACCCTGATTACTATCAGTCTTAGCATAGTTTACTGATTGAGTCTTATCATGCATTATTAGCTTCTCAATATCTAGTTGATTTTTAGCCTTTATCTCTTCTGTCCTAATTAATACATCAGCTTTGATTTGTTCCTTTTTAAGTTTAAATTTCATCACTTCATTTACAGTAATAAAGATAAATGAAAAAGTCGAAATAGATACAGCTATAATTACCATAGCTCCCCAAAAGTCCATATTTAATACTCCTTAATAATTACTTCTTTTGCATAATACCAAAATATAGTATCAATGTCAATGTAAACCTCGTTTAAACACATGCTTTAACTAGTTATTTATTGCGCTTTCCAACACAATTCAATAACAAAGAAATCTCCATCCAATCTTGCCTCTATACTTCCCTTCATTTTTTCAACTAATATTTTTGATATCGTCAGACCTAATCCAGTACTTTTATTATTATTTCGTGATAAATCACACGTATAGAAACGCTCAAAAATGTGATTCAGTTCGTCCTCCTTCATTAGGTTCTTTTCATTTTGGAACCGAATGATACATTTACCATTCTGGATGTATTGCTTTATTACAAATTGACTTTGTGAATATTTCAAAGCATTCTGTATAAGATTATTAAAAACCCTATTTAACTGTATCTTATCAGCAATAATGAAGCACGACTTTTCCTCTAATTCAACTGCTACTTGAATTTCCTTATTAGCAAACTCATTATAATATGCAACAGCAACCTCGCTTAGAATACTTTGCACATTTATTACCTCAAGAATAAGAGGATAGTTATCACCTTCTATTCTGGATAATTCATAGAAATTTTGAATAAAGCTTTGAAGTACTTTAGCCCTCTTTTTAATTACTCGCAAATAATCTTGCCGTTCAGTTTCCTTTGTCTTTGCATCTTGAATTAAATCCACATATCCTATAATCGAAGTAAGCGGTGTTCTGAGGTCATGTGAAATATTTTCAATTTCGCGCCGAATTTGAGTCTCTTTTCTCTGGTAAGCTATTCGTTCCTGCTGTCTTGCCTGATAAACGTAATTTATTTTGGACAATAGCTTTTCCATCTCATGGTTCGTGGTAAAAGCTTTTATTTGCCGATTTGTTTCAGGATGTTCTTCAATTTCTTCCATCTGCTTCCTTGTAGAGCTTAATGCCCGTCGAAGGGATAAATAGCATACAGCAAGTATGAAACTTATTATAAATAAAACGATACATATGTAAATCATACTCCTGCCCTCCATATTAGCATAAACAGGGGCTGTCAAAAACAATATCGGATACAATATCGAAGATATGTTTAAAAAGTAAGCCTTTTCGAATATTGTAATTAGTTTTGCGACACGCCCTTTATCCATCTGTTATTTTATTTCTTTCTTACGGAACAATAAATATGTTATTTTATTTCTTTCTTGCGGAACAGTAAATATCCGATTCCAGCAATCAATACAGTTTGTATTATACCAAATACCCAGCAGTTCCGAAAGCCTGCTGTGGTATCCCAATACATCTTCAGAGCACCCTCAGCTTGATCATATTCTATTGAACTTATTATATTCAAAGGTAGAAATTCACTAAGTTTTTCAAATGCCAAAAATCTCTTTGCGAGTAAATTACATATCAATGGGAAGGCAAACATTATTCCACATGAGGCCGCTACTGCACTGCCGGTACTTTCAAGAATAAAAGCAAAAGCATTGGTAGTTGCCAAACCAAATATTAAAAATGGAAGACATGCTAAACTAGTGCGTATTAATAACTCAAATTCCTTTGGTCCAGAATTCTCCAGAAGACAATATGCACTTATTATATGAACCCCTATTATAATCACAAAAGCTATTATGGCATAAATTACTTGTACTATAAGCTTTCCTAAATATATAGTACCTCTTGGAATACCATATGTTACACAATTCTTCATGGTGTGATTACCATGCTCATTACCAAATATCATAATAGCTACCATTATACATAGTATAAACACCATTGCATAATTCGAATATGCATTTGAAAAAGAAAACTTAGTGGTAGCATATGGGAAATGGCTATCAGTGGTTTTAACCGCTGCTAAAACGATATTGGAACTAAGTAATAATAACGAGCAAATTGCTATAAATAAATAAGTCCATTTATAATGTATCAACCGATAAAATTCACTTTTCAAATAATTACTCATTACTTGGCCCTCCTACTAATTGAATAAAATAATTCTCTAGATTCATTTCTTTCACGTTAATAGAATTTAGATTTATTCCATGTCTAACAGCCAGTTCACTGATTTTTGCCGGTTGATTCAAATACTCATAGATATAGATAGAATTATCCGGTGTTACCTTATAAGAAGTACAACCTAATTCTGTTTCCAACAAAGCAGTCATTTTTTCTATATTTCCTACCTTTAGTTCCAGGTATTTATTACATTCCCGCGTTAGCTCTTCATTTGACAATTGTTTGATCATCCTGCCATTATTAATAAATCCATAATACGTAACTAGGTTTGATAGCTCAGATAAAATGTGACTTGAAATGAGGATAGTAATGTTCTTTTCATGATTCAGCTTTAATAAAAGATTTCGAATTTCAACAATTCCAAAAGGGTCAAGTCCATTAATTGGCTCATCCAGTAATAAAAGCTCCGGCTTGTTCATAAGTGCCAGTGCTAGTCCAAGACGTTGTTTCATACCAAGAGAGAAGTTTTTATATTTCTTGTTTCCTACATCGGATAATCCTACCTCACGCAGTGCCTCTTCCACACAATGCTTCCCGGGAATTCCCCTCTGAATTCGATAGTACTCAAGATTTTGTATTGCTGACATATAGGAATAAAAGCTTGGCGTTTCAATAATTGCTCCTATTCTCTTTCTTTCCATATTTAATGCCTCGTTTGAAGTATTACCAAATAGGGAAATTCCCCCGGATGTTGCATATGTCTGACCGGTAATTACCCTAAGTATCGTTGTCTTACCAGCACCATTCTTACCAACAAGTCCATAAATTTCCCCTTGTTTAAGTTCTAGGTCGATATTGCTTATTGCGACAGTATTTTTATACTTTTTAGTAAGATTTTTTGTTGTTAATATAGACTCTTGCACTTTATATCTCCTTTCATACTGATGATATCAATATTGATTATCTTAGTGCAAAAATGCCATACAAATTTTTCTTTGCACTATATATAATAATAATAAAGATATTAATTTAACAAGTACTTAATAAAGTATAAAGAAAGTGTAAAGAAGTGAAATGCCTCAAGAAGACTATTATATGTTTTCAATTTTAAAGCCAATTCCCCATACTGTTTTTATGTATGTTCCATCATCAAATTCTTTAATCTTCTTTCGTATATTGCTTATATGAACATTGATGGTATTATCCTCCCCATAGTAGCCTGAGTTCCAGATCTCCTGATATAACTGTTCTTTTGTAAAGACTCGGTCAGGGTGTTGTATTAGCAACAACAGTATGTCGAATTCATATGCAGTAAGTGAAATCAAGTTTCCCTTTACTAAAACAATTCTTGATGAGGGCTTTAATACCAATTGCTTGCATGTGTAATCTTTTTCTGGTGGATTACTTGACTGAAAGGTCTGACTTCTTCGAAGTATTGCACCAACTCGTGCAAGCACTTCTTCTCTCTCGAAAGGCTTCGTTATATAATCATCTGCTCCATTTTTTAACGCGCTCACCTTGTCTTCCAAAGCAATCTTCGCTGAAATAACTATTATTGGCGTAGGAGCTTTCTGCCTTATCTCCTGTATTAGCTCCTCTCCTGTAATTCCCGGAAGCATTAAATCTAATAGAATTAAATCAAAAGTATTTATCGTTAATTGTAATTTTGCCTCTGTTCCGGAATAAGCACAAGTCACCTGATAATCTTCCCGTTCAAGGTAACAGCTAAGAATATAATTTATATCTTCATCATCTTCGACTACTAATATTTTTGCAGTTTCCATCTTTCACCTCGTACTATTCTCATGTTGTTTAGCCCTCAGCAATGTCGAATACGCCAGCTTTTATATATTCAATTAAGTGGCTAGGTGTAAGTTCTACTTGGTAGCCTATCTTTCCAGCACTGAATATGATTGTCTCAATATTCTCACAAGAGCTGTCTATTACAGTCTTGTAGTCCTTTTTCATACCAATTGGTGAGCAGCCACCTCTAATATAGCCAGTTACTTTATTTATTTCATCCATTCTGATCATCTCAATAGACTTTTCACCAACCGCCCTCGCAGCAGCTTTTAGATTAAGCTCCTTACTTACAGGTATTACAAAAACAAAAAAGTTTTTGCTAGCTCCCCTTGTAACAAGAGTTTTATAGACTCTCTCACCTGGTTGTCCAATTTTATTTGCCACAGATACGCCATCAATTGCTCCGTCTTTATTATCATAAGAATATGTATTATATTCAATATGGGCGCTATCTAAAATTCTCATAACATTTGTTTTAAAAGTTGCCATTAAACAGTCCTTCTTTCGTATTTATATAAATAACTAAAGATAAAACTCATACTAAATTGGTTTTATTTGTATTATATAGTATATCACTCTATCAAATTCTTGGGAATTGGAAAACGGTAATGTCCAATGATGCGTCCATTTTTACTCCATCTTAATAACATATCTTCTTCCTTCGCATAAGTACTAGCATTATGCAAAATATATGGAACTCCATCTTTTCTTCGTTTATCTGAAATAATAGCAACATGCTCAGTCTTACCCAATACTACAAAATCACCAGCCTGCCACTCGTACAAATTCTTCTTGTTATAAGGCTTAACCTCAGAGGTCAGGCTAGTAGCGTACTTTTCAAAAAAAACGTATTGGTTTTTTACACGTCTGAAATCAATGTTGGGATCTGGAATAACTACACCCCATGAATAATCTTTTGTATGTTCTGCAATGTCTCTTTGCATATTTGATTTCAAATCATAACCCGCATTCTTAAGTGCTCTCCATATAACATCAGTGCATACGCCTTCATTTTCTGGAGGATATCCACCTTCATAGTAATTACTTTGATATTTAGTATGGTTAGCTATCTCCAATCTGGCTCCCTGAACAATATCATCCATATCAGAAATACCGTCATTATCCAGATCGCCCTCACATATTACCTTATCAACAGTAACTTTACCCTTAATAAAGAAAAAAGCATCTTGATAAACAAAATGATTATAGCATAGTAACGCTACTATTCCTAAGGTTAATAGAATTGATGTTATAATTACAAACCTCTTCAATTAATCACTCCAACCACTAACAAAGGCTAAACTACTAAGCCTTTGCAGCCAAGAATCTAAAAATATTATATGCTTATATTGCTTGTTTTAACAACTACTATTTTTATTCTGAAGCTCTTGTTTTATCACCATAATCTATAATCAACGGGTTAAAGGAACCTAATAATCAAATAAAAAAATAAGACACTCTTGATATGTACATTTAGCATACAAAAATGTCTTAGCCTGTATTTAATGAAAGCCTAATTTTAACTGTTTCTATAATAAAGATAAACTTAAGGCCCAACCTCTATAGAAATAAGGCCTTATCTAAATTAACTCTTATTCAATCCATTACAGTGGTTAATTTGGATTTATAGTTGGTAAATATTCTGCTCTATACATATTCTAGCACGTTCCGCAGTTTTAACATCTGATTGTAATGAGTTTTCTAGAAACTCTGGATGTTTCTTTAAGAAAGTCCTCATAGTTTCTGTTGGATTTTCTAAAAAACTCATAAGCATCTGGTGTTGTAATTGGGTTATATGACCTTCCTCCAGTGCACCATCAAATAAAGTTTTATCTACATTCATTAGAGCATGGGATTCAACTCCTGCACTATTTAGCTTTTCAGCACCACCTTGAAGTCTGTCTACTACAACAAGACTGTATTTCAGATTTCCATTAAGAGCCTGTATAGCAGGTATCCATGCCCTTACATAGCTTGATGCTTCTGTAATAATATCAGCGATATGAAGAACATTTGAGTTTTTTATATCCTTTATCTCGGTAGAAACACCATTATTATAGAGAACAGCTGATAAATCTTTAAATATTGTAATGTGAGGTATTTTAAGTAAATTTGCAATTATCAGTGAAAAGAACCAATCTCTTCTCTCTCCACCTGAAATATAATCAATCTTTTTCAAGTCAAAATTAGTTTTTATATATTCACACATTGATGTAATCAGACCTCTGTAGATTTCATCTGTTTCATAGTTTTTATATGCAAGCTCCAAAATTATCTCAGAGCACTCCATTTTGTTTTCTTTACAAACATCTATTACTTTCAGTAAGTTATTTGCTTTGTCTTCACTACCATAGAGAAAATGTGTATTTATATAGTAAGGTCCAATTTTTGATGATGTATACCAAAATGGCTTGTTTTCAGGGCACACCCTAACTGCATTTGTTTTAAAAAGCCAAGTTATTAGTTGATTCTTATCCATTTCCATCCTCCTAAAATATCTCTCGCTTACTCATTATTATTAAAATTCATTCTATTTTTGCAGTATAATTATAAGCCATAGCAGGACTGGTATATGTATCCACCGAGAATGCTTAGCAAAATTATTTGATAATTTGTAATAGCTCATCACAGAATTTTTGCCGTCGCGCAAACTCGACATCGTGTCTCGGATTGACGCTCAAAATGGCATCCTACCATTTTGACGGCAAAAACTTCTGTTCTATCGCTAACAAATTCAACAAATAATTTCGATGCGCATCCCATTTGATACATATACCACCCTGCTAAGAAGAGTAAATACTAACTGCAAACGTTGAATAATTCATTTTAATTTATTTCGTTTCCTTTGCTCTTCCATAAAGTTTTGCCACCATTCTTGGTTCTGTATTGTACTCAATTCAAACCCAAGATGCTCGGAACCGCCCTCGAGAATAACCTCAAACTCATCTTTTTCATTATTATAATCAACAACTGTAACAGATGTATTTTCATGCCAGCCTATATTTTTCATATTTTCAAGAGGTTCGCCATAAAATCTGCAAAGCATTGTACGAATAGCTCCACCATGTGTAACAATGCAAATGTTTTTACCCATATTTTGAGCTATAATACTTTTAACTTCTTTCATAAGCCTTTCATAGAACTCAGCCGTATTCTCTCCATTTGGCATTTGATGAAGATGCGGTTCATTCTCCCAAGTGTAGTTTTCTTTCGGATATAGTTTTGGAAGATCATCAAAGGGTTTATTCTCCCAGTCTCCCCCGTTAATTTCTTTCATTTTGTCTGTTCTAATTATCGGAAGCTGTTTTGCATCAGCTATATATTGAGCAGTTTGTAATGTACGAGTCAAGCTACTTGAATATAGTATATCAATAGGTATATCAGTCAATCTCTCGGCTACCTTCTTTGCCTGCTTGTGTCCCTTTTCAGTAATCTTGCTATCGTACCATCCATGAAATCGTCTATTCAAATTTCCTTCGGCTTCTGCATGGCGTACAAATATCAGCCTAGTTTTCATGTAATCCTCCAATAATCATAAACAAAGTTCTAGGAATCGCAATCCAGAGTCATAGCGCCTCTTATTTCCTACTTGATAAGTGAGAGTATTAGCGGTGGTAGACCTCGGATAAATAAATGCTTGTTTTAATTATATCAATTCATCTCTAATTTTCCAATCACATTATATATATTATTATAATTATACCTTTTCAAATAATCTTCAATTCCACTTAATATCTGAATTGGAGTTGTTGGGTCAACAAAATTTGCAGTACCAACCATTACGGCTGTTGCACCTGCTAGCAGGAACTCAATAGCATCCTCACTACATGAAATTCCTCCCATTCCTATAACAGGTATTTTAACAGTATGAGCTGCCTCGTACACCATTCTAAGTGCTACTGGCTTTACTGCAGG
>JAEWAX010000060.1 GCA_023391425.1 Bacillota bacterium | reverse complement strand
TACCGTTATTTCTCTGTCTGCCACTATGTATGCACACAGATATTTTTCTCCACTCTCATCTTCCCTTGCTATTACTACTGCTTCCTTTATATAACCATGCTTTAGGAACTGTGCCTCTATCTCGTCTGTTTCTATTCTGAAACCCCTTATTTTTACCTGATGATCTATTCTTCCTAAATACTCCATATTACCGTCAGCTAGAAGCTTTGCTAGGTCTCCCGACCTATAAATTCTCTCACCTGACTTATATGGGTTATCTATGAATTTCTCTAATGTCAATTCAGGTCTGTTAAGATATCCTCTTGCTACTCCCTCTCCTCCTACACATAACTCTCCCGGTACCCCAACAGGAAGAATTCTCGAATTTCTGTCCATAATGTAGGTTGTAAGTGTAGGTATAGGTTTTCCGATATTACTTAGGTTTATCTCTATATCCTGCTCAAGTATTTCCTTGTATGTAACGTGTACGGTTGTTTCAGTTATGCCATACATGTTAATAATCTTTGTTTGAGGATATTTATTTCTCCAGTCCCTAAGCATTAAAGGTTTTAATGCCTCCCCTCCAAATATTACATATCTTATAGCAAGCCCTTTTCCTTCATATTTCATTTCTTCATAAGATAGTTTATAAAATGCTGTAGGCGTCTGATTTAAAACAGTCACCTTTTGCTGTTTAAGCAGTCTAAGATACTCTCCCGGGTTCTGTGCAGCAAGCTTTGGCACTATAACCAGCTTGCCTCCGTATAATAAAGCACCATACATTTCCCACACAGAGAAATCGAAGCAGAATGAATGAAACATGGTCCAAACATCTTTTGAACTGAAGTCAAACTGATTTTTATCATTATACAAAAGCCTTACTACATTTCTATGTTCAATCATTACGCCTTTGGGTCTTCCGGTTGTTCCGGAGGTATATATAACATATGCCAGATCTCCGGGTGAATTGATATTCTGGATATTCGAAATATTTCCATTATATTCAGCCTTGTCATCCAGGCAAATAGCATTCCCATCATACTCAATAACATCTTTAAAAAAAGACTGGATTAGTAGTACTCTTGTCCCGCTATCCTCCAGTATGTACTTTACCCTATCCGGTGGATATGTGGGGTCTATAGGCAAATATGCTCCTCCTGCCTTTAGGATACCTAGTATTCCTACTATCATCTCAAGGGAACGCTCTACCATTATACCTACTATACTATCCGGTCCTACTCCCTTTTCCCTCAGCACTCTTGCCAGTTGGTTGGCCTTCTGGTTTAATTTCCTGTAAGTGAGCTGATTATCTTCATATACTACTGCTATATTATCAGGGGTCTTCTCTACCTGCTCCTCGAACAGCTCATGTATTGTCTTGTCCTTAGGATATTCTGCTGCCGTATTGTTAAAGTCATGCAGAAGTGTCCTTCTTTCCTCCTCCGACAATATTTCTAAGTCAACTATCTTCCCATATGGCTTCTCACATATACCATCCAATAATTTTATGTAGTGTCTGCCCAGCCGTTCTATCGTTTCCTTCTTGTACAGCTTTGTACAGTACTCGAGACTAAATACCACCTTGTCCCCTACTTCTGCTGCATTTAGTGTAATGTCAAATTTGGCTGTAGTGTTTTCATACTCATAAGGCTTTAGCTTCAGCCCCTCTATCTCCAGATCTCCTAAATCTTCATTCTGCAGTACAAACATGACATCAAACAGGGGATTCCTGCTTAAGTCCCTCTTTATTTCAAGTTTCTCCACAAGTTCTTCAAACTGGTAATCCTGGTTCTCATATGCCCTGAGTGAATTCTCTTTTACTTCCTTTAGAAACTCTTCCACTGTTTTGCTTCCTTCAGGATAGTTCCTCATTGCAATGGTGTTTACAAACATACCTATGATTCCATGCAGGTCAGCATGCGGCCTTCCGGCAATGGGCGTACCTACTACAATATCCTCCTCACCGCTGTATTTGGATAATAGTATGTTGTACCCTCCCAGCAGTGTCATGTACAGCGTTGCACCTATTTTGGACGACAGATTCTTAAGCCTTGCTGTCAGTTCCTCCCCTATTTCAAAGTTTATTCTGTCCCCTTCAAAGTTCTGTATGGACGGCCTTGGGTAGTCTGTTGGCATGTCAAGTACTGGTATTTCCCCTTCAAATACCTTAAGCCAGTATTCTTCCTGTTTATTTATCTTTTCACTTCTAAAAAGCTTATTCTGCCATTCCGAAAAGTCCTTGTATTGTATCCTTAGCTCAGGTAAGCTCTCCCCGTTGTACAGGCTTGTGAATTCTTTTATGATGATTCCCATGGATGTACCGTCAGATATGATGTGGTGCATATCCACTACCAGGATATGCCTTCTTTCTCCTATCTTTATCAAGCCTACTCTTATAAGTGGCGCCTTGCCAAGGTCAAAGGGTCTTATGAATTCCTTTACTGCCACTTCTGACTCACATTCATT
Organism: Bacillota bacterium; assembly: GCA_023391425.1. Taxonomy (GTDB): domain Bacteria; phylum Bacillota; class Clostridia; order Acetivibrionales; family DSM-1351; genus Ruminiclostridium. The sequence goes on along the minus strand of JAEWAX010000060.1, from coordinate 13,839 downwards.
ACATTCCTTATACTCAATCTTGAAGCCTGCTTCCCTCAATACTTTCTGTACAGGCTCCCCTTCTACAGTATCAAAGTATGTCCTGAATGCTTCGTGCCTTCCTACCAACTGCCTGAAGCTTTCCTCCAGCTTTTCCCTGTCTAATTTACCTTCGATTACTACGACCCCTGGAATATTGTATATGGATGAGGATCTTTCCATCTGGTTCAGTATGTACATCCTCTTCTGGGCTGAGGAGACGGAGTAGTATTTCTTTTCTTCTACTGCCTCAATCCCGGAGTATATGTTCTTGTATGCCTCTTTTATGTATTCTGCAAGTTCCTTTATTGTCTGCCGCATGAATACCTCTTTAAGTGGTGCTTCTACATCAAATTCCTTATGTATCCTGGATACCAATATTGTAGCTTTTAGGGAATGCCCACCTAACTCAAAGAAGCCGTCATTTACTCCTATCCTCTCAACTCCTAGGATTTCCCTCCATATCTTTGCAAGCCGTATCTCTGTGTCTGTTAATGGTTCAATGTATTCCACTCCCGTACTGATACTGCCGTCAGGTTCAGGAAATGCTCTTCTGTCTATCTTGCCGTTTGGTGTCAGGGGCAGCTTGTCGAGTTGCATGAAGTATGACGGTACCATGTAGTCGGGTAGTTCCTTTGAAAGATACCCCTTTAGTTCTGCTACCGTTATTTCTCTGTCTGACACTATATATGCACACAGGTATTTATCCCCGTTTACTCCTTCTCTTGCTATTACTACTGTTTCCTTTATATTTTTATGCTTTAATAGCTGTGTCTCTATCTCGCCCAATTCTATTCTGAAGCCCCTTATCTTTACCTGATGGTCTATCCTTCCCAAGAACTCTATGTTTCCATCCGGTAGCCAGCGTGCAAGATCCCCTGTACGGTACATTCTTTCGTCAGGAATAAATGGGTTAGGCACAAACTTCTCCGCTGTAAGCTCAGTCCTGTTAAGATATCCTCTCGCAAGTCCATCGCCTGATATGCATAACTCACCTGCGGCTCCTACAGGTAGCAGGGTATTATTTTTGTCTACTATATATGCCTGCGTATTGCTAAGCGGTCTGCCTATAGGTATATTTTCAGCGTCTTCATCTATTTCATCTATAAAATAGTATGTTGCATATACTGTACTTTCGGTTGGACCATACACATGTATTATTCTGTCCCTTCCGATGTATTGAAGAGCTTTTCTTGCATGCTTGACCGAAACTCTTTCTCCTCCAAACAATACTTTTCTTACAATTTTAAGGCAGTCAATATTTACATCTACAATAGTATTAAATAGAGCTGTGGTCACAAAGAATACTGTTACACCTTTTTCTTCTATAAACTTTGACAGCTTATAAATATCAAGTATAGTGTCCTTATCCACCATCGTTAACTTTGCTCCGTTTAGCAATGCCCCAAAAATATCAAAAACCGAGCCGTCAAAAGCATAATTTGATAATTGTAAAATTACATCGTCAGGTCTGATATTAATGTAATTGGTATTCATTACTACCCTGCTTACATTATAATGAGTGGTAAGATTACCCTTAGGCTTTCCTGTAGACCCTGATGTGTATATGATATATGCGAGATTTTCTGAAGTGCTTATTTTTCCAGGGTTGGATATATTCCTAGCATAGATACTTCTATCATTTAAGTCTATTACATATCCATCAAAATCTATTTTACTTGCCAGGTCACCATGTGTTATCAGAATATTGGCTCCACTGTCTTCAAACATAAACTTTATTCTCTCCTGAGGGTATTCAGTATCTATAGGAAGGTATGCCCCTCCTGACTTTAGGATCCCCAGTATTCCTACTATCATCTCTATAGACCGGTCTACCATTATGCCTACTATGCTGTCAGGTCCTACTCCCCTGTCTCTCAGCACCCTTGCAAGCTGGTTGGCTCTTTCGTTCAGTTCCCTGTATGTAAGTTGTCTTTCTTCATATACCACTGCTATGTTGTCTGTCGTCTTTTCTACCTGTTCTTCAAATAGTTCATATATTGTCTTATCTTTCGGATACTTTACTTTGGTGTCATTAAATTTATATAGTATCTTCTCCTTTTCTTCCCCTGTCAGCATCTCTATTTCGGATATCTTCTGATAAGGCTTCTCTGATATTTCTTTTAATATATTTATATAATGCTTTACAAGTCTCTCTATTGTCTCCTTCTTAAATAATTTCGTACAGTATTCAAGATCGAATGCTATCCTGTCTCCTTCTTCTACTGCATTTAGTGTCATGTCAAATTTAGATATCTTATTTTCAAATTCATAAGGCTTAAGGCTTAATTCAGGCACGTTCATTTCTCCTGAATCTTCATTCTGCAGTACAAACATGACATCAAACAGGGGATTTCTGCGTATATCTCTCTTTATTTGAATTTTCTCCACTAGATCTTCAAACTGGTAGTCCTGATTTTCATATGCACCCAGACAATTTTCCTTCACCTCCTGCAAAAACTCTATAAATGTCTTTTCTGCTGAAGGATAATTTCTCATTGCCAGTGTGTTCAGAAATATACCTATAATATTCTCAAGATCGGCATGATTTCTACCCGCTATCGGAGAGCCTACAATTATATCCTCCTGCCCAGAATACTTTGCAAGCAGGACATTATATGCCGCTAGCAATACCATGTACAAAGTCGAGCCTGTTTCGGCCGCCAATGCATTCAAGCCCTTTGCAGCCTCCTGAGATGTCTCAAAGGTCAGTACACTTCCCTCGAAGCTTTGCATATCAGGCCTTGTATAGTCGAGAGGAAGGTTAAGCACTGGAAGCTCTCCTCCCATTACGTCAAGCCAGTACTCCTCCTGCCTTTTAATCTCGCCAGACTCAAGCAGACTATGCTGCCACTCTGAATAATCCTTGTATTGCAGCTTTAATTCAGGAAGACATGCTCCCATATAAAGTGCTGTAAATTCCTTTGCAATTATACTTACTGATACTCCGTCCGAAACTATGTGATGCATGTCGCAGACAATAATATATTTCCCTTGTGCATTACGCTCAGCCGCGCTGTCAAGCTCTATAAGCCCTACTCTGAGAAGTGGAGCCTTTTTAAAGTCAAAAGGCTTGATAATACTTTTGATTAAGCTGTTTATGTTCTCTCCAGCAGACTTTTTATATATAAACTCTAATTCTGCATTGTCATATACTCTCTGAACAGGCTCTCCTGCAACAAGCACAAACGTTGTTCTTAACGCCTCATGCCTTTGTACTAATGCTTTGAAGGCATTTTCGAAGCGTTCCCTGTCGAGCAATCCCTCCGCTTCAAGCACTAAAGGCATGTTGTAGGTAGTACTGTCACCGTCAAGCTGCTTTAAAACAAAGAGTCTTCTCTGTGCAGGAGATTGCGGGTAGTATTCCTGCTTCATAACCGGTCTTATCGAGGAATATATGGTTTTTTGCATGCTGTCTATTCTTTTTGCAAGCTTCCTGAGTGTTTTCGCACTGAAAACCTCACTTAACGCAAGCTCTACACCAAGCTGCTTATGCACCTTTGAAACAAGTGCTGTTGCCTTTAGGGAGTGTCCTCCAAGCTCGAAAAAATTATCCATTGCTCCTATTGGAGCTACTCCAAGCACCTCTGTCCAAATGGCGGCAAGTCTTATTTCAGTATCACTCTGTGGAGCCTCGTATTCACTGTCAATCTGTATACCTGCTTCAGGCTCTGGCAAGGCTCTCCTGTCAAGCTTTCCGTTTGATGTCAGAGGCATTTTTCTCAAGAATACAAAACATGAAGGAATCATGTATTCAGGCAAATTGGCTGATAAATACTCCTTTACGTCAGACGGCTTCATATCAAGCTCCGCTGCAATATAAGCGCACAGATACTTTCCGCCAAGATTGTCATCCTTTACAATTACAAGCGTTTCTCTTATATTCTCATGCTTTAGCAATACAGCCTCAATTTCTCCAAGCTCTATTCTAAAGCCTCTTATTTTTACCTGATGATCCGCTCTGCCTAAAAATTCTATATTACCGTTAGACAGCCACCTTGCCAAATCTCCTGTTTTATACATCCTATTCTCTGGATAGAACGGGTCTCGCAGGAATTTCTCATCGGTAAGCGCGGGCTTGCCAAGATAGCCCGCTCCGACATTATCCCCCGATATATAAAGCTCTCCGGGAATACCAATTGGCTGAAGGTTCATATTCCTGTCAAATATATAAATATGGGTATTGCAAATAGGTTTTCCGATTGGTGGAATATCTGCTATCTCTCCTCCGTTAATACTGAATGTCGTTACAACATGTGTCTCGGAGGGTCCGTAATGATTATGCAGAACCAAATCATTATTCCTTATATATTCCTTGAACAATCCTGTTATTATAAGCTGCTCACCCGCTGTTATCAGATGCTTTATGCAGGAAGGAAAGACATTTATATATTCCTCCTCGTTTATTATAAACTTAAAGAACGAGGTGGGCAGGAAAACAGTTTCGAGACCGTTTTTTTCTATAAAGCCAAACAGCTTTGAAACATCCTTTTTTGAGGTCTCATCTATAATATGTAATTGACCTCCGCGAAGCAGTGTTGAAAACATCTCCTGATAGCAGACATCAAAGCATAGTGTTGTAAACTGTAAAACCCTTCCACTAAAATCAATATCTGTTGTATTGTATTGATGATAAACCAGGTTTACCATGTTTTTATGCTTTAAGAGCACACCCTTCGGCTTTCCTGTAGTTCCGGAGGTATAGATTGTATACAGCACATCCTCGGACGTATTTACTGCCTTTTGATTACAATATGTGTTCTTATAAATAGCTTCATCCTCCAGATAAAGCATTTCTATGTCCGTATCTGTCTTGTCTGCGAACGCCCTTTGTGTTATCAGTATTTTTACACTTCCGTCCTCCAGAATATATTCAATTCTATCCCTTGGATATGCCGGATCTATCGGCAGGAATACCGCGCCTGCTTTCATAATTCCTAAAACTGCTGCTATCATTGAAGGGGAGCGTTCAGCCATTACTGCAACAATGCAGCCTCTTTCTACACCCTTTTTTCTAAGTGTATTAGCAATACAATTTGCCCTGCTGTTCAGCTGTGCATATGTAGTGATTGTATTTTCCCAGACAACTGCAATATTTTCTGGAGTTTTCTCAGCCTGTAGCTCAAATAGCTCATTTATTGTCTTATTTCGTGGATAGTCAAAGGCTGTATTGTTAAACTCCTTCAATATTTGGGCTATTTCCTCCTCTGAGGCAAGCTCTATTTCTTGCAGCCTGCTATCAGGCTTTTCAGAAATATACTTTAATATGTTTACATAGTGTCGGCTAAGTCTTTCAGCAGTTTCCCTGCTGTAAAGGGCGGAGCAGTAATTAAGCTCAAAGCTGATACCGTTTGGAATTTCTTCACCAAACAATGTTAAATCAACATAAGCGGACTTCCTTCTGAAATCATATCTTGAGACCTTCATATTTCCTATTTTAATACTGTCAACGCTTATATTCTGCAATACAAACATAACGTCAAATACAGGATTTCTGCTTAAATCCCTTTGTACCCTCAAGTCCTCAACCAGCTGTTCAAAAGGATAATCCTGATTATCCAAGGCATCAAGAGAGTTTTCTCCAACCTCCCTTAGAAAATCTATGAAGCTTTTATTTGAATCCGTGTAATTTCGGTTTGCAACTGTATTAACAAGCATACCTATCATGTCAAAAAGGTCTGCGTTTCTTCTCCCTGCTGTCGGCGTACCTATTACTATATCTGACTGTCCGCTGTACCTTGCAAGAAGGATATTGAGCGCAGACAGAAGCACTACATTCAGCGTTACCTTGTAAGCTCGGGTAAGGCTATACAGCTTGTCCTTGAGCTCGTTATCAATGCTGAATAATATTGAATCTCCCTTAAAGCTGAAGGAGGCAGGTCGTGGGTAGTCAGTGGGCAGACTCAGTATTGGCAGCTCACCGCTTAATTTCCCAAGCCAGTATTCCCTCTGTCCCTTCATTACATTGCTTGAAATAAGCTTTTCATGCCAGTTGACGAATTCCCTGTATTGAATTTTCAGCTCAGGCAGCTCCCTGCCTGAATAAAGCTCGTTAAAGTCCTTAACAAGCACTGCTCCCGACATACCATCCGAGATTATATGATGCATGTCTAAAAACAGATAATAGCATTCACTTTCCGAGCTTTTATCCCTGACAAGCTTTGTTCTGAACAAGGGTGCCTTTGACAAATCATATGCCTGTACAAAGCTGTCTATAATTTGATCAATATCGTCGTTATCGCTTGATATTTCCTCATAGTAAGAAGCAATTTCGACAGACTCATGAATCCTTTGAACAGGACTTCCGTCAAGCATTTCAAAGCTTGTTCTAAGAGAATCGTGTCTTTGTGCAAGCTTTCGCATTACGTCAAGGAACTTTTCCCTGTCAAGGCTGCCCTCAATTTTGAAAACATTGATTATGTTATATGCTGTGCTGCTCCTGTCAATCTGGTTCAAAAGAAACATTCGTCTTTGTGCAACAGATACAGGATAATACTCCGCTTTTTCTACTGCTTCAATCGGTTCAAAATATAGAGCCTTCCCGTCCTTTTCCTTTAAATACTTTATAAGCTCTGGCTTCCTTTCTTTTAGCCGCTGCAATATTTCGACCGTAACAGCCCCCTTAGGGCCTTCATATTTTAATGCAGCTCCCTCAACCCAAAGATTGATGCCGATATCCTTCAAATTAAAAATAAGCTCTTCTATAGGCTGTTCTGCAGCCTTATCAATATTAACCTCTATTGCCATGATCGAATAAGCACCCCGCATTTCATTATAAATTCTCGAAATCTTCAACCCCTTGTTTAATGAGGGTTTCAGACTCTCTATTTTTAATAATCAACCACTTCTGATATATATGTAAAACTATTTAAAGGTTCGTTTGGTGTATCCAATACCTGAACCATTAGATTTCTTAAATGGTTAACATATCTGTAATCTGCTCTTGAGTATAAATATCTGTTTTATAGTCAAAATCCAATTGCAAGCCGTTATTCTCCAACCAATCCTTAATCACTAGTTGCAGTGGAAATAATTGATTGCCATTATAATTTTCCGGAAGTTTTGCAAATTTTTTATTCCAAAAGTTCTTATCCTTCTCAAACCTACTAGAGCTCAAATACTTACTTTCTTGCTCCATATATGAATATTCTTTTGTATCATTTACCTCTTCATTCCGTTGTATCAATCTCAAATTATTTGTAATTATACCATAATTGTATATTATTTGTAAATTATATTTATATTTTCCATTTTATATAATACGCACCAGTTATTTTAATTTTTTCTAGCATATTATTTCATGAATAATGCCGCCTTCCTATTTTGTGACACTCCTCCACAGCCATTTAAAATATTTTTTAACATATTCCACGTTTTCAGAGCATAGCAAAGTACCCATACTTTGTGTCAAAGTATGGGTACTTACTTGGTGGAGCAATCGTACCAGTCAAAGATAACATTAAATATCTGTTACTACAGACATAGTATTAAACCCACCTAATTCTACATATTAAACCTTCTATGTAATTCAGCAGAAAAAGCTTTGTAAACTTCTCGGAGATTACTGCACTCAATGTCTTCTGAATTCTTCTGAATATAGGCCTTCATATCTACACTAATGGCCTCAGAAGCACAGCTAATGTACTATTTACTTTTACCTCATCGTTATTTACTGTACCACCGTCACATTTTACACTATAAATAATGATATTACTTTATTCTTCATTAATATCATTAGCTAATCATTAAAACTAAGGAATATCTTTGAATATTCTCCCGAATCAATTATAGTATCGTTATCAAAGTCAACAAATACTACAAGATATATTCTTTTTAGTGGAAAATCTTCAAATGAATACTTAATTAATTCATAGTTGCTTGTATCACGTACTTCCATGCCCTTTATCTGCCATTCACCATCTATTGTATTATTTTTATCCTTTGAAATCATTGTTGCTCTGCTATCATTAGGATCATCACTATAGCAAATATAATGATTGGCTTCATTATCAACAATCATAGCTTCATACTGCCCACTGGTTGCCATACTTGTTCCTGAAGATAAATATAAAACATCATCTGATTTCATCCCACTGTTAGCTAGATTATAATCTATTTGGTTATCTAATGCTGATATTAGAGCACCACCATTTAATGGCATATTAACCCTCAAAGAAAAATTATTCCTATTTAAACAAATTTCTTCATCTTGCTTATTTACTTTTATTTCCTTACCATTTTGCACTATCCGTAAATTTATTGTTGGAGTAACTTTTTTTTCTATAACAGTTATTTTGCAAGTATATTTTTTCTTATTAACTGTTGCTGAGATGGTGGCAGTACCCTTTTTCTTTGCAGTGACAGTTCCCTTACTTGAAACTGTTGCAACCGTTTTATTATTTGAATCCCATTTTGCTGTTCCAGATACACCATTTAGCTCTAGAGTATAAGAATCTCCTACATACAATGATTTTGACGCGACTAACCCTACCGGTTTACTAATATCATTATAATAAACAACTTCTTCTTCTGCAGGTTGAACAGAAAATAACCATGACTTAATCTCTTTCCCATACTTTGCAAATATAAATACGCTTCCTACACCTTTACCAGTAACGATTCCTTTTTTTGTTACAGTTGCAACCTTAGTATTCGTACTTGTCCAGGTTACAGTTTTATTGGTATTAACAGATAACTGTACTGTCCAGCCTATGCAGATTTCTTTCACTTGTGTCGTAGCATCAACGTTTGATGGTATTGCCAACATTATCATAATGAAAAGTACTATAATAATTGAACTCACTTTTTTTACTATTCTCATTTATACGCCTCCTATGTATTCTTTAACAATTATGAAATACATGCTATATAATGTCAATATTTAGCGTATACTTCATAAAAATCATCTCTTATTTTAAATCTATTAAAACGCATAATATTATAAAGTTTCTAAAACTCATGAGGGTTTTACACCCTCAGATTTTTTGAAATGCGAGTCAATCTAATTCAGTATATTCAACCTTTTTGTAATTCCTCAGAAAAAGCCTTATAGACTTGCGGCGTTATCCTACCAAAATTATACTCCTGCTAATAATCTCTAAGCATATTTTGACAAGAGTCTTTTACAGCTAACCCCATTCCTGCTCTATCATTCTAAGATTGTAATCTAACAAATTACATAACTTCAATTCCTGAGTGCACTCTTCAGAAAGCTAAGAGAAAAGAACGCGCAAGTAAAAGGAGTTCTAAAAAATAAAGCTTCCTAAAAAATTTAGAAAAGCTTTGTTTTATGTATATTACTTAAAATTCTTAAATAGCTCTACTATCTTATCTTTATCAGGGTGATTATCATAATTAGCAAGAACTATATTCCCATTTAGTGTAACATTGATTTTAGTACCGACCATATCAATATAGCCATCCTTAGCTGTTTTAAGACTTGCTATGGTCAACTCCGCTTTACTATCGGGATCATACTCATACAGTTCAACTTCTTCTCCATTTAATTGAATTGAGTAACCACCTTTTGCACCTATTAATGCAAATATTTTATCTGACTTATCTCCAATTGTAATGCCCTTCGTTTTGAAATACTCAACAACACTATATAGGACATCTTTGTTTGTTGTATCACTTACATGTTCCTCTTTAGATTTTTCAGATACCTGTGCTTCTGTAGATGGGGCAATTGAACTAGTACTTACTGCTTGGGATTGTTCAGCAACTGTGGATTGTGATATTTCTTCAGTTTGTCCACACGCGGATAGAGCTAAAATCATTACTACAGTCATTAAACTTATTATTATTCTTTTCAAAAATATTTCCCCCTAAAACTTTTATGCCCACAATATACCACCATATTCAATATAATACAAGATTATATTTGCAATACTTACATAAAATAGTATAATTCTTGTTACTATTTAGCCTTGATCATAAACCAAACATTCTAAACAGACCAGTCAAAATTGGACTAATCTGTACATGAATACACTTTGTATTGAGTGTAAAACCAAATGCCTTTATCGTTTACGATTCTCAATATAACTCATAACCTTGCAGTACAACTCATTCCCACTCTGTTTCCTAAAGCACCCTAATACCTTCTTTTTAGTTTTACACTTACGCAATCTCGTTCTGAAAGGTTATTGTCGTATGCAACATTAAAATTTCTCAAAAACAATAGATGATTTACTTTATACTTAGTTAATCTATTTAGTAGAGCTATTTCTGTTTCTCTTGCATATTTACCCTTAGTTTGGGCGTTTTGCTCATAACCTTTATTTATTAAAAGAGCTATATACATTTTTAGAGAAAAAAAAATATATATAATTCTACTATTTACACAAAAAAGAGACCTGCTTTAATTAAAACCAAGTCTCTTTGGTTAAAAATATCATTGATTACTTTTGAACAAGGCTGAATAGTAACGTTCTATTTATTGCTTTAGATTTCTATTAATGCTATATATTGACATAATGTGTTCTGTAGCACTACAATAGCTTTATACACCTCCTCCTTGGAGGCCTAACAAATATTGAACAAAGTTGAGGACATGTATGAAGATTGAATTGGAATTGCCATCAAAGGAAACACTACTTAAACTTATTTAAAATGCAGGGATTATAGCGTTGATATTATGGTGCTTAATAAATTCTTATTTAACATATAATAGTTACAAAAATATTTCTTCCCTTGAAGAAAAAATACAAAACTATAACAATAATAATTCTTATATTATCAAAGACAATTCAGATATTACTGAAAATGAAGCGTATAAGTTAATGTTCGAGAACTTAAAGTACTCAAATGATAAAATTCTTGATACCATATTTTGGTCCCTTGGTGGTATTGCTGTAGCAATTTTTGCAGTTTTGGGAACAAATATTTATTTTAATAAAAATAAATTTGAATATTTATCACGAGAAGTAGAACGTAATACAGAGAAATTTGAAGCTGACTTAACCCAAAATATAAATTCTTATGTATGCACTACAATGGATGGTCTTCAAAGTAATCTTATAAATAAATTTAATAATTTGTCAGAATCAAACAAACAACAAATAAAAACTTTCTCTGAAGAATTTATTTCAAGAATCGAAATATTAAAAAAGAACATTGATAAAAATAATATATCTATTTATGAAAATATTAATCAAAATAAAAAAATAGCAGAAGAAAATGCAAAAAAACTCAAAGCAAGTATTCTTGAAAATGAAGCTGACATTTGGTATATTAGTAAAGTATATTCTAATGCAATGACACGAATAATAAAACTAATATATATAGAAAAAGAAATTAAAGCACCTCATGATCATAGTTTAGGAAAGCTTATTGAAATAGTCAGTAACTGTAATAGTTTAACTTCTTACGAACAATCCGATTTAAATAATATCCTTATTAGCTTACCAAGTACATATGATTTACAAAAAGAAAAACTACGAAGTATTATAAAGTCTATCGTTATGAATAATAAAATCTAATTAACCCTATTGTTATTAATCACCTTGCTCCTAGTCTGATGGAACAAGGTGATTTTTTTAATATTTAATAATTCCTAATTAAAAGTTCACATTTATACTGTCCTTAAGGAGAGTATACTGAGAGGCACCCTCCGCAAACTTAGGCTGCATTTCTTCACATCTACCGATAATTGAAGAAACAATTTGCAGTGCTTCTTTAAATTCGTGTCTTGTATATTTATCCGTAGCTCTTCAACTCAAATTCTGATTTGTTGCGCTTCATAATGGGCTTATTTGATATTCTTTATTTTTGTCAAATCCCCGCTGCACAAAGCTTCAAGGTTATTTAAAATTTTGTGAGCAGGCCAATCCCACCACTTTAATTCCAGCAGATAGTTTATGAGGTCATCATCGAACCTTTTCTTAATAATTCTGACGGGATTGCCACCTGCAATATAATAAGCCGGTACATCTTTTGTAACTACTGAATTAGCAGCAACAATTGCTCCATCACCAATATGCACACCGGGCATTACAGTGACATTTTGGCCTATCCACACATCATTGCCGATAACAGTATCCCCTTTGAAGGGTAAATCCTCAAGTGCCGGAGTTGCTTTTTCCCAGCTATGACCCATTATATTAAAAGGATAGGTGGTGACGCTGCACATTCTATGATTCGCACCGTTCATTACGAATTCGATACCTTTTGCTATAGCACAGAATTTTCCAATGACGAGCTTATCGCCTAAAAATTCATAATGATGCGTAACATGCTCTTCAAACCGCTCCGCCCCGCCTATATCATCGTAATATGTGTAATCACCGATAATAATATTAGGGCGGGTGATGACATTCTTAATGTAGCATACGCTTTTTATTTTTTCATTAGGATAAATAGCATTAGGATCAGGGCTGTATTGCATATAGCAGTCCTCCTTATAAATTCTTACTTACCATTATACGATGAATATGATTTTATCTTTGTCTGGAATATGAGGCGGCTTTGTAGTATTGGCGTATCCCAATAACACCGAACAACCAAATGCATAACCATCTGGGAATCCCAATCGTTTGCTGAATTCTTCAGCGCGAATACCGCTGGCGAATGCCAGACCGGTAAACCCACACATAATATTGGCTATTCCGAGTGATGTTGAAGCCAGTGTGATATTCTGACATAAAATACCACAGTCAATCAGCGCTGGTGCATATTGCTCCGGATCAATCGGGACTACAATCATACAGGGTGCTCCGTAGAACAATCTGCCACCACGTTCCATGATTCTGTTATAGGGAGATTTATCCTCCATGTTCGCAAGATAGGACATCCCCTCCGATTCCATATCCTGTATCAGCTTTTTGTCTTTTACAACAATAACCCGCCATGCTTGACGGTTCATCCCGCTTGGAGCCTGTATTGCAGCTTCAGCAATTGCTTGAAGTATTTCATCTGAAGGCACATCATTTTTAAAATCACGGCAGGAATACCGATTTGCTATTACTTTCAGTGTTTCATTCATCGCAAAAACTCCTTTCATATATGCATTATGCACAAAATCACATCGTTAAATTCCAATTTATCGTTGCAAAAAAGTCCACTTGTATTATAACATCCAATCTACTCATCCAACCTTAAAAATTCAAGAAATCATCCAAATCCACCACTCTCGAGACTATGACTTCACATCGCTCTGTCACGATGATTACAGCTTGTTTCAATACGTTTCAAAGAAGCAAAAAATCAAGTTTTTCACACTTCAGGTTCCAGCCACATAATCACACAAAAGGCTTATATCACTTCCTTCCAGACACCCCGTTCTAAACTCTTGTTATCAATACTACCGTCTCAACGTGCGCCGCCCACGGGAAAATATCGTATTGTTCAAACTTTTTAACGATACCTAAGTCTTTTAATTATTCCACATAATTTCATTTAAAGGGTGTGCATAGAATAACAATACCGGATGTACATATACCATTTTACACCAATATTACAGTTTGTCTTATCTCCAATACAAACGCGCAGTTCCTTTAGCACCCTTATATCAAACCATTTGAGGGCAAACAAAAACACCGCCATTGAATTAATGGCGGTCATTTGATTTGGTGGAGGCGAGGGGAGTCGAACAATTGACACCAGCCTCACTTGATATATTTTACAATATTTTCTTTTCACTTAATTTCTGCCGAATCACTTATAACTCTAAGCGTATAAGCATTATTTTATCTTTTTATATCCCTTAAAATATTATGCAATCTTTTACAATATTTTAATTTCAGAGTCTATTTTTTTGAAGGTTGTCTACCTAATGTCTACCTGAATTACTTCTCAAATAACCCCTTATCTACTGTTTCA
>JAEWAX010000162.1 GCA_023391425.1 Bacillota bacterium | reverse complement strand
TTGCATGGTTGAGCCAGACTTGGCTAATGCAAAACCAGGTGATCGCTTCCAATTCTTAAGAATGGGTTACTATTGTGTAGATATTGATTCAAGTGAAAACAAGTTGATTTTCAACCGTACAGTAGGTTTAAAAGATACTTGGGCGAAAGTTGCTGTTAAAGGCTAATTTATTTTAACTCTCGAAGTTATACTTTAGTAGTTATAGCTTTAGTAGTTATAGCTTTAGTAGTTATAGTTACTAATCATAGCAGGGTGGTATATTCATCCACTGGGACGCGCATCATAACCGTCCTGCGACTGGTAGCTATTTTAATTACGAAAGTTAAAAAAATCATTTTAATACGTAAAGGATATGATTTTAAATGAAATATGTTGTAATTTTAGGAGATGGCATGGCTGATTACCGAATGCCAGAGTTAGATAATAAGACTCCTCTTCAATATGCTAAAAAACCAAACATTGATATGTTGGCAACAAAAGGAACGGTAGGTCTAGTGAAAACAGTTCCAGATGGGATAGCACCAGGTAGTGATGCTGCTAATCTTTCTGTAATGGGTTATAGCCCTAAAATTTATTACACTGGTCGTTCACCATTAGAAGCTGTAAGCATGGGTATTGAACTATCACCTACAGATGTTGCTCTCAGATGTAATCTGGTTCATCTGTCTGAAGCAGAGGATGATTATGCTGATAAAACCATGATTGATTATAGTTCAGATGAGATTTCAACTGATGAAGCTAGAATTCTGATTGAAGCAGTAAATACTGCACTTAAGCGTGACAATATAAATTTCTACCCGGGAATAAGCTACAGACATTGTATGGTTTGGAGCAACGGTAAAACTGGACTTGGTTGTACTCCCCCACATGATATATCTGAAAGAAAAATTACTGAGTATCTTCCAAAAGAAGAATCAGGCTTATTGCTTGATTTAATGAAGAAAAGCTATGATATATTAAAAAATCATCCAGTTAACTTAGCTAGAAAGGCACGTGGGCTCAGGTCTGCAAACTCTATATGGCTTTGGGGTGAAGGCAAAAAGCCTGCACTATCCTCCTTCCAAGAAAAATACAATAAATCTGGTGCTGTAATATCTGCTGTTGACCTTTTAAAGGGAATTGGTATTTGTGCCGGACTTGATTCCATTGATGTTGATGGTGTTACTGGTAATATAGATACTAATTTCATTGGTAAGGCAAAAGCTGCAATTGAAGCCATAGACAGTGGTAAAGACTTTGTTTATGTTCATTTAGAAGCACCAGACGAATGTGGACATAGACATGAAATAGATAATAAGGTTAAATCTATAGAGTTATTGGATTCTCAGGTGGTTGCTCCAATTTTAGATGGGCTCAAGAAATATAAGGAATATAAGGTATTGGTGCTTCCAGACCACCCAACTCCTTTGAGTCTGCGAACCCACACCTCTGATCCAGTTCCTTTCATCATATATGATAGCACCAATGAAATAACTTCACCTGCTTTAAGTTATGATGAATTTGAGGCTAAAAAATCTGGTATCTTCATAGAAGATGGCTATAAATTGATGGATTTATTTATTAAAGGGTCATTTTAACAAATTATGTTTAAAGACTGTAAAATTTAAAGCAATTAAAAAAGGTATTTAAGATAAAAGAGTTCCCTTCATTAAAATGCACCCCAAATGTTTGATATGTACCCCCTTTACTGGTTTTGGTCCAGTAAAGGGGGTACATATCAAATTATATCTAATATTTGAAAAGCATTTTAATATGGTTTAAACTTCCCTCCAGTTGTTAAAGTTATATTCAATTACTATTAGACCGTTATTTAGCTCTTCATTATTAATAGTAGTTCCAATTGATTCAACATTGTCGTTACTGTCATATACTATAATTCTACTAACCATTAAATCTATAATGTTTTTATTAATGCCTTGGCTCTTTATTTTACTTATAAAATTATCTATAATATGCATTTTATCATTTAATTTAGTTTCTTCTTCTTTGAGCTTTTGCAATTCTTGCTTAAGCAGATTTATTCGTGACTCTATTACCTGGTTCATTCTGATAAAAAGCTGTTCTGATATTTTTTCCTCAAGCCTGTCGCTATACAGTGTATCCTGTTGCTTTTGCTTCAAAATAATTTGCTGCTCAAGTTTTTGCACCATTTCTATTCGTTTTATTTCCTGATCATCACCATTTTTATAATTCATTTGAAAGCTATCAATTAGCTCTCTATTCGAGAGCATTTCAAGCAATTCCTTTGTAATCACATCTATTATTGACTGTTCAGCAACATAATGACTAGAACAAGCATCACAACCATTTTTTGTATAAGTGCTACATATATATCCTACAGGTCTATCTTTCCTCACTCTGACATACATTACTTTACCACATTTTCCGCAGTATATAAGGTTGCTCAAAAGATGTAGTGTACTCCTGTTATAACCCTGATTTGAGCGTTTTTTTGCCCTAAGCTTTTGCACCTCATCAAAGTCTCCATTAGTGACAATAGGCTCATGTGTGTTGGTTGTTATTATCCATTTATCAAATGGGAGTCTTCTGGTTTTCTTATTCTTAAAGCTTATTTTTTCACTTACACCTTGCACTGTATCTCCAATATATACGCGATTGCACAGAATTCTTTGAACTGACACTTGATTCCAAGGGGTTATTGGTATGTCTGAATTCTTCGATGATGGTGATGGATATCCTTTTTCATTTAGCATATTAGCTATTGCTGCATAACCATACCCTTTTTTATATAGACTATAAATTTCTCTAACTACTGAAGCAGTTCTTGCATCAATTACTAGCTTATTTTTCTCATTTATTGACTTAACATAGCCATATGGTGCATTTCCTATATACTCACCCTGTTCAATTTTGAATCTAAGGTTTGCTCTTATCTTTTTTGATATGTCACGAATGTAGCGTTCAAGGTATGTTATAGAATAGACATTGTCTATTTTATTGGCTTTGAACATAAATTATATCATCTGTTGCTTTGCCCTTTACATAAAAAACTAATCTAGATGTATTTCTTGCATCCCAGGTATCAAGCCATTTCTCGTTACCATATGTTTTATCGCCTTTTTTAGTGATTAAATCGAAGCTAACAAAAGTTTTTGTATCGGTTTCTAATGGAACAATCCACTCAAATGTAAAAGTGTCTCCTGTTGATTTTGTTAAAGATACTGTATCGGTATAAGTTTTACCCTCTTTTATATAGTTAATATCAAACTTTGCCCAGTCTGGATTACCAATAATGTCTATCTTACCCTTTACCTTATACCCTGCTTTTAAATATGTCTTTGTATATCCAACCATATTAAAGTAGTTAATTGGCATCTTCATAGTGCCAATGTCTGTATTAATACGTTTTGGATATTTATCTATTTTTCCGTCGTGATTATCATCTATTCCATTATCTACATCAAAATAATAAGATCTCCAGCCAATATCCAGCATCATTGTAATATAGAAATGTGACGCTTTTAGTGTTTCAACAGTATATGGACCTCTTACTCTGTAAAAGCTTTGTCCAGAAGTATCATAGGCTTCCATATGTAGATAATATGTACCAGCTGCTGTAATCGATGGCAAATTGTATACTTTTGCAGACAAGTCCTTCCAACCACTTAACGGTTTTATTGCACTATAAGTGAGAGCATATCTTGTACTAGGTGAATATGATGAACCTGCTAGTACCAAATCATTTTCCCCATTGTCATTTGCAGTTATAATAATATTAAGTGGTCCAAAACCATTGAATGTTGTAGGACTGGCATCTATTGTTGGTGGTAAGCTTATTATATATGGGCCTCGTACTCTATAAAATCTTTGGCCAGAAGCATCATAGGCTTCCATGTGGAGATAATATGTACCAGCTGTTGTGATTGTTGGAAGTGTATATGTCTTAGAAGGTAAATCATTCCAGCCGCTAGATGGTTTTGCTGAGCTATTTGTTAATGCATATCTTGTTTTAGGTGAATATGTTGAGCTTGCTAAAACCAAATCACCTTCCCCATGATCACTAGCTGTTATTATAATATTAATTGGCCCAGCACCATTATACTCTGTAGGACTGGCATCTATTGTAGGTATTAAATTAGCAGTATCTATTGTGTCTATGTAGGGTTTGCTCCAAGCTCCTTCAATGTCTCTTACCTTTAATCTAATCTGATATACTCCTGAATTGTATTCTAAGTTTATTGGCTTACCTTCAATCCATGTGTCTTCACCCTGTTTTCTATATTGCCAACTTCTTGCTACAATTCCCTTATCAGTTCTTGAAATATTATGGTCGATATCGTAGGAATAGTCTATGTAAGACAAAGTAACATCAGTTCCTGCTTTGCTAACTATTTGAGTATTAAAGTTTGCTATAGGTCTACGGTGAACTATAATAGTTGCAGGAGCAGATACATTTGACCAAAGCCTATAGTTATCAAAACTGGAAACATCTTTAGGATTATCCCTAAATTGACTTACCACTGAATATTTACCGACCTTACTAAATGAGTATGCAGGTGTTGTAAGCCATTGACCAGAGTAATTTGCTAGTCCATTAGGGTTATCAAAATAAGTATCATCATGTGTATACTTCCACCTATCAGCGTATTTTGGGTCATTTTCAAAGTCTCTGTATACAAGGCTATAATTCATGCCTTCCTCGTCCACCAATAATGTTAATGTTGTACTTCCTTGTTTTGCATACATTGAATATTTCCTTGATATGAGAGAAACAATCTCATTTGTGTTTTTGCATATTGAACTGTCCTTTGTGGTGTTATTAACTAAATCTCTTAAAGTATATTGTTGAATATTTGTAGGTACATATGGATATTGAAGCTTTAAATCTAATGCTTGCTGTGGTGTTACAACGTAAATGTTAAAATTATTTGCCTTTAAATAGTTCAAAATTGTACTGTCTAAATTTCCAAATAGAAAATAGTCTGGTGTGGTGCTGAAATAAGTATCCTGTTTAATGGTATCTGATATGTATATAAAATATCTTTCTGAACCTTCTCTCAATGTTGTGTTTAATATTCTTGATTTTGAGAAAGCTTTAACAGGAGAAATGGAACTACTTAAAATTTGGTTAAATTTTCCTTGGCTTTCTAATTTACCAATGTTGTTTTGTACAATCGGCGCATATAATTCACCGCTTTTAGTGATATATGCAAAATAGTTTCCTATTTGTAAGTAATCCGCCGCGGTGTTGTTACAACTAAAATCTACTGTGTCGTTATTCTTATCATAATAAAAAGTATCTGTTTGAGGAAGTTTATTTATATCACTAACTTGTCCAACTATTTTAATTTCCCCATTGAGATTCTTTACAATTGTTCCTTCTGGACATACTCTACCATAACAATCTATGTATTTTTCTACAAATAATATTTTATCTACATTTGAAGTTATTTTTGTAATTACTTCTTGATTATTATAATCATATCTTATGTAGTACCTATAAACATTTGAATCACTCTCTACAAAGTAACCAGAATCTAAGAACACCTGTTTTACTGGATTTGTGTTTAATTTTTTTGTTAAATCTGAAAGTTTATAAATATTATTATCCTCACAATACATAAGTCCACCGCCTATTTCTCTTATAGGTGAAGGTGTTTTACCAATCTTAGAAGTTACATAAGGATAATATGCATCATTTCGGTATCTACTCTTTTTGTATATAGTTCCATCTTCAAGTATGTAATACTCACCACTAATATATTTTACCATTGAGGAAGATGGTTCATACGGAGCATAGCAAGGTGCATTCATATCTTCTTCTTGGTAGTCCCCGTAGTTTGAACCAATATACTTATTATGAATTTTACCATCATACGTTTCATAATTAAACGTATTAGAATAGCCAGAAAGTATGCGATAAACATAACCAAATGCACCTGTTTGAGTGAGTGTATTATAAATAATATTATATTTCTTATCATTACGATAATATTCATCTACATAACCAGATATCCATACTGTTCCATCGTTTTTTAAAACAATTAATGAGTCATAATTAGTAGCGTCTACTATAGTAGCATCTTTTACTCCTGTAGCTATTTTAACAAGATGAATAACACTTTCAGCATTAGAACCAACACCAAGTAAACCGTACTTAGGGGGGTCAAGAACATTTCCATATGAATCAATAGAATCACTTCCACCCGCAAAATTACTTCCCATAGCCCAAAGCTCACCGTTATCCATGAGTACAAGAGTTACATCTTTACGTATGGTAAATATATTTCTATATTTACCGTTAACTACATATTTAGTCCATGCAGGGGTATCTTCTAATGAAGATTTATCAACAATATTTGTTTGAACATCCACGTCTGCACTTACATTATTCTTTACACTTTCAATGAAATTATTGGTGCTTTCAACATCTTTGTCTGTTGCTACTATCATGTCTATGTTACCATTACTTGGTTTCTTTATATTTTCTTTTATTTTATTTACAAGACTAGTTATATTTTTAGTACCAAAACTTCTTCCGTCAATGCTGTTATTAATTAAATCTTTAATAGAAGTATTTTGTTGGGTTGAGTTAAATGTAATAGGATACTTAGCGTTTGTTGATAGGTTTATATTTTCAAGGGTGTTAGAACATATAGAGTATACCCTTGCATTGGTATCTTTTATGTATTTACCAAAGTTTGTGTCATTTCTAAGCTGACCTAATTTGTATGTGTTAGGGTGTGTTTGAGAAAAATAATTAGTGTCTTCATTATTCATTGCAAATACAATATATGTGTCCGTGTAATCTGCATTATCTGTGGTGTTATAGTTAATCTTTGACAAGTCCCAACCCATTACTGTGTTAGTAACTGGTATTTCATCTGAACGCATAATAGACCAAAAATTATCATAAGTAAATGTTGGTCCGGAGATTATAGTTTTAGATGTATGACTAGTACTATCATATGAATTTACTATATCAGTGTTAATAGCAGTACTACCATCGCATAATCCATCACTATTAAAAAAATTATATACTATATATGTTGTACTTGTGTGGTCAGTGGAGTGATATTTTGGCTCAGATGCTTTAAAGGAAGTTGGTACTTTGTATACGTCAGTTGGCTTTTCACCCTCTAATAAATAACGTGTTGGTGAATGTGAAAATACCTCCATTGTCTCATTTACCAATGGTCTATCGTTATAGATAGGAAATCCCTCAGATGTAGTTCCTTCTATGTATCCTGACCATGAATATTTACCATATACCTTCATACCCCAGGTGTTCATTATTTTCATACCATTTTGTGTACCAATAGTAATATCTGTTGGTGTTATATATTGAACATCAATCTTAGCGTCATTAGCGAGTTCACTTTTCATACTTGTGATTGAATTTTTAAGATTTGCTATATCTGAGCCTGTGTAATCAGATAAAACCATTATTTTTACATTACGGTTTTTTTCTACTGTGAAATTAGCTACAG
>JAEWAX010000110.1 GCA_023391425.1 Bacillota bacterium | reverse complement strand
GGATCTTTCTGTGACGTAGCTGAAGAAGTTGTTGATTACTTAACAGCTGCAGGCGAGAAAGTTGGACTTGTAAAAGTTCGTTTATATCGTCCATGGGTTTCAAATTCACTACTTAAAGTTCTCCCTAAGACAGCTAAAAAGATTGCTGTTCTTGACCGTACTAAAGAGCCAGGTGCATTAGGCGATCCTCTTTATCTTGATGTAGCTACAACACTTCGTGAAGCAGGAATGAACGATGTTATTCTTACAAATGGCCGTTATGGACTAGGTTCTAAAGATACTCCTCCTTCATCTGTATTTGCAGTATTCACAGAGTTGAAGAAAGATGCTCCTAAATCACGTTTCACACTCGGTATAGTAGATGATGTTACTAACTTAAGCTTACCAGAAATCAAACCAGCTCCTATTACATCTGCTGCAGGTACAGTAGAATGCAAGTTCTGGGGTCTTGGTGGTGATGGTACAGTTGGTGCTAACAAGAACTCTACAAAGATTATCGGTGACCACACAGACAAATATATTCAGGCATATTTCCAGTATGACTCTAAGAAGACTGGTGGTATAACAATATCACATCTTCGTTTTGGTGATAAGCCAATCAAGAGCCCATATTACATAAATCAAGCTGACTTTGTAGCATGCCATAATCCATCATATGTTGTTAAAGGATATAAGATGGTTCAGGATGTTAAGCCAGGTGGAATCTTCATGATTAACTGCCAATGGTCAGATGAAGAATTAAACACTAACTTGAATGCTGCTGCTAAGAAATACATTGCAGATAACAATGTTCAGTTATACACAATTAACGCTATTGATAAAGCTGTTGAAATTGGTATGGGTAAACGTACTAATACAATACTTCAATCAGCATTCTTCAAATTAGCAAATGTTATGCCAATCGATGAAGCAATTGCTTTCATGAAAGCTGCTGCTAAAAAATCATATGGCAAAAAAGGTGATGCAGTTGTTGAGATGAACTACAAAGCAATTGATGCCGGTGTAGATGCTCTTCACAAAGTAGAAATTCCAGCTTCTTGGTCTAATCCTGAAGCAGATGCTCCAGCAGAAAAGCTTATGGGTCGTTCAGAACTAGTTAATATGGTTAAGAATCTTATGAATCCTATTGCACTAATGGATGGAGACAGCCTTCCTGTATCTGCATTCAAAGATATTGCTGATGGACAGTTTGAATTAGGTGCTGCAGCTTATGAAAAACGTGGTACAGCTGTAAATGTTCCAGAATGGGATCCACAAGCATGTGCTCAATGTAACCAATGTGCATTTGTATGTTCACATGCTACAATTCGTCCATTCATGCTTACTGATGATGAAGTAAAAGCTGCTCCTGCTAACCTTAAAGTTGCTGATACTAAAGCTGGTACATACAAATATACAATGAGCGTATCTCCTTTAGATTGTATGGGATGTGGAGAATGTATAACAGTATGTCCTAAGAAGGCTATCAAGATGGTTCCTCAGGAATCACAGCTTGAAGAGCAACCAGTATTCAATTATTTAGTTGAAAACGTAGGTAAGAAACCAGGAATGCCTGCTGATACAACAGTAATCGGATCTCAGTTCAATCAACCTCTTCTTGAATTCTCAGGAAGCTGTGCAGGATGTGCTGAAACCTCTTATGCTCGTTTACTCACACAGCTCTTTGGTGAACAGATGTACATTTCAAATGCTACAGGATGTTCTTCAATCTGGGGTGGACCTGCTGCAACTTGTCCATATACAGTAAATAAAGATTCAAAGAAGGGTCCAGCATGGGCTAACTCATTATTTGAAGACAATGCAGAACATGGACTTGGTATGCATCTTGGACAGAAGACTATTCGTAACCAGGCTATAGCTAAGATTGAGAAACTTGCTGCTTCTGATAAGGCATCTGATGAATTTAAAGCTGCTGCCGCTAAATTCATAGAAACAAAAGACAGCACAAAAGAGAATGCAGCTGCTGCTGCAGCATTAGTAGCTGAACTCGAGAAAGCTTCTGCTGCAGGTTGTGAGCTTTCAAACGAAGTTCTTGAAAAGAAACAATACCTTTCTAAGAAGAGCGTATGGATTCTCGGTGGTGATGGATGGGCATATGATATCGGATTCGGTGGACTTGACCATGTACTTGCTTCCGGTGAGAACGTTAACGTTATGGTATTCGATACTGAAATGTATTCTAATACAGGCGGACAGTTATCAAAAGCATCTAACATCGGTGAGGTTTGTCAGTTTGCTGCTGCTGGTAAAGATATTGGTAAGAAGAGTCTTGCTGAAATAGCGATGAGCTACGGTTATGTATATGTAGCACAAATCGCTCTTGGTGCTAACCCAGCTCAGACTGTTAAAGTTCTTGCTGAAGCAGAAGCTTATAATGGACCTTCCCTTATCATTGGATATGCACCTTGTGAACTTCATGGAGTTAAAGGTGGCATGAACCACTGTCAGGATGAAATGAAAGCTGCTGTTAAAGCTGGATACTGGAATTTATTCTCCTTCAATCCTGCTCTAAAGGCAGAAGGAAAGAATCCATTTACTTTGACATCAAAACCAGGTGATGGATCATATCAAGCATTCTTGAATAACGAAACACGTTACACAAGTTTGACTCGTGCATTCCCAGAACGTGCAGAAAAACTATTCAGTGCATCTGAGAAAGCTGCTGCAGAACGTTATGATCATTTATTAAAGTTAGTGGAACTTTATAAATAATATGTGCTGAGGCTCATAAACAGAGTTCTTCGCCTCAGATGGAGTTTTAATCCCATCTGAAGCGAAGAAACTCGGATAAAATCAAACCCCCTGTAATACAACTGATAAAGGTTGTATTACAGGGGGTTTGTGTTATCAGATATTCAATTTCTTCAAGGCAAGACGGCATCTCGAATTTGAAATATCGTTTTTGTACAATCTAGTAAGTTTACTGATTTTCCTTAAATGCTTTTACCAATACCTTTAAATTTTCATCCATCGTTTTAATGTAGCTGTCGGCAGGCGCATTGCTTTCGCCTGTAACAATGGGATCAAGCAAATAAACCTTTGCACCAGTTTGCTTTGCAATAGCTTCAGCTGCTTTTTGTGAATACTGTGGTTCAGCAAAAAGTACCTTTACATTTGCGTTCTTTATTGTATCAATTAGTTGGGCTAGTTCTCCCGCACTTGGCTCAGTATTAGGCTCACGTTCCACAACAGAAATAATATTTAGTCCAAACTCTTTTGCAAAGTATGGGAATGCTTCATGGAAGGTAATAATATCTTTATTTTTAAATACATCTAGCTCTTGATGCATTTTGTCTCTCTGGGCTTCAAGTAACTTAACATATGCCTTGGCATTTTCTCTATAAGCAGTAGCATTTTTTGCATCAAAGGTAGCCAACCCCTCAGCTATATTGTTTACTTCCTTTATTGCACCAGAAATGCTAACCCAAACGTGTGCATTGTCTTCACCACTTTGATCCTTAAGTAGTTCAATGCCCTTTGCTGCCTCTATAACCTTGAGTTCTGGCCGCTGCTTAATTACTTTATCCATAAAGGCTTCCATACCTGCACCGTTAATGATAAAAGCATCTGCCTTATCAAGTGTCTTCAAATCTGAAGGTTTCATTTGATAATCATGTAAACACCCAGTTTGTGGTTGCGTCATGTTTACAACCTTTACGTTTGGAATATCCTTTACTACATTTTCAGTAAAAATGTACATAGGATAAAATGACGTAACTATAGTTGTATTTTGTTTATCTTCTGGACTTGTTAAGTTAGTATTTGAACATCCGCTAAAAACAAGTAAAACCAAAGTCAAAACAGCTATTAATCTTTTTAAGTCCACTTTCATCTATATCCTCCTATAATGTAAACGCGAATCATTTGCATTTACATTATATACTACTCTTGGAATTTTGAAAAGAACTATTTCTTTTCTATTAACTCATATATCATTTCCAAGCTTGGTGGATTTAATGCCAATGGGAATCTACTGCAAACAGTTGCTGCTGTTGCAGCGGCAAATTTAACAATATCCTCATCTGTCATTTCTTTAAATACTCCATATATAACTCCAGCTTTGAATGTATCCCCTGCTCCTAAAGTACTTTGAACCTTGACTTGGTACGGCTTAATCCTATGTATACCCTGATTCTTTCTCCCGAACATTATCTCCCTTGAGCCAAAAGTAAATATCACTAAACCATCTGTATTTTCAGTATAAATTTTAAATAGCTCTTCTACATTAACGTTGGGATAATTACTTTTTATAAATTCATTTGATACAACATTAGCCTCAGAGTACTTATGTAAAAGAGATTCAGGTTTACAATCTATTGTTACATATTTTCTGCCTAGTTCATGGCAATACTTGGCTACAAGATCTGACTGTTCCATAAAAAACGGGTCTAAGCCTACAACTTTTGCATTCTCAATATCTTCTTTTACTGGAGTATTCCACCTCTTTTTTCCGTTAGAAAAGTAATCTCCAAATGTACCAAAACACGTTCTAGTATTCCCAGCTATTAATACCATATCTTGAACACCGTCAAAGGTTGGATCAGTATATACTCTGGACATGCAAACACCATACTTATTACCTAGATATTGATTAAGAACACCTATAGTCTTGCCACCTTGATAATTTCCGTCTATTTTCACAGTACATCCTAATGCTGCCAATACAACTGAGCAGCTGCCAGTTTCTCCACCTGGAAGTACATAGCTCGCCTTGATTTCACCATATGTATCCACTTCAGGGAAATCACCAGCTAATAGATTCATAGTTGATACAAGAGTCATTCCGTAAAGGTAAATATCGCATTTAGACATTTTTCTTCCTCCAAAAACAAAAATATTAATTGCTCTTTCTTAATATTCGACATTTTGGAAATATATCCTTTATATTGTAAAACTAACAAGACTTATGTGTATCCTTTTTAGCATCACAATCATACTTAATCAATCCTCATTAGTCTGACTATAAATTTTGTGCCTTGCCCTTCTTGGCTAAAGACATATATCGAGCCGCCCTGCCCTTCAATAATTGTTTTCGTTATATATAAACCTATTCCAATGTTAGTTGGGCTACAGCTATTTGGGCCCTTGTAAAATCTATCAAATATTTTCGGAAGTTCTTCCTTGGCAATTCCTGTTCCAATATCCTTTATTACTACTTGAACAAATACACTGTTTTCTTCCCATGTTATATCAATTTCACTACCCTTTTCGCTATGCTCAATGCAATTCTTTATGATATTTGAGAAAGCTTCTGTTGTCCAACTAATGTCATGCTTGACTTTGACACTATTATCACCTGAAATATTAATATTTATATTTTTTTCTGAAGCAATAAGCTTTAGCGCTACCAAACTTCTGTGAACAGTGTCAGCAATATTAGCCTCTTCCTTGGTAAATTCAACAACACCAGCCTCAAGTTTTGCCATTTTCATCATGTTTTTTATTAGCCATTCAATTCTATCCAGCTGATTTTTACTTTCCATAAGAAATGTTTTTCGTTCCTGCTCAGACATATTACTATCGTTTTCCATTATTTCATTAAACATGATAAGTGAAGCAAGAGGTGTTTTTAGTTGGTGTGAAATATCAGTAATCAATTTTTTTAGGAATAACTTTTCGTTATTTAAGACCTGTACATTCTCGCTAAGCCTTTGCGTCATTGTATTAAATTGATAAGTTAAAGAGCCTATGTCACCCTCTTCATTGTCACCGTCGATTGGCCTGTATTGTCCTTCTATTACAGCTTCTGCATTAACACTTAACTTTCGAATTTTATTAAATACTCTATAAAAATTAAATATAATAAATGTAATTAGTATTAACGCAAAAAAAACAGTTAATATTAGTATATTTACATATGCTTGTCTGACATCCTTTTGTATAAAACTATTTTTATTAACACCTTGGTTCTTATCATAAGAGTATTTTTCCAGAATTCTTTTGCCATACTCATAATTTTCTTGAAATCCACTAGTATAGTTCTTAACAATATCTGGCTCTAGCTGTGGATACTGCTTCGCAATTGCTCCTATTACAGCTATATTTTGTTTTATCTGGAGGGTATTTAAAGTCTTAGCAAAGCCTCCGAATATATACATTAAAATGGCACCAAAGATTATGAGTAAGACTGCAGTTAACGCAATTGAAAGCTGTACTTCTTTATTTTTGAATAGCTTCAAGGCTCCACCACCTCGTCCTTCCAAATATAGCCCATCCCTCTAATAGTTTCAATATGTTTGTGCGCACCAGTCTCGATTTTCTCTCTAAGCCTCTTCATATATACATTTAAAGTATTATAATCTACAAAATTGCCATCTATATCCCATAGCTTTTCAATTATCACATTTCTACTTAACACTTGTCCTTTATTCTCAAGTAAAACGAGCAACAACTTGTATTCGACTGCAGTTAAATATACCTCTTCTCCAGCAACACTTACCTTGCATTTCAAAGGCTCAACGACAATATTTCCACTTGTCAAGTACCTTGTATTATCACTTCCAGAATTAGTATTTTGCCGTCTCATAAGGGCATTTATCCTTGAAACCAACTCGCTTATCCTAACGGGCTTTGTAATGTAGTCATCGCCTCCAATGTCCAAGCCAAATACCACATTTGGCTCATCGTCGAGTGCAGTCAAGAAGATAATAGGCACATCACTTGTAAGTCGGATTTCTTTGCAAAAATCATATCCATTTCCATCAGGCAGAGTAACATCTAAAAGGATTATATTAGTACTTATATTAAAATAGGTATGAGCCTCTCTAATACTTTTAGCAATTGAGACCGTAAACCCTTGCTTTTTTAAAGCATATTCAATTCCCATAGCTAAAGGCCCATCATCTTCCACTAACAAAATGTTCATAAGAATTATCTCCTCTCACCTTGTCTCCTGTGTTCATCAAATCAGTTAAGAACGCTATAATAATATACTATATTATAGTAACTCAGCAACCAAAAGGGTCTTTTCCATTCGTATAAGTTGTACTCTCGTACTATTAAAACAGTAATTTTTTCTTATATTGTAATTAGTTCTACAACAGTCCCTTCCGGTTGCCAACTGCCGTCTTCTAACTTCTGCCTTTGCCCTACTCTTCTACCCTAAGCGCCTCCACTATGTTCATATCATTTAACTTGCGCAGTGGGAACAATGCAGCCAATAACGTTATTGCAATTATTCCTATGCCTCCTGAAATATACGGCCAAAGAGCTGCTCTATAGCCTATATCCCCCATTGGGTTGCTTTGCACTACTCCAAAATATGACAGTAGGAAGGATATCGGCAAGCCAATTATGGATGCGATAATTCCAAACAATGCGCCTTCTAGCAACACAAGCTTTTTAAACTGACCCTTTGTCATTCCAATCGCTTTAAATGTTGCATACTCTCTTTTCTTCACTAATAGATTTATAGTAACTGTATTAATTATATTAACAGTCGATATAAGAATTATTAGTCCAATAAATCCATACACCAGAACCATCAGCTGTGTTTGTAATTCATCACTTTGCTTCTTAAGAGTATATACATCATAATAAGTTGCATTGTTTTCATCTGCTATTATATTGAATTTTTCATAATACTTACTACAATAATCCGATGAATCAAAGTTTAAAGCAATAACTCCCAGTTCATCTACACCAGTTAATTTTTCATAGTTATCGCTAGATATTATCATACCATAGCTATCATATATTAAAGAGTTGTTAATTACCTCATAGTCAACTATTCCGGCCACCTTGAAAGTAATGGTTTCCCCAGCATCTATCAACCTTTTTAGTTCTTCTTCCTTTGGTTCTTTTAAATATATTTTATTCAAAACAGGAAGAGTTATCTCATCTCCAACTTTATATTTTGTAAAGCCATCATAAAATCTTTTATTATTTTCATCTAATCCGCCAGCCTTCTGGAATATTATAACTTCATTGTTCTTAGTAAAGCTTTCATAATTTATTTTGAGCTTATTTTCTTTAACTAGCAGATTAAATGTGTTTTCGTCATAGCCAACAAGCTGAGTATCATTGACAATATATTTATCCTTGTACTCCTTAGTAGTTTTTAACCTTTTTATTGATGTAACAAATTTATCATTTACTTTACTTTTATCTATAGAATATGGAATAACACTGAAGTTGGATTTAAATACTTCCTTTATACCCTCAAAACCTTTTATATATTCTGCCATATTTCGGTTCAAATAAGGTCCATCTTTTCCCTTCTGTGTAAAAGCACCTTCTATCTTAACGCTTTGAGATGCTATTTTATTGCTTTGGATATAAATATCAATAAAATTTGAAAAGAACACAAACATTACTACTGATATTATAAGTGATATACATGTTATATAAAATCTCTTCCTGCTTCTCTTAATATTTTTATAGGCTACCTGCCCTTCAAATTTAAAAATCAGCTTTGCCCAAAGACCACTTCTTCTCTTAACTTTATCCCCCTTGACCACTGTAGTTCCTCTAATAGCCTCTATTGGAGATACCTTTGATGCAGTTCTAGCAGGAAAGAATGCTGAGATAAATACAGTTACAATACCTAAGAGAGCTGCTACTATTATTACATTAGGATAAAAGTTTATCTTAAATGACCCTAAGAACCCATCCATAATCAAGTTAAATGTTATAAATATACCCACAAAGCCCACTATGATTCCACTGGGTATTGCTATACCACTCATTATTGCGGCCTCTTTAAATACCAACCTCCTAATTTGGGACTTTGTAGCGCCTATACTGCGAAGTATTCCAAAATGCTTTATTCGCTCCATCACTGATATATTAAAGGCATTGTAAATCACCACTACTGTACAAAGCACAACAAAGCCGGCAATTAAAGCAAAGACCTTTGTTATATCATCATTTCTTTCCTCCTCCGGACCTTCTCCTATTAGATACAGGAGTTTGGTATTAGCATCTAATTTAGAGTCATTTACTTTAGCAATTTTTTGAGCAATCTCAACCTTATTGCTCTTCTGCTTTAGATTTGCAAAATAACTAAAATTATTGGAATCCGAAGAAGTTTTTACATCCAGATAACTCACTGCAAGATTTGTAACAAAATCACTTTCGTAAGAACCAACAACTGTATACTGACTTTGGCTCATTGCACCTTCATTAGATTTTAGTTCACCGCTGAGTGTCTCTCCGATTTTTTTATCCTTCAATATCGCATAAAACTTTTTGTCAACTATTATTTCCGAACTATTCTCAGGAAATCTCCCATCAACAATTTTGATGTGGAAGATATCTTTAAGAGCTGTGCCGTCATAAGCTTTAATGTTTAGTGTTTTCAACGACTCAGTAAGCATATTGCTATCAATCTGAAGGCTCCCCTCCTCTTTTATTACACCACCATTTTTTATCTCTGCATTGCTTGTAAGAACATTTACCTTATCCTTGTTAATATTATAAAATATGAACTCAAAATCGCCTTGTTTCTTTGCATCCTCTATTTCACTATTTATTCCACTATAATAAATGCTGCCAATGCACGTAAACATGGCAATTGCAATAATTATTCCGACCAAAGTCAGTATTGTTCTTCCCCTATGTTGCTTTAGGTATCTTGAAGTAAGAGTTGAATAATTCTTCATTATCTCACCACCTCATCAGAAGATATCTTTCCATCAACTATACTAATAACTCTATCTGCCATACTAGCGATATTCATATCGTGGGATATCAAAATTAATGTTTGGTTATATTTTTTTGCTGAATACTTTAGAAGTTCTAAAACCTCTCTGGAATTCTTTGTATCAAGGTTCCCAGTGGGTTCATCAGCTAAAATAATAGACGGTTTATTCGCCAATGCACGTCCTATTGACACACGTTGTTGCTGTCCACCTGACAATTCAGACGGAAGATGTTCCCTTCTTTCTTTCAAATCTAGTATTGTCAACAGTTCATCTATATACTGCTTATCTTCTTTTCTATTGTCTAATAAAAGCGGCATTAGTATATTCTCTTCAGCAGATAATACTGGAATCAGATTATATGCCTGAAATACAAAACCCACTCTTCTTCTTCTAAGGATTGACAAATCTTTTTCTCGAAGTCCATATATATCCATGTTATCAATATATACTTTCCCTGATGTGGGTTTATCAACGCCACCAAGAAGATGCAATAATGTACTTTTACCTGAGCCGCTAGGCCCGACTATTGCGACAAATTCTCCTTTTTTTACTGAAAAACTTATATTGTCTACTGCGATAACCTCGTTCTGTCCTTTACCATACTTTTTAGTCAAATTTTCAATTCTTAAAACTTCCATATTGCCCTCCTATAATGATAGTTTCTGTCATTTACCAATAAGTGTCTAATTTCTTTTTTTTAGTTAATTAGTATCACTAATCTTGAGCATGCTGCGATATGCCCTGTTTTCAACCCTTAGGCGTTCATCTGAACTAAGTTTTCTTTTTATTATACGAGGTGGAAATTACAATTACCTAAATTTAAAAATTACAATTCTGTAAGTAAACTCATACTTATCAAGTTTGTATAAATTTGTAGGTTAGTTTTTTAATACATAGTATTTATTTTCTATTACTGCAAATAATACATTTGATACAGAAAAGAATGTGACTCTTTCATTTTGTATTGACATTAAAGCTTGTGGAGGTAAAGTTGTTTAAATTTAAAAAAAATAAAGATTTATCAAATAAAGAGACTACCAAAATAGATAAAAATAGTAAAGAAACTAGTCTAAGTAAATCATTAGAAGAAAATATCGCAATTTTTAAGAATCTATTTAAGGATGACGATACCTTAATTGTCAGGCGCTTTGAAAATGAGCAGGACACTGAAGTTAAGTGCTGTATTTTATTCTCTGATGGCATGATTAGTAGTTCAATGCTCAATGACAATATAATAAAACCTATTATGTTAAGTACAACAATTGACAGTAAAAAAAACGTATTAGACGCTATAATGTATCATGTATTATCATCAAACAGTGTTGAAAAGATATCCGAAGATAATAAGATAATCCAGTCCATTGTCAGAGGAGATACTATTCTTTTCACGGAAGGTTCATCAGAGGCCTTATCCATTAGCTCCAAAGGTTGGCAGACTAGAGCCGTTACAGAACCGGAAGCAGAGCGAGTAATTCGTGGATCACGGGAAGGGTTTACGGAATCCCTAATGATGAATCTTACTATGATAAGAAGAAGACTAGCCACCAATAATTTGAAGTTTAAATACAGATCATTAGGGGTACAGTCACATACAAAGATTTGTATTTGTTATATTGAAGGCATTGCTAACGAGAAAATTTTAAAGGAACTTAACAAGAGACTTGATGATATCAATATAGATGGAATCATGGGTTCTGGCGTTATAGCCGAGCTTATTAAAGATTCCCCTTTTTCTCCTTTTAAAACAATAGGGAGCACAGAAAGACCTGACGTTGTTGCAGCAAAATTATTGGAAGGACGTATTGCAGTCATTGTAGACGGTACACCTGTTGCCTTAACATTACCATTTATATTTATAGAATATTTTCAATCTAACGAGGACTATTATATAAATTTCTATTTTTCGTCAATAAATAGAATGTTAAGAATAATTAGTTTTATCTTAACAGTCTCCTTTCCTGCTGTTTATGTTGCATTAACAAGCTTCCATCAAGAAATGATACCTACGCCATTAATCAAAAGCATATCCGCCGCAAGACAAGGTGTACCTTTCCCAACTTTTGTTGAACTTCTGTTACTTTTATTGTCATTTGAAATACTTAGAGAAGCTGGAACGCGTATGCCTACGAACATAGGTCAAGCTTTAAGTATAGTTGGAGCTTTGGTATTAGGTACAGCGTCCGTTGAGGCGAGACTTGTCAGTGCACCTATCGTAATTATCGTGGCTTTAACAGCAATTACGGGGCTTGCATTACCAAGACTTAAAGGTGCAGAAATACTTATAAGGTTTATATTTATTTTGATTTCATCAGTCATTGGGTTATATGGTTATATTTTTGGGATTATAGGACTATTACTACATTTATTTGGGATACGTTCGTTTGGCATACCTTACGTGCTAACACTTACTAACTATGGCCCACAAGATTTGAAGGATACGGCAATCAGAGCACCTTGGATATATATGAAATACAGGCCTAAATTTATTGCTCCCAAAAACCGCGTTAGGAACACTTCGGGAGGCAAGAAGCAATGAAATTTGGAAAGATTATGTTGCTAATATTGCTTATTTTGTCAAGTTCAATACTTTTGTGTGGGTGTTGGAACTATGTGGATATCGAGAAGCTTTCAATTGTAGAAGGTTTTGCTGTAGATAAGAACCAACAAGGAGATAAGTATCTGCTTACTTTGGAAGTAATAAACTTTGAAATGGGTGGCAAAGAAGCAAAGGAGACTTCCAGGCATATTGAAGTAGAAGGCAGGACAATACTGGATGCCATAAGAAATATTCTTAATCTTACCGGAAGAAAAATGTATTGGGCTCATGCAAAATGCGTTATTATAAATCAGGATATTGCTAAAGAAGGGCTTATTCCTATACTTGATGTAATATATAGGGATGCCGAGATTAGACAAGAAATGTATGTTTTAATCTCTACAGATAAAACAGCCAAAGAAGTATTGGAACAACAAATGCTGCTATCGCAAACTAGTGCTGATAATATTCAACATATGATGACCAATCAAAAAAGTATAGGAAAAGCAAAGCCTGTTAAGGCTTATGAACTGGTAAGAGAATTGCAGGAAGTTGGAGTATCTGTTACCTTGCCTACTATTCATTTA
Source organism: Bacillota bacterium (assembly GCA_023391425.1). Taxonomy (GTDB): domain Bacteria; phylum Bacillota; class Clostridia; order Acetivibrionales; family DSM-1351; genus Ruminiclostridium. The sequence continues at coordinate 5,825 of JAEWAX010000110.1, read as the reverse complement.
GTAGAAAATGAAGAAATTAAAACAGCTGAGCTAAACGGAACTGCAATATTTAAATCAGATAAACTTGTTGGGTTCATTGATTCTGATGAAACAAGAGCTTTCCTTTATTCAATAGATAAGATTAACGATGGATTAACTATAGTGAATGAGAATTCAACAGATCATATGGATAATATAGCTTTAGAAATATTTAAATCAAAAACAAAAGTGAAACCTGATTATTACGATGGAAAACTAACTATGAATATTGATATTAAGCAAGATGTTAGTATTGCAGAAATTGGAACTTCTGTAGATTATATAAAAGGAAGAAACCGAGATAAGCTGAAAAAAGATGCTGAAAATAATGTAAAAGCTTCAGTTGAAGAATTGATAAAAAAAGTTCAAAACGAATATGATGCAGATATTTTTGGTTTTGGCAAGCTTTTGAAAATAAATATGCCATCAGTATGGAAAAGTGTTGAACCTGATTGGGACAAGCTTTTTAAGGAATCGAGCATCGATGTAAATGTTGATATTTCTATTAAAAACAGTGCACTTGTCTCAAAGACAATAAAAAAGGGAGATTAATATGGCAATACAAATCATTGTGCATTCAGTTATAGTTACCTTTTTTATTATATTTGACCTTTTACCTATTTTTCATAATAAACAATGGAAAGCGTTTTGGTTTTATGTCATTCTCATGTCCTTTTCTTATATTATTCATACACTAATTCTTTTAGGTATTAAAATACCAAGCCCCGCTGTACCAATAAAGATGCTAGTTTCGTATATTTTTAGATTACAGGACTGAATTAAGTTCTCATTTGAAGGAGAGTTTCAACTCCCACTCAACTTTAGAAATGCAAATGAATGACTTAGTTGGCGTTAATTTTACACTTAAAAGAAGTGGGAGACTTACGCTAAGTAAGTTAGTTAAAATAGAAAGTGAGAAAACATGGATAAAGAAATAATCTCTAACAAACAAGGTGTTTTTATAATGTCAATGTTCACTATTGGCAGTGTCATGATAGTAAGTACAGGTGCCGAGGCAAAACGGGATGTGTGGATTGCAGTTCTAATGGCTCTAGTGATGTCATTACCAATGTTATTTATATACTCGAAACTTCTTGTACTATATCCTGGTAAAGATTTGTTTGATATTGTAAAAGAAGTCTTTGGAAATGTGGTTGGTAAAATAATATCGTTGGTGTATGTGTGGTATTGTTTTCACTTAGGAACTTTAGTAATAAGAAATTTTTCTGAATTTGTTAATGTAATATCGTTTCCGGAAACTCCACAATCTTTAATCATCATTTTAGTTGGATTATATTGTATATGGGCGGCAAAGGCAGGTATTGAGGTCTTGGGACGTTTGGCATCTTTTGTTTTTCCGATAATTATGGTGATTTTAATAGGCACAATTATTTTATCTATGACAAAAGCGAACTTCAACAATTTAAGACCTATACTTTACAACGGAATAAAACCTGTTTTATCAAGTTCCTTTGGATTATTTTCCTTTCCTTTTGCAGAGTCATTAGTTTTTACAATGCTTTTTAACTCATTGAAAAATAGCAAAAAATCTTTTATAGTGTTTCTTATTAGTAGCCTAATAGGATGCTTTGTGATATTAATTATTTCTATTAGGAATATCCTTGTATTGGGTTGTTCTCTTACTTCCGATTTTTATTTTCCGTCGTATATTGCAGTAAGGACAATAAATATTGGGGATTTCCTTCAAAGAATTGAAATTGTTGTAGCTCTTGTATTTATTTTTTCAGGCTTTGTAAAAGTAAGCATTTGCCTCTTAGCTGCAACACGAGGTGTTGCTAAAATCCTTGATGTTAAAAATTATAGGTATGTTGTCGCTCCAATAGGTTTCCTTATGATGGATTTAGCAAATATTATCTATAATAATACTATGGAAATGTTCGAATGGGCTACTGATATTTATAAATATTATGCAATACCTTTTCAAATAATACTGCCTATTATTATACTAATTGCTGCCAAAATAAAAATTAAGGTTACAAGTAAAAAGCAGAAGTCAGAAGCCAGTAGTCAGTAGTCAGTTGTTATAAGTCAAGAGTTAGAAGCAATTATCACCATGCAATAGTTAAGATAGATATACTCAATAGTTCCATCCACAATTATGGTGGAGGCATTAGCTGTGTCATATGTACGATAAATTACGGCTCTATTACCACCACTTTTTTCTCTTGAAATAATATAGCATTAAAGCCACAATAGAAACCATTGCTAACCATAAGACTGGATACATCCAGGGCCAGCTTAATTCGGGCATGTTTTCTAAATTCATGCCATATACTCCAACAATGAAGGAAAGTGGCATAAATACAGTAGATATTATCGTCAAAACCTTCATTATCTCATTCATCCTGTTGCTTGAGCTGGAAAGATAGACATCCATCATACTTGATAATATATCTCTAAGTGTTTCAGTTGTGTCCATTACCTGTACAACATGATCATACAGATCTCTTATAAATATTTCTGTGGAATCCTTTATCAAAGGGCTTTCACCCCGTTCGAGTGAAGATAGTACATCTCTCAAAGGCCAGACTGACTTGTGCAAAAACAACACTTGCCTTTTCAATTTGTGAATTGTTCTTAGTGTTTTATTTGTAGTATGTATAACTATTTCATCCTCTGCGACTTCAATCTCTTCACTGAAATCCTCCAATACATTAAAATAGTCATCAACAATTACATCTAATAAACAGTATGCCAAATAATCCGCCCCAAGTTTTCGAATACGGCTCAAGCCTTGCTGTAGTCTACGTATGACAGGCTCAAATATATCTGTATCCCTTTCTGAAAAAGAAATTATATATTCATTACCTAATATAAAGCTTACCTGTTCGATATTGAATTCTCTAGATTCAGTATTATAGAAGAGCGTTTTAGCAGAGAAATATATATACTCACCATAAACCTCCATTTTAGGCCTCTGATCCGTATTTAATATATCCTCCAAAGCAAGTGGATGTAAGTTAAATACCTCACCAATTTTAGCTAGAAAGTCCACCTCATGAAGTCCCTCTACATTAATCCACTTAATAGTATCTTTTTTAAGATTCAATTGAGATAAATCCTTAAGCTTAAGCTCTCTTTGTTCAAAAGAATCTTCACTGTATTCTATTAGTGAAACTAATGTGGTATCTCTCTTTTTATCACCGATATGAACTAAACTTCCCGGTGGTAATCCCCTAGTTTTAGAACGAGATTTTACAAGCTTTTGCATATGTAGCTCCTCAAAACGCTAACCGCGACTTTCTATTTACAGAACAATTTCCAACTTTATAAGTCTTGCTAATACCTTTATATCCTTTGTACTTATAGTTTCTGTTATCAAATTTCCCTTGTTATAAATAAGAAGGAGTTTGTCTGTTTGCAACTTTTTTACCTGCCTTACAGCTCTTGCATCATTATATTCTACAAGGTAAATTCCATCACTATCGATTTCATTAGTCAAGACTGAAAATGCCCTGTCTCCTCTGAAAATTCTAAACCCTGACATATCACTATCTTCTATATTAAGATAGAAAACCTTTTCCTTTTGGAAACCCTCAACCTTATTTTTTTCAATAGGTAATAACTTTTTGTCTATTATTTTATCCATTCTATAGTCATATATAGGTACAGTTTTAAGGATATTACCAAAAGCATCATCCCATACTTCTTGAACAGGCTGCTGAGGTGTTGCTTTTGGAACAGCATTAGTAGGTATTCGCGTACCTGTACCATTAAGGGAGCTTCTACTATCAGCCTCTTTTTGAGTTGGAGCAAACTTATCTTCGGATGCAAACAATCCAATTGGTCCAAGCTCGAAATCCAAAGCCTTTGAAACCCTGCCAATCATTTCATCGTTAATAATTTTTTTGCCAGATTCTATATCTAATACGAAACCCTCAGATACACCTAATTTCTTTGCAAGCTGCTTTGGGGACATACCCTTTTGTAATCTTAACTTATTTATCTCTAATCCAATTCTGCTCATTATAACCTCCATAAGCCGCAATGCGGCATCAAAATATCAAAATCAAATGTACAGTTTTCTTACCTTGCTTTTCTGCATCCATATTACATTGCCCATAAAACTAGCATGAAGGAATTGTATTTATCAAATTCGTTACCGTTAAAATCACTAAATAACTTTACTTTTTTAAATCCGGCATCGGTGACTGCTTCTACTAGCTCACCCTGCAACAATGGGTAAAGCGGGATTTCATTCTCAAAACTTTTTCCATCAACGTTTAGATTAGTCTTAAAATATATGGTATTTTCCTCTTTGTCATAACTATATTTTCTCTCAAAGGAAAGTCCTATATTTTTATCCTCAATTGTAGGTAAACTCTTTATATCTTTAAGTATAATCCTATCAAAGTTAATTATCTGGAGAACTAGGCTTCCATTAACGTCTAATAATTTCTTCGCACAACTTAGAAACTCCTTTATTTGAAGTATGTTTTTTAAATGAACAATAGAATTACCAATACAAAAAGCTAGATTGTACTTTTCAGATAGTTTACTTTCCAAATCCAGCATATTAGCCTGTAAGATCTTAATCGGGTATCCTTCCCTTTTAGCCTTTACACCTAACTGATGCACCATCTCAGCATCTAAATCTACTGCAGTAACATCAAAGCCTTGCGCTGCCAATTCAAGAGAATATCCTCCCGTTCCACAAGCAATATCCAATACAGACTTTGGAGGTGTACCTAAAACCTCTTTCAGAAATCTTATCTGTTCATTCCCTACAGGAAAGATCTTATCATAATATTTTGATATTTCTTCATAAAATCCCATATGTCAATTTTCCTTTTATTCTTATTTGTTTAGGAAATTCATTAATACAATTTGTATTTCAATCTATTATGCAAAGCTTATATAGTCGCAGTATGCCAATAACATCGTAAGATGTACTAACGTTGTTCTTATTTATCTAATACCGCTATCAAGAATTTTGTTGGTATTCCTTCCTTAGTAAACATTATTTCGTGTTCTGTTGGATAACTTCCTTCAAAGCCGCTTGCATGCAAATCCATAGTTATATATCTTATTATAAACCCATTCTCTTCAAAATATTTAATAGAATCTTCAAACAACTCATCATTATCTGTTTTAAACCAGATTTCTCCTCCGCCTTTAAGAAATTCTTTATACTTTACAAGCTGCTTACCATGTGTCAGCCTTTTTTTATTATTAGGTTTTTTAGGCCATGGATTGCAAAAATTAATATATATTCTTTCTATAACATCAGTTGAATCTAGCATATTCTCAATTTGCTCGATGTTTTGTGACATAAGCTTTACGTTTTTTATTTCGGTTATTCCTACGGCAGCATAATCCTGAACGATTTTTCGCCTTGCAAGCGCAAGCACTTCACTTTTCAAGTCAACCGCAATATAGTTTACATGCGGATTGGCAGCGCCAACTGCAGCAATAAATACACCCTTGCCACATCCCAGTTCTAAATGCATAGGGTTATTGTTACCGAAAAGTTCCTGCCATCTACCTTTGTATTGGGGTGGATCATCAATAAAAAAATCGCACGCTGCCAATTCGGGCCTTGCCCATGGTTTTCTTCTAAGTCTCACATTTACACATCCTAATAATAAATTTAATTAGCTTATTTACCTGCACCAAGTCTTTTTTTGAGTTAGGTGATTTTTTTGATTTATCTTAATTATTTTGATTTATCTGAACTAAGTCTTATTTTACAGTTAGTGAGGTAATGTGTCTATACTTCCTATCATAGTTTTTTGATACTCCTAGACAATAATAACCAAGAAGTATTAAACATCAGACAAACCATA
>JAEWAX010000041.1 GCA_023391425.1 Bacillota bacterium | reverse complement strand
GGTACACTATTAAACCGAGAATCAAAAGTTGAGAAGGTTAGTACAGACATAATAAATAATCTCATTTCTAAAGGTATGAAATTTACTATTGCTACAGCTCGTTCTTGGAGCTCAGCCGAAATAGTTGTAAATGGTTTAGATTTAACTTTACCTGTAGCAACATATAATGGAGCTTTTATTGTTGATCCTACTAGTGCGAATATAATCGAGTCAAACTGCTTTAAAAAAGCACAAGCTGGGTATGTACTTAATACATTTATCCAAGCAGGAATTTATCCACTTGTTTATTCTTTCATTAATGGAGAAGAGAAAGTATCTTGGCTTGGAGAAAAAGAAAATGATGGTATTAGGGATTATTATGAATCAAGAAAAGGTGACAAGAGATTGAGGCTTGTTAACTCAATAGATGATTTATTTGTTGGTGACATTTTTTACTTCACAGCTATTGGAACAAAGGAAGAACTGCAATCTTTAGTTAAACCCTTTGAAGATGAAAGATATTTCTCATATACCTTTCAGAAAGAACTATATAAAGATGAGTACTGGCTTGAGGTCAAGAGGTTTGATTCAACAAAAGCAAAAGGGATTGAAAAAATTAAAAAAATGGTGGGATGTACAAGAGTCATAAGCTTTGGAGATAGTACAAATGATTTGCCTATGTTCTCAATTTCAGATGAGGCTTATGCAGTTTCAAATGCAAATCCAAAGTTAATAGAAGCTGCTACTGAGGTAATTAGATGTGCAGATGATAATGGTGTTGCAAGATGGCTAAATGAGAATGTAAATATATAAGGGAAAGCGGAGATATTACTATATGAAACTTAGTGCGTATTGTATGTATTGTTTAGTTAAAAAACAAGAAGAAAATATTAAAGATATTGATGATGAAGAGAAAAAATCTAATTATATGAGAAAAGTTTTAGAAATAATCGCATCGGCAGGTGAAAGTGCAACAGCTCCAGTAATTGTTTGTGAAATAAATAAATGTTATCGAGAATATTGGGGAACTACCTACAGTTATAGTAAAGAGAAAAAAGAATACAATCATTTGATGTTGCAAAAGGAAAAAGATATTGAGAGTCACATTTTCAGGAGCGAAAATAGATTGCTCACCGCCCTTAAATTTGCAAGAGTTGGGAACTATATTGATTATGGGGCAATGGACCAAGTTGACAATCAAAAATATGAACAGTTACTTAAAAGTGCAATAACAGAAGATATTTATACAGATGTATATGATAATTTCTTAGAGGAGTTACAAACTGCTAAAAGCCTTATTTACATAACAGACAATTGTGGTGAAATTGTTTTGGATAAAATTTTTATTAAGGAAATTAAGAATCAATATCCGAATATAGATATAAAAGTTATTGTAAGAGGGGAACCAGTTCTGAATGATGCTACAAAAGAAGATGCAGATATGGTGGGATTAACAGAAATCGTACCTGTAATTGGAAATGGGACAGGGATTGCAGGGACACAATTGGATAAAGTTGATCCCAGGGTAAAACAGCTGGTAACATCTGCTGATATTATTATTTCAAAAGGCCAAGGAAATTTTGAAACGCTACATGGATCAGGGCTAAATATATACTATTTATTTCTGTGTAAGTGTGATTGGTTTGTAAAGCGTTTCCACTTAGAAAAGTTTAAAGGTGTATTTTTAAATGAGAAGAATATAACATTTTAAAGCTGCTACTGATGTGATAGCTGGGACAGACGAGGATGTACTTACATGTAATAATTGTTTGGCACTTAATTGCCGAATAGGTGTTCACGGCTTGAGAGTAGATAATTCAGGAAATCTATATTTTGTAGACTTTCATAATCATGTTGTGCGGGTGGTTAAATTTACTAAGGAATAAAAGGTATGCCAAACTTTAAAGCAATATATACATAGTCATTACCGGAGGAATTCATGAATAGATGCGCTTTTACATTTTACTATTGCATAAATATTAATAATTATGTATAATTATACATAGACTATTATCCATATTTATTGCCATTAGTACTCTCTCTTCTATATAGAGTAAGACAATACGACCTTGGATAAAGAAGACTTAGTTCAGATGAATTGTTCTGAACTTAGTCGCCCTTATTTCGAGCTTGGCGATATTTAGCTCATGCTCAAAGAGCAGGAGGTTAGTATCGCCGTGAAGATAAAGATTTCTAAGTTTTAGGGGAAAGCAAACTCTCGATAATACTTAGAAATCAATTTAATTTAGGAGGTCAACTGATGAGATCATTAGAAGAACTACAAATGAATGCTTACCCATCACTGCAGACTACTCTATATGATGGTTGGGTTCTGAGATTTGCTGATGGTTACGGCAACAGAGCAAATTCTGTTAATCCTATATATAAGTCTTTAGAAGGTGTGCAGGAAAAGATTGATAAATGTGAGATGGTGTTTAGAAGTAAAAACCTAAAGCCTACGTTCAAAATAACACCTTTTATTTATCCTGAAAATTTAGATGAATTGCTTGAAAACAGGGGATACATAATAATGCATCCTACAAGTATTCAAATTTCAAGTTTGAGTAACATACTTGAGCCTTCTATCAGTTCAATAATAACAACTAATGAGCTAGATGACCAATGGTTTGATAACTGCTGTAATTTTTTTAATACTAGTATGGAGAATAGAAAAATTCACAAAAAGATTCTAAACAATTTGATTCCTCAAAAGTTCTATACCTCTTTACTAGTAAAAGACGAGGTCGTTGCATGTGGTATGGGAGTATTAGAAAATGGTTATGTTGGTATATTTGATGTGGTAGTAAGTGAAAAGCATAGAAATAATGGGTATGGTGCGCAATTACTTATTAATATCCTAAAGGTAGCAAAGGCTCATGGTGCAAAGAATGCCTATTTGCAGGTAATGATAAATAATTTACCAGCAGTACATTTATACAATAAGCTAGGTTTTAGGGAAGAATATCAATATTTTTATAGGGTTTTGTTGGACAAAAATACATAAATAAAGGGGCAAAAATATGTGTAGTAAATCAGAATCAGCTGTACAATGCTTCAGTAATGGGTTTAACTGTGCGCAAGCAGTTTTCACAACATATTGTGAAGAATTAGGCTTGGATAAAGAAACTGCTCTGGAAATTTCTGGGGCTTTTGGTGGTGGAATGGGTCACACAGGCGAAACATGTGGTGCTGTGACAGGGGCGGTTATGCTAATAGGGTTAAAGTATGGAAAATCAAAAGCGGATGATAATGATGCAAAAGTAAAAACATATGCTCTTGTACAGGAGTTTTCGAAATTCTTTAAAGCCGACTTCGGATCGTTGAAGTGCAAGGAACTGCTTAATTACGATATTAGTATTAGTGAGGAATTGCAAAGGGCAGGGGAAGAAGGACTATTCAAGACTATCTGCCCTAAGTTTGTTAAAAGAGCAGTTGAAATAGTTGAGGATATTTTATAACTTTGGCGGTACTTGGCTTTCTGATATCATACTATTTTTATAAAGTAAAGAAGTAATGAAATAACTAGGATTAAATTATTTACTAGCATATTTCATACAACCCAACTCAGAAGTAAACCAGTGGTTAGACAAACTTTTAGGAGGTTTTAATAAAATGGATTCAAACGAAATAATTTCAATTATTCTTGAACTTCAGAAAGAAGCTATCTCTACTGGCAACCCCCCCTTTGCCGCAGTAATACTTGTTGATGATAAAGTGATTGCATCAAGTCATAATAAATCTCGAACATCCGGTAATCCACTTGAACATGCCGAAATGTCAGCAATCCAGTTAGCGATTAAGAATTATGGCTCTGAGATTTTATTAAAAGCACATTTAATATCATCAAATGAACCATGTCCAATGTGTATTGGTGCTTGTATATGGTCTGGAATCCCAAAAGTATCCTACTTTGTGTCTCAAGAACAAGTTGCAGCCATACGCGGGTGGGGAAAATTCATGCCAGCTCATAAAATTGCTGAAGTTGATGATTCAGGTATAATTATAAATGGACCAATGGAGAATGAAGGCATGCTGAGAATTCATCATGAATTTTGGACAACCGGCAGCAATTCTGAATTTAAACACTCGATTCATTTATCAGATTGCAAAACTACTAAAGAATCATAACTAAAATGATGAATACAATGATGGTATACTGTAAGCTTGTTAAAAGAGAGGTTGAAATAGTTGAGGATATTATGTAACTTTGATGGTACTTAGCTTTCGGATACCTTACAATTTTTATAAAATAAAGGAACAAAGTAATGAAAATATGTATTCCACGCATTTTTTATGAACAGAAAAAATTTAATCCTTTAATGATTGATGATATATCATTAGTTAATTATAAGGTGTATTCTTCAGATGAAAAGGTTTACGCATACAGTAAAACAAATATACTCATCTTCGTTTTACGGGGTAAAAAGAAAATAAAGTTTCCAAATTTAGAGGTATTAATTTCAGATGGGGAGCTTATATTTGTAAAAAAAGGTAGCTATATAATGAATCAGATAATAGATCTTGATGAAGGAAGGTTTGAAAGCCTTGTTATCTGCTTAAGTGATGACTTTATTGGTGAATTTGCACAAACGTACAAAAGTATTTTAGAAATGGAAAGCGCTCACAGATCTGATGTTAGTGATTCATATTTTAAGTATAATGTATCAGAAATAGTAAAAAAGGAAGTTGAATCAATTTTACTGCACTTTGCATCAAATCAAGTTTATTATAAGGAAATTCTTAAACTAAAGATTTATGAAATACTACTGAACCTAATAAATAATGATAAATCTCTATACAGTATTTTTGAGGACTTATCCAAAAAAAGAAAATTTGATTTAAGAACTCATATGGAAGAAAATTATGATAAACACTTTAGTATAGAGGAACATGCGCAGAATATTGGTATGAGTATGACATCCTTTAAACGCAATTTTAGTAAAATTTTTAACGATACCCCTAATAGCTGGATTAATAAAAAAAGGATAGAGAAAGCTGCATTTTTATTGGAGAGTACTAAATACTCTATTACGGAGATTGCCTTTCTTGTGGGTTTTGAAAATCTATCACATTTTATTAAGTTATTTAAAAATACTTATGGTTTAACTCCAGGACGTTATCGAGTGGATATTAATTTGGTCCCAGATAACAAAAAATTGGCCTTATTGAACAAGTAAGCATTACAGATTTGTATTATAATTACCTCCAATATACATTATAGGAGGTGTTATTTTATGAAAGTAGAAGAAGCTGTATTCAATTTTGAAAATGGATGTAATTGCTCACAAGCAATATTAGCTGCATACTGTGAGGATTTCGGTTTGGATTTTGAAAAAGCTGCATTGATTTCTGTTGCGTTTGGTGGGGGAGTAGGAAGGCAAGGGAAAATGTGTGGTTGCGTGTCTGGGGCGTTAATGGTACTCGGATTAAAGTTTGGTGTTGATTCAACTAAAGATATAAAAGTACGAACAGATAGTTATGATATTGCCAAACAGTTTTGCGAAAGATTTATTGAAATTAACGGTGCACTAGATTGTAAAGATATTATTAAATATAATCTAGCTAATTTAGAAGATAGGCAGAAAGCGCAAGAAAACAACATATTTAAGACAAGATGTGCAAAAATTGTTGCTAACACAACAAAATTATTAGAGGAATTTGTAGCTGATTAGTAAATATAAAAACTGCCCCACTCATTTCATAGGGATGAGTGAGGCAGTTTTTGTTGGGCTCAAATAATATCAGTTTTTATCCAATCAGATTTTAAAAGAAATTAATCAAAATTTTAGGATACAGGAAAGCATTCCCTGTAGTGCAACAATTTATTTGGAAAGTAAGAATTTAAATACTTATTGAGTATATCTCTGTGCTTGACAGACAGGCACCCGTTAATATAAAATGTTAGAGTTCTAATTATTAGAACTCTAACATTTTTTAATGCAAAATTGGAGGTATTAGATGGAAAAGAGAGAACTAAATCTACTTCTTATAAAGGTCAGCACTACACACAGACGGAGGTCAATTTCAGAATATATGAAGCAGGAACTTACTGCAGGCCAGCCAAGAATGTTGAACTATATATCTCAAAATAATGGATGTATACAAAGAAAGATTGCGGAAGATTGCAATTTAGAACCAGCATCGGTTACTAGTGTCTTGAACAGTATGGAAAAGGCCAATCTTATTACTAGAACGCCAGTAAAAGGTGATAAACGCGCTTTGGAAGTAAGGTTAACAGAGAAAGGGATAGAAAAGAAAAAAATTGCTGATGAAATAGCTATTTTAATTGAAGATGAATGCTTCAAAGGTTTTTCAGATGAAGAAAAAATTGTAGCTAAAGACTTTCTAACAAGAATCCACCAGAATATGCTGGACGTAGAGCAAAGGGCAGGGAATATCAATGAAAAAATTATTTAAGTATTTAAAAGGTAGCTATTTGTTTGCTATTGCAGCACCATTATTTATGTTTGTAGAGGTAATGATGGATTTGCAGCAGCCAACACTAATGTCGAACATAATTGATATTGGAATAGCAAATGGAGATAAGCAATACATATTGACAACAGGGCTTAAGATGATAATTGTTGCATTGACAGGCTTTGTAGGAGGAGCTGGCTGCTGTATTCTATCTTCCTTTGCTGCTATGGCAATGGGAACAAGACTTAGGCAAAGTATTTTTGACAAAATACAAACACTGTCCTTTGCAGAGCTAGATAAGCTAAAAACATCATCACTTATTACACGATTGACAAATGATGTAACACAAGTTCAGAATACTGTATTGATGATGCTGAGAGTAATGGTAAGAGCTCCGCTTCTGGTTATTGGCGGTATTATAATGGCTATGACTATAAGCCTCAAGCTAACTTTAATATTTGCTGTAGCTATGCCCATTCTAATATTCTTTGTAATTATAATTGTTCGCAAGTCTTTTCCGCTATTTTTAAAGATGCAACAAAAAATAGATAGAGTTAACACTGTTATGCGTGAAAATCTACTTGGAATCAGAGTTGTAAAGGCATTTGTAGGGAGTGAAAAAGAGGAAAATCGGTTTGAGATAGCTAATGATGACCTAGTGGAGTGGAGTACAAAAGCTCAAAAAATCACTGTATTATTGTGGCCGCTTCTGACATTGATATTAAACCTAAGCATAATCGCATTGCTATGGTTTGGAGGTAATCTCTCAATTGATGGCAAACTGGAAACAGGAAAAATCATGGCATTTATGAACTATCTGGTCCAGATTCTTATGTCATTGATGATGGTTGTTATGTTGGTCATTAATTTCTCAAGAGCCAAGGTTTCTGCAGATAGAGTGAATGAGGTACTCGAGACAGAGACAACTATAAAGAACCCTGAGCAACCCGTTGAAATTTCAAAATTTGATGTTGAATTCAAAAATGTATATTTCGGATATAATCAGTCACCAGATGAGTATATTCTGAAAAATATATCCTTTAAGGCAGACCTAGGCGAAACGATAGGAATTATCGGAGGAACAGGTTCCGGAAAAAGCAGCTTAGTGGGACTAATTCCTCGTTTATATGATGCAAGTGAAGGTTCTGTAATGATAGGCGGTGTTGATGTTAAGCAATTGTCTATTGAGGCACTGCGAGAAAGCATCGGTGTAGTTATGCAAGATAACATTCTTTTTTCAGGAACTATTGAGGAGAATCTAAGATGGGGGAATGAGAATTGTAGTGAGAAGGCGATGGAGCAAGCTCTTGCTGATGCACAGGCATATCAATTCATATCAACATCACAAAATAAATATAAAAGTATTGTTGAACAGCGAGGTAAGAATTTTTCTGGAGGGCAGAAGCAAAGACTTTCAATAGCTAGAACTTTCTTAAAAAATCCAAAGCTTCTTATACTAGATGACTCTACAAGTGCTGTAGATATGGCTACTGAAGCCAAAATACAGAATACTCTCAATGAGAGGAAGAATGATACCATTGTATTTGTTATTGCACAGAGGATTTCAGCTATACAGGCTGCAGATAAAATAATCGTGCTGGATGAGGGTGAGATTTCAGCAATTGGGACACATTTAGAATTATTAAAAAATAGTGAGATATATAGAAGCATTGCAGTATCACAGCTTGGGGAGGAGGTTATCGCAAATGTCGGTTAGTGAACAGAGAAATGAAGGGCCAAAGTTTTCTATTAGACCAGGTAGAAGTGGAGAGCCAGGTGCTAATTTGCATAGAGAGCCAGTTAAGCTAAAAAATGCAAAAGGAACATTAAGAAGACTGGTGGGATATTTGGCTGGGCAGAAAAAGATAATCATAATGGTCTTCATATTCTCACTTGTATCAACAATAATAGGCATAGTGGGAACCAGAGTGAATGGAATTGTTATAGACGAGTATATTGCAAGGAAGGATTTAACTGGACTGATAATGATTTGCGCACTGCTGTTAGTAATATATCTTGTAAATGTTGCCACTGCATATTTCCAGAATTCCTTTATGATAGATGTCGCGCAGAAAACTTCGGCACAAATACGAAAAGAATTGTTTGCCAGCTTTCAGAGACTGCCTCTGGTTTTCTTTGATAAAAGTTCAAGTGGGGATTTGATGAGCAGGTTGACAAATGATGTCGACAACATAAATACGACGCTATCTCAAAATGTGACTCAGCTTTTTTCGGGAGTAATAAACATTACCGGAATGTTAGTAGCAATGCTACTTCTGAGCCCAAAGTTAACAATGATATCTCTTATTACTATTCCAATAATGTTTCTTGCAACAAAGGGGATAGCTAAAGTTACGAAAAAGTATTTCCGCGAGCAACAGCAGAACCTTGGTGAGCTGAACGGATTTGTAGAAGAGATTGTCTCAGGTCAAAAGGTTGTAAAGCTTTTCGGACGTGAAGAAAAAGTTAAACAGCAGTTTAATGAAATTAACAACAAGCTTAAGAAAAGCAGTACTATGGCACAGGGAATATCGGGAATTATGGGGCCAGTGATGAATGTCATCAATAATACAACTTATCTGATTGTTTCAGTGGCAGGAGGATATCTGATATTAAATGGTGAGCCTATAACGGTAGGTATTGTGTTTACATTTCTGCTCTATATGAAGAACTTTGCTAGACCTCTGAGTGAGATAGCTAATTTGTTTAATACAATTCAATCTGCACTTGCGGGAGCAGAACGCGTTTTCGAGATAATGGATGAAGAGAAGGAAGAAGATGATACTGGCGCAAAGGATATTGAGGCTGTAAAGGGTGACATTTCCTTTAAAGCGGTAACGTTTTCATACGAACAGGGTAAGGAAGTTCTTAAGGATTTTACTATAGCAGCTAAACAAGGAGAGCAGATAGCGATAGTAGGGCCCACTGGCGCAGGCAAGACTACAATTATTAGCTTGCTGACTAGGTTCTATGGCATTGACAGCGGAAAAATTATGATTGATGGAAAAGATATTCGAGAGCTGACTCGAAAAAGCCTGCGCAAGAGCGTGGGAATGGTGCTGCAGGACACATACCTTTTCTCAGAATCGGTTGCTGACAACATACGATATGGAAGGCTAGATGCGACAGATGAAGAAGTAATACAAGCAGCTAAGTTGGCAAATGCACACTCATTCATAATGCATATGCCGGAAGGGTATGATACTGTGCTGGCCGACAACGCTTCAAATATTTCGCAGGGACAAAGACAGTTGATTGCGATAGCAAGGGCGATACTAGCTGACCCAAGAGTACTGATACTTGATGAAGCCACATCTTCAATAGATACAAGAACAGAGCTGAAAATACAGAAGGCTCTGTTAACACTAATGAAGGGTAGAACTAGTTTTATTATTGCGCATAGGTTAAGCACTATCAAAAATGCGGATTGCATATTGGTAATAGATCAAGGCAGAATTGTGGAAAAGGGGACACATACTGAGTTGCTAGAGCAAAATGGATTCTACGCAAACTTGTATAACAGTCAATTCAAGACTGGAATGGCGATATAGGGGAATATGTAAAAACTAGAATGTTTTATAGTATAGTAAGTATTATTTTGCCTTTAATACTAGCAGTATGATTAGTTATTTATGTAGCATTAAAAAAACAATAAGTTAAAAGCATTATATTTAGATGCTATGCATCAGCAAAAGATTGCGAACTAAGAAATTTATACGTTGGCAACTGAATAGAGCGGTACTTATAATAATAAAAATACTTTGACGTCAATTAATTCCAATGGTAGTATAGATGGTAGTTTTAGGTATTAAGGCAGAATAATTTGAAAGTGCGACTGGATATTATTTATATAATCAGAGCATAAACTTTTCGGAGGGTATCCTATGTCAATATTAAGTGCTCACACTCCTACTTATAAAGATGCGCGGGGAAATATTTTGAAAAACAGCATTGCGGAGATGCATATGGCGCCGCTTGGAGACACAAAGCAGTCAGTTATCATCCGGGGCGAAGACTGTAGCAATCCTGTACTGCTGCTTGTTCATGGAGGACCAGGTTCCGCTGAAACTCCACTCTTCAGGTACTATAATGCAGCGCTCGAAAAGAGCTTTGTTGTGGTTTATTGGGATCAGCGTGCTTGCGGAAAATCATACACCAAACGGGATGCCGAGGCTCCGCTTTGTATCCAAATGTTTGTGCAGGATCTCTGCGATTTGGCAATGTATCTCAAAAAGCTCCTCGAAAAAGAGAAAATCTATCTGTTGGCGCATTCGTGGGGGACTCTTCTTGGAATTCTTGCGGCTTCACAACACCCGGAGCTTTTTTACGCGTATGTTGGTACCGGACAGGTAGCCAGTATGCCGGAAAGCGAGCTTGAATCCTACCGATTTACACTCCGGGCTGCAAAAGAGCAAAAGAACGAAAGAGCCATACATGAGATTACATCAATCGGTGAACCGCAAAATGGTGTTTATTCTTCTGGAGTTACAGGCATTCGCACACAGAGGAAGTGGCTAAACTATTTTGGTGGTGCGATTTATGGCTCAAAAAGTATTAGTAAGTTTATTATTAGGTATTTTACATCCCCGGAATATAACCTTGCAGATATCGTCCGCTTTTGCAAGTCACTTAACGCACCCGCGAGAAACGCGCTCTCTCAGAGAGAATTCTTAAAAACGGATTTATTTAATACGATAAAAGAGCTTGAAATACCCGTATATTTTTTTCTTGGAAGACATGACTATCAGGTTTCGTCAGTTGTGGCTGAAAAGTTCTTTCATGTAATAAAAGCACCAAAAAAAGAACTTGTCTGGTTTGAACAGTCAGCACACAGCGCCTGCTTTGAGGAACCAGAAAAGTTTAATAGGCTAATGGTTGCTATGGTCTTACCTTCTACATTCTCAATTTGAGCATAATGTGTAGTTGAGTATTTCGTAATCATTATAAACCACTCAACTGAACGAAACCCCATAATTCCTGTACAAATAACTCTTCCTTTGTGTTTTGGATATGGATAAAGCAATTACTTCTCATGAATATATACGATTTTACTATTTTCAAGGACAAAAATTGGGCTGCTGTCCAGTGAATAAATATTTATTCATTGTGCAACAGCCTTTTTTTATATTTCAAAAAGGAAAGTTAAGGGTACTCCTAATCAACTTTTTTAAGTACATAGTAGGAAGGTGTCCAGCCCCTATAAGTATAGTCTCCACACTTCCACTCATAAAACATATACGTGTTGCCATCTATTTCTTTAATTGTACACTTACTAGCGGTCTTATATCTCTTATTATTTGCTAATCATAGTCTATCTTTTGATAATAAAAATGGTTTACAGAACTCGTTTTTTTACTTTATCTTTTTGATACTTTCAAGCAGCTTCGCCGGATTAACTATTTTACCTAGATTTTGCTTATTAACATCGCCTGTATTTAATGCTTGTTCCCAGAAAACTTCGGGTGTAATATCAGGATTAACCTGACATGCTAGCGCATATAAGCCTGCAACATATGGTACTGTCCAGCTCATACCACCTGTTCTATAAAACACATAATCACTAGCCCCTGTTGGGCTTGCAGTACATCTCGAGTCCATAGGAATTATAAGCTTATTATTTTTATATGGTGGAAAAAAACTATTTTTGCTATTTGATTGATTTTTTTTTAAAAACAATCCTAGAGTAAAGGAATTAATATTATCAGCGCTTTTTAAGGGATCACGACCAAGACCTAAATATGGGTTACTATCAACATATACTGTATATATTCCTTCCTTTTTTGCCTCTTCAATGGATTTAAGCGCTTTCTCATATCCATTCAAACCGCCTCCTATTCCTAAAGAAATTGAAATTACCCTAATTTTTTTATCTTTTGGTAATGTCCTATTAACTTCAACAATGCGGTCTATTGATTTTGCAAGCCATGAAAGGTCGTAATCAAAATTTCCTTGACCTGAAAAAAGTCCATGAGTTTCAGCAATATAATAAAGGTCGGCTTGTGGCGCTACTCCAACCGTCTTACCAACAGCGATAGATGCAACTGCAGGTCCATGCATTGCTGCCTGTTCATCAACACAGTGAATTTCTTCATACATTTTTAATTGATCTTTATATTCAACGTGGCCAACTAACAATCCTTGGTCAATTATTGCCAAACCAACTCCCTTCCCAGTGATGCCTTTTTTATGTAGATCTCTTACACCTAGACCCGGATTCTTTCCCATTTCCATGATAGTCGTGGTATTAAAGCCATCAGGTAACTCATCAGGCCATTTAGTCTTACTGTCAAAATCAGCAAATAGCAAATCATTAAGCTTACCTTTTAAGTCAAGCCCAGAAACATCCCTACTTCTTAGATCTACTTGCCACCCTTCAGTAGAATCCGTATTATAGCTCGGCAACTCAGTCATTTTATCTGGATGAATACCAGATAAGTCTGCTGCTGAAGGATGTCTTACGATACTCAACTTATTGCTGGGCGAAAGTGAGGTCCTGTACTGCAACTCAGTTTGAGTGGTTGATTTTGCTTGCTCTGATTGTACTGCTGTTTCTGTTTGTAATGCTGGTTTTGATTCTACAGATTGATCTGATTGCTTTATTTGGGATGGGCTACATCCCACCAAAGTCATTACTATTACTAAAAGCACTGCACAAAATTTTTTCAACTTAATTTTCTCCTCTAATATCGGTAATTTGAAATACAGTTACATTAAATTACTACTTTGAGGTAGCATTTTTATACTTGCCAATCGAAATAGTAATTAAAAAGGTGAACTACTTAATTACTAACTTAAATTTTCATATTTCTTAGAACTATTTTATACACACTAATCAACTTTTTTGAGTACAAAGTAGTTAGGTTTCATACCCCTATAAGTATAGTCTCCACTTTTCCATTCATAGAACATATACGTATTGCCATCTATTTCTTTAATTGTACACTTACTAGCGGTCTTAAATCTCTTATTAATTATTAATCCTTTCGTCCAACAATTATTTACATTAGAATATTCCCCGTCTATAGTTGAAAATACAATTTTACCGTTATAATAAAGTACAAGTTTCGTTAAATATAAATCATCAAGCCAAGCTTTTAAACCTGGTTCAAATTGATCAATTTCCTTTACAAAATCGACACATTCCCAGCTTCCAAGCATCTGAGCACTTTCTTCAAAGGGGTAGTCGATTTTGTCCTCTTTCACAACCTTCACTTGATAATTCGAATAATCTTGACTATCAACCTTTTCAAGAACGTAATAATAGGGTTCCATTCCCCTAAATATATAGTCGCCGCTCTTCCACTGCATAAATAAATAAGTTTTTCCGTTTATATCCCTTATATCATAATTACCTGCAGTTTTATCCTTTGTGTTTAGTATTTTTCCTTTAGTCCAGGTAGTTGTAGTCTGCGCGAGATTTCCATTTTCAACTGCGCTTAACATACTGCCTAACTTAATAAATACTAAATCAGTAAGGTATAATTCTATGTTAGTGGAACGTTTGCCTTGATTGAAATCTGATATATTCTGCACAAAATCAACAGTCTTCCATTTACCAATAACATCTGCATCATCTACAAAAGGGTAATCAGTTTTATCTACCTTCCTTGCGATTTGGTAGCTTGCGAAGCCAACAGTAAATAAAGCAATACACATAATCATGGAGACTAAAGGAATAGCATACCTTTTTCGAAGGCTTAAATTCCTCTTTTGATGGCTAGAGTTCCTCTTTTCTTGTTGCTTACTCCAGGTTTCTTCAAAAGAAGTAGATGGGTTATAATTATCTAAAGCTCCTTTAATGATTTCACCTATATTCGAATCAGATAGCCTCATCATATTTTCCTCCTTCTATGATATGTAATTTAGCACTATCCTTGAAGTTCTTTCTCAAAGAAGTTAAGGCAGTATTTAATCTCGACTTGCAAGTACCCAATGGAATATTCAGAACTGTTGATACTTCATTTAATTTCATGTCTAGATAAAAATGAAGCACAATTATCTCTCTACTCTTCTGAGAGAGTCTGTTTATTTCTTCCCAGAGTTCTATTTTTTCCTGCTCCTTGAAAAATGTCTCTTCAATTAAATCATTACTCTCTTGCTCTTGAGGATGTCCAATAAAACTAAGCCATTTAGATTTTCTATACATGTTGCGGCAAGTATTAATTGTAATCTGATATATCCATGGCTCAATAGGTCTGTTTAAGTCGTACATATGATATTTATTAAATACTTGAATAAAGGTTTCTTGGGTTACGTCTTCTGCTAGTGATTTCGATTTCGTAAGAAAAAGTGCAATTCTATAGACGTAACTAGAGTGTTCACTATAAAGCAGCTCTGCATTTTTTTTGCTAATACTTTCTATCGTAGATATCACTCCTTCCGTGGCTGTTCATCTTATATACACATCAAAAAGGAAAATGGTTCGATTATCTTTGAAATTTATGTAATATATAAATAACTTTAATAAGAAAATATAATTTTTGGATTAAAAAACAAATTATTATAATATGTATGATTCTATTCTACTACAAAAGAAGGCATAATATATAGTTTAATACTTTTATGGAATAAAGTATCAATATGGCTAGATGAAAAGCTTTTGTAAGTGTATAGAGAAAAACAAGAACAAATGTTCTAAAATTTCTTGCTTAGATTTTAGCTATGGTATATAATGGAATAACAAATTAACTTGTTTTTTAAAATAAAAAATGAAAAGGGATAATATATGAAGAATATTTACGAAGAATGTCCTACTTTTGAAACTACACATTTTCTTTTTAGAAAGGTTCAAATAGAGGATGCGGAAGATCTGCTAAGCTGCTATTCTGATGTAAAAGCTGCAGAACTATTTAATAGTGATAATTGTACCAGTGATTTTGTTTATACCACATTAGAGAAAATGAAAAATTGTATTTCATTTTGGCTTGAAGAGTATATAAATAAACAGTACATACGATTTGCCATTGTTGACAAGGTTATAAGAAAAACGGTCGGAACTATAGAAATTTTTAATAAGGGTAATTTCGACTACTTAAAAAACGTTGGTATACTACGATTAGATTTGTGTTCTGAATATGAAAAGGATAGTTATTTAAGTGAAATTTTACAGATGATAAGTAAACATTTTTATTTAGCTTTAGGCTTAGAAAATATTATGACAAAAGCAATACCAAAAGCTACTACAAGAATTGCCGCATTAACAAATGAACAATATTACCCTGTCCATCGCCATACTGTGATGCCTTATGAGGATTACTATATTAGATATGTTGCCACACCAGATGAAATAGCTCAAAGTGTAGGGTATTGTGGATTAATATGTACTTTTTGTCACGAGGCCGACCACTGCGGAGGGTGCAAATCAAAAACAAATTGTTGTGGCAGATACATAAGTGAAAGTGGGTGTTACCAATATAACTGTTGCACGGAGAAAGGGATTAAGGGTTGTTGGGAGTGCGAAATCGCTCCTTGTGACAAAGATATGTTTAGTGAGCATCATGACATCAGAAATAGAACTTTTGTAAAATGTGCTAAAGAAGAAGGGTTACAGCAACTTGCACAATATGTATTAGTAAATCAACTTAATGGTATTCTCTATGGATGGAATAAGGACTATGACAACTTAGAGAGTGAAAATGCGGTTTTAGATTTATTACATCATGGTATTGGTACTAAGGCATAGATGATAAGTACGGTTCCAAAATTTACAATTGTAGTATATAATGAAGCGGAAACTCAGCTTAACATGGCAAACAATTGAGAAGATGGGGATACCTAAAAGATGAGGAAGTGCTTATAAAAGCACGGTCAGCGTAATAAAGAAGATTATATAAATATGGGGTTTCATGGGGGTAATAATGAAAAAGGTATTACTTTTATTAGCGAATGGGTTTGAAATGTATGAAGCATCAGTTTTTACTGATGTTATTGGATGGAATCTAGTTGATGGAGATAGGACAACAGAGCTTATTACATGCGGAATTAATAATCAAGTAACAAGTTCATTTAATGTAAATATTATTACTGATTTGACAATTTCTCAGGTGAAGGTAAATGATTTTGATGCTTTAGCTATTCCTGGCGGTTTTGAAGAATATGGATTTTATGAGAGCTCGTATCAGGAGGCATTTTTACAAATCATCAGAGAATTTTATGAAAAAAATAAAATTATAGCATCTATTTGTGTAGGAGCACTGCCGCTTGGAAGAAGTGGCATTCTAAAAGGGAAAAGAGCGACCACATATAACTTAAAGAATGGAATAAGGCAAGACACACTAAGAGGGTACGGTGCAAATGTTATAAATGAACCAATAGTGATTGATGGAAATATAATCACATCATGGAATCCGTCAACAGGGATGGACGTTGCATTTAAATTATTAGAGCTATTAACCTCAAAAGAGCAAGCGAATTATATCAGGACTATAATGGGGTTCACTGCCTGTAGGTAACAGTTTTTTTAACTTTTATGGTGTAAATTATTTAAATTAGATATAGGGGGCGGCATTATGGCTATGTGGAATCCATGGAGAGGATGCCATAAAAAGAGCGAAGGTTGTGACA
Organism: Bacillota bacterium; assembly: GCA_023391425.1. Lineage (GTDB taxonomy): Bacteria > Bacillota > Clostridia > Acetivibrionales > DSM-1351 > Ruminiclostridium. Next base: position 181,989 of record JAEWAX010000041.1, on the reverse strand, counting down.
ACTGTTATATTCATAGGGCCAATAAGCGAAAAGGTATTAATACGGATATAATTTATAAAACTGAAGAATTTTATAAACCTATCCAAAAAGATAATAAGGGAAACTATAAAATAAAAAGTGGTCAAACAGTGTTTGTATGCTTTAATAGTGATTTTTTGATTGAAGAAGCAGATGAGTGGCGAAAAGAAGTATGGGAAATGATAAGAGCACGAAATGATTTACACTTCTTATTTCTAACAAAGAGAATTGAACGCTTTATGATAGTACTACCAGATGATTATGCAGATGGATATGATAATGTAACAGTTTGTTCAACCATTGAAAATCAGCTTAGAGCCAATGAAAGAATTCCTATATTTAAAGAACTACCTATTAAACACAAATTAATTACAATTCAGCCTATGCTAGAAAAAATAGATATATCAGATTATTTGGATAGTACAATTGAAGGTGTAATTGTAGGAGGAGAATCCGGAAGTGATGTTAGACCGTTAAACTACGAATGGGTGTTAGATATAAGGGAGCAGTGTATAAAAAATAATGTCAATTTTGAATTCAGGCAGGTTGGGTCTATATTTATTAAAGATGGGGTTACATATAAAGTACAGAGACAATATTTATGTGCTCAAGCTAGAAAGGCGAATATAAGTATTAGTAGGTAAATACCCCAAAATGGTATATGTTGAAATTCAAACTGTTGAACAATATAAGCTTAGTTAACTAATTAAATGTAGGAGGATAAATCATTATGAAAATAATTAAAAAAGTATTTGTTGTAGTAGTTATACTTATTGGTGTAATCGTTATATTAGGAGGACTAATCGTCTATAAAAATAAGTCTGAAATGGGTAAAATGAGTCCTAATGAAACAAAAGAAATAGTAGCAGGAATATATGCAATAAAAGATGATACTTTTGATAATATGTATTTGGTCAAGAGTGGGAATAATTATGTTGCTATTGATGCTGCAAATAACCTCCAAAATGTAACGAATGGAATGGACAAACTAAATATAACACCGGAAAAGGTCACAGCTATTTTATTTACGCATACAGATTCAGACCATGTTGGGGCCCTAAAGTTATTCAAAAACGCTAAAGCATATATCTCAAAAGCCGAGGAGCAGATGATTAATGGGAAAACTGCCAGAGCAGCAATTTTTATGAAGAACAAGCTAGATATTGCATATGAAATGATTGAAGATAACCAAACAATAGATATTTCCGGTCTTAAGGTTAAAGGCATTCTGACCCCAGGGCATACTCCAGGCTCAATGTCCTACATAATTAATGATGAATACTTATTTACTGGAGACACTTTGAGTCTGAAGGATGGTAAAGCAGAATTATTTAACAGGTGGTTCAATATGGATTCTGATACTGAAGGAAAATCAATTTCAAAGCTTGCAAATCTATCTGGTATCAAGGATATTTTTACAGCACATTATGGATATACAGATAATTTCCAAGATGCTTTAAGGAGTTGGAGAGGTAAGTGATACAAAAATGACGAATGTAGAAAATTATCAAAATGATATTGAAAACCTAATTAAAAAGAGGCATGTTAACGGTGGAGATTACTGGGCTAGCGAAGATGGTCGTTTGAATGTGGGAAACCCTTTTAGTACTATAACCTGTTCCTTGATCTTATATGAACTTGGGGTTGACATGTCAAACCCAGTTTTAGAAGGTGCTGCAAACTTAGTTATAGGAGCATGCAGAAAAGACGGTAGATTTAAACTTGGACCAAATGGTTCACTTTATCCCTGCTATACGGTAACGCCGGCACGTCTGTTGTGCAGGCTAGGATATGTTGGTGATACGAGACTGACCAAAACATTTGAATATTTATTGGAGAATCAATACGGTGATGGGGGATGGCGCTGTAATAAGTTTCCTTTTGGAAGAGGCCCTGAGACAGAGTATTCCAACCCTGGTCCAACTCTTCAAGCACTAGATGCATTCAGATATACGCAGTATCTCAATTCAGATGTACGTCTTGACAATGCAGTTGAGTTTTTACTTAGACATTGGGAAATTCGAAAACCAATTGGTCCTTGCCATTATGGAATTGGTTCCTTATTCAAGAAAATTGAGTTTCCTTTTTTACAATACAATATTTTTTACTATCTATATGTTCTCTCTTTCTACAATAAAGCGAAAAAGGATCCTAGATTTTTATCAGCCTTAAATTTTTTGCAATCTAAACTAATAAATGACGAAATTATTGTTGAGCGTGCAAATCCAAAATTAAAAGCGTATTCCTTTTGCGAAATTAATAAACCAAATACTCTAGCTACAAATAGATATATAGAGCTAATGGACAACTTATTGACATGATATATACTGAATTAAGGTAAAGGATTACCTCAAATAATTAAATGACATTATTTGTTTAGCGAATTATTTGGATACACGAAAAATTGTGGTACCTTGCTTTTAAAATGAATCTGAATAATTGATTTTCTAAGTGCACCCAATTGTTAGCCTGAACTGCCTCCCTGTCAAGTAGAGGAGAACGGTTCACTGACTCTTAGAGGTGCACTTTTATATACATAAATGCATATTAAATATAATTTAATACCCAGTAAAAATAAATTGTTGACTTTACCATTATGGTAAAGTTTATACTATGAATATGCTGAAGGATAGACGTCATTCCAAAAGTATTGAAAAATAAAATTAAGGTGATAACCATGTATACAATTAGCCAGTTTTCGAAAATATCGAGGTTAACTACAAAAATGTTAAGGCATTATGATAAAATAGGTTTGCTTAAGCCATGCTTAATTGACGCTAATAATAGCTATCGCTACTATCATTCCAACCAAATAAAAGATATTTTTGTCATAAACAAAATGAAAACTTATGGTTTTTCTCTTGATGAGATTAAAAAGATACTATTAGCAACTGATAATAGTCATTTAGAGGGACTTATAAAAGCAAGAATGAATGCTCTGGAAACAGAGACCCTTTATAAGCTTCAAATACTAGATGAACTAAGGGGAGACTACCAAAAGCTATTAACGGGGACAAATATCTTCAACAGAAATATAAACTTTAACATCGTTGTAGATGAGCAACCGATGATTACAGTATTAGGATTAAGAGCTAAAATTTCTATGGAAAATATTAAAGACCTTATGGATAAAGTAAATGAAAACATTAGTCAACACGGGCTTAAGCCAACCGGCTGTGTTACAACAATTTGCTATGACGAAGACTTTGACCCATTTTATGCTGATGTTGAGGTGTGTATTCCAGTAGATAGAGAACTTAAGACAAAGGATATATGTACAAGAGACTTTGGTGGTGGACTACATGTACATACTGTATATAAAGGCCCATATAGTAACCTAGCTGAAGGTTATATTGCATTATGCGACTGGATGGACAGAGAAGGGTATGAAGCTACAGGTGCACCTTTTGAGAAATACATTAAAGGCTATGAGTCAGGATGTAGTATTAACGAATATATAACAGAGATATTTTTTCCAGTTGTAAAGAAAATATAATACTATTTCGCATTTGAAATATAGAAAAACCATATTCAATGCAAATAAGTATAAAACGTGAAGGGTGGATTAAAATGAAAATTATAAAAATACCACATAAGGCCTGTGCCATTAACTGTGCTTGGAATGGTATGGAAGACCAATATGAATGGCTTACTGGAGAAAGGCCACCAGAATATTTATTTTTCTGTTTAAGCGGAATAATGGATTACTCCCTATATTCAGAAAACAAAGATATGCACATCTCATACTGGAATAATGAATTTACTAAAAGTATGTATGAATTTATGCAAGACATAATTGGTTATCGAATTAAATTAAGTGAAGAAGTATCCTTTGCAGCTTCGCTAAATACAATAAAAAAATATGTTAACAATGATATACCAGTAATACTGGGTGCTTTAGATATGTTTAATATGCCATATTTTCAATGGGCTTATCACAAAATTCATATACCAATCCATTATATAATGGCTGTAGGGTATGATGATGAAAAAAGGGTAATAGTTATTTACGACAATGATAGAAATGAACCTCAAGAAGTTCCATATCAGGACCTTGAAGATAGCTGGAATATGAATGTACCATTCACACTTTTTACTGCCGAATTTAATAACCCAAGAAGCTTAAAAGAGATTGCAAATGCAGGGTTTAGTAAAAAAGCAGAGTTGATATTTAATTCAATTTCAAATAATAATATTGGGGCAAATTCCATAAAAGAATTTGGCAATAATCTGCTTTTATGGAAGGAGCAATTGGATAAAGAGGAATATAGAAGACGCTTGCTTCACTTTGCTGAATATACTGGATTCCCACCTTTGTTACCTAAAGAGCTTTTGCCATATGAACCCGTAAACGATTCTGTACACATGGGTGCAAGAGATGTTATCTCAAAGGTATTAATTTATGTGAGTCAGAAATACGATAAGCCATATTGGAAACAAAGCGCAGAGTTATTTTATGAGTCAGGTGAAATAATTAAAAAAATAACTGAAGATGTAACTGCATTTCTATTAGGCAGAGCAGACATAACAAATGCTACGAAAGATAAAGTTTACTGTGTCGCAAAAAAGGAGGAAGAAGCATATAAATTAATATTACAAGATTGAGAACCCAACAAATTTTACTGGGATTTCTAATACTAATAGATCTAAGATACTTTAGGTTTTTGAAAGAAAATTAACAAGGAGCAAATGGCTCAGGTTGCCAATTGCTCCTTGTTAATTTGTAAATTGTTACACTAAATATTATTCATTTAAACCTTGGCATGTCATCTAAATCATCAGCAGCATCTGAACTATTTGGGTCTGCGCTTAGATATTCTCCTCCGTTTTTGCCTCTTACTACATTAAAGCCTTCTATAGCACCTTGCTTTGCCATTAATATAGCATGATTCAAAGGGCATACCTCACCACTTTCAAACATTACCTCAGTAACAACGCCTTCTTCATTTTTTTTAACCTTAATAATTTTTTCACTGTTCATAAAAATACCTCTTTCTATGCTTTTTATAAAAAATTAATTGATGTGGCTAATACACAACTACTTAAAAGTAATAAGTAATTTAAATTTTTGAGCAATTATAAACATTCATTATTTAGTATTTCAAGGATACTTAAGGATTAAACTCCTAAATTATAAAAATTATTTGGAACATATTTCTTCACTTGTAGTCTAATAAAATATAATACTACTATGTTGAGTCACATACTGTGACCATATAGCTGTTTATATGCATACTAGTATTATTAAATAAATATTGGAGGATTATATATGAAGAAAATAGTTTCAGCAGTTATTCTAGCAGGTACCATTTTGTTATCAAGTACTGTTTCATTTGCGCAGGTAGCAACTCAAGTTGAAGCAACTGCAACAGTTAGTTTTACAGATGTTTCAGGACATTGGGCGGAGACTTCCATTGACATGCTCACAAAAAAAGGTGCAATTCCTTTTAGCCAAAACAAATTTACCCCTGGTAAAGCTATTACCAGAAGTGAGTTTGCAGTTATGCTTCATAATGCATTAGATATTCAGATTGCTTACTTTAAAGCACCTGATATCAAAGACTACTTTGATGATGTTAAGCAAGATGCAACCTACACAACAGCGTTGATTGATCTTGTGACAGCAAATATTATTGAAGGCAAGGGAAGCTTTAAGCCTGAGAGTACACTCACCAGAGAAGAGATGGTGCACTATATTATGAATGCCTATAAATATAAAATGGGTGATAGATATGCACTTATCAACATTAAGCCACCATTCTTTAATGATGATAGTGCTGTAACAGCCATCTACAGTGGTGAAGTTGGCAGGGCAGCACATTATAAGTTGATCGTTGGTGCTGGTAAAAATCTATTCCAACCTAAGAGTAATTCAACACGTGCAGAAGCTGCGGTTGTAATTTCAAAGTTAGTGAAGCTTGTTGAAAATCAAAACACAGGAGTTGAAATTAAGCCTAGTATATCAGTCAAAGATACTTCAATAGAAATGAAGTTGTCAATAGTCAATAATTCAAAAAACTCAGTAACCTTCAACCATTCCTCAGGACAGAAATTTGATTTTGTTCTTTTAGGAGCAGATAAAAGCGAACTGTATAGATGGTCTGATGGTAAGGCATTTACAATGATGATGACAAGTTCAAAAATAGAAGCTGGAAAATCAATTGAATATACAGGAAGCCTGGACGGTGACCAATATAAGGCTAATAAAGACAAAATCGCTTATTTAAAAGCATATTTAATTGGTAGTTCAGATTCTTTCAGTATCAAGGGTGATGGATATGAATTAAAGCTAAAATAAGTTAACTCAAATGATGGCTTGAGAGTGTAGGGTATTAGGTTACCTGTGCATTCTCAGGCTATTTTTTGTGGAATAAATACTATATAATGTAAATGTTGTTTGTTAAAACGTAAAAAATAGTTTGTATTGATCAGTATTGAATAGTAATATTAAAGGTAGCAAATGACGGTTTTTAGTATGTTAAAATTATTTCAGGAGGATATTTTGTGGAGAATAACATGCTCGGTCCGGATTCATCAATCCAAATAGGGAGGAAAAATAAAAAATATCCGGGCCCTTTAGCAGCGGGTATACTTTTTTCAATAACGTCGATATTTTTAACCTATGGCGGTGTACTTTTGCCCTTTAAAAACAATTTTCTCAGAAGTGGGCTTGGTGAAGTATTGTTTATACTCTTACCTGTATTAATATTTTTAGTTGTAGGTAAATACAACATAAAAGATACATTAAAGCTGACAAAAGCAAGGCCTATGAACTATCTGATAATCGTTTTTTTAATGATGTTCGCAATGCCTGTTGTTGGAGTATTGAATGCTTTGGGATTAGGCGTAATAAGGCTAATATTCGGGAAAAATCTTCCGATAGAGCAAATTAAAATAGCAGATGTACCAACACTTTTTATTGCAATATTAGTAATAGGTGTATCAGCTGCTGTTTGTGAGGAAACCTTATTTAGAGGACTAATAAGCAAAGGATACGAGAGGCTTGGTGTGGTTGCTTCATTATTAACTACTTCAATTCTATTTGGAATTCTGCATAGAGATATTCAAAAAGGTATAAGCACTATACTTTTAGGTGTGTTAATAGGTTTTATTGTACTTAGGACGAAAAGCATATACTGTGGAATGGTTGCTCATTTTACAAACAATACAGTAGTAGTTTTTCTGACCTATGGAACAACAAAAATGACAGAAAACCTTTCAAAAATGGGTATTAAGCAGGCTCAAACATTAGATTTTTCAAATATTCCGACAGCCTCTTTGGTAATCGTAATAGTATTTTACGCGATAATCTTTTTAGGGTTTGCTGCTGCATTTATAGCATTGTTATACGCCTTCTGCAGAAGTACCGAAAAAGATATGAGGCTTGAGTCTGCAAATGTACAGCTAGAAAATGATAAAGGTAACCTTTTGCAGCTAGATACTGAGATAGATAAAGATAAACTTTTACAGCAAGAAACTGAGGCTGTTGAAGCTATACCTACTCAGCTTTCTTCTGATGATATAGTTCAAACTCAGTTTGTACTACTTAATGAGAAGAATAGAAAGAGTGGATTTAGTATAGCAGGACTTTTTGGAGTGCTACCTGGATTAATTTTGATATTCCTAACTTTTGTAGGTCAAGTACTGGAGTTGATGAATGTGAACAGTGGAATAATATATAATTTATTAAAATTTCTATGGTTGGTATAATTAACTAGAGATATTGAAGGGTGTCAAAAAGTTATTGTATCAATTTTTAGTGTCATCTATAAAATATATGGAATACAGGAATAAATAGCTAGGACAGCAACCGCATACTGTGATTTTATTTCATTTTTAGATATTTAAATATCTATTTAAAGGGGTACGCGCAGTTAAATAACAGCTGCTTGTACCCCTTTTTCATTTATGTCTTTGATTGGTTTACATATTAATTTAATATAAGTATAAAACTATTAAAACACTGTTATATCCGAGAATTTCCGCTGCGTATATCCTTACCTGCTAGTAGAAGTCTGTCAAAAAGTCCATTAATTCTGGAAGCTACACGCTCTGAGTAGAGCTCAAATAGTTTTTTGGGGCTTATATTTGTAGAAATAATAGTCTTGCAAGCCGATATGGCATTACGAGCTTGTCGAGTATTCAATATATTCAAAAGCTCTGCATACCTTGCATCGCTCAAGGGCTCAGTGCCTAGATCATCAATAATAAGCAGTTCCACAGAAAAAATACTCTGATATCTATCATCGTCAAAATTGTCTTCTTTAAAAGCTTTCATTTTATACTCAGTAATAATATCAAACAGCATCGGTGCAGTTAAATATAGCACAGTTCGTCCTTGGTTAATCAACTCTCTAGCAATGCAGAAGGATAAGAATGTTTTTCCAACGCCTGTGCGACCACTAAAGAATAGATTTTTTTGATTTGGGTCGTCAATGCTTTTAGTGAATTCAATGCAGGCTCCTTTTATGCCCATAATATTTTCACGTGGAGAAATAGTTATTCCATATTTAGCTTGATTAACCTCATCTGGGTAAAGCATCTCATTAAAATTCTCGAAGCATTCATTTCCTGTAAGACTGACATTTGAGATTTTAAAAAGATGGCTAATTATTTGCTGCTTATAGCAGGAACATCGCTGAAAACCGGTGGAATCTCCTATATAGCCGGTGTCGCAGCACTTCTCACATTGGTATTGTGGCTTAAATAAATTGATATCAATGTCATTACTTTTAAGAAGCTCAATTTTCTCATTAGAAAGTGCATTTATACTTTGATTAAGTTCAGATAAAAGCTCAGCTGTACCGCCTTTTGAAAATAGAATTAATCTATTGTATTTAATTCCCAACTGATTAATTTGATCATCAATTTCAGACAGTCGTGGTATTTTGGAATACAGTTCTGCCTTATTCTGCTCAGCGATATCTGCTGCTAGCTTCTGTCTTTTCTCATATTCTCTTGCAATAATATTATGGATATCTCTGTTCATAATAACTCCAATTAAGATGACTTAGTCGTATTTGTAAAAAAGTTATCAAAATACTCATCATCATATTCACGTTGATCAAAATTATTTCTTTGTGAATCCTTTGGCTTTGACTTTTGGGTAGTTTGGCTATTTTGACTCTGTGACTTAAGACTATTTTCATATCCCATAATTTCTTCAGCAGAAACTAGGCCAAGATCATGCCACTTGGTCAAAACATTATTCAAAAACTTAAAGTCTGGATTGGTTTTGCCAACTGTCTTTTTTAGAGCAATCTCAATAACATCAAAGCCATACTTGTAATCAATAACCCATTTCTCGACATACTCGTGCTCATACTCAGTTAGAGCTCTTCGAAGGCGCAGCTTTTTGATAATTGTGCCCTTAATACCGCGAACCTGTGACATTTCTTCAAAGTACTTCTCTAAATCAAAGAAATTCAGTATCCCACGGCGGTGCCAGTTTGTAGCAACAGCCTCAATATAGCTCTTGTGAAACGTATTGTTGTCGTGACAATATTTAAAGAGTGTGTACATTACATCCTCATCAAATTTATAAACAGAAAACCAGTTATCTATTGTCAAGTACCAGTTTGGTGGCATAAGGCCTTGAAAAAACTTAGAATTAATAGCTGCAAGAGTGCTATTTCGGCTTTTGTTCTTCTCGAAGTTCTCATTTGCCTGCTCAGGAGAAGAGATAGACTTGAGTTTATATATGCGCTTTATCTCAGCGTCCTTTAAGTCAACAAATTGAATCTTGTCTTCAACCCAAGTAATTATTTCGAGATTATCCAAACTCGTCAAAGCTTCTTTTACTTCATCAAGTGTTAGATTAAGCGTTTTTGCTAGTTCGTCTGTAGTGGCTTTTTTGTTGTGCTTACACAGAAAAAGCATATAAACGTAGACCTTCACACACTTACTGTCCATGGAAGGCATATATTGGCTGATAAAAATATCTGACACTAAAGTGTCAGAGTATAGTAGTGGCTTAAAATCCTCAAAATACATTATTGACTCCCTAATAATATTTCTCTATGGTGATAAATCATGTTATTCATTATTAAAATAAATTCAACAATATAATTATAACATAAGAATAGTAAAATAAATTATATTAATATTAAATTAGAGGTACAGCAAAATGTGGAACAATACTATTAAATTACAAAATAAGATAGAAAATCAATTAGGTTGTTTTAATATTAAAAAGCAAGGGTATACTGATTATTAACATACGAAAAATATTAACTAGGAGGTAAAAATGATTAGCGAGAAACTAAACAAATTATTAAATGAGCAAGTACAGAAAGAATTTTACTCGGCATATTTATATTTAGGTATGGAGGCATACTTTGCAAACCAAAACTTAGATGGCTTTGCTAACCACTTTCATGTTCAGGTTCAAGAAGAACGTGACCACGCAATGAAGTTTTTTAATTATATTAATCAGAAGGGTGGAAAAGTTGAGCTGTTGAAAATTGATGCACCTGAAATAAATTTCAAGTCAGCAGAAGAGGTTTTTGATTTATCACTTAAGCATGAGCAGTTTGTAACAGCATCTATCTACAATTTAGTTGATAATGCATTAGAAGAAAAAGATCATGGTACAAATCAATTTCTTCAGTGGTTCGTAACAGAGCAGGTTGAGGAAGAGGCAACAGCTGACAAGATTCTACGTAAGCTCAAACTTATAAAAGATGACTCAAATGGTATGTTTATGCTTGATGCAGAGTTAGCTCAAAGAGTATATACACCACCAGCACCAGGCACTATTTAAAAAATAAATTTAGTATTATAACTTAAAGCATGGTGATTAAATGCTTTTGAATTTGTAGAGAAACCGTAATTTCCAATTAAAAACAAGCGACCTTTGATTTCCAACTCAAAGGTCGCTTGTTTTTATGATTTAAATCATCGTATTCAACTTAACACATTAATGTGTTATTTAAATTAATTACTATTATTAATACTGTTTACATTATTTCAATGAAGACCACTGTAGGTATATAAATCCAAGTGGTGTTACAACATAATCCTGCAAATTCTTAGAGATTTCCATTGGGTCAGTATAGAAGTATATAGGAACTATACCCATATCATCCATGAGTATTTTTTCTGCATCATGGAATAGCTTTATACGTTTAGTTGCATCAGTCTCAGTTCTAGCTGCTTTTATAGCTGCATCGTATTTTGGATTGCTGTATTTTGAGTTGTTCTGACCGTTATTTGAAGTAAACATATCCAAGAAAGTTGAAGCATCCATATAGTCACCTATCCAACCATTACGGTTTATGTTGAATACGCCATCTTTTCTTGACTGCTGGAATACGTTCCATTCTTGTGCTTGGATTTCACAGTTTATACCAAGGTTTTTCTTAAGCATTTGTTGAATTGCCTCAGCTATTGGTTGATGGTTACCACCTGTATTTATTCCGAAAGTAACTTTAGGGAAACCTTTTCCATCAGGATAACCTGCTTCAGCTAAAAGTTTCTTTGCCTCAGCTATATTCTTCTCAAGGTCTTCTGGTTTAACGGAGTAGAACTCGCCACCAGTTGTACGGAAGTCAGGTGATACACTAACATCTGCTATACCATAAGGAACATAACCTGAAGCAGGAATCTGCCCACCTTTTGTAACCTTTTCTACGATATAGTTTCTATCAATAGCAAGAGATACTGCTCGTCTTACTTTTGCATTATCAAAAGGAGCCTTAGTATTTAATAAATCTAAATAATATGTTCCCAACTGAGGAAGGATCTGTAATGTTCCTGCAGCTTTTTCAGCAGCATACTCTTCAGTAGGAATCATACGTGCAAGTGAAACCTGGCCGTTCTTAAATGCTCCGAGAATAGCATTCTCATCTGACATTAAGAGCCACTCAAGCTTTGGTGCTTTTATAGTATCTTTTCCCCAATAATTAGTATTTTTCTCAAACGTAAGCTTTGAGTCATGTTCCCAGCTAGTAAGAACATATGGTCCATTTCCGATATAAGTCTTTGCATCGAGAGACCATTTTTGTGAATCAGCTGATACAATATCTTCTCTTAAAGGAACAAGAGTAGGGAAGGCCACTATTTCAGTAAAGAATGGAATTGCAGACTCAAGAGTTACCTCCAGTGTCTTATCGTCAATAGCTTTTACTCCTAATGTATCAACAGCAGCCTTGCCACCATTAATAGCTTCTCCATTTTTAACGAAGTATAGATAATAAGCATAGTCAGCAGCTGTTTTTGGATCAACAGCTCTTCTCCAGGAATATACAAAATCCTTTGCAGTTACATCTTTACCATCTGACCATTTTGCATCCTTACGAATGTGGAAGGTGTAAACTGTACCATCTGCGCTAACTTCCCATTTTTCAGCAGTACCGGCAACAATTTTAGAATTCTTGTCATATGTTGTTAATCCCTCAAAAGCACAGTTAATATATGTGCCGCCATCAAGAGCGTTATTTAGAGAAGGATCTAATGTCTTTGGCTCTGAGCCGATAGTTGCAGAAATGGCTTTGGCAGTAGTGGTTGCTGTACCTGCACAGCCTGTAAACATTGTCACTGCCATTGCAAGTGAAAGCATTAATGCTAATATTTTTTTCATTGTTTTTATACCCCCTATTATTTTTTAGACTTTTTATTAAATTTAATCCAGTATTACAATTATTAATAGTTTTTCATGTATTAAGGCTTTCATACCTTGATAATTTTACTAAATCTGATGTCGACCCCACCTGACTTAGACAACAAAACTACATGTTTTGCAATAAGGAAATCTGACGTAAATGAGGTTGCTCAATTCTATAATGCTATGTACAATTAGGGCTCGGATGGATTTAAACCGCATCTGAACCCTAGTCTTCTTCACTATAGCTTTCCTGCAAAATGGCAGGCCACATAATGACCGTCTCCAAAATCTGTAAGTTCTGGTGCCTTCTTCGCACAAATATCCTTTGCATATGGGCATCTTGTCCTAAATTTACATCCTGAAGGAGGATTAACTGGAGAAGGAATTTCACCCTTCAAAATGATTCTATTACGGTTTTTTGCTACTTCAGGATTAGGTTGAGGTATAGCTGTAAGTAATGCTTGGGTGTATGGATGTAAAGGATTTTTGTATAATTCTTCTGATTCCACTAACTCAACTATACGGCCTAAATACATAACACCAACTCTATCACAAGTGTGTCTTACTACACCAAGGTCATGTGAAATAAACAAATATGTGAGATGCAATCTGTCCTGCATTTCCTCAAGGGTATTAATTATCTGAGCTCTAATAGATACGTCCAAAGCAGAAACAGGCTCATCACAAACAATGAACTCAGGTTCTACTGCAATAGCACGTGCGATACCAATTCTTTGGCGCTGTCCACCCGAAAACTCGTGGGGATAACGAGAGGCATGCTCTGTATTTAAGCCAACAAGACTTAGCAACTCCTTTATTTTATCAGCCCTATCTTTCTTTGATGTCGCTAGCTTGTGAATATCTAAAGCTTCACCGACAATATCCGAAACTGTCATTCTAGGATCTAGAGAAGCATAAGGGTCTTGAAAGATATATTGCATTTTCTTTCTATAAGGCAAAAGCTGTGAGCCTTTAAATTTTGTAATATCTACGTCATCAATTTTTACCGTTCCACTGGTAGGTTCATAGATTCTAAGCATTGAACGCCCAAGTGTTGTTTTACCAGAACCCGATTCTCCAACAAGACCCAGGGTTTCACCTTTAAATATATCAAAAGACACATCATCAACGGCTTTGACATAGGCCTTTTCACCAAGATGATTACGTATGTGGAAATATTGTTTCAAATTCTTAACTTCAACTAAAGTAGTGTTTTTATCTTTTTTAATCATTTATTTTGCACCTCCACACTGGGTTTTGCCTTTTTATCTAATAACCAGCACGATGTTTCATGGCCATCAGCTTCACTGTATACAGCTGGCATATGGTTTATACAAACCTTCAAACACTGCTCACATCTAGGAGCAAAGGAACATCCAGCAGGTAAATGCAAAAGATCAATTGTATTTCCCTGTATTGGGATAAGCTTGGATCCCTTGGCATTAAGGTCAGGTAAAGAGCGTAATAATCCCTTTGTGTATGGATGACTAGGGTTGTTAAATATGCTATATACAGAGCCTTGCTCTACTATTTTTCCACCATACATTACAATAATGTCATCAGCCATATCTGCAACAATTCCAAGGTCATGAGTTATTAAGACAATGGCCATTCCAGTCTTTTTCTGAATATCCTTTAAAAGTTCAAGAATCTGCGCTTGAATTGTAACATCCAGTGCAGTTGTAGGTTCGTCAGCAATTAATAGCTTTGGAGCGCCTGCAAGTGACATAGCTATCATTGCTCTTTGCCTCATTCCACCTGAGAACTCATGTGGATACTGTTTTAATCGTTTCTCCGGTTCATTTATGCCAACAAGCGTCAATAACTCTACAGAACGCTTTTTAATTTCCTCTTTTGATATCTTGCCGTACTTGTGACGCAAGGATTCGGCAATCTGAGTTCCAATTGTAAATACTGGATTTAAGCATGTCATAGGATCCTGAAAAATCATAGCAACTTCATTACCTGCGAATTGAAGTTTTTCCTTCTTTGTCATAGTTGATACGTCTTTTCCATCAAAAATAATACTCCCACCTACAATTTTTCCTGGCTTATCTATTAGTCCAATAACAGAGTAAGAGGAAACACTTTTACCAGAACCAGATTCTCCAACAATACCCAGAACCTTTCCTGGCTCAAGTGAATAGCTAATGCCATTAACGGCTTTAACCTCTCCTGCTGGAGTAAAAAATGAAACTTTTAAATCATTTATTTCAAGTAATTTTTTTTTCATAAATGTAATCATTCCTTTCACAATGTTATATACTAGTTTGCATATAGCGGTTTGTGACCTTTTTAAATTTTAATGCAAATTAGTATTATTTCTTCATTCTTGGGTCTAAAGCGTCACGAAGGCCATCACCAAAAAGGTTGAAGGAAAGAATAATTAAGCTTATTGCTGCCGCTGGGAAAATTAGCATATATGGATATGAATAAATTCCTTTTAAAGCAGTCTGCGAAAGAGATCCAAGAGATGCCATTGGTGATGAAACACCAAGACCTATAAAGCTTAAGAATGATTCCGCGAAAATAGCCTCAGGTATTTTTAAAGTAGCAATTACGATAATTTGCCCAATACAGTTAGGGATAAGATGCTTAAATATAATTTTCTTATCACTTGCGCCTAATACCTTTGCTGCAAGAACATATTCCTGCTCCTTCAAAGATAAAACCTGCCCACGTACAATTCTAGCCATATCAACCCAATATAAGAGAGCTAATACAATGAAAATACTTATTAAGCCTACACCAAGACCACTCATAAAATGGAGTATGTGTCCTGGTTCTACTAATTTATCAAGTGGTTTTTTAATTACAACCTGTAAAAGTATAACAATAAGAATTGTAGGTACTGAGTATATTACGTCAACTATTCTCATCATAATATTGTCAACCCAACCGCCTAAATACCCAGATATTGCACCATAAATAATTCCTATAATTGATATCATTATTGCGGCTACAAGACCAACTGCAAGAGAAATTCTAGTACCAATCATCGTTCTAGTAAACAAGTCTCTTCCCAAGCTATCAGTACCAAAAATGTGTTGTGCATTTGGTGCCAGATTTTCACTACCTTCGTTTATTTGAGAATAAGCGTAAGGGGATAATATTGGACCAATTATTGCTACAAGAAAAACTAATATAATAACTACAAGTCCACCAATAGCCACTTTGTTTGACTTTAATCTATTCCAAGCATCTCTCCAATAACTAATTGATGGACGATTAACTTCAACTATTGCCTTATCCTCATCTGTGGCAGGCATAAACAAATCTTTATTTAATACTTCTGTATTATTCATCTCTATCATATGTTATCACCTACCCCTATTGTGTTATGTTGATTCGTGGATCAACAAATCTATAAAGTATATCTACTAAAAAGTTCATAAAAATCAAAAATGCCCCAAAAAATATTGTTACACCCATAACTGTTGGATAATCTCTTGCTGTGATACTGGTAACAAAGGAACTTCCTAAGCCTGGAATTGAGAAAATAGATTCAATAATGAATGAACCAGTCAATATACTAGCTAGCATTGGCCCTGCATAAGTAACTACTGGTAGAATTCCGTTTCTAAGTCCATGCTTAAAAATTACAACTCTTTCAGATAAGCCTTTTGCTCTAGCTGTTCTAATATAATCTTGATTTATTACATCTAGCATTGATGAACGCATTAATCTTGTTATGAAGCTCAGAGGGAAGAAAGAAAGAGCAAAGCCAGGCAGAATATAGCTAGATAAAGTGTCTAAATTGCTTATAGTAGGTAGCCATTTAAGTTGTACACCAAATACTATCATGCTAACCGTGGCAACAATGAAGCTAGGAACTGCAATACCAATAGTCACAATAAGCATTATTACTCGGTCAGCACTTGTGTTTTTCTTTAGGGCACTTGTAACACCTAAAAACGTTCCAATTACTATGGCTAGTGCTGCTGCAAAAAGTCCTAATCTCATGGAATATGGGAATTTGCGGATAATGATATCCTTAACCTCTTGACCCATTAGTGTAATAGACTCACCAAAATCTCCGTGCAATATACCTTTAGCATACAACCCATATTGAACTATAAGTGGTTTATCCAACCCATGTTTAGCCTCTAGGTTAGCAAGTATTTCAGGTGTCATTTTTTTGTCACCAATAAATGGGTTACCAGGTACGAAATGCATTAGGAAAAAAGTTAATGTGAACATTATCCATAATGTTAAAAGTGAAACCAGTAGTCGTTTTATAATGTATTTTGCCATAAAAACCTCCTATCCGCGACCCTATTAATGCGGATTTTAAAATAATTACTTATATATAAATAAATAAAGTACAAAATCATATAGGGTATTTTGCACATATAAAGCACAAAAAACAACCAGTCTGATATGAAATATTAGCGACAGCTCTATTACTTAAGAAAATAGCAAACTGAAATAATACTTATTTGCATTAAAATTATTATGTCATTAGTTTTAATCATCACTGACGTGATGTTGTGGCAGTGCCACATGCTTTTAGTATCGAACAACGTTTGCACATCTATCAATATTGCGCCGCATACTGCGACTATTTAAACAGCTACTAACCGTCTAAATACAAACTAGTATAATTTTCTGTTGCAAAAAAGAGAAAATAAAGTAGTATCTTGTCGAATTATACATCAAAATAGAACATGATTCAATAATTATTGGTATTTAAGTTATTGTAAATTATTGTATTAGAGCTATTAAGGGTATTTACGTACTGAGACTAGTGATATCAGCAAGCAATAATTGGTAATATTAAACTATTCAAAACCATACACTATAAAAGTAAAAAATAACATATATTTGATTAGGAGGATAAGGCATTGGATAGAGAAAAAATATCAATATACACAATAGGTAATATAGAGGAGAGCCATCCATGTATAGCAGCAATATCAAAGCAGCATAAAGTTTTTCAAGTAGGAGGTATCGAGGAGATTAATCAGTCGTCTATTATTATTATGGATGCAGAATACTACACTAATAATGCTAATAATATGGATATCATCGGACAAAACTCCCTACTACTTTTAAATGTCAGTAAAGAACATAAAGAAGTAATACGTAAAAATATAGGAATTAGTTTACCTATCGAAAGCGATGCATATTTTATTTCACTTAAGGTGAAAGGAAAATCAAAAATTTACTACATACAAGATTTTTTTAAAACTAGTTCCATTGATAATTTATCTGTAAAAATTAATAGAAAATCGGGTTACAAAGAAGACGACAGTACTCACGATACTAGTACATTTCAAAATATTGAAGAAAATATAAACCCTAATTTTGAGAGAACTGTGGATTTAGAACAAAAATGTTGGGAAAATTTTTGTGAAAATATAATGTATAAACATAATATTGAGGTTTCTTCGGAGGCACCACCAAGTGAGCTTGTAAATGTTAAATGGATTTATTCCCAGACATTATTGTGGTGTTGCTATGAAATGGAGAAATGGAAGGGATATACTCCAAGATATCAAAGCAGTTATGGTGAATTGACATATACAATTTGGGGGTTTCTAGATAAGGAGGTTGATGGACAATTCCAGTGGATTTATGTAAACTGTAAAGGAATATGGGATATATCTAACGAAGGAACTATGAATTTTAATAATTATGACGAAAAAGGGTGGTCATTAGGATACTTCAATATTCAAACTGGTATTCAAAATGGAGATTTTAAATATTATGATTGTTCTCCAACTAATGTAAATAAGCAAGCTCAAGTAACTTCATCAACTCAATTTGAGATTGGTTATGAATATGAAACTCCAGAGCCTAAACCTGAAGGAGATATTAAGCTTAGTAATATAGATAAAGTTTCAGGAGTATTCTCACTTTCCGAATCAGTTACTAAAGAAATATCAGATTGGGAAATAAGGTTAAATAAAGCAAATAGTTGGACTTATCTTCAGAATAGTCCCTACAATGGTGAAAGCCCATCTGGATGGGAATCTATGGAGTATAAAGTAGCCCATTTTCCGCCTCGGTGGGAAATTAAGTCCCTACCGATATTGTCAACAAATACTATGGATTATGAAGTTATGTCTGTATGGAGAAATGATAGTGTATCAAATGAAATAGCCTATGTAGGTTTAAACCTAGAAACTAATCATAATTATGAGGCTCTTAAGAATGATTACCCAGGGGGCTGGTATTACAATTTTTGGCAATCAACATCCGCGATGCCTTTTACATACAGTATTGATCTTGGCCAAATTTCTAAATGAGTAGAAATATAGAATTATAGTTCTGGTTAGAAACAAATCGCATAGAAATATATATTAACAACAAAAAACCTCTTAAACTAATACGCTTAAGAGGTTTTTTTGGTGCGCCCGAAGGAATTCGAATCCCTAGCCTTCTGGTCCGTAGCCAGACGCTCTATCCAATTGAGCTACGGGCGCAAATTTGCGCATCTGTATAATTACGATGCAAATAATATATTAATACATATTAAGAAAAAAAGCAAGCATCTTATACAATAAAAGTATATGTATTAATCTTCCAAATTAACTGCTGTATAGATAATACTGCTGTATAGATAATATTGTAGACTACTTAAAATAAAGCTTGAATGTAATATCACGGCTATAGTTTCCAAAGCCTTTTCCGAACAGAGTTACACCACCTACATTGACAGCATCAGGTAGAACTGCAATCCGGAAAGACCAGTATTTTTGCCGGATATCTAGAGAAGATAGGGTGGTGTCTGAAACTTTTATACCATCAATATAGGAGCCATCTTGGGTTATTCTGATTGCTTTATAAAGTCCATATTGGCCCA
Organism: Bacillota bacterium; assembly: GCA_023391425.1. GTDB lineage: Bacteria > Bacillota > Clostridia > Acetivibrionales > DSM-1351 > Ruminiclostridium. The sequence continues at coordinate 162,559 of JAEWAX010000041.1, read as the reverse complement.
CATGAAGACTCCACCATTCAGGTGTATACTTTCCGCGATTAATTCCAAAATCACCAGGACTAGTCCATTCTCCTATTTTATGTTCATTTAAGAAAAAAGTTATATCTGAGGGCCAATTATTGTTTACACCCGGGGCTTCAGAGCCCAGTTCTAGAGATATTTCCAGTTCCTCAGGCTGTTGAATTGATAGTAGAAAGTTTGGAATCTTATATTCAACAAAGCCTTCTGTAAACCAAAGTATGCCGGCATTTACTCTTTCAGGATCTAAAAAATATCTGGGGTCATCATATTGCCCGATAATTTTCTCAGGTGTTGCTATGCCACAGGTAGGTGTGGCACTAAAGTCAGAGTAATGACCAATTGGCATTGAAAATTCATGATAATTTCTAGTTATTGAAACCTTGTTGGGGAATTCAACCTCCAATGAGTCAATATCAAGAAAGCATAGCTTTTGAACTGACCCGTCTATACTTTTCCGTTCGCAGTGTATAATTTTTGAAGCTTCAAGCTTTTTTACATGCATGGTAACTATCGCACTGCTAAGGCCTAATTGCTCAGCAAGCTGCTTTATATTCATCGGTTTTTGTGCAAGGAGATTAATTATTTTTAGACGTACGCTACTAGCCAAAGCTTCATATACCAATAACCATTTATCTGATATGTCTGTTTTCATTTTGTCATCTCCTCCTTTACACGATTAATACAAGTATAAATTACTAATTAATATTTGTAAATAAAAAAATAGATAAAAAAGCTATTGACAGCACATTTAAAGGGGATTATTATATAGTTATTAACATACTTACTACTTGATTAATAAATGTATTAATTCGCACGAGGGGAGTTTTTTTATTATGAGTAACGCAAAGATGATACTTAACAAGGACTATATTGTAGGTGAAGTAGACAAAAGAATATATGGCTCATTTATTGAACATTTAGGTAGAGCAGTTTATGGCGGAATATACGAGCCAGATCATCCTACAGCTAATAAGTTTGGATTTCGCCAAGATGTTGCAGACATGATTAAGGAATTAAAGGTGCCAATAGTTCGTTATCCAGGAGGAAATTTTGTTTCTGGCTACAATTGGGAAGATGGAGTAGGCCCTGTTGACAAGAGGCCTAGAAGGACAGATCTTGCTTGGATGACCACTGAAACCAACGTTGTAGGAACAAATGAGTTTTTTAGTTGGGCAAAAGAAGTTGGTACCGATGTCATGATGGCAGTAAACTTAGGTACTAGGGGAGCTGATGCTGCTAGAAATCTAGTGGAATATTGCAACCACACAGAAGGTACTTACTGGAGTGACCTTAGAAAATCACATGGATATAGTAAACCCCATAATATTAAAACCTGGTGTCTTGGAAACGAGATGGATGGACCATGGCAAATATGTGCTAAAACAGCTGAAGAATATGGCAGATTGGCATGCGAGACTGCAAAGGTAATGAAATGGGTGGACCCAGATATTGAGTTAGTGGCTTGTGGAAGCTCAGGAAGTGGAATGGCTACCTTTGGACAATGGGAAGCAACTGTGCTCGAACATACCTATGATAATGTAGATTACATATCTCTACATACCTATTATGGTAACCATGATAACGACACAAAGAACTTCCTAGCAAGGTCTATGGATATGAATGAATTTATCAAATCGGTAGTTGCAACCTGCGATTATGTAAAAGCAAAAAAGCATAGCAAGAAAAAAATAAATCTTTCCTTTGATGAATGGAATGTTTGGTTTCATTCTAATGAAGCAGATAAAAAAATAGAGAGATGGTCAATAGCACCTCATCAGCTTGAAGACTTGTATAACTTCGAAGACGCTCTAGTAGTCGGAACTATGCTGATAACTCTTCTAAAGAATGCAGACCGTGTCAAGATGGCGTGCCTTGCTCAGTTAGTAAATGTAATTGCTCCAATTATGACTGAAAACGGGGGTAGTGCTTGGAAGCAGACCATATACTATCCTTATCTTCATGCATCTATTTATGGTAGAGGAACAGTGTTAAACCCAATTATAAACTCACCTAAGTATGACAGTAAGGATTTCACTGATGTTCCATGCATAGATGCGACAGCTGTTATAAGTGATGACAATAATGAAATAACAGTCTTTGCTGTTAACCGCGATATGGAGAACAATATTACTCTTGACATAGAACTAAATGGTTTTGGTAAGTTTGAGGTTGTGGAGCATATTGTAATGGAAAACAATGATGTCAAAGCTGTCAATACAAAGGAAAATCCAAATAACGTCGTTCCAAACAGCAATGGAAATGCTGCTATGGAAGATGGAAATGTGAAGGCTACTGTTAAGAACTTATCTTGGAATGTAATAAGATTAAGAAAAGTGAAGTAGTTTATGTTTATTAGGATAATCTTGATATAGGTTTCATCGTCAGAAATGTAGTACAGGATTTTTCCATCGTGTATTGACTGGATTAAGAGTTTTGCCCTTGGCAATTGATATTCCTTAAGAATTTGTTTGAAGTCATGTTATCAAGATTTTTGATAATATGAAGCTTGTCTACAGTAAACTTATTGCACTTAGGACTTGTAATATCGTCACAATGACACTTTCTTTCCTGGTATTGATGGTATGAGAATCTCAATTATACAGGAAAAGAGGGTGTCATTGTTTTTTATTTTAAAAAGCTTTTGAAAACCTTTATAAATGACATATCAAAATATAACAAGTTGGATTAATTTCCAATTATTAAAGATAAACAAACTTATTATACGAGGAGTGTGTATTATGAACAGTATAACAAAAACAAGGATATCTGAAATAAAACTCAGAGAGATAACGAAGCAGGCTTTTGGCAACTCGGCTTTAATAGAAGAAATAAAAGAGCTGACTGATGGCTTTTTTAATTCTGCATATTTACTTAAGCTTTCAAATGGTTTTAAAACAGTGCTTAAGGTATCTCCGCAAAAAGCTATCAGGGTTATGAGATATGAACATAATATTATGGAGACAGAGGTTAAGGTTTTGAATAAAATTGCAGCTTTAGAAACTGTACCCGTTCCAAAGATTCTTTACTATGACCGGAGCTTGAGTGCAATTGACAGTGAGTTCTATTTTATGGAGTTTATTGAGGGGATACCACTGAATAAACATCGTGACCAGATAACTCAGGAGCAGTACGACAAAATAAGTACTGACGCTGGTGCTTATTTCAATCAGATTAAAGAACTGGAAACTGGCTATTTTGGATATATTTCACAGCCAGATAAGAGATTCGATACATGGGGTAAAGCCTTCAGTTTCATGATAAAGGAACTTATAGATGATGCTCGTGAAATAGGTGCAGAGCTTCCTTGCAGCTATCAATACATTTTGGATATAGTAAATTCTAAAATTGATGTTCTTGATATGGTTAAAACACCATCGCTTTTACATAAGGATTTATGGGAAGGTAATATATTTGTTAATCAAAAAACGGCTGAAATAACTGGATTTATTGACTTTGAACGTGCAATCTGCGGAGATTCACTGCTTGAACCAGTTTGTGGCTTTTTGCTGGACAATCCGAAATTCATGCTAAACTATTATGGAAAGGCCTCTCTTGACAAAGAAGAGAAGACAAGAACCATTCTTTATAAAATATATTTGTTTCTTTTAATGGTAATCGAGTGTCCTTTCAGACAATATCCGGGCGAAGACTGTGATAAATGGCAAAGAGAGCAGTTAAAGCTTGCTCTTGAGGAAATTAGTAAGCCTATCTGATACTATTTCTCGGCAGGAATTCTGATTTCAACCACTGTACCAACCCCGACAGTACTCTTATAGAATAATCCATACTCATTGCCATATTTCAGCTGGAGACGATCATTTATATTCCGGACACCATATCCATGCTGGTCTTTAGTATTGACATATTTTAAAAGGAACTGAAGTCTATCCTCTGGAATACCAACACCATCGTCCTCGACAAATAGAGTTATTTTACCATTCTTTAATTCACCGCTAATCCTGATAATACCAGTTTCATCCTCTTTCTCAAAGATTCCATGTAATATTGAATTCTCAATGAGGGGCTGAAGGGTTATCTTCAAAATTTTATAGTTATTAAGTTCTTCAGGAATGTCTATTATAAATTTTATTTCATTATCAAATCTCATATTCTGTATTTGTACAAAGGCGTTTACCTGGTCAATCTCATTTTTTATTGAGACAATATCTTCGCCTTTGCTCAAACTTAATCGATAAAATTTTGATAATGAGGTTATTACTTCACCAATCTTAGGAGCGTTGTACTTCATAGACATCCAGTTGATTAGGTCGAGGGTATTGTACAAAAAGTGAGGGTTGATTTGAGCCTGCAAAGCTTTTATTTCTAAATTTTTAACCTCCTGGCCGAGTTGGTACTGATTTTCTACAAGTATGGCTATTTTTGTCAGCATATAGTTGAAGTTATGTGTCAATTGGCCAATTTCATCATTATTACTTGGAAGAATACTTATATTGAAATTACCTTTAACAACCATTCGCATATGTAAGATTAGGTCGCGAATACGTTTTGTACTGGAAGCCGCTACCCAAAAAGACAATGGAAGCGTCAAAGGCAGAACGAAAACAAGGATTAATATCATCTGATTTCTGGACTTTGTGTTCAGCTCTAAAATATCCTTATAAGGAACCATTAATACAAGTTTCCAGTCTGTCTTAGCAATTGATTCCACTCCTAGTAGCATTTTTTCATTTTTTAAACTTACTGTTCCCCAAAATTTATCATGCAACCTGTTATAATCAAGTGAAGAGAGTGCCTGTTTATATAAAGTCGTATTAAAGGAAGTGCTACTCCCTGCAGAGCTTATTATTTCATTATTACTATTAATAAGTATGACACCAGTATGCTTTGTAAAAAGGGCTTGATTCAAAACATCTTTAATATTTTTTTCTGGTACATCAGCTTTAATAATGCCGGCTACATTATTAACATCTAATGGGCGTGGTATTATCTTTAAAAATGAGATATATTTCACATTTCCCGTGTTTGGAAAATACTCAGAAGGAAAGCTCCTAAATACTTCATCAGCAGATTTCATTTTTTTATACCATTTTGAATTAATGGCTTTGTCCATACGAAGGAATTCCTCCGTCTCCGAAATAGTAGCTAGACCATCACTCATATACAGCTGCAACTGTTCAATATCTGGATTGCTTTGGATGCTATATTTAAGCTTTGCAAACTTATCTCGGTCACTCATCCAACTTCCGATATCATCTACATATATATTTGAATTTGTAAATACTAGTTCTTGAATAGTGTCATTTAAAGCCAACATATTTAGAGCATTTTTTATAAAGGAAGATTTGTATTCTAGGGATGACTTGGCTTGCAGAAGCATTTTTTGTGATGAGGCCAAAGCCTGGTCAGCACTATCTTTTGAGGAGATATATGTATTAATTCCTATAAATATGCAGAAAGGTATAGATATTAATGTAAATAAACAAATAAATAGCTTGACACGAATACTCAAGTCATTAAAGTATTTAATAAGTTTTTTTATCATGAGGGACCCCTTTCTCTAAACTCTGAAGGTGTGCATCCAGTGTATTTTTTAAAGAGGGTTGAAAAATAGTTTGCATCTGTAAAGCCAATATATGTAGCAATCTCGTATAGTTTATCATTACTGTCTTGGAGTAATTCTTTAGCTTTTTCTATACGAACTTCTGTAATATACTCATTTAAGGTTTTCCCAGTAGACTTCTTGAAAAAAGCACATAAGTAAGTTTGGCTTAAGTAAACATTTTTGGCGATAGTTTGGATAGTCAAATTATTTTCGGAATAATGCTCATAAACATATTTCATAATTACATGGATTTTACGATTGATGGAATCCGTATCACTTGTGTGTACTAGTATGGCTTCAATATGGGAGACAACATATTTTGATAATGCTGATAATGTCTTTGTTGCATCAACCTCTTGCCAAATATATTTTTTATCACTTTCACGAGCCTTATTGATGAAATGTTGTTCTCTTGCCACTTCAAAAATAATAAGCAATAAGTTGAAAAATATATTCTTTACAGCGTTAATATCATTATCCATTTTAGAGGCTGCTTCTGTAGTAACCTCTTTAATAATATTAGTTGAACACTCAAGGTCTTTTCTTTTTAATGAATTTCTAAAATTTGTGTATACACTTTTATCCAATTCAAAATATGAGCCAGACCATTCTGAATATTCAAATATATTACTTGAATCATAATAAAATTGATTTTGTCCTGCTGCACATGCAGAGTAGTAGGATTCTTGCATTGCTGAAAGGTTGAAAGAATCCGTACCAATACCAATAGAATAAGTAAATAAACCATTGTAAGTGTCATCTAAGGTATTGGAAAGCTGGCGTGCTATTTGTAAATTTGTAAAGGTATTATTTTTCCTTTTTGCGACAATAAGTATCATACTATTGTCTTCAGTAAATCCGGCAAGTGTATAAAATTTGTCATTACTCTTTGTACAGTATGCTTTTAATAGTAGCCTTTTACAATCAATTTTTGTATCTATGTCTACAACCTGATTCCAATTTAAAAATATAGAAAAAACATTAAAGCTTTCAAATGCATTTAATGAAGTAAAAACATCGTCATATTTCTCTGATAGCAAGGTAACATCAGGATTATCCTTAATAAGCTCTAAGACAACTTCCTGCCTAATCAGTGGCTCATTCTCGTTTAACATATTGTTTAATTTATCTGCCTGAGCCTTCTGCTGTTCTTCTTCTATGCACAAAGCAACAGATTCCTTAACAACAGCTATAATTTCTTCAAGTTGTATGGGCTTTTCTATGTAACTGACAGCTTTTAGGTTAATGGCAGACTTTAGATATTCCTTATCAGAATAACCACTTAGAAATATAATTTTGCACTGAGGATAAAGAGCTCTTATATTGATTGCAAGCTGAATACCATCCATCTTTGGCATTCGCACGTCTGAAAGTATGATATCAGGAGGAGTGCATTTTGCAAGTTCAAGTGCCACAACACCATTTTTAGCAGTGGTAACAAAATCAATTCCGAGTTCTTTCCAAGGAATATAATCTTTGAGACTATCTCTCGTGGTTTTCTCATCATCTACAATAATAAGATTTAACATTAGCCATCTCTCCTTGAAATTACAAAAACTTTAAAATAATATAAGAGTAAACTCTATTAACAATATTATCATGTAAGAAGATGTAAGTAAACAGAACAAAATTACGTATGTATGAACAAGGTTGTAGCTTTAAATTTCGAGTGGGTATTAGCAGCACTGGACATCGGACAAATAAATTTCTAAGTATATTTATTATAATAATGCTATAATTAACATAAAGTTGTAATATTTGTGTATTGGGAGGATGTATATGAAAAATATTTCAAAATACATTTATACTTATGTAATCCCGTGTATTCTAATTTTATCTTTATTTACAGTATCAGGGTGTAAGGAAGAAAGTTCACCAACCGATATTGAAAATTTTTATAAAGAATCTAACTCTGCTGCTGCGGTACAAGTACAAAGTACAGCAAGCAATGCTGATATGACAAAGAGAGTTGAACTTGTTGGCTATTTGATTGGAGATCGTCCACAAGGTATGGATGAGGTATTAGAAAAGCTAAATGAAAAGCTTGAAAAAGATATTAATGCAACAATGAAGATAAATTATATCCAATGGGGTGATTTACAGTCAAAATATGCTTTAGTACTGGCATCCGGAGGAGATCTGGATTGGATATTTACTGGCAATTGGGCCTATTATGGGCAGGAGGCAGCTAAGGGTGCATTTCTTGAGATAAAACAGGAAATGGTAAAGCAGTATATGCCGAAACACTATGCCGCAACTGATTCATCTGCATGGAGCGAGGGCTTAATAGGAGGGAAACTATTTATGGTCCCTTCTGCATCACCAGACGTTAAGGTTAATGAAGTGGTAATCAGAGAGGATTTGAGAAAAAAGTATAAAGTACCTGAGGTAAATAACTGGCTTGATATAGAGTCCTATCTTGCTGCAATTAAGAGAAATGAACCAGGAATGATTCCTATAAATGTTGATAATGCTATAGACATCACAAGACCATTTTTTTATCAATTAGCAGCAACTTCAAAGAGCTATTTTGATTTATTTTTTGCAACCAGTGGAGGTAGCGGTATAGTATCAGATACGGATGACCCCAATGGCAAATTAGTAAAAATAACCGACCCAAGTGTAGTTGAAGACTATAAACTAGCAGCAAGAACTATAAAGCAATGGTATGATAAAGGATATATAAATAAGAATGCATTTTCAAATAAAACTCGCAGTATGAGTTTGTTTTTACAGGGTAAGTCGGCAGTTGGTTTTGGCAATACTATTGATATGCAAAATGTAATAGAAAAATCACAGGCTTTAGGCTGGGACGTTAAGATTATAGCAGGATTAAGCAAAAAAGGTACATACCCTCAAGACTCACATATAAATAATGGGTTTGCCATAGCGTCAAAATCGAAGAATCCTGAAAGAACTATGATGGCGATGGACTTAATTATAGAAGACCCAGAATACAATGAGTTGGTATACTATGGAATCGAGGGTAAAAACTATGTCGTTAAAAATGGAAAGATAGCACTTCCTTATGGCGTTTCTCCTGAAAAAAATACGTATCCTCCAGATTTATCAGGGTTTTGGTTTACAAATAAAAATCAATTAAAGGTACCTGAAGCATGGAGCGAAGAATACATCAAGTTAAGAGGGGATGCAAAAAAACAGATAGCACCCTATATGTATGCAGCATTTATTCCGGACATATCAATGGTAAAAACAGAGGTAGCAAACCTAAATCAAGTTGTAGTTCAATACTTTAACCCCATAAATTTAGGTATGGTAAAAGATGTAGATTTAGCATTTGATACCTTTGACAAAAAGCTTGCAGATGCAGGATTTGATCGGGTTTTGAGGGAAATGGAAAAACAGACTAATGAGTATAAAAAATTGAGGGAAAGTAAATAGATTAATAAAATATATGCAAATAATGATAGTCAATGAAAAATCGGAATGACAACCGAAATTTCATCGACTATTTTTTATTCAAGGAAAAAAGGAGAGCCACTCGCTACTTTTTAGTAGTTTTGCGTCGCTCATATTTTTATGCTATCGACAGTAGTTTTATCAAAAACATCATAATATTTCAAAGATAATAGTAATTCTATGGCGTTTAAAATAAACCTCCATGATTATAAAATATGATTGTAGAAAGAATCAGTAACGATTTATCCGATGTCTACTGCCGCTAATACTCACTCTTCAAGTGGAAATAAGCGTCGCTACGACCCGGGATTACTATTTCTAAGATTTCGATGGAAAAGATCCCTCGGAACCTAAGAACTCTGTTTACATACATTACTATAGTTAATGCACTAATTAATTGCACAAGGATAAGGAGTGGTAAATAATGGATTTAAGAAAAGGCAGAGGCGTACTTCAAGAACTTTCGAAAAACAAAGTTTTATACCTCATGTTCTTACCGGTCGCACTGTACTTCATAATATTTGCTTATGTACCTATGGGTGGGATTGTACTAGCATTTAAGGAATATAACATTTCGGATGGTATATTGTTTAGCCCTTGGAATGGAATAGAAAATTTTAAATTTTTCTTTTCATCAGGAAAGGCATGGCTAGTAACAAAGAATACAATATCGTATAATTTGTTATTTTTAGTATCATACACAGTTTTCTCAATAATTACGGCAATATTTATATCAGAAATAACAAGAAAATGGTTCAAAAAAATAACACAGACATTCTTGTTTCTACCATATTTTATATCATGGGTTGTAGTTGCAGCTTTTATTTATAACTTCTTCAATTATGATTACGGTCTTGTAAATAATGTTCTTAAGAGCGTTGGCAAAGAGTCTATAGATATATACGCAAATCCGAATTATTGGAGGTTTTTGCTTCCTCTGCTCTATGTATGGAAATGGGTAGGTTACGGAAGTGTATTGTACTTAGCAGCCATAATGGGAATAGATCAGGAATGTTATGAGGCAGCTACTATAGATGGTGCAAATGAGTTCCAAAAGATAATAAAAATTACATTACCTTTGTTAAAACCAACGATTATTACACTTATTTTGATGGGAGTCGGAAGAATTCTCAGAGGAGAATTCGATATGTTCTACAACGTTATTGGACAAAATGGAATGTTATTGGATGCCACTGACATCGTTGACACACTGGTGTTTAGATCCTTAATGGGGACACAAGATTTTGGGATGGCTTCTGCAGCAGGCTTTTATCAATCAGTACTGTGCTTTATCATTATCCTCATAGTTAATGGAATAGTAAAGAAAATTGATAACGAGAATGCATTGTTCTAAAAATATATTTTTGAAAGCGAGTTGGTTAACCTTGAAAAAGTCAGCAGATCGTGCTGCTTTAGATATTATATCATATGGATTTATTTGTATTATAGCACTAATCACTCTAGCGCCATTTGTTATTTTGCTTATAAATTCCTTTGTCTCTGAGCATTACATATTAAATAATGGTTTTTCACTGATTCCTAAAGAGTTTTCAGTAGAGGCATATAAATTGATATTCAACTATCCACAGAAGATACTTAGGGCGTATGGAGTTACAATTTTCATAACAGTAGTAGGTACTGTAATATCACTATTCCTTTCAACAATGGCGGCATACGTAATGTTTAGAAAAGAAGTTAAATATAGAAATGCCTTAGCTTTCTTCATATTCTTTACAACCTTATTTAATGGTGGATTAGCTCCTTATCATATAATTGTGTCAAATACCCTTCATCTACAAGATAGTATTTTGGTACTATTATTAGTTCCAATGTTTAGTGCAATGAATATATTAATTCTTAGAAATTTTATAAAGGGGTCGATACCCGATTCTCTTGTTGAATCAGCAAAAATTGACGGAGCTGGTGATTTCAGAATATATGTTCAAATGGTGCTTCCATTGTCTAAAGCAGCTTTAGCATCAATCGGTTTGTTTACCGCACTTAATTACTGGAATGATTGGTGGACAGCAATGATGTTCATGCAAAATGATAAGCTATTCCCATTACAATATGTTTTATATCAAATTCTATCAAGTACAAATATAGCAGCTAACATGGTTAACTATGTTGCAAGACTTGATATGCCTAAAGAGACACTAAAACTGGCGATGACAGTAGTATCAGCTGGTCCGATTGTATTCCTATATCCTTTTGTTCAGAAGTACTTTGTAAAAGGTGTAACTATAGGATCTGTAAAGGGTTAATACTGGATAATTTCCAGATGTTAATAAATAAATATAATAATAGGAGGAATTTTGAATGCGTACAGGAAAATTAAAACCATTTTGTTTAGCATTAGCACTTGCGACAGTGTTATCTACAGGATTAACTGGTTGCGGTAGCAAAGCTTCAACTGAGGATACAACATCAGCTTCAACAGCTACAGTAAACACAACAGCTGTGGCAACAGAAACAGGAGCTACTAAAATTGACACAAGTAAAGAAGTAGAACTAATAGGATATCTAATTGGTGATCGTCTTCAAGGTATGGATGCTGTAATGGAAAAGATGAATGAAAAACTCAAGAAAGATATTAATGCAACTATGACTATTAACTACATTGGCTGGGGAGATCTTCAGTCAAAGTATCCTCTAGTATTAGCTTCTGGTGAAAATATTGATTGGATATACACAGCAAACTGGGCATACTACGGTCAAGAAGCATCTAAAGGTGCTTTCAAAGAAATAACTACAGATATGCTACAGACATATATGCCAAAGCACTATGCAGCAGTTAAAGATACAGCAGCTATTAAAGAAACTTTAATTAATGGCAAATCTTACATGGTTTCAACCGCTACACCTGATAAGAAGGTTAACGAATTTGCAATCAGAGAAGATTTAAGAAAGAAGTACAATGTTCCTGAAGTAACTGGTTGGACAACTATTGAGCCATACCTAGAGGCTATTAAGAAAAATGAACCAAGTATGATACCACTTAATATTGATAGTTCTATTGATAATGGAAGACCTATGTTTTATCAGTTATTTTCAACATCAAAGTACTACCAGGATTTATTAGCGGCAACAAGCGGTGGTTCTGGTATCATTGTTGATACAGATGATGTAACAGGTACTCTTGTAAAGATGACTGATCCAGGTGTTGCTGATAGTTATAAAGCTGCTGCAAAAGTTATGAAGACTTGGTATGACAAAGGATATATAAACAGAAATGCATATTCAAATAAAGTACGTAGTAAAGATTCATTTGAACAAGGCAAGTCAGCAGTAGCTTTTGGTAATACAAATGATATTCAATCTACTATTGATAAAGCAGCTGCAAATGGTTGGGAAATTAAAGTCATGCCTGGTATTAGCACAAAGGGAACTTACCCAATGGACTCATTTATAAACAATGGCTGGGCAATAGCTTCAAAATGTAAGAATCCAGAAAGAGTTATGATGGCAATGGATTTAATTATGGAAGATCCTGATTATGATAATTTAGCATACTACGGAGTTGAAGGCACTCACTATGTATTAAAAGATGGTAAAGTCACACTTCCTGATGGAGTAACTTCAGACAAAAACACTTATGCACCAGATAGTGCTGGTTGGTGGTTTACAAACAAAGATTTACTTAAGGTACAAGCTTCATGGAGCGACGCATATATTAAGTTAAGAGAAGATGCTAAGAAACAGGTTTCTCCATATGTATACGCAGCATTCTCTCCAGATACTGGTAAAGTAAAAACTGAAGTTGCAAACACTAATGCAGTTTTAGTTCAGTACTACAATCCTATTGCATTGGGTATGGTTAAGGATGTTGATGCTGCTTGGGCGACTTTTGAGAAGAAGTTAAATGCTGCTGGTGTTGACAAGCTTATGGCTGAAATGAAAACTCAGACAGATACATTCAAAGCAAGCCAGAAGTAAAATGTAATAAATGTAGTAAGCATAATTAATATATGAATACATAAAATAGCTGCTCTCATAAAATATAAAATTCTATTGGGAGCAGCTATTTTGCTTGATAGCACTAAATTTGGTCAAATGGTTAGAAACAATGCAATTTGTTAGAGATTAAAGGATTTCAACGCTTTGCATATTATATTTTTAAATATAGGAGAAATAATATGCGTACATATCATATTAATATAGATACAAGAGAAAAGGAAATATATCGAGGCCATCTAAAAATGGGTGGTACTAACCCAAAAGGTGAACGAATAAGCCTTACAAATTACTATATTGAAAGGAATAACAAGCCTTTCTTTGGAATATGCGGAGAGTTTCACTTTTCAAGATGTTCATACTTATATTGGGAGCAGGAAATTAGAAAGATCAAAGCTTCAGGAGTCAATATAATCTCATCCTATGTTTTCTGGAATCACCATGAAGAGGAGGAAGGGATCTTCACCTGGGAGGGTAATAAAAATCTTCGCTATTTTGTAGACTTATGCCGGAAGAATAATATATATGTGATTCTTAGAATAGGGCCGTTTTGCCATGGGGAAGTCCGAAATGGAGGTATACCAGATTGGCTTTATGGAAGGCCTTTTGCGATAAGGTCTAACTCACCTGAGTATTTGTCCTATACAAAAAGGTTTTTTAATGAAATAGGAAGACAGGTTGAGGGACAAATGTTCAAGGACAATGGCCCTGTTATAGGAATTCAGCTCGAGAATGAGCATATGCATGCATCTCCACCATGGGAGTTTATGGTGATGAAGGATTATGAATGGCTGGAAATAGGACGTGACGGTGTCGAACATATTAAAACCTTGAAGAAGCTTGCAATAGAAGCAGGTATGGAGGTTCCTATATATACCTGTACAGGCTGGGGTGGAGCGTCCTTTATTGAGGAAGAGACACTTCCACTATATGGAGGATATTCTTTCTGCCCATGGGTTGTAAATGAAGGAGTAGATCATGCCCCCACTAACGAGTACTTAATCCAAAGCTTTCATGATAATAACAGCAAATGTGTAGAGTTTAAACCACCTTATGCCCTCGAAAAATATCCATATGCTTGCTGTGAATTGGGGGGAGGGATGGCATGCTGGTACAAATACAGGTTTGTTGTTGAGCCTGAGAGCGTAGAGGCTGCTACAATAATAAAAATTGCTGGAGGCTGCAACTTTATTGGATATTACATGTTCCATGATGGAACGAACCCTATTGGCAAACATGGATATTTGAATGAAAGAGTAGTTCCAAAAATCTCCTACAACTTCCAAGCACCTATTGGAGAGTACGGACAGATAACGAATTCGTATAAGATGCTAAAGCCTTTATTCTACTTTCTGGAGGAATGTCAGGAAACACTTTGCCCAATGGGTACTCTGTTGCCAAAAGAAGCGGAAAGCTTAATCCCAACAGACAACGAAAACTTAAGGTATGCTATTCGTCAAAAGGATGGAACAGGCTTTATTTTTCTCATAAACTATCAAGATCACTTTGAAATGAAGGATATTAATGATATAAAAATTTTGTTGGACATGCCTAAAGAGAGCTTAATGATACCTAGACAGAGTGGGCTTTCACTCAAAAAGAATGTTTCAGCAATACTTCCATTTAATATGAATATAGGCGATACAATATTAAAATATGCAACCACTCAATTAATAACAAGTATTTTTGATGGTAAAAGGAGAACCTACTTCTTTTTTGCGTTAGATGGAATGGAGAGCGAATATTGCTTCTCTGATGTTAGTGTTGGAGATATTTCTGTAGAAGGAGGAATAGTGCGTGAGGATGGAACTCTTATAGATGTACATGTTAAGCCTGGAACGGATTCGGTCATTTCAATAGTTTCAATGGAGGGTATTGAAACTAGAATCTGTACTCTAACAAGAGGGCAGGCTCTTAAATTGTGGAAATTCAAGCTCTGGGGGCAGGATAGAATCATTGTTTCAGAGGCAGACCTTCTTGCTGAGGATGGGAAAATTGAGGCAAGTATCAGGGATGGCAAAGCCTGTAGCTTAAATATATTCCCTCCAATTGAAGGGGAGCTTTGTAGTATCAATGGGAATTTGAAAAAATCATTAACTATAACCGGAATATTTGAAACCTACGAAATTGATGTTCAGCAAAAACAGATTGAAATTGAAATAAGAGAATTTGATACAGGAAATTATAATATTAAGTTTCCACAAAACATATTTGATGGAACTGATGAGGTGTTTTTACAAATTGATTACCAAGGCAATGTAGGAAGTGCATTTGTAAATGGGGTACTTGTAAGTGATAATTTTTGTAATGGTGAAACATGGGAGATTGGGCTAAAAAGGATACAACCAAGTATTGCGCAAAATAACATGTACCTTCACATAATACCTTATAAAAAGGGGAGCGAGGTTATCTTTGATCCTGTTATAAGCTTTGTACATGAAATCAAAGAGGAGCAATTAGCAAAAGCCTCCATAAAAGCAGTACCATGGTATAAGGTGAGTATATATAAGCAGAATTCTTAGATTCAGAGGGAGGAGCTTTTGCTCCATCTGAATCTTAGAAATCACAATCTAGGACTAAGCATGTGTAATTGAATAAAACTAATATAAGAATACATCCAACAATTAAAATGAAATGAGGGCGATGGTGTGAGAAAAGATATTGCAATTGGAAAAGAAGTATCTTATGACGTAAGTGGACGCTCGTGGGAAGTAGATCTTGAGAGTAAGCAATATATTGAGGAAATTGAAATAAAATGGATTAATGCCGAGGAATGCAGATATACTTTAGAGCTTTCTTTAGATGATATAAATTGGATTGCACTTTCAAAACAAAAAGAATATGTTGTAGAGAATGAAGTTTCAACTCATCCAATAATGGCGGCTGCTCAGTATCTGAGAATAACATTGGCAAATGAAGTTTGTAACGAAGATAAGGGCTTGATTAGTAAATTATCAGTATATACTGGAGCAGCTCAAGATTTTATCACAGGTGCAGACTTATCTCATCTACCACAGATTGAAGACTTTGGTGGAAAATATTTTAATAGAAGAGGGGAGCAACAGGATTGTCTTAAAATAATGAAGGAGCAAGGTTGCAATTATATACGTCTAAAGGTTTGGAATAAACCGGGTCTGCCAAATAGTGATCCTGCAGGATATAACGATAAAGTGCATGTGCTGGAAATGGCAAAACGTTCTTCCAATATGGGATTTAAGCTCCTCATTGACTTCCACTATAGCGATTGGTGGACTGACCCTGGTAAACAATTCATCCCTGAAGATTGGAAGGGTTTAAGCTTTGAACAGCTAAATGCCGCACTTTATGATTTTACATATGATGTTTTGAGTAGCTTAAAGCAACAGGGAACTACGCCTGAAATGGTCCAGATAGGCAATGAAATAACAAATGGAATGATGTGGGATGTAGCCAGGACCTCTGAAGAATTTGATACACCAGAGCAATGGGATAAGCTTTGTACATTATTAAAGACCGGAATTAGTGCTGCGAAGGCTGTTAATGAATCAATTAAGACAATTATCCATATAGAAAGAGGAGGAGATAACGACAGAAGTCGTTATTTCTATGACAAGCTGAAAGAAAGAAACGTTGAATATGACATGATCGGGTTATCTTATTATCCAATATGGCATGGAGCTATAAGTGATTTTAGCAATAATATAAAGGACCTCTGTACGAGGTATGAAAAGGAGATAGTTGTAGCAGAAGTGGCCTACCCATATACGACAGAAAATGGAGATGAGCAGCTGAATGCTTCATCCTTCCCATATACAAATATACCGGAGGAGTATCCTCCATCAATACAAAACCAGGCAAATGTGTTGCAGGCTATAATTTATGAATTAAAAAGCTTGCCAAACAGTAAAGGAGTAGGGTTCTTCTACTGGCAGCCTGATTTTATTCCTGTAAAAGGTGCAGGCTGGAAAAATGGAGAGGGCTGTGAATGGGATGATCAGACCTTGTTTGACTTCAAGGGAAATGCACTGTGGTCATTGGATATTTTTAAGATGCATGCATAAAGAGGCGGATGTACTTGAGTTGAACAGGATAGAAATACCTTCTGGACACCAGAGAAAATTTGGCATAGGAGGTATATCCTCTAGCTTTCAAATTAATTTAGTGACCATATTCACAGTATAAATTAATAAAACGAGGTCATAACACATATGAAGATACGAAAAGGCTATTCAGATATACTCAGCTTAACATGGCCCATATATATAGAATCCTTTCTCAGAATGCTATTAGGTAATGTAAATATATTCATGCTTAGCAAGTTTTCTGATCAGGCAGTAGGTGCAGTTGGTGTGTCTAATCAGCTAATCAATATGTTATATGTAATGTATGGCATAGTCAGCCTTGGAACTGCCATAACTGTGAGTCAGTATGTAGGCGCTGGACAGCTAAAGATGGCCTCCAAGGTTGCTAATGTATCCTTAGCTATAAACCTTATTTTTGGATTGGTTGCCAGCATACTTCTAATAATTGTGGCACCATTCATATTAAGTATGATGAACTTAACACCACAAATACAAGAACTTGGATATCAATATTTATCTATTGTAGGGGGAATGTCTTTTACACAAGCGCTGATGTCTGCTATGTCAGCTATATCCAGAAGTTATGGATACACGCAATTTCCTATGTTTGTAGCGTTTGGTGTAAACATTTCTAATGTCATAGGTAATTACATATGCATATTTCAACCATTTGGGCTTCCTGTTCTGGGTGTTCGAGGAGTTGCAGTTTCGCTAATACTCAGTCAGACACTTGGAGTTATAATGTTAGCTGCTGTACTAAAACGTAACATTGGAATACATTTCAGTTTCAAGAACTTTAGACCATTTCCAACAGATATTCTTAAAGGCATTTTAAAAATAGGCACCCCTGCTGCAGGAGAATCTATAGCATACACTTTGTCACAAATCGCTACAACATATATTGTTGCATCCTTTGGAGCATATGCTATTACTGGAATTGTATATGTTCAGAACATTACAAACTTTGTTGGTACTATTAGCTACTCAATTGGACAGGGAACACAAATACTTATAGGGCATTTGGTTGGTGCAGGTAAAATGAAAGAGGCATATGATACCGGTTTTAGAAATTCCAGACTTGCATTGATTGTAGGTAGTGTTGTGTCATTGACGGTTATATTGTTTAGATTTCAACTTTTAAGCTTGTTTACCAATGATGAGAAAATTATAAATGCCGTAAGTATGCTGTTTATCATCAATATGTTCATTGAAATGGCGAGATCCTTCAATCACTCACTAGGAAATGGCCTCCGCGCATCTGGAGATGTCAGATTTCCAATGATGGTAGCAATAATATCTATGTGGGGGATAAGCGTTTCACTATGCTATATTTTAGGCTCAAAATTAAATATGGCTTTGATGGGCATATGGATTGCATATGCAGTGGATGAATCTGTCCGAGCAACAATTTTTATCAAACGCTGGAAGTCAAAGGTTTGGCAAAATAAGAGGATAGTTGTAGATAATTAATTCAATTTTGTCAGTTAGAATAAACCAATCTTAGCGGGGCGGATAGGAGGATATATACTATGATTCTGAAAAAGCAAAGAAGCTCATGCTAGATAGAAAATTTCATCCATCATCCTTTAATGCAATTGTAAACCATTGACAAGCAACAACTGATACAAACTTCGCTGTGTCCGCACCTTCAGCTAAGAATTGGCATGTAAAGATACTAGTAAAGAATAAAGTAAGAATAAATATTAAAGATATAACCCTCTTTTTGCAAATCATTTTATGTACTCCTTTTTAATAATATAAGCTACAATAAAACACATAATCGAGGTTTATAGTTATTGTCTATGTTAAAAATTTTATAAATTGTGGCAAAGTAAAGGGTTACAAAAAATCAACAAAAAAGTTATGAAATAGTATCTTTTTCTTTTATAAATAATAATTTATCTTCATAAGAAAAAATGGAGCACAGCTCCATACTTAAAAGTAGTTTTGCTGCACTCCATTTTCAAATATATTTAGGAAGATTAAACAATTTGCTTAATCAAAATTAGTAATTCTCTTCAATATATTTTTGTATCTGAACCTTGCCATTTCATTTTTCTCAAGAACGTCCTTCTCAGAACCAGTGAACTGGCATCTCAGACAGTAATATTCTTCTTTGTCCTTGTCATAAAACATATCAATATCAAGATCCCTCATAAAGCATGATGGGCATCTGTAGTTTAGTGGGCCTTTTCCAGATTGAGACATGTAATCAGCTCCTCATTATTTGAAATATTCTTGGTTAACCCTAAAGTAAACATAGGTGAGAAAGCATAACCTTCTCTATAGTAACCGTCTACTCCATCGACCATAGGAGTCATAGATAGTCTGGTGTCAATATGAGGAATCATTGCCTCAACACGCTGAGCAGCAGAAACACTATCTTCACGGCATTTATAGTTGTAAACGAGTTCTTTTACATCATCTTTTCCTACACACTTGAGTTCTATTCCGCACATATCCTCAGGATATTCAGTGGTTCCATAGCAGGCAGTTGTATATTCATTCATATGAACTACTGCGGTAGAATCACTCATTTCAATTATCTTTCTGGATATTTTAATCTTACCAGTGCCTTCAGCAAAGGTGAAGGTTGATACCAACTTTATTGTAAGGTCGTTGAATTCAATCTCAACAGGGTCAAGAGTAAGAATTCTTTCTTTACCGATTTGTGAGAATTTAGCCTTTGTTCTGCAGAGGCACAAGTCAACCTCTTCTCCCTTGTAGCTAACCTTACAGCTCTTAATTGTGCCTTCGCCAGCATAATGAGTGAAATAGCCTGCTCTGTACATTGACTGTATCAAAAATGGATAGGAAGCATCCTGAACGTGTTTTGTACCGATACCTACAGGCCATTCGATTTTTGATATATATGGTCTTAGGTCTACTAGTGCACCACCTTGATTCATATCAATACATGTACGCATATATGGGTCTACATACCAGAACAATTGTTTTTCTGAACCATATAATATATCTTTCCAAAGAGCACATTCAGGTTCAGTATAGGTTTTGTTTGCACGATAATAATCTGAGAATTCGGTCATTGTCATTTCTTCTAGTTCGCCTTTATCTCTCAGTTGTGCATAGTATGCCATTCCATCTTTATAGCTCTTTACAAGCAGTTCGTAAGGTGCTTCCCAACGGCCAGCCTTATTCATCCAGCCTGGTCCAACAAACATCATATTATATGCATAGCCATTATTGTACTTTTCCAAGGATCTATACTGGTCAATGAGATTATAAAGATATGGGTATTCTCCATCTTTATAAATCATACCTCTTAGAACGTTTTGAGGATGTGTTCCAAAGTTTGATCCATTACCATCAAAGCAAGCAATAAGGTCACGTGATAAATGTGGAATTGCAACAATTCCACTATCCTCAGTTTCATCTTTAGCAGGAGAATGTGTATTTTGTTTTGATGGTATCCATGGATTCCAAGGGCCACCATCAAATAGTGTGTACCAAGAGTTGTTACAGGTTCTGTAGGCTTTAGGGCCTTCTTCCCAACAGGTTGCTACAGCGCATTTTACCATTGGGTACTGCTGCTTTATGAAGTTTGTCAATTCTGCATCAAGATAGTAAGAACCAGTTGATGTTGGATAAAAACCAAAAACAGAATAGAATTTCTCAAAGACATCAGTAACAATGGATTTCTTGTCCTCCATAGAGAACATCCAAATACAGAAATCTTTGGTTTTGTATTTTTCCCTAAACTCCTTACATGGTAATCCTAATAGCGTCAGACCTATTTCATCCCCATATTTTTCGTGATGTTCTTTTGCAATAGCAACAGCTTCTTCGTTAAAAAGACTGGCATATGTCATCTGAATAGTAGTTTTAAAGCCATTTTCGTGAGCAATCTGCTGCTGTAGTTTAAAGATATCCAAGGATTCTGTTAATAGACTTTTCCTGGAGATATCCTCTTTTTTACCTTGACCAGTAACCTTTTCAGCATATTCAGGTACCATCTCTGGTCTGTGTATTATATTCAAAATAAATTTACCCATAATTTCCCCCTTTGTGAGTATTTTTTTGCAATTATAAGCAATAACAATTTTTGATTTCTTGCCGTCATATAATTATATTTACATTATAAAATACTATTGTGTATGTTTCCATAATAGTATATTATTCTTATATGAATATATGAAACTAAAGTAATCTAAGGGGACTAGCATGAATAACTACTTATTTACTCTAATAACAGAAGAGAATAAACTGCCTTATTACGTTAAAGGGGTAGGTGGTCTGGAAAATCAAGATAATATAGAAAGAATGAACGGGTATACTGATTATCAGTGGATTCACTGCATAAGAGGTACAGGAAAGCTATTAATAGATGATAAAGAGTTTATAATTCGCAAAAACAGTGGTTTCCTGCTTTATCCTGGAATTCCGCATGAATACTATGCTATAGAAGAACCCTGGGAAACACACTGGGTCACTTTTGACGGAGAGGGGGTAGCTTTTCTGTTGGATTCCTTGGGATTTAAGAACTATGAAGTGATAAGCTTTAATGAAATAGTGCTACTTGATAACATAATTAACGATATTTTTTTGGCAGCGCAATCAAAAAGCTTATTAATGGGATATAAATGTTCGGCCAAACTGTATGACTTGCTTATTGAAATTAGACGTCAGAAGATGAAGGAAGAGGAGGCTTCAGGGGTTTCTAAAATGAAGCAGCTTGAACCAGTAATCTCTTTTATAAATGAAAATTTTTCTAGGAATCCTACAATACAGGATATGGCGCAGACTATAAATGCATCTCCTCAATATCTCTGCCGATTATTTAATAAAACATTTAAGATGCGGCCGTTTGTATATATGACACTTTTGAGGATGCAAAAGGCGAAAGAGCTGTTAATCCAGGAGGTAGACACCCCTATAAATAATATAGCAGAGGCTACAGGGTATAATGATACAAGTTATTTTTGCTCTATTTTTAAGAAACAAGAGGGAGTAACACCATCTGAATTTAGAATGCTGCATAGCCAAAATAAATAAGTGAAAGTGTATATTTACTTTACACTTTCCAAGTATAGGCGTAACTAGGCTTTTGGCTACGCCTGCTTGGCACAAGCTAAGTTTTTTTAGAACAATCCATTGATATAATTCTTGTATGGAAGTACTATTTTAGTAAAATGCTTGAAATCTATTGTATCTGATATTAGTTTTACAACATTCTCTTATGCTACACCAACAGTGATAAGAATATTTGCAAATACTCTCTTTCTGTGCAACTTGTGAAAATTCCATCCTTATTCATTTTACACAAGAATCTTAACTTCAGCTAACTGTTATAATTCCTCTTAAAAGACTAATATTTGATAAAGAGTTTATTAAGAAATGCAGGATAAACATGAACTTATTATATAATATAGATAATATCCCCAAGGAGGAGCCGGTATGAAAGAGAAGATACTAATAGTTGAGGATGATGAAGCAATTGCGAATATTTTAAAGGAACACCTTGAAAAAGGCGGATATCAAGTTAACTGGGCTTCAACTGGCAAGGAAGGTTTAGAGGATTTTAAGTGTTCCCAGTTTGGACTGGTTATATTGGATATAATGATGCCTGAGCTTGATGGGTTTACCCTTTGTAAATATATACGATGGATTAATGAAGATGTTCCAGTCATTATAATAAGCGCTAAGCAGGAAGACCTTGACAAGGTTAAAGGACTTAAACTTGGTGCTGATGATTACATAACAAAACCTTTCAGTCTTGTTGAGGTATCTGCAAGAGTGCAAGCACATTTGAGAAGGTATAGAAGGAAGGATGGTTCTACGGCTTCAGATGCAAAGCTCGAGTTTAAAAACGGATTAGCAATAGTACCGGAAGAAAAGAAAGTATTATTAAATGATAAAGAAATTCAGCTTACATCAAAAGAATTCGAAGTACTTTATCTTATGGCAAAAAACCCCAACAAGATATTTTCAAAAGCAGAACTGTATCAGCATATATGGCAAAGTGTTGATATGGATGGAAATAATACTGTAACTGTTCACGTTAAGGGTGTTAGAGAAAAACTGGCGGACAACAGCAAGAATCCAAATTTCATTCAGACTGTATGGGGTACAGGATATAAATTCATAGCAGATATTTATTAATTATAAAGAAATTATTAAGTTTAATAAGCGAACTCAAAATGCTTTGTATAATAATATTGTACTAGATAGGAGAAACACAATGAAGCTTAATAAATGGCTCATATTGTCACATCTCATTGTTATGCTAACGCCGATAATCGTAGGGAGTATGTTTTTCGTTATTATTAATAATTATAATACAAAAACAAATTTCACTGATTATATATCTGCTATGAGTAAATTTAAAGCATATGAGACTACACTGAACAACCCTGATATGTACATGGGCAACTCTTTGAAAGATACCAATTTAGTATTGAAGGGAGATGAAGGTTTTGTAGAGATTGAATAGTATAATGCTGTGGGACAACAACTATATTCGTCCAGCAGCAGTAAAGTTGTAAATTTTGTTATGAAGGAACAATTGTATTCAGATCTGTGCAAAATACAAACAGGAACTAAGGCGTATACGTTTAAGACGCCAGTATTTAGAGATAGTATATTGGTTGGCTTTTATAAAATAGCAATAGCAAGAAATGATTTTGTTGAAGGAGTAAATTACAGAACTATTTTTGTAGGGGCATTGCTAGTACTGATAGTAATGGCAGTATATACAGTGGTAATGCTGCTTTTAAACAGGAAGCTAAACAGGCCTATTAAACTTTTGGTAGCTGGGATGAACAAGTTTGCGCAGGGAAAAGAAAATATTATTGATTACAAGGCCAGAGATGAGATTGGTGAGCTAATAGCTAACTTTAACTGCATGAAAGAAGATATCGATGAAAAAAGAAAAACAATAGAAGAGGGGCAGAAGTCAAAGGAATATATGATATCTGCAATATCTCATGATCTAAAGACACCACTTACTGTAATTAGAGCCTCTGCCGAATCAATTACAGATGAAAATAATACACAGATGATTAAGAATAAGGCAAAAATCATTCAAGACAAGAGTGATTATATGAAGAATATGATAGATGATCTTATGATGTACAATCTTCTCACTACAGATTATAGAATGAATTTTGTCGAGCTCGAAGGTCCTGAACTTTGGGAGATGCTTTTTTGGGGTTATAATGAGCCCTGTGAAAATAAGAAAATAAAGCTAATAATTGATATAAATGTTCAAGGACGGTATAAAGCTGATGTGAGGCAAATAACTAGAGTCGTTGACAATCTTATGGCAAATGCATTAAAGTACACTCCTTTAGAAGGACATATTTGGATGGGAGGATTCTCATTAGATGCAGAGCTTCCCGGTTGGTTGGAACAGAGTTTAATATATGAAATAAGACAGTGGAAGAAAAATCAAGGTTTAATTATTTTAATCAAAAATGAGGGTCAAAGCATTAAAAACAAAGAGATTGACAATGTTTTTAAACCCTTTTATCAAGGCGATGATTCAAGAAACAAGAAGCGTGGGAATGGAGTGGGCTTAGGACTTAGTATTGTACAACTTGTGATAGAAAAACACAATGGAGAGGTAAAGGTATTCTCGGAAAGTGAAAGCAATACTTTTGTGTGCTGGCTGCCGATGGAACAGGGAGGATAATTATTATGAAAATGAAATTAGTTAAAGTATTTTGTACAGGGTTAATTACTATAGGTATACTTTCAGGATGCAGTATTCTCAGTAAAGACACAATTATACCATCAGACATTATAAATAAGGCTATAAGTATTTATGAGAAACCTCAATCATATTATAGTGAAGCAGTGATGAGAACGAGTGAGAATAATAAGCTAACTGACAAGTTAACTATAAAAGAGTGGAGTGATAATTCAGGAGCAAAAGTCAAAAGGCGTTGCGAAGTTTCTTCAGACAATTCGGGTGAAGTGATTTCAACTAATGATGGAAATCAAATGTTGATATATATGAAAAAAGATAAGAAAGCAATGAAAATGAATGCTGATTTTGGTTTAGGGGAAGATTCCAACAATTATAAACAGCAAGTTATGAAGGAACTCGGTAGTATATCTAAGACCCATGATCTTACATATAAAGGAGAAGAAGTTGTAAATAGCTTCAAAGCCTTTCATCTTTTTGCGAAGCCAAAGCAAAAAAACACCCTTTTAGGGGATGTGAATTATTGGATAGATGAAGATGATTGGTTTGTAGTGAAATCTACATCAGAAAGTGCTAATACAAAAACTGAAATGGAGTATACAAAGATTGAGTTTTCACCAAAGCTTGACGCCAACTTGTTTGTTCAGGATATTCCATCTGATATAAAAATACAGGATCTTGATAATGACGCTTCACTTAAGGGAAATACAATTGATTTAGAACAAGCGAAAAAGATAGCTGGTAAGGCTATTTTAACACTAAAAGATAACAGTGTTTATAAACTAAAGAGTGTGACTGTTTCGGATATGACTAAATTAAAGCGTAAGGAGATAAATCAAGTTTATGAAAAGAATGGCGCAGAGGCCTTAATGCTTACTACTGTTGTGTTTTATGATGGCAAAAGCCCTGAAGCAGATAGTGGTCTAAGGCTTGAGGGAGAAAAAGACATCACAGTAAGAGGAAAAAAAGGCACCTCTATGGAAGAATATATAAAATGTATTTCGTGGAGTGAAGATACATTTAACTATAGTTTACTGATTGAAGACCCTACACTTACAATAGATGATTGTAAAAAATTAGTAGAAAGCTTGCAATATTACAAATAAAAATAGACAGTATGAGCTATAGCTGACTTCTGTATTACACAGGAGTCGGCTTTTTTAATTTCATAATACAGCAAACTCGATTACTTTGTAGTAGTGTGATGAATATGATAAAATACATTTATAGAGATCTAAAATTCAGAGGAACAGAACTTCTACTGTGTCTAAGAACTCTGTTTATACTATGTCCGAGATTTATGGGGTGTGTGTAAACATACCCTCAATCAACAAATATGTGTATATATATGTATAAAGGGTCTAAATTACGAATCATAATATGGGGGGCTAAATGAAACATATCTTTATTATTAATCCAAAGGCAGGAAAAGAGAAATCCCTTGAGTTAATACCATTTATTGAAGAGTTCTTTAAGGATAAACCTGAGGAGTTCACTATACGGGTTACAGAGTATCCAGGGCATGCAACTGAGCTTGCGAAGCAATACTCTAGTATGGGCGAGTGTAGAATCTATTCTGTTGGTGGGGATGGTACTGTCAATGAGATAATAAATGGAATTGCAGGAACAGAGGCAGCTTTGGGTGTTATACCTACAGGGTCGGGGAATGACTTTATAAGAAGTGTACATGATATCATTGATATAAAGGATATGCTTATAAGCACTATTAATGGCGAGGAAAAAAGCATTGATTTAGCCCGAGCTAATGATAAGTATTTCATAAATATATCCTCGATAGGGTTTGATGCTAACGTTGTTTATAATGCAGACAAGTTTAAAAAGGTACGAGGAATTACAGGGAGTATGGCATATGTAATTTCAATAATATATACAATTTTCATAAAAAAGGTTTGTAATATAAAGATAGATATCGATGGAAAAAAGATGCAGCGTAAGGTGATACTTGCAGCAATAGCTAATGGCAAATATTATGGCGGTGGAATCATTCCTACACCAGATGCAAAATTAGATGATGGTTTGTTTGATATATGTATGGTAAGCGATTTGAGCCGAATTAAAATGTTGGGTTTGTTTCCAAAGTACATGAAAGGGCAACACGCTCAACTGAAGCAGGTAAGCTTTTTTAAAGGAAAGAAAATATACATTGAAAGTGAAGATGACCTCTGCCTAAACATAGACGGTGAGATATTGACAGCGAAAACTGTAAACTTTGAAATACTCGAGAACGCAATAAAGGTGATTTTCCCAATCAAAGCAGGTAATAAAGCGGCATTAGAAGCTGATAAAGTCAAAGAGTTGGAAAAAGAGCTAGTTAAATTATGAATTTAGGATTTATATACACAAGATTATAAAAGGATGTGCCATAATGAAAATAATTCATACCGGAGATTGGCATATTGGCAAAATAGTAAACGAGTTTAGTATGCTGGAGGAACAGAAGCATGTTTTAGAACAGCTTATTTCTATTGTTGAGAAAGAGAAGCCAAATGCACTTATTATTGCAGGGGACATTTATGATAGAAGTATACCTCCTGTAGAGGCAGTGGAATTAGTTGATGAGGTTTTTAACAAGCTGCTTTTGGAGCTTAAGGTTCCAATTCTCGCCATTGCGGGGAACCATGACAGCGCGGAAAGATTGTCATTTGCAAGCAAGATTCTAACTAATAATGGCCTTCATATTGTAGGTGTTTTTGATGGAAATATTCATCGTGTGGTATTACAGGACGACTTCGGACCGGTAAATTTTTATTTGCTGCCATACACCGATCCTAGGAACGTCCGACACATATTTGATGATAATCAGATATCAACTCATGATGATGCAATGAAGAAAATTATTGATAATATAGGACAAGCCTTAGACACAAACGAGAGAAATATCATGATTACACATGGATATATTACTCATATTAGTGAGCAGGAGCTGTGTACCAGTGAATCTGAAAGACCACTGAGTATAGGTGGTACCGACTTTGTAAGCTCAGATTATTTTAATATGTTCAATTATACGGCACTAGGGCATTTACACGCTCCTCAAAAGGCAGGTGCTGAAAATATCAGATACTCAGGCTCGCTATTAAAATACTCTTTTTCTGAGGTAAAGCAAAATAAAGGTATAAATATTATTGAACTTGATAAGGCAGGAAAAGCTGAAACAAGGCTTATTGAACTTATTCCAAAAAGAGATATGAGAATTATAAAGGGACCTATCAATGAATTACTTAGTCCTGAAATATATAAGAATGCTAATACTGAGGACTATGTTTATGCAATTCTGACGGACAAGGGAGAGCTCATTGACCCGATTTCAAAGCTTAGGTCGGTATATCCTAATATTATGGGACTGACAAAGGAGATTGGCAACCAAAGAGAGGAAAACAAGACCTCAGCGACAGATGGTTATAAATCAAAAACCAAGCTTGAGTTATTTAAAGAGTTCTATGATGCAATACAGGGAGAGCCTCTGGGTGATGAGGCGACTGAAATCATGGCAAGGATAATAGGAGAAGTTGATATTGAAAGTAGGTAGGATGACGGAAAGGGAAAATATTCAGCTAAAGTAGTGAGCAATAATAGATAGTAAAGTGGAAAAAGAAATAAGTAGCTAAGGTAGTAAGAAAGAATAGATGGGTAAAGTAGAAAAAGGTAACTAAAGTAATAAGTAAAATAGATTTGGAAAGTTGATAGGGAAGGTGTGTAAATGAAGCCGTTAAAGCTTACAATTAGCGCGTTTGGGCCATATGCCAGTGTTCAAGTAATAGACTTTTCAAAGCTAAAGGAACAGATTTTTGTAATTTCTGGGCCAACTGGTTCAGGTAAAACTACAATTTTTGATGCCATAAGCTTTGCTCTTTTTGGTGAACCTTCTGGAAGTAGCCGTGATAGAGATAGCCTCAGAAGCGATTTTGCACAGATGGGCACTGAAACCTTTGTAGAACTTGAATTTGAACTAAGAGGAAAAACCTATAAAATAAAGAGATTACCCCAGCAGGAGCAAAGAAAACTTAGGGGAGAAGGCTTTACAATCAGAAATGCAGATGCGGAGCTATTGATGCCAGATGGTTCACTTATAACAAAGATTTCAAGTGTTGATGACAAAATCAATGAACTTTTGGGAATAAATAAGTCTCAATTCAAGCAAATTGTTATGCTACCACAGGGGGAATTTAGAAAACTGTTAGAGTCAGACAGTAACGAACGAGAGTTAATATTTAGAAAAATATTTGGAACAGAAGGCTTTGCAGAAATTCAAAAAAAGCTGGAAGATGAGAGTAAGGAACTATACAAGGCTGTACACGATATCAAAATGCAAATCGATACCCATATAAAGCACTTTGACTTGGGAAATGACCAAGGTTTAGAAGAAATAAGAGCTGGCAGGGATGTTAATATAGAGCAATTTGTTGATGGAGTAAAGACTTTAGCTGAAAAGGATAAAGCTGAAATACATTTATTAAAGTCTCAATTAGAAGTAATAATAGCAAGTCAGGGAGCATTAAAAGAAGAAATAGCAAAGAGTACTGAAATCAATAAGAAACTCAAGGATAGAGAACAGATAAAACAAGAGTATTCCGAGGCCATTACTAGAATCGATGACATTAAACAAAAGGAAATTAGCTTGGAATACGCAAGAAAAGCTTTGCCAATCAGTGAGATTGACGAACAATATAAGAGGTCTAAGCAGAATATTGAGATAAAAACTAATGAAGTGATATTGGCAAAGCAACGAGCTGAAAAAAGCAGTTTAGATTATGAAGCAAGTAAAGAACTATTTAATGCAGAAAAGGAAAAAGAACCTCTTAGGAAAAAGTATGAAGCTGAGCTATCACTCCTTAATAATATGCTACCAAAGGTTGTTCAGTACGAAAAAAGCGTAAAAGCTCTTGACATAGCAAAAACAAAAAGTAACGAAATAAATAATACATTAGAAAAGAATCAAAAAGAACTAGAGCTAGCAAAGAAGAACTATAAAGAACAGGAAGAAAATCTTAAAAAGCTCTATAATACAGAGTCTGAGTGCGTTAGGCTCGAGAAAGAAATATCTGAAAACAAAAAATTCCTAATTGAATTAGATGGCGTAAAAAAGTTAATTAGTGCTTATGTTGAACAAAATGAGTTATACGAAGGTAAGAAAAAAATTTTTGAAGCTTTTGATGCAGATTTTATAGGCTTCAGAAGTAAGCTTGAACAGCAGGAGGATAATTATATCCGTGGACAAGCTGGAATATTGGCAAAAACTCTCAAAACAAATATGCCTTGCCCTGTTTGTGGAGCGTTAGAGCATCCAAATCCTGCGAAAGTGCTAAAGAGTATTCCCGGAGAAGAGCAACTAAAGGCCTTGAAGCAGCAGTATACAACCTTGAGTGAGCAGAGAACAGAGGAGATGAAAATTCTCTCTGGACTAAATGGAAACCTTGAAAGTAAAAAGTTGGAAATAAAAAGCAAATTGTCTGCTCTTAATCTTGAAACTTTAATAATATATGACAAAGCTGATGCTAAATTCGAAGAAGCTGACATGAAAAATACTGAAGACATCCTTGAACAAGTTCTGGTTGAGATAAACAAGAAGGGCGGAGGTCTTAAAACTGAGACGTTAGCTTTGATGTCACAGCACAAAGAAAAACTGGAATTTGTTAATAAGAAGCTTAGCTTCGAAGCCCAGTATAAAGAAACAGGAGACAAAATTAGCAAGTTAGAGGAAGCTGTAAACAGTTTGAATTTGCAGAAATTGGGTATTTCAGAAGAACTTGCTAGGCTTGGCACAGCTACTGAGAGTATTGAGAAAGAAGTTGCACAAGACATACGTTCTGCAGCTAAGCTAAATGCCAAGCTAGAGGAAATAAAGCGCGCTATCGAGAACCTTGAGGCAGAGTATAAAAAGGCTGAGCGCGCTGTTGAGTTGGCAAAGGAGGCATTTAGCAACTCAGAAAAGGAGGCCACAATCAAATCTACCTCTTTGAATCAATGCATAGAGGATAGCTCAAGTTTGGAAAAGCTCCTAAATGAAAAATTGCTTAGCTCTAACTTTGAGAGCTATACACATTACCTTCAAAACAAGAAAAACCAAACTGAAATACTTGCTTTGCAAGAGGAGATAAATACTTTTTATCAGAAATTAAAGTCGCTAAAGGATATACTTGCACGTTTGGAGGAAGAAACAAAAGAACTTGTAATGCAGGATATAGAGGCCTTTAATACTAAATATACTTTGTTGCTTCAGGAACAAAGTAAGCTACAGGATAAACACAATATTGTGTTTTCAAGGAACTCAAACAACGTAAAAACACTTAAGCAGTTAGAGGATATTCTAATAAAAATAAAAATTCTTGAGCAGAAATATACTACTATTGGTGAGCTGGCAAGAGTGGCTAGGGGAGATAATGCACAAAGGCTTACTTTCGAGAGATATGTCTTAGCAGCATATTTTGATGAGATAATTATAGCTGCCAACATCAGGTTAGACAAAATGACAGGCTCAAGGTACCTTCTAAAGAGAAAAGAAGATAAAAGCAAGGGGCGTGCACAGCAAGGTCTAGAACTTGAGGTGTTTGACAACTACACAGGTAAAGCAAGGCATGTCAGAACTCTCTCAGGTGGGGAGGGTTTCAAGGCATCACTTGCATTGGCACTTGGCTTAGCTGATGTTGTTCAGTCTTATTCTGGAGGAATCAGTTTGGATACTCTCTTTGTTGACGAAGGCTTTGGCTCACTTGACCCAGAATCTCTTGATAGTGCCATACAGTGTCTCGTTGATATTCAAAAAACAGGTCGATTAGTTGGCGTCATTTCGCATGTTCCCGAGTTAAAAGAGAGAATAAAAAGTATCTTAGAAATATTTTCAAAAAAAGAGGGAAGTTTTGCTACATTTAACGTATAATTTGTATACACTCAAAAGAAATAAATGTATAGTTTAGCAGAGTCTGTAACTAATATATCTTAATGACTGAGAATGCTGCTAACTCAAATCAGAGCATTATTTATTAAGAAATATGTCTTTATTTTGTAAACGGAGAAAAACATGAAAGTTGAAAGAATATTAGAACTTATTATTTATTTATTTAATCATGATAATGTTTCTGCAAGTTTTTTAGCAGCACGGTTTCATGTATCGGTAAGAACAATTCAGCGAGATATTGTTAGTATTACAGAAATCGGAATCCCCATATATTCCATTAGCGGAAAACAAGGTGGATACTCAATTTTACCCACCTATAAAATAAAGAATTCTAATATCAAAGATGATGAACATCAAATGATAGTTAAAGCTTTAGAGAGCCTATCAACCTCATATACAAACGATACATTACAGAATTTAATTGAAAAATATAATGTATTGGTTGATAAGACAGGTGGGCAGAAGATTTTTTGGGATTTTGGAGTATCTAAGGAAAACAAACTGGTTCAGAAAACAAACAAATTATTAGAGAAAGCTATTTTAACTAACCATTTTATTTCATTTGAATACAGCAATGCAAATAATGAAAAATCTTCACAATATGTACAACCATTGGCGATACATTACAAATGGTATGCATGGTATCTATTTGCTTATTCTACAGAAAAAAAAGATTATCGCACATATAAAGTAGCACGAATTAAAAATATTAGTATTTCCGAACAATTAGCCTCGCAAAATCATGGGGATATTAAGAAGCTGATGGATGAATCCGAAACAGCATATTATAAAACCTGCATTCAGATAGATTTGAGATTTGCATTAGAAGAATGTGAGTTGATGAAAGAATACTTCCCAGATAATTCAATTGAAAAATTAACAGATTATGAGTATAGAATGATTATCGAAGTGCCTGCTAAAGAACGACTTTGGAAAGCTTTATTATTAAGTTTTGGCAACAAAGTACGTGTGATTTCTCCTGAAAGTTACAAAAATGAGTTAATACAAACAGCTAATAACTTTTTGTCTAATTACGACATATAGTTGTCGCTATCATGTGATAATATCTATACATAAAGGGGGTTTCACATGAATACTCAAGGGATAAAGGAAAAATTATATAATCTAGGAGCAGATTTATGCGGCATTGCAAGTGTGGATAGATTTAGTGAGGCACCGTTAGGCTATCATCCATTAGATGTATTGCCAACCTGTAAATCTGTCATCGTTTTTGCTATTCGATTTGTATCAGGTACACTTGCATGTAATACAGCCGTTCCTTATACTGTTGTAAGAAATGTTTTATCAGATAAGATGGACAAAATAGCTGTACAATTTTGTATTGACCTAGAAAATGAGGGGATACTGGCAGTACCAACCAGAACAAATGCTGATGAATACGATGAAAAAACGGGGAGACACAGGAATATTATTTCTGCAAAACATGCTGCACAAGCAGCTGGATTGGGTACAATCGGTAGACACTCATTATTGATTACTCCTGAATACGGTAGCATGGTTTGGCTGAGCGTTATATTAACAGAATTAGAATTGGAGCCAGATGCTTTACTAGAAAGGTTATGTAATGACTGCAACCTTTGCATTGATGTATGTCCGGTAAATGCACTTGAGAATATTGAAATGAATCAAGATGCATGTTGGGAATATGCATTTGGTGAAGTAAAACAGGATTGGCGAATAAATTGTCATAAATGCAGGGACATATGCCCATTTCTTTTTGGAAGTAAAAATAAGATGTTTAGAAGAGATAGTAGTCACTATTAATAATCGTAATTTGAGCAATATATTTTTTGATTAGAATTTAATGAATATTATAGATGTTGAAGAGTATTGAAAGGGAAGATAAAGCTATGAATGGATTAGTTCATATATATACAGGTAATGGGAAGGGCAAAACAACTGCCTCTATAGGCCTTGGTGTAAGGGCTGTAGGGAGTGGAATGAAGGTTTTAATGGTTCAGTTCTGCAAAGGCACATCAAGTGCAGAGGAAGCTTCATTAGAAAAGCTTAAGCCTAATTTTGAATTATATAAAATTAAACAAATTGATAAGTTTTCGTGGCAAATGACTCCTCAAGAGAAAGAAGAAATGCAAAAAATCACTTTGGATTTGCTTGATTATGCTATAAAAAAGGCACAAAGCAAGGATATGATTATTTTAGATGAAATCATGGCCGCAATAACCGGCGATTTTATAGATGCAAAGCAAGTAAGCCACTTCATTAAAAATAAGCCAACAAAGCTTGAACTAGTCCTGACGGGTAGAAATGCACCTAGCGAGCTAATTGAACTTGCAGACTATGTTTCAGAAATAAATGCTGTCAAGCATCCAATGTCTAAGGGAATTCAGGCAAGAGAGGGCATTGAATACTAATTAGAATAATTGGGTTTACTGATTATGTACATTCAACAAACTTTTGAAGTTGAAAATACAAAAGCTAAGCTATCTATATTTTCAATATTATTCATACTTGGAGTGTGAATAATATCATCTAAGCATTAAGGTCATTATTCAGAATATACTTCAGTCTATTTGCGGGCTCAATCTCATTTTCCTATGCTAATTGACATGCTATATTGAGGCATTTATAATCAGATATGTAATTTAAATCCATGCATTTCGGGGACGTGCATTAATGGGCAAGATAAAAATTGGAACATGTGTTAAGGGAAATGAAATATTAACAGTATTAAAATTTGTTAGCTCATTGCTAACACCAAAACAATATAGTTAAAATGGACTATATACAAAGGTGGGTGAAGCACATGGCAGAGAAGCACATGGCAAAATCAATAATGATTCAGGGAACAATGTCGAATGCAGGAAAGAGTTTGCTAGTAGCAGGGCTATGCCGTATATTTACACAGGATGGCTATAGGGTAGCTCCTTTTAAATCACAGAATATGGCACTAAACTCATATATAACAGAGGATGGCTTAGAGATAGGCCGCGCGCAGGCAGTCCAGGCTGAAGCGGCAAAAAAGATTCCAGATGTCAGGATGAATCCAATTTTACTCAAGCCCACAAGTGACCAGGGCTGCCAGGTTATAGTAGATGGAAAACCAATTGGAAATATAGCAGCTACAGATTATTATAAATATAAAAAACGCCTCATACCACACATAATGAAGGCTTACGAAAGCCTTGCCCAAGAAAATGATATCGTTATTATTGAAGGTGCCGGTAGTTCAGCAGAGATCAATCTTAGAAAGGATGACATAGTTAATATGGGAATGGCCTGTATGGCCAAAGCTCCTGTACTAATTGTAGGAGATATTGATAGAGGTGGTGTCTTTGCTGCTTTATACGGAACAGTTATGCTATTTAATGAGGAAGAAAAAAGCTATGTGAAAGGCACAATCATAAATAAATTTAGAGGAGATATAAACATATTAAAACCTGGCCTTGATATGCTGTGTGAATTGATTCATGTTCCTGTAGTTGGTGTTGTTCCTTACCTTTCAGTAGATATTGATGATGAAGATAGCTTGACAGAAAGATTTACAAAAAACAAAGCAAAAGGTCTAATCGATATAGCAATAATCAAATTGCCCAGAATCTCGAACTTTACAGATTTTAATGCATTAGAGCATATAGAAGGTGCTAGTATACGTTATGTTTCAAGTGTGAGGGAGCTCAAAAATCCTGATCTGATAATTATTCCAGGTACAAAAAACACAATGGGAGATTTAAAGTGGTTAAGAGAGATAGGTCTTGAGACGGCAATTTTGGAATATGCTACAAAGGGTAAACCTATATTTGGTATATGTGGTGGATACCAGATGCTGTGCAAAAAGATTAAAGACCCTTATGAAGTTGAGCATGGGGGAGAAATGGAGGGCTTAGGTTTACTGCAAGAAACTACCATCTTTGAACAAGAAAAGACACGTACCAGAGTCACAGGAGAATTTCAGAATGTGGGTGGTATTTTTAAAGGGCTTAGTGGAAAGCATTTCGAGGGTTACGAAATACATATGGGATGGACCACTTTAACAGAGGAAATATCTGATCCGGGAGAAGGCATATTCATAGAACAAAAAACCACCTATAAAAGTAAACCATTTTCAATGCTAACTCAGAACGATGGCAGTACAAAAGCCGATGGAATATGTAGTGGTAATATCTATGGCACATATGTTCATGGTATTTTTGATAGCAATGAAGTGCTTTTAGAGATTGCACAAGCATTGATGAACCAAAAGGGTCTCAAGTATGATATAAATTCTACTTTTGATAGCAAAGCTTACAAAGAACAGCAGTATGACATATTGGCGGACGCTTTGAGAGCATGTCTGGATATGAAATATATTTATGAAGTTATAGAGAAAGGAATATAGAAAGTGATGCCATGGAAATACTTATTGCAGTTTTTATAGGCTTTATTTTGGACTTAATATTTGGTGATCCGCTATGGCTTCCGCATCCAATTAGATTAATTGGCCTTCTAATATCAAAAGGGGAGCTGCTCATCAGAAAGATTTTTCACGGAACCCAAAGGCGAGAGCTTTTGGGAGGTCTAATTCTAGCCATAGCTATAA
Organism: Bacillota bacterium; assembly: GCA_023391425.1. Classification (GTDB taxonomy): domain Bacteria; phylum Bacillota; class Clostridia; order Acetivibrionales; family DSM-1351; genus Ruminiclostridium. The sequence continues at coordinate 126,400 of JAEWAX010000041.1, read as the reverse complement.
TAATTATTGCGTGTGTTGTACCTTTAGGAATATTATTTATTGCAGGTAAGATAAATATATATTTAAAGATTGCGATACACGCTATATTCTGTTATCAAATTCTAGCTACAAAGAGCCTAAAGACTGAAAGTATGAGAGTATATTATCAGCTTAAAAAGAACGATATTACAAACGCAAGAAAGTTTTTATCTTGGATAGTTGGACGAGATACTGAAGATTTAACTGAAGAAGGAATAACAAAGGCTACAGTTGAAACCATTGCTGAAAATACATCAGATGGAGTAATTGCACCTCTGATTTTTATTACTGTTGGCGGTGCACCTTTTGGATTTTTTTATAAAGCGGTAAATACACTTGATTCAATGATTGGCTATAAGAATGATAAGTATCTTTTCTTGGGGAGATTTGCAGCAAAACTCGATGATGTTGTTAATTTTATTCCAGCAATAGTATCAGCATACATAATGATTGCTGCCAGCTTCATTACAGGACTTGATTACAAAAATGCATATAGAATATATAAACGGGACAAAAGGAACCATTCCAGCCCCAATAGTGCCAAGACGGAGTCTGTTTGTGCGGGGGCGTTGAATATACAGCTAGCTGGAGACGCATATTATTTTGGCAAACTAGTTAAGAAAAAAACCATTGGGGACGGAAACAGACCAGTACAAGTAGATGATATATTGATTACAAATAAGTTAATGTATACTACTGCAGTTATAGCAGTAGCTGTAATGTGTGGAATAAGGCTCGTATTAGTTATGATTTGATTATTTGTTAAAAGCATGAAAACATCTGATTTGATGTAGGTTAATGAGAACCAAGATAACTTGAAATAGTGCAATATGTATTAATGGAGGCCAAAGTGAGGAAGTTAATTCATGGTGGGGATATTTACAGCAAGAGAAATATACCAAAAAATAAAAAGCTTATAGATTTTTCTGCAAATGTTAATCTGCTAGGTATGCCGCTAGCAGTCAAAAGAGCTATCATTGATAACATGGATGCGTTCACTAGTTATCCTGATCCCTTGTGCAGAGATTTAAGGGAGGAAATATCAAAATATTATAATATACCGTCTGAGTATATTGTTTGTGGAAATGGCGCAGCTGACATAATATATAGAATCGCTGTAGCACTAAAGCCTAAAAGGGTGCTTTTAACGGTGCCAACCTTTTCTGAGTATGAGGAAGCACTAAAAACGGTAAATTGCACAATCAGCTATCATTATTTACTAGAGAATGATGGGTTTAACTTAGATGATAGTATATTAGACAAGCTAGAACCTAATGTTGACATTATGTTTTTGTGTAATCCCAATAATCCGACTGGCATTCCTATAGAAAAAGAATTAGTGTTAAAAATTGCTTTACAGTGCAAAAAAAATAAGACAGTGCTGGTGGTTGATGAGTGTTTTATTGAATTTATAGAAAATTCACAGGATTATAGTATTGCTGATAAGCTCGATGCTTTTAGCAATGTAATTGTACTAAAGGCATTTACAAAAATATATGCGATGGCAGGAATTCGATTGGGTTACGGTATTTGCTCAAATATAGATACTATTGAGAGGATATACAAAGCAGGACAGCCTTGGAATGTATCAGTAATAGCACAGAAATGTGGTATTGCAGCACTAAAAGAAACGGATTATATCGAGCAAACCCAAATAATAACTAAACAAAATAGAGAATTCTTAATGACAGAATTGAGAATGCTTGGATTAAGGGTTTTTGATTCAAAGGCTAACTACATATTATTTAGCTCTGGAAATAAGCTATTGGACCGAGACTTAGAGAAGTATGGCATACTAATCCGCTCTTGTTATAATTACATAGGCCTGGATGACACGTATTTTAGGATTGCAGTAAAATCTAAAGAAGATAATGAGTATCTTATAAAATATCTGAAAAAGATATTGAAAAACAAATAATTAACTTTTAAGTATAAGTCTATAAAACGTTGAATATCCAGAAGTGGTCAAAAACCCACCGAGTTTATATTTTATTATGATTTAAACTTAAAAATAAAGTATTGATAAATATTATTGGACTAGAGTTGTTGTTTTGTATCACTTATCGGCTAACAGTATATAAAGACTATATTAGTAAATAATATAAAGTAGTAATTTATTAAGGAGGAAAGCATGATGCATTTTTGATATGAGTATATCATGCATTGATTTATGAAAAAGCTACTTTATATTACCGTGAACTCGAAACCTGAAGATATGTCTTCAAGTAAAACAGTGGGAAGAAAACTAGTAAACAGTATATTAACTAAGCATCCCAGTATGATTATGGAAGAAGTAGATTTGTATAAGGAGCATATACCACAGCTTAAACACTGCTATTTCGAAAGCAGAAGTTCTATTGTAACAGCAGAAGCGCTATCAAAACTATCAAACGAAGAACAAGAGGAAGTTAAGCAAATAGTAAAATTGTGTGATCAATTTATAGAGGCTGATGTCTATGTTCTCGCTTCTCCAATGTGGAGCCTTTCATTCCCAGCACCCTTAAAAGAATATATCGACTGTATTATTCTAGCTAACAAAACCATTGCATTTGATGAAAATGATAAGCCATATGGATTATTAAATAATAAAAGTCGGACATTTATTTATGTTCAATCTTCAGGCGCTAATATTCCTTGGATTATAAGACCAGCTTTAAACAAAGGGCTAAATTATGTTCAAGACATAATTAAATTTATAGGAATAACCAGGTTTGACGAACTATTGGTGGATGGTACCGGAACAACAGAGCTCGAACGCTTAGAAGCAATTGAAAAAGCTGAAGCAAAAATTGATATAATGGTTGAACAGATATAGTTTAATAAACAATAATAGTAATAGTAAAACTGATATAGTTACTACTCTGCCTGAAGCAGTGGAAGGTGTTATTAATAATTAAATTTATAGGGAGCTTTCAAAGGTTTACTGTGTAATGTTCATAGATTTTGAACATTACACAGTGATTTTTTTATTCTGATAGCCATTCCTAAAAAATAGGGAGGTACGCTTCTTAAGATTTATACTGTTATGATAAAAAAATAATTTAATGATTTACACTATCGAAGTAAATACTACTAGATAATAAACAAAAAAATATACAGAAAACATTGTCGAATAATGTTGACTTCTGTATACATTTGATATATTATTGAACTGGACATATCAACATAACAATATATTAACATGTAGATATGCTATGATATTCTAGTAGGGGGATAGTCATGATAGGAATGGTGCCAAAATACTATTTAGTTAAACAGAAAATAATAGAGATGATAAGCAATGAAGAAATTGGCTCAGATGGTCTGATTCCAAGTGAAAGAGAACTGATGAGCATCTTTGGAGTTAGTAGAATTACGGTAAAAAAAGCTATTGATGACCTTGTTAATGAAGGTTATGTTTATCGGATTCAAGGCAAAGGGACCTTTGTTAAAAAGGAAACTTTAGATCAGAATTTGTTCTCAATTACCAGTTGTACCCAAGATATTGAGAAATTAGGAATGACTCCTTCAAAACGACTTCTTACGGCAGAAATCATTGAGCCAGACAAAGTGATAATAAAAAAATTGCAGCTTTGTCAAGGAGAAAAGGTGTTTAAGGTAAAGCGTGTGTATTATGCAAATAACGAACCTGTTAATTTAACAACTACGTATTTGCCATGTAAATTATTCCCATTGATAGACAGCTATGATTTTGGAATTGATTCTATTTACAATGTTCTTGAAACTAAATATGCCACAAAGATCACAAAAGCGACAAGGACAATTGAGGCGGTATTAGCAGTTGATGAGGTTGCTAGAGAACTTAGAATAAAAGAAGGAGACCCAATTCTTCTATTTAAAGCTGTAACACATGGTGTGATAAATGGGAGAGAAGTACCTATTGAAACTTTTAAGAGCTTCTATAGGTCTGATAAGTTTAAATTTTATATTAATCAAATACACGAATAATATTAGCGTTAATAATTGAAACTAAATAAATGGGTTGTCAGGTTTAAAATGTATAATTGACCATGGCTTTATTTTTTATACCCAAAAAAGGGATTAAGACGTGGTTTTTATATAATAAGAAGTCTTAAAGTCGCGACTAAGATTTCAAACTATCAAGTAAATATCATAACTATTACAACAACATTATTGAAGGAGAGATTTATATGAAAAAAATTACAAAAAATTTATCTTTTATGCTTGTGCTAATAATGCTAGTGTCTATTGTTTTTACAGGCTGTTCTACTTCTAATAATTCAGCCACTAATACAACTAATACAGCTAATACTACTAATGTTACCAATACTAATAATACTGGTTTAGGAATAGCACTTATTACTTCTGCAGCTGGAGCTAATGATAAGGGCTATAATCAGTCAGCTATTGCAGGTCTTGAAAAAGCTAAAAAAGATTTAGGTATAAAATATAAAGTTGTTGAGACTACAGATGTTCCTGGAAGCTTAACTCAGCTGGCAGGTGCAGGGTATAAACTTATCTTCAGTCTAGAGTACAACTTTGATGCTTTAATCAAAGGAGTTGGAGGAAGTAAGCCTATTGCTGAACAATATCCTGATACAACTTTTGTAGTATTTAATGATAATCCAAACGTAAATGATGATGGAAGTGTAAAGCATAAGAACGTTGTTTCTGTTCTCTTTGATGTACATGAAGCATCATTTATAGCCGGTGCTTTAAGTACACTTGTAAATGAAAATGCTGCAACTCTATTTAATACCACTGATTATGCACTTACAGCTGGAGATGCAGGAAGAAAGATAGGCTTCCTTGGAGGAAGTAAGTCAAACGGTATTACAGTATTCGGTTATGGCTATGCAGAAGGTATTAACTATGTAGCAAAACAACTTGGTGTTAACTATACTTTCTACAGTGATTATAACGCAGGTTTCAGCGATTCAGCTGCTGGAGCAACAAAAGCAAACACTTATTATTCTGATGGTGCAAACATTGTATATGCAGTAGCTGGTGCTGTTGGTGATGGTGTTGATGCAAAGGCAAAAGAAGTTAAGAAGCTTTCTATAGAGGTTGATGCTAATAAAGATGCTAATCAACCAGGTCATATATTAACGAGTGTTCTAAAAAATACTGAAGTACCTGTATATGAAATAGCAAAAAACTTTAATGACAATGCAATGGATAAGGTTAATGGAAAAGTTTTGACCTATAATCTGGCTTCTGGTGCAACTGGAATCACTGATTTGAGCGTAATTGAATCCAAAATCAAATCAGATGGAAAAGCAAAGTGGGATGAGATAAAGACAGAACTCAAAACTATCTCAGATAAAATCGCAAGTGGTGAAATCAAAGTTACTAATGCACAAGCAGGTGAAAAATTTGATAAAACTAAGCTTTCAAATCTTAAGATGCCAAACGACTAAGAATACAAAATAAATTAGAATGAGGGCGGCAAATATGTATGCAATAGAGGCTGTTAATTTAACAAAAAAATATGGCGATTTTGTTGCTAACGAAAATATAAATCTTTCTATTGGTAAAGGTGAGATTACCGCAATAGTGGGTGAAAATGGAGCTGGTAAAACAACTCTTATGAATATGTTCTTCGGACTTCAGCGCCCGACAAGCGGAGAACTGATTGTTGAGGGGAAAAAAGTATCATTTACTTCTTCGTTAGATGCCATAAATTGTGGATTGGGTATGGTGCACCAGCATTTTAAGCTGGTGCCCAGCCTAACTGTATTTGAAAATATTTTACTGGGCGCAGAAATAAACAAGAAAATACAAGTTTCACAAAAAGTGAAATTTAAAAGTCCAATAATTGATAAGAAATTCGAAAAAAAAGAAGTCCAAAGAATAATTGAGGACTACAAATTTGAGCTTAATGCAGATGATGTTGTAGAAAATATTTCAATAGGTGCAAAGCAACGTGTTGAAATTTTAAAGATGTTATATCGTAATGTAGATATCCTCATATTTGATGAACCTACAGCGGTTTTAACTCCTCAAGAAGTGGATGAACTCCTATTAAGCTTTAAGGAGCTTAAAAAGCAGGGAAAGACAATTATACTGATTACTCACAAGCTGCGCGAAGTAATGGAAGTAAGTGATAAGGTTATTGTTATTAAGCGAGGTAAAGTCGTTGGGAGTAAGGCTACAAGGGACACAGATGCAGCAGAGATAGCAAAAATGATGGTTGGTCGAGAAGTAATATTGAATGTAAGCAAAGAAGATAAAGATACTAGTAATAATAAAGTTGCATATTCTGTAGAACATCTAACTACCCAGAACAACTTTGGAAAAAATGTTATTGAAGATATTTCTTTTGAAATAAAAGAAGGAGAAATCCTTGGTGTTGCAGGTGTAGAAGGAAATGGACAAAGTGAGCTTGTACGAGTTCTCTCCGGACTCATGAAATCAACTGAAGGTTCAGTTCATTTATATGATCATGATATAACAAATAAATGGCCCGATGGCCTACGTGCATCAGGTATTGGAATAGTTCCAGAAGATAGATATGCACAAGGTCTTTGTAAGGACATGACCATCTATGAGAACATGATAGCTGGTTATCACAGTAATAAGAAGGTATGTAAGAATGGAATTATGTTAAAAAAGGAAATTTCGGATACCAGTGATAAGCTAATTGAAAAATATGATATTAGAGTAGCTGAAAAGAATGGTAATGTATCTCAGCTCTCTGGTGGTAATGCTCAAAAGATAATTGTAGCAAGAGAGTTTGACTCGAATCCAAGAGTACTGATAGTGAGTCAGCCTACTCGTGGTGTAGATATAGGCTCAATTGAATTTATTCATAATAAGATTTTGGATTTAAGAAATGAAAACAAAGCTATTTTGCTTGTTTCAAGTGAACTCAGTGAAATATTGAACTTGAGCGATAGAATTATAGTTATGTACAAAGGGCGTATTGTAGGTGAAGTTGAAGGAAAGAAAGCCAAAAGCGCTGAGATTGGTTTGTTGATGGCTGGGATATCCTTAGAACAAGAGGGGAATTATGAAAAAAAATAACACAATTATAAAAGATATATCGAATGTTTTATTTCCAGTAATTTGCGCCCTTGTATTAGGGGGGATCATAATTGCAGCAATTGGTGAAAATCCTTTTTTAACTTATTCTGTAATGATTCAGAAATCTCTCTTTAGCCTTGATGGATTTTTAAAAACCTTGCACTTTGCAGCACCGTTAATTCTAACAGGTCTTGCAATTGCTATAACCTTTAAGGCGAATATTTTTAATATGGGTGTTGAAGGTCAAGCAGTTTTAGGAGCATTTTTTGCTGGAGTAGTAGGTTTTAGCGTAAAGGGGTTACCACCTGTACTTCATATTACTTTATGTATAGTAACTGGTATCGTTGTTGGAATGCTTTTCGCACTAATACCAGCCTTACTCAAAGCCTACTTTAATGTAAATGAAATGGTTGTAACGCTTATGCTTAACTATGTTGTGGTTGAAGTTGTTAAGTTTCTGTCTCAGGGAGTTTTCAAGGATCCGTCATCAGGGTATGTTTCAACCTATCCAATAGCAGAAAGTGCTATGTTTAAAAAAATACTTAATTCCAATTTGACTGTTTTCTTCTTTATAGCACTGATTGTTTTTGGAATTATGTATGTAGTATTTAATAAATCAAAGCTCGGATATGAAGTCAAAGCTATTGGAAAGAATCCTGAGTTCTCAGAAGCTACAGGTATGAAGGTTAGTAAGAAAATTATTATTATTATGCTCATAAGTGGTGCAATGAGCGGGTTAGCTGGTGCAGGATTTCTAATGAGTGAAAAATACCGATTTACCCTTGATTTTTCTGGAAGTCCTGGACTTGGTTGGGACGGTATGTTGATTGCACTTCTTGGTAGCCATAGCCCTATAGGGATCCTTGTTGCAGCTATATTCTATGCAGCTTTAAAAACCGGAAGTGAATATATTGGAGTATTTACTAATGTTCCAAAAGACATTGTAGGTGTTATTCAGGGAATTTTGATACTGCTGCTGTCTGTAAAGTTCTTTAATGAAAAGTTTAATTTAGTTGGAAAATTTAAAATTTTATGGAAGAAGTCTTCGTATACAGACTTTAATAAATAGAGGTAGATGATTATGAACTTATTGAATAACATTTTGTATGATATGGTCTATCATAGTGCACCGCTAATTCTAGCGGTGCTAGGCGGATTGTTTGCACATAAAGCAAATGTGCTAAATATTGGGCTTGAGGGCATGATGCTTATGGGCGCCTTCAGTAGTACGCTGTTTGTTATGATTACAGGAAACTTGTGGATAGGGGTTATCCTAAGTGTATTGTGCACCTTGGTATTGGGATTAATTTTCTCGTTTTTTGGTATTACGATGAAGAGTAACTTTATTATAACTGGTTTTGGTATAAATATTTTTGTTGCAGCTTTAAGCTCCTTTGTTCTTAAATATATGGGAATGGCAAATATTAATGTTAGCTCAATTGTCAATGTAGCCAGCCTAAAAATCAATATTCCAGTTATTAAGGATATACCAATACTAAGTAAACTTTTAAGCGGACACACTATTATTACCTATATAAGCATTATACTCATCGTTGTTGTAAGCATTGTCATGTATAATACTAAATTTGGTGTTTATGTTCGAGTTGTAGGTGAAAATGAAGAAGCAGCAAAATCTGTTGGGATTAACAGTACTGCTATTAAGTATATCGCAGTACTTATAGGAGCAGCACTTTGTGGTCTTGCAGGAGCAAACTTAGCTGTTGAAAGAATGGCACTATTTACTGGCGGAATGACGGCGGGAAGAGGCTTTATTGCCATAGCAGCTATATATTGTGGACAAGCCAAGCCGGTAAAGTCTGCTATGTATGCTATTCTTTTCGGACTAGCAAAGTCTTTGGCTATTAATTTAGCTTTATTTGCAGGACCTGTTTCCGGACTGTTTGAAATAGTACCTTACCTTATGATTGTTATCGTACTATTTGCAGTTTCAGCTGTTGAGACTCGTCATACAAATATAAGGGGGTTTAAACTTGAATAATACAGCACTTATTATTGTAGACATGGTAAAAGATTTTACAGACCCTGAAGGGTTAGTATTTTATCCTCAAAATCGTGAAATATTACCAAAGATAAAGCGAGTACTTGATGAATGCAGAAAACACAATATGTTGGTTATTTTTCTACAGCACAGCTATAGAAGTAACAAAATTGATAAAAACCTTAGTAATATGCGTCCCAACTGTATTGAAGGTACGGGTGGGGATGAAATAGACGCTTTGCTCGAAGTGGATCCAGTCAAGGATTACGTAATTAAAAAAAGGCGGTACAGTGGCTTTGTAGGTACTGATCTTGATATGGTCTTAAGAGAAAATAACATTGAAAATGTGATAGTAGTGGGTACTAAAACCAACTGCTGTATACGAGCAACAGTTACAGATGCCTATTATTTGAATTATTTGCCTATAGTAGTGTCTGATTGTGTTGCAACGAATGACGAGATAGTAAATCAGGTTCATTTAACAGATATCAAGAAATATTTAGGTAAGGTAGTAACTTCACAGGAGCTTTTTGACCTCTTAGACAAAGGAGAGATAGTCAAATGAAATACGATGTTTTAATAAATGGTTACGTTAGCTTGGATAGGATTATCAAAACCAAAACTCCATTAAGATATGGATATACTTCCCTTGTGGAAAATATGGATAATGCTAAGATTCAATACGGCGGATGTTCAACTAATATTGCTTATTTAATGGCAAAATTAAATATGAAAGCTCTTCCTCTTATAAGAGTTGGCGGAGATGACTATATACAAACTGGGTTTTATGATTATTTAAAAAATGCTGGAGTATGTGTTGAGGCAATTGAGATTGTTCCAAATGAAACTACTTCGAACTGTTATCTTATCGCAGACTCGGAAAATAACCATGTTACAATTTTTTACCCTGGAGCTATGGACAAGAAATATGCTAAAGGTATGAAATCCGAGTTTTTTAAGGAAGCAAAGTTAGGAGTTATGACTGTAGGTTCTTATGAAGATAATCTTGAGTTTTATAAGAAGTGCAAAACTGAAAACGTACCATTAGTGTTTGGAATGAAATGTGATTTTGATGCTTTCCCTGAAGCTTTCTTCAAGGAAGTTCTGATTTCAAGCAAAATAATATTCTGTAATGAAGGTGAACAGGGAGAAATACAGAGGGTTCTTGGCTTAAATGATATAAAAGAATTATTTGATAAGGCAGCTGCCGAGATTATTGTTACAACGCTCGGAAAAAGAGGAAGCGTGTACTACCATAAGACGAAGGATGGTATTGTATCTCATAACATAGCTGCCGCAGAGTTTGGCAAGGTAGTGGACACTACTGGATCAGGAGATGCATTTATGGCAGGCTTCTTATATGGATATTTAAATGGTAGGGACATAAAGGATTGTTGTAGTTTGGGCAGTGTTCTATCATCCTTCATTATTGAAAAGGTTGGTTGTACTACTAATGCGCCTTCAGAACAAGAATTTCTAGAACGTTTTGAAAAATTTATTAAAGAGGAAGTGCAATAAAATAATGGAGACATTATACGCAAAAACACAGGAAAAGGATATAGCGAAATATGTACTCTTTTCAGGCGACCCTTGGAGAGTAGAGACAGTTGCAAAACAATTAGAAAATGTACAGCATATAGCCTTTGCTCGAGAATTTAATACCTATACAGGCTACTATAAGGGTGTAAGAATAACTGCTACGTCTACAGGTATCGGAGCTCCTTCTGCTGCTATTGCAATGGAAGAAATGTACCAGTGTGGTATGGAAGTTGCTATACGAATGGGTACAACGATGGGTCTTAAAGATGATTTACTTGGGAAACTTATTATTCCAACTGGTTCAATGAGAGAGGAAGCTACCAGTAAAACTTATGTGCCAGTTTCATATCCTGCAGTTGCTGACATTGAATTAATTAATTGCATGAATAAAAGTACTTTAGCAAATGGAAGACAATATGTGAATGGTATATCTTGTACAATGGATGGTTTCTATAGTCAAATGAGAGATTCACGGTTATCCGAAAAAATGAATGTAGATATAAGTGAAACATTTAAAACTCTAAAGAAGTACAATATTTCTGCTGTTGATATGGAATCAAGCTGTATTTTGGTTCTTGCAAATCTTATGGGAATAAAGGGATGTATTGTTACCATGACCACTGTTTTGGAAAACCTAAAAGATTTCTTAAAGGGAGATGCAAGAACACAATCTGAGGTGGATTTGTGCAAGATAGCACTAGATGGCATTGTAATATATGATAAAGAGGTGGCTAAGAAATGAAAGAATTAAATTTTAATGACAAAGGTATTGTTATAGGAATGGTACATTGCCTGGCCTTACCAGGCACACCAAATTTCTGTGGTGATATGAAAAAAATAATCAATCAGGCAGTTAAGGATGCTATTACCCTTGAGAAATCAGGAATGGATGCTATTATAATTGAAAATATGGGTGACGGTGTATTTGGAATAAATCTTGATATAGAACAATCCTGTGCACTTGCAACTATCAGTGCCATTGTAGCACAAAATGTAAACATTCCAATTGGAATTGATGCAGCAATGAATGATTATAAAACGGCATTATCTATTGCAAAGGCAATAGGAGCAAGTTTCGTAAGAGTACCTGTTTTTGTGGATACTGTTGAATTCTATGGAGGAATAATTGAACCTTGTGCCAGAGAGGCTATGAAATTCAGGAAAAATCTTGATGCTGAAAATGTTAAGATATTGGCTGACATTCAAGTTAAGCACACACATATGGTACTTACACATGTTAGCATTGAGGATTCAGCAAAAGCAGCCCAGGATTGTGGTGCTGATGCGATTATTGTAACCGGTACGCATATCGGGGTTGAGACTCCAATAGAAATTATAAAAAGAGTAAAGACGGTTACAAAAATACCAGTAATTGCAGGAAGTGGTGTAAAAACTACCAACATCAAGGAACAGCTTGGAATAGCAGATGGTGCTATAGTAGGCTCCAGCCTAAAAGAAGGTGGAAATATAGAAAATCCAGTTTCTCTTGAACTTTGTACAGAGCTTATTAAGGCGTTAAATGTATAAAGGTGATTAACCAATTAAAATTTAAAATAAAGGAATGAATAAATATGATGAGACCAATGAAACTTGCTGGAAGCCAGCTAATGTTTGGTGAGGGATCACTTGCACACCTTAAGACATTGAAGGGAAAAAAAGCATTAATTGTAACTGGCGGATCTAGCATGAAAAAAAGTGGAATCTTGCAAAAAACAATAGATTATTTAAAAGAAGCAGGAATAGATAGCTCAGTATTTGAAGGTGTAGAACCTGACCCACTTTTCAGTACTGTATACAGGGGTGCTGAGGCTATGAAACAAAACCAACCTGATATAATAATCGGACTAGGCGGCGGATCCGCAATGGATGCTGCGAAGGCTATGTGGGTATATTATGAGCATCCAGAATTAAAAACATTAAAGGATATTGTACCACCAAATCCAATTCCTAAGCTTAGAAATAAAGCTATATTGGTATGTATACCATCAACAAGTGGAACAGCCAGTGAAGTTAGTCGTTCTATAGTTATTACTGATGATGAAACACATATAAAATATGGAATAGGCGATATGGAGATGATGCCTGATATCGCAATTTGTGATCCAGAAGTCACTGTTACAATGCCTGCAAAAATTACTGCTGAAACAGGTATGGATGCATTAACACATGCATTAGAAGCACTTGCATCAAAAAGAGCTAATTATCTGAGTAGTATATTAGCAAAAAATGCGGCAAAGGATATTATAATAAATCTTCCTAAAGCTTGTGAGCACGGCAATGATATGGGGTACCGTGAGACTATGCTAAATGCATCGTTGGTTGCAGGCTTGGCCTTCACTAATGTTTCATTAGGGATAGTTCACTCTATGGCGCATACATTAGGAAGCTTTTTTGGAATTTCACACGGACTGGCTGATGCAGTGATACTCCCTTATGTTATGCACTTTAATTTGGAAGATACAACTGCGGCTAATGCATATTCAGCATTAGCAAAAGAACTTGGAGCAACTGATTTAATTAGCGTTGTTGAAGAACTGAATAAATCAATTGGAATTCCAAAGAATTTTGTTGAAATGATACCAGATGAAAAAAAATATATGGAAAAACTTGATGTTATGGCTGAGATGGCATTAAAGGATGGATGCACTAAAACAAATCCTGTCATACCTACAATTGAGCAACTTAAGACGTTATTTATTAAAGTATATAAAGCATAGAATGCCGCAAGGCTAATGGAGGCTTACTGTGAAACTAATATGTTATTTATCAAATGGATATCCAACTATTGCATCAAGCATAGTGATGGCTAAAGACTATATTGATGCAGGCTGCGATATTATAGAGGTAGATTTCCCTTCCTCTGACCCATATCTTGAAGGGGAATATATTGCAAATAGAATGAAGCAAGCTCTTGCAGCTTGTAACGATTACAGCAAATACATGGATGGGATTATTGAGATAAAAAACAGTCATCCAAATACAAAGTTTATACTTCTATCATATGAAAATACTATTCTGGAGATAGGCGTTGACCGTTTTATAAAGTTCTGTGTTGACAATAATATGATGGATCTCATTTATGTGGGTAACCATAATGAAGAAGTAAAAAATAAGTTGATAGAGAGTGGAATAAAAATTTCCTGCTACGTGCAATTCCACATGGATGACAACGAAATTAAAGCAGCAGTAGAATCAAATGGCTTTGTATATATGCAAGCAAAGCCAACTACTAACAATGTTAATCCAAAATTCCCAACACTTAAGCACTGTATTGACCATTTGAAGAGCTTGGGAATCAAAAGAGAGATATACTGCGGAGTTGGAATATATGCTCCTGAAGATATAAGGATGGCAAAAGAAGCTGGAGCTGACGGAGTTTTTGTTGGAAGCACAGTACTAAAACTTCATACAGATATACCAAAAATGAAGGAAACAATTGCTTTATTTAAAAAGACTTGTAATGAATAGGTTAAAAGATATTTAGCGATTTTACAAGTATAAAAGATATTGGGGCTATCTTAAAATAATAGACATTTAAATTCTATTGTTTGAGATAGCCCCTTAAAAGCATATCATCATATATTTTATTCTAATTCTTTAGTTTCTTTAACTGTTTCCTTAAACAGTGGTCTAAATACTAGTACACTAAGAGGAGGCACGGTAAGCCTTAGTCTACAAGGTCTACCATGCAAAGGCTCATGCTCGGCCTTATAAATAACATTTTCTGCATCGGCATCATATCCACCATACTTCTCATAGTTGCTATTAAGCAGAAGTTCATAATCTAAGTCAAATGGAGCTCCGATACAGTAGCCGTCGTTCCCCATGGGGGTGAAATTACATACAAAAATCAGCATATCATGGTAGTCTATGCCTTTTCGTATAAAGGAGATAATGCTATGCTCATTGTCGTTACAGTCTATCCACTCAAAGCCGTCATAACTAAAATCCACTTGATAAAGGGCCTTTTCACTTGTGTATAGACTATTTAAATCACGCACAAAGGTTTGCATTTTCTTATGCATTTCATAATCAAGCAAGTGCCAATCAAGACCTTTTTTCTCATCCCATTCTATGAACTGACCGAACTCATTACCCATAAAGGATAGTTTCTTTCCAGGATGGCCAAACGTGTAACCATACGTTACTCTGAGTCCTGCAAATTTTTGCCAATAGTCACCAGGCATCTTGCTTAGCATAGAGCATTTTCCATGAACAACCTCATCATGTGAGAGCACAAGTATGAAATTTTCAGTAAAGGCATACATTAAGGAAAAGGTAATATTGTTGTGATGGTACCTTCTGTAAATAGGATCCATACTGACGTATTTGAGGAAATCATTCATCCAGCCCATATTCCATTTAAAGGTAAAGCCTAAGCCACCCATATAAGGTGGTTTAGTTATCATAGGCCATGAGGAGGATTCCTCTGCAATCATCATTATACCCTTAAAATAACTAAAAACAGTAGTGTTTAACTGCTTTAGAAAATCAACAGCCTCCAAGTTCATGTTTCCACCATATTTATTAGGAACCCATTGTCCAGGCTTTTTAACGTAATCAAGATAAATCATTGAGGCTACGGCATCGACTCGGAGGCCATCAATATGATATTTCTCAAACCAAAACACTGCATTTGAAACAAGGAAATTTCTAACCTCTGATCTTCCATAATTAAAAATTAATGTTCCCCATTCGGGATGTTCTCCCTGCCTAGGATCGGCATGCTCATAGACTGCTGTGCCATCAAAGCGTGCCAATCCATTAGCATCCTTTGGAAAATGAGCAGGTACCCAATCCAAGATAATTCCTATACCATTTTGATGACATTGATCAACAAAGTACATGAAATCTTGCGGAGTGCCATATCTGCTAGTTACAGAATAGTACCCAGTAACCTGATATCCCCAAGAACCATCAAAGGGGTATTCTGTAACAGGAAGCAGTTCAATATGGGTATAACCCATGTACTTTATATATGGAATTAACCTATCAGCAATTACCCTGTAATTTAAAAATATATCACCATTTTCATCAGGCTCAACTGCGGTAGACCAAGAGCCCAGATGCATTTCATAAATAGATAATGGTTCTGAGAAAACGTCCTTTCCTTCACGCTGAGTCAGCCAGTCTGAATCCTTCCAGGCATAATTGTCTAAGATATGGACTATTGATGCTTTGGCTGGACGTACCTCTGAATAATACGCATATGGATCAGACTTAACACATAATTGTCCAGCTGGTGTTTTGATTTCAAATTGATACAAATCACCCTGTGATACTAACGGAATAAATAACTCCCAAATTCCAGATGCACCTAACTCTCTCATCTGATGCCTGCGACCATCCCACTGATTAAAGCTTCCAATAACGCTAACTCTTCTAGCACATGGAGCCCACACCGAGAAAAGAGTACCTGTTACATTATTAATGGTCATTATATGTGCGCCAAGCTTATCAAAAATTCTATGGTGATTTCCTTGACTAAAAAGGTGAATATCATATTCTGATATTACAGGCCAAAAACTATATGGATCATGAGTAATAAAGCTGTTGTCATTGTTGTCGGTTATTTTTAGCGTATATTCAAAAATTTCTTTTCTACTTGGAAAGATTATCTCAAAAATCCCCTCATCACATAGCTTAGTCATAGGAAAAGCTGTATTGGATGAAACCTCTATAAGCTCAACAAACTTAGCATTGCAATAGTATGCCCTGACAGCAATATCTAACTTTTTTCCTTTACCACTGATAACATGCATTCCTAGAAAAACATGTGGATCCTTACAATCGCCATTTACAATATTTTTAACTATATCAATATAATTTTTTCGCATGTAAACACCTCATAGTTTGGATGTAATTATAAACCCTTAACCGATAACTAACACCACTGATACTCCCACTTCATTAAGTAACAGAAAGCAGTGCTACAACCATGGATTGAGATTTCTAAGATTCAATGAGAACACAGAATCTCCTGCTGAAGCTAAGAAACCTACTTATATATCAATATTATAACAGATTCATATATTTAACAATTAAATATATCTTAATTAATTATTAAAGAGAAAAGGTAAAAAGGGGTATTTAGTAGGAAAAGAACTGCAGAAGCTTATCCTGGGTAGTACGGTCATCAAGGACTGAGTATAAGGTTAGTAAGTATAAAGCATGAACTTTAGTAGTTATATAGTACAAAGATTAGTAAGATAATGAATAAAAAGTAAGGCGAAATGTAAAGCAAAACTTAGGTGGAAAAAATAGTTCTTGTTAATTACAACTTTTTATGATAGAATACAAAATTGTATGTTAAATAAAAAATATTTTACATCCTTGCTCTGTACTCTTGTGACAGAGCCGTTGAGTCCGAGGGGAGGTGACCAATAATGTTAAAGAAGTATGAAACTATCTTTATTATCAATCCAGAGGTTGGAGAAGAAAACACAAAAGCTCTTGTTGAAAAGTTTAAGACTATGATTGAGACTTCTGCTCAGCTTGAAAGTATTGATGAGTGGGGTAAGAGAAAGTTAGCTTATTTGATTCAGGACAAGAACGAAGGTTACTACGTGCTAGTTAACTTTTCATCAAACCCAGATTTTCCTGCTGAATTAGAGAGAGTGTATAAAATCACTGAAGGAATTCTTAAGTATATCATAATAAATAAGGATTAGTAGGTGGGTATATGAACAAAGTTATTTTAATGGGAAGACTTACAAAAGACCCTGACCTAAGATACACTAGTGGAAACAATACTGCAGTTGCAAGTTTTACAATTGCTGTAAATAGACGTGGTGCTAAGGAAGGTCAGCCACAAGCTGATTTCATTAATGTTGTCGCGTGGAGCAAGACTGCAGAGTTTTGTGGAAAATATTTCACAAAAGGTCAGCAAGTTGCTGTAGTTGGAAGAATTCAAACTAGAACATGGGATGACAATGAAGGAAAACGTCACTATGTTACTGAAGTAGTAGCAGATGAGACATATTTCGCTGATTCTAAAAGAGGTAGCGGAGATATTGGTGGTAATGCTGGTGGTTCGAGATCATACTCAGAGACCCCTGCAGCATCAGGTGATGGATTCTATCCAATGGATGAAGATGATGAGTTACCATTTTAATATGGTAGTTTGATTCTCTCAAAGTATGAATTTACGAGTTGTTTATAAATGAAAATAAGTGCCATAAAGATGGTACTTGAAAGGAGAACATTTAAATGCCAGGACCAAAGAGAGATAATAAGAGAAATGATAGAGATTCTTATGATAAGGGCGAAGGTAAAGGCGGCATGAGAATGAGAAGAGCTAAAAGAAAAGTTTGCTCATTCTGTGTTGATAAAGCTACTGATATAGATTATAAGGATGTTGCTAAAATCAGGAAGTACGTTTCTGAAAAAGGTAAGATTCTTCCTAGAAGAATATCAGGAAACTGTGCAAAACACCAACGTCAGTTAACAAGTGCTATAAAGAGAGCAAGACATATTGCTTTGCTTCCATTTACTACAGACTGATAAGAAATTTAATTTTTAATATAAAAATGCCGCTAGAGATGATTTAGCGGCATTTTTGTTGGAACTTAGAATGTAGAGGTCAACATTGTCTCTTAAAATTCCTACTGAGCAAGGTGATAAAAAATCCTATATTGCCCATTAGCTATTTCTGTGAGCCTCTACTAGGTAGATGTAGTATATATAGGTGATGTTATTGATAACTTATTCTTTTTTATGATAATACTTAGTACAGCAATTGCAAGGAGAAGCGCCAGTAAGTCTGCTAATGGTTGTGCAAAAATCAAACCATTTAATCCAAAGATGCTATTAAGTATAAACAGAATGGGAATGTAAAACACACCTTGCCTTGCTACTGATAGAAACAGCGATGCGCCGCCTTTTCCCATTGCCTGTACAGTCACTGTACCTATCATCTGCGCACCGAATACAGGAAGTGACCACATAAATCCCCGAAGGAGGACACATCCTTGCTGAATGACATCTGGTAGCGGCGTGAAAAAAGAAATAAGTTCCTTTGTAAAAATGCCAAACAATATAATTAATACAATACCGATTAAGCTGGTAGTCAGCATCCCTTTTTTTATGATTTCCTGTATACGTCCATAGTTTTTCGCACCGAAGCTATATCCTATCAGTGGTTGGCAGCCTGCGGAAAATCCCATAAAAATAAATGTACCGATTGTCATGATTTTGGAAGCTACACCCATTCCTGCAACTGTATTGTTTCCATATGCAACAGCCAGATTATTACAAAGCATTACTGCTACGCCCATCAGAAATTGACTAATAGATGCAGGAGTACCGATTGTAAGTATCTCTTTCAAAATGTCTTTTTGTGGAGAAATATTCCGAAGTTTAAATTTCACAATTGACTTGCCGCGCAAATAAAATATTATGTAATAAACAAGTCCAAATCCATTACCAAGTACCGTTGCAATTGCTGACCCTTTAACACCCATATTGAATACAAAAATAAAAATAGGATTTAAAATTATATTTATTATTGTACCGATAAGCATGCCAAGCATTGATGTAACAACAGATCCTTCACTTCGAATTAATTGACTCAAAGCAAAATTACACATAATCACTGCTGCCCCAAAAAGCAGTATCAAGGTGTAATTCAATGCAAAGGGAAATGTCATTTCACTTGCTCCTAAAGCATTTACAATTGGTTTAATGAAGATACTCCCGAAAACAGTAAACAGTAAACTTAAACAAAGACATATGACGGTACCTGTAGAAAGGACTTTACTGGCTTTTTCATAATCTGATTTACCGAGGCATCTTGATATGTAAGAAGCAGCTCCTGTTCCAACAATCCCAGAGACTGCCATCATAAACATGAATAAGGGTGTTGTTATGTTTGCAGCTGCAAGCTGATTTGGATCCTCAAGTTTTCCAATAAAATAGATGTCTACAAGGTTGTAAAATACTTGAATCATCATTCCCATTACAACAGGAATAGACATTGAAAAAATTGCTTTCACTACAGGGGCCCTGCTTAATAATTCTATTCTTTTGTCATCCATATAAATTCTCGTTCCTCACTTATTTTTTTATAATTTATTTTTCCACTCTCTTAAAATATCTAGCGCTTTTTTATCAAGAGCACCATAAAGAACAGCAGCTTCAACTTGTGTATAAATATATTCCTGATATGGTAGCATAATTCGAATGAGTCTGTAATCAAGTTCACCATCAAGTATTTTTTGAAATATCACCGTATTAGAATAAACATCAAGAAACGGAATTAACTTTTCAAGCAATTCTTCGCTTAGGGTATCAAAGGTTGCGTTTTCAAGCAGTTTAACAACCGTTTCATTATTCATATATTCTGCAAGACAGATAATGCTGGATATATCTATTCCATGGTTTGCGAGACCAGTCGCCATTTTGTCAAGTAAACTGGGTTTTAAAAGTGGTGCAATATTAACAATATCGCGGATGGATTCTCTATCCAATGTGCCGGATAAATCTTTACCCCCTGCTGCTCCTTCAAGAATAGCTGCTTCTTTTTCAGTTGGGTGCCCTGAGCCAATAAGTTCATCGAGAGTGATATCAAAGATATTTGCAATTGTAATTAAAATTGAAATATCAGGAAAACTATCACCACATTCATACTTTGATATTGCTTGGCGTGTCAGGTTAAGCCGTTCTGCAAGTTCTGATTGTGTCATGTCTGCTTTCTTGCGAAGCCTCGAGATATGCGCGCCGAATCTCTTTGTATCAAACATAAAAAGCATCTCCTTTTCCTTGTGTTAAGTGTAAGTTAGAATCAATACTAAATCAAGCAAAGAGTGGTTGCAGATTTTTTGATACTTTAGCCCATACTCGCACCAACGCCTTGCCAGTTTCAAGTAACATATTTTTTGTATCATTGACGCACATGAAGATAGTTGCTTTATTGACCCGAAAAATAAAGTTGAATACAGTTGGAGATTAAGGTTAACAATATAAGTATAAAATAATAAGGATTAGTTGAAGGTTTTATTGCGAACAATTATATGCTAAGGGAGGGTTTTACTATGAAAGAGCAGTCTACGAAGGAGACAAAATCCCCATCCCAACTAATCGACGAGAGAATTGAGGAACTGGGCGACTGGCGAGGTCAGATGCTCTTAAAGGTGCGGAACCTGATTAGGCAGGTCGACCCGGAGGTAGTCGAGGAGTGGAAGTGGAGAGGAACCCCTGTGTGGTCTCACAATGGGATGATCTGTACTGGGGAGACTTACAAGAGCGTCGTGAAGATGACTTTCGCCAAGGGAGCATCATTGAAGGACCCCTCGCAAGTTTTTAACTCAAGTTTGGATGGGAATACTAGGAGGGCCATCGACTTCCACGAGGGAGACGAGGTGGATGAGGAGGCGCTTAAGGAGCTAATCCGTGCTGCCATTGCCCTAAACAAATCCAGCCTCAAGACTTCCCGCAAGGGGTGAGCATCTCCATCAACATGGGTTCGTGCCTGCCTCGGGTTGACACAGAGAGCGTGTCCAGGTAAGTTTTTCTAAGATAAACCTTTCGATGGCATAAGTCAGCTATTTCCACGAGCCTCCACCATACATAAAAAATCGTATATGGGCTTCAGATCTTTGAAGCCTTTTTTCAATACTTGTGGCAGCTCCTTTGAAAAAGCTAGTTTAAAATCATTTTGTGTACATTCGAAGTATATATTTTTCCTATCTAACCAGGTTTTTAGGTTATCTGGTTGATTGGGAAACTTGCTTCTCTTATATAGTTCGCCACCGATAGTAAATTGGCTTTGTGACTCATAGCATTTCAAGGCTTTTAAAAATAATGGGTGCTTATTTATAATCATATCCCGCATGTTTGACATGGAACCTGTTTGGGCACCATAGTAGCCTATTCCATAGCTCGAACCTTTTTGGCCTATCTCGAACCAGTAGCAGGGAGCTGTTGACATAAGAGATTTATCTCTCAAGAATACAAGCCAAACGTTATCCCTATATAGAGTTTTATCTTTTGTAAAACGTGTATCTCTGCGGACTCTGGAAATAAGTTTGGAAGGAATGGTAATTAGCTGCTCGTCAATTTCCAGCATCGTAGGAGCAAGCTCGTTTATAAGTTGTACGAAAGGGTTGTATACAAGGTCTTTGTACTCTCCTTTATGACTGTCATACCATTCTTTACTGTTACGCATTCTATTTTCAAAAAGAAACTTGAGTGCTTCAGCTGTAAATCCTTTAAAGCTCATACGCTTTGACCTCCTATTATTTGTTTACTAATAAACGCTTACAGAATTCTTTGTTAAAAATACCCTATCATATACTCTATTTTCTTAAGCTGACATAACTAATTTATACAAATAGAAACATTTGTTCTTTTCTATTTTGGCAGAGATTTAAATTAAAATCAACCTAAAAATAAACATTAACCATTATTATTTATCACTTATGACAAAAACATATTCATTTAGAATGTATTTCTTTATTTGAGGAATAATAGTTTAGAAAAAACTTAAGTAATCATAAGCAAAAAATACTTTTAACTATCATTATATGGAGAAGATTATGGAGAAACAGAATAAAGGTCTGTCTGCATGGCAGCTTACAATGATGGCGGTGGGGACTGTAATAGGAGGCTCATTTTTTGTTGGGTCATCACTGGCCATTCACGCTGCAGGTCCTTCAATAATAATATCATATATATTGGGGGGCATATTGGTTTATTTTATACTCTATGCTTTGTCTGAAATGACAGTAGCAAATCCTGATTCAGGCTCATTTCGCACCTTCGCTGCACAAGCTTATGGTAAGGGAACTGGATTTGTTATTGGGTGGGTTTATTGGACAGGAATGGTTCTTGGTATGTCTAGTGAAGCGACGGCTGTTTCATTGTTGATAAGAGGGTGGATTCCTAGAGTATCTATAATTTTATTAGGCAGTATAATTATAATAGCTGTTACGCTGCTTAATTTACTGGGAGCAGACAAGTTAAGTAAACTGGAAAGTGCGCTTGCCGCAGTTAAGCTGCTGGCAATAGCTTTGTTTATAATTTTAGCGGTATTACTTATTGTAGGATTGCTTCCAGGAACAACACGAGCTGGTGTAGGAGCATTAGCTACTGAGTCGTTAATGCCTGGTGGTATAAAAGGTATAGCTGGAAGTATGCTTATAGTGATGTTTGCTTATGCAGGATTTGAAGTAATTGGATTAGCAGCATCCGAATCTAATAATGCCAGAAAAACCGTTCCAAAGGCAATTAATTATACGGTTATTTGCCTTGTCGGATTTTATATACTTTCAGTTGCAGTGCTTTTGCCACTGGTACCAACAGCCGACTTAAGTGAAAATGTTAGTCCTATGGTTACCGCCCTTAATAGATGGGGAATAGGCTGGGCTGGTACAGGAATTAATGTGGTACTGATTACGGCAATACTTTCTACAATGCTAGCAGCTATGTTTGGACTTGGAAGAATGATACGGTCTCTGGCAGATGAAGGACTTGCACCTAAGTGGTTGATTGATAAGAGGGATGTTCCCAAACGTGGAATATTATTTTCAGGCATTTCAATGCTTTTAGGATTAGGACTTGGGATGTTGCTCCCAAGAGTATATCTATTCTTAATAAGCTCTGGCGGTTTTGCCTTGTTATTTACCTATGCGGTAATTATGGCTACTCACATCCGATTAAGGAAAAGGAATGGGTGCCCTCCAGATGGAAAGTGTCAAATGAGGGGATATCCGTATACCTCATGGTTTGCTTTAGTAAGTATGATTATAATAATATTGAGTATGCCACTTATTCCGGGGCAGGGGGTTGGTCTTATTGCAGGTATAATAATGATTGCAGCATATTCATTAATTTACTTAGCGATGGGATTTATTAAAGAAATACCGAAAAATAATGTGATTTTTAGAAACATAAAAAATAGAAGATTTATATCAAATTTATCAACTGAATTTGCAAAAGAGCTTATGGAGGATATAAAGAACGATAGCGAAAATACAGAAGACAAAGAAGATATAAAAGACAAAGAAAATACAAAAGACAAAGAAGATACAATAGAGTGATACCCGCTGGAAGTAGTATTTGGCGTAAGTATTGATAACAAATCATGAATGAAATATAATATTCATAGTTGGAATAAAATTGAAGTACAAACGATTTTATCAATAGGGGAAATGTTATGCTTGTATCAACTACCAGGAAGACATTAAGCAAGAAAACTCCATATGGAGCAATATCTATAGGAATTGCATCAACATTATTTCTATTTGTATTAAACTTTTTTATTCAAATAGTGGATACCCCTAAAATGCAAGGCTTGCCTGTGTTAATATCACCTGTGGTGAGTTTGGCTGGTTTTACATTTGGATTTATAGGCTTCAATAAAAATAAAAATATCGTAACGCTATTAGGGATTATTTGTAATACCATACTTTTTATATTTCCTTTTGCATATTGGTTTATTGCAACGATATTGTATGGAACATAATTATTTAACCTTTGTTTATCTGTTAAAATATGTTTCTTAGTGCTATTATATAAATATAGAGTTTGTGGTATCAAAGAGCATGTGTGGAATAAAATGTTTGGAATCTTGGCAAGTATAAATGCAACTAAGGCTTCTAACATTGCCTTTGGCTCAGAGCAAGCCAAGTTTCTAGAAAGGTGGTAATTATGGATATCAACAAAAAGACTAACAGCGAGGATGAGGACTTAAAAGCTGAGAGCGTCAATGAGACTAATTGGGTATATCTAACTACTGCAGAAAATGAATTTGAATATAATATTATAAAGGGTAAATTGACAGAGAATAATGTTGTTTGCAGAGGCAAAGGTCAAGGAATTGACTTAATTGATAGTGGCTTTTTAAATATAATACTTGGGCCATGTACACCTGTGGAGATTATGGTGCCAAGTGAAATGTATGATGAGGCTATACAAATAATTAATTTAGAAATTAGTGACGAAGAGTTGGAAGCGCAGGCAATGAATTCAGTACTGGCTGAGAACAATGGGCAAGGAGATATAAAAGAATAAGATGGATATACAGAGAAAAAGGATATTAACACTATCTAAGATTCTATTAATAATATTGGTCATAATTCTAGCTTTTGCATATACGATAGGAGTATTAACTGGACATAGTGTCATTCCACATTTTTAAAATATAGCAATCGAAATCCTGAGTATTTATATGCGATATAAAGAATAGAATACTACACATTCTATTCTTTTTGATTTATTACAGTTGGAAATCTAGAGTAAAAATGATATTATATATTATTGTTGGACTAGATTTTTGATAAAAGAAGGGATATTAATACATGGGACGAATTATTGGGTTCATGGGGCCCCAGGGGACTTTTTCACATGAAGCCGTAGAGGCTTATGCGCAAGACGGAACCTATACCTTAAAGGATTATTGTTCTATTCCGGAAGTTCTAAATGCATTAAAGAATAGTGATATCGAAGATGCTATTGTGCCAATAGAAAATTCTTTAGAGGGTGCAATTAATGTAACCATGGATTTTTTGGCTAAAGAGGATGGTGTATATATAATTGGTGAACTTATATTACCTGTAAATTTAAACCTTTTAACAAAGGCGGGAACAACTGTTGAGGATATTGCTGTTATACTATCACATCCACAGCCCTTGGGTCAGTGTAGAGATTACCTTAATAAGCATTTTCCAAATACCATTCAGCTTGAAGAAATAAGCACCTCAAAGGCAGCTAAGAGAGTAGCTGAAAGTGATGGTACATACGCTGCTGTTGCTTCAAACATATCTGCAAAAGTATATGGACTTGAAATATTGGCAAGTAATGTCCAGGATGCCCAAAACAACCACACTAGATTTGTCATAGTGTCTAAGGCCATGCAAAAAAGAACGGGAAATGATAAAACATCTATAGCGTTTTCAACTGATAATAAACCGGGAAGCCTTTACCGAATATTGGACATATTTAGCTTATGGGATATTAATATGACAAGAATAGAGTCAAGACCTGCGAAGAATGTGCTAGGACAGTATATATTCTTTGTAGATATTGATGGACATATTGAGGATCAAGACGTTTGCGATGCACTTACTATGATCCAAAGGAAAACATCCTTTTATAGGTTTATTGGATCATACCCTATATTTAATTTTTAGATTTCAGTATGAGTAAAAAACTCCCGCTGAAACCAAGAATACTATTTACAATAACAAAATATGGGGTTACATAATAAAATAACGGGAAATGAAGCCATTTGACCACATAAGTGATATAATTTCATTACAAAAATTGTAAATTGCCTTTGTGGGGTGACGTTATGGCTTTGTTTGATAACCAGCTTGATATTACAAGAAATATTAAAATTATTGAATGGTTGAAAAGTGAGCTACTTACTGATGTTGCGAATTTGTTTAAATCATTGGTAAATGGGGTTCAGGAAGAAGTGTCTGAGACTTTAGCAGATACGTTGGCAAATATAATTTTAATATGTTATCTTCTAGGAAGAAGATTTGGCATTAATTATAGAACAGTAGAAACAAAAATTGAGAATAAGATTAGGCTTGGACTTGTTGAAAACCACGATGTTGAGAAATATTATGGAGATTTATCTGACCTTGCAAAGCATCTTAATGGATCAAGAGTAAGGAAACAAGGAGCCTAGACTAGGGAGATGTTAAATGGATAGCAAAAAACTATCACGCATTTTTATTCCAAAGGCAGGATTCTACCTTTGGGTAATTCTATTTCTTATTGTGATAATTACAATACTGAATCCTTTGGTAGCTATTCCAGGGTATGTTTTGTTTATTTTTCTTGCTATATATAACTATAAATCAACTCATATTAGAAATAGAGAAATTGCGAAATACATAGAGACTCTGACTTTTAATATTGACTGCGCGACAAAGGATACTTTGCTCAATTTCCCAATGCCATTGGTGCTAGCAGAATTAGATGGCACCACTATATGGTATAATTCATCCTTTAAAGGTATTTTTGATGATGAAGATCTTATTCAAAAGACGATAGCAGGTCTTATCACTGAGATAAAGCCTGAGATGACTGAAGGAGATTGTATTAACTTTTCAAAACAAACTACGATAAATAATCATTTCTACTCTGTTTTAGGCAATTTAGTAAAAATTGATGATAATAATACCGAGCAGAGTGTAATTGTTATGCTTTATTTTGTAGATAATACAGAATTAATAAATGAACGACAAAAGTTTGAGGATAACAAAAATACAGTAGGTTTAATTATTATAGATAATTTCGACGATTTAATGCAGAGCTTAGAGGACTCAAAAAGGCCGCAGATGATGGCTGAAATTGAAACGAAGATTATAAATTGGATAGGACATACAGGCGGTGTTTTGAAAAAGTTTGAACGAGATAAGTTCCTCTGTATATTTGCATTTAAATATTTAAAAGAATTAGAAGAAAAGAAGTTTGAAATACTTGAGACAGTGAAGGAAATTAATTTAGGCAACAAGATTCCGGTTACACTAAGCATAGGTATGGGAATAAATGCTCCCACAATTATGGAAAATATGCAAAATGCAAATGCAAGTATAGACATTGCATTAGGCCGAGGCGGGGACCATGTTGTCATTAAGGATGGAGACAATTTCAGATTCTTTGGAGGCCGTACTAGAGAACTGGAAAAGCGAACGAGAGTAAAGGCACGAGTAATTGCATATGCACTAAGGGGACTAATTGATCAGGCACCATCTGTTCTGATTATGGGGCATGAAAATGCTGATATAGACTGCTTAGGTGCGGCTCTAGGTATATATAGAATAGTAAAAAGCAGAGATAAGAGAGTTAATATTGTATTAAATCATTCAAATGCAAATATAGATGCTATATTAAATAAGCTTGGAAAAGAGCCGGAATACATTAACGTATTTGTAGGTAGAAATGAGGCCCTTGATATTATAACTAAGAAGACACTGCTTATAGTTGTTGACACACATAGGCCAAGCTTTACAGAAACACCAGAGTTGCTGAGAATGACAGACCAAATAGTAATAATAGATCATCACAGAAGAGGAGCAGACTACATTCAGGATGCAGTTTTATCCTATCATGAGACATATGCTTCATCGACCTGTGAGCTTGTCACAGAGTTAATGCAATACTTGGAGGAAAAAATTAGGCTTACAAGTATAGAAACAGAAGCATTATATGCAGGAATCGTTGTAGATACCAAAAACTTTATTTTCAAGACAGGGGTTAGAACCTTTGAGGCTGCATCGTATCTTAGAAGACATGGTGTTGATACTGTATCAGTTAAACAGCTTTTCCAGAATGATTTAAAAACTTATATTACCATATCGAATATAGTAAAAGATGCTGAAGTAGTGTATGATAATATTGCAATATCTACTTGTCCCTCGAACATCAAGAGTGCTCAGCTTATAGCCGCACAAGCGGCAGACCAGCTCTTAAGTCTATCTGGACTTATTGCAGCCTTCGTACTTAGTTACCATGAAAGCGAGGTCGTTATAAGTGGAAGATCTCTTGGTGAAATAAATGTTCAGATGATTCTTGAGAAGCTTGGCGGCGGAGGGCATATGACTGTTGCAGGAGCACAGATAGAGAATGTATCAATTCAAGAGGCAAAGGAAAAGCTCAAGAATGCAATATACGAGTATATTGACAGCTTAAATAAAGAATAACAGATTATGGCTCTATACTTTGAACTATTTAGAGTGAAATTTTATAGGAGGTTAACTTATG
Organism: Bacillota bacterium; assembly: GCA_023391425.1. Classification (GTDB taxonomy): domain Bacteria; phylum Bacillota; class Clostridia; order Acetivibrionales; family DSM-1351; genus Ruminiclostridium. The sequence continues at coordinate 98,142 of JAEWAX010000041.1, read as the reverse complement.
AAGGTTATATTGAAGCAGGATGTAAAAGGTTTAGGTAAAAAAGAACAATTGGTAGAAGCCAGTGATGGATATGCTAGAAACTTTCTATTTCCAAAGGGTCTAGCGGTTGAAGCAAGCGCAACAAACGTTAATATAATGAAAACTAAAAAAGAGGCCGAAGCTCATAAGAAAGAAAGAGAAATAGCCCAAGCTAAAGAACTAGCAAAAAAAATTAAGGATATTACTATAACATTAAAGGTAAAGGCAGGTGACAACGGAAAGCTTTTTGGCTCTATCACAAGTAAGGATGTTGCAGAAGCTATGAAGACTCAGCAAAAGCTTGAGATTGATAAAAAGAAGCTTGTAATGCCAGATGCAATTAAATCAGTTGGAACTTTTGAGGTAGAGGTTAAGCTATATCCAGAGATTAGCTCTAAGTTTACAGTTAAGATTGAGAGTCTGTAAATAACAGGAGGCTGGGTACGAGGATTAGAGGAGTCAGAATTCATAAGTCAGAAGACAGGATTCGAGGAGTCACAATTCAGAATTCAGAAGTAAGGGCTCGGGAAGGCAGAAGACAGGATTCAAGGTATAGAATTCAGGAGACGAAACTCTGAAGACATAATTCAGAAGTAAACAGGAACCAGTAGACAATACAAATACAAAACATAAAAATAACGGAAACGGTGGAAGATGTAATGGATATAGGCGCTCTTGGCAGAGTTCCTCCTCAAAGCTTAGAGGCAGAACAATCTGTGCTTGGATCAATGCTCATTGATAAAGAAGTTATTCCTGTTGTAATGGAACTTTTAAAGCCAGAGGATTTTTATAGGCCTGACCATAGAGAAATTTATGAGGTTATTATCGAATTGTTTGATAGGGCTCAACCTATTGACTTAATTACAGTATCAGAACGCCTTAAGCTACATGGAAAACTGGAGCTGGTTGGTGGGCTAGAGTATTTATCAAATATTGCAACCGCAGTACCTACCACAGCAAATATAAAGAATTATTCAAAGATTGTGGAAGAGAAAGCACTGCTAAGAAAGCTTATTAAGGCGTCGTCTGACATAGTAGATTTGGGTTTTAATGCATCAGAAGAGGTGTCATACATTCTTGATAAAGCTGAACAGAACATATTTGATATTTTACAAAAGAGAAGTTCTCAGGGGTTCGTGCCTATAAAGGATGTTCTTGTTGATACTTTCAACAAACTTGAGGAACTATATAATAATAAAGGAAATATTACTGGAATACCAACAGGTTTTACGGATCTGGATTTTAAAACCTCAGGGTTACATAACTCTGATTTGATTTTAATCGCTGCCCGTCCTGCAATGGGAAAAACAGCTTTTGCATTAAATTTAGCCCAGAATGCGGCAGTACAAAGCCATGTGCCAGTAGCAGTTTTTAGCCTTGAAATGTCTAGGGAGCAGTTGGTAAACCGAATGCTCTGTGGTGAAGCAATGGTTGATAGTAATAAAATGCGAACGGGTAAGTTAGAGGATAATGATTGGCAGAAGGTAGCTAAGGCTTTAGGCCCTTTATCTGAGGCTCCAATTTATATCGATGATACACCAGGTGTATCTATTACTGAAATAAGGGCTAAATGCAGACGACTTAAGCTAGAACACAATCTTGGTTTAGTGATAATAGATTATTTGCAGCTCATGCAGGGTAGCAGAACCAAGAGTGATAATAGACAGCAGGAAATATCTGAGATATCACGTTCGCTTAAAATATTGGCAAAAGAAATTAATGTTCCTGTTATTTGTTTGTCACAGTTGAGCCGTGCACCTGAAGCCAGAACTGACCATAGGCCAATACTGAGTGACTTAAGAGAGTCAGGGGCCATCGAGCAGGATGCTGATATTGTAATGTTCTTATATAGAGATGATTATTATAACCCTGAAACTGACAAGAAAAACATAGCTGAGCTGATAATTGCCAAGCACAGAAGTGGTTCTACAGGAACTATAGAATTGGTATGGCTTGGACAATATACCAAGTTTGCAAATTTGGAAAAATTCAGGCAATAAACAGGCGGTAAAATGAAGATGGTCATGCTTAAGCAGCAGGTTTTGGATACAATTGAAAAAAATAAGCTTATTAATTATGGAGACGGCATTGTAGTAGGAATATCCGGCGGATATGACTCTGTGTGCTTGCTCCATATCTTGTTTTCTATTTCAGCTGAATTAAACTTAAAACTTTATCCTGTTCATATTAATCATATGCTTAGAGGAGAGGAAGCACTCCGGGATGAGAATTTTGTAAAAGGTTTTTGCTTATCACTAGGTTTAACTTTGCATGTTGAAAAGGTAGATATTGCAAAAAGGGCACGCCAAGATAAAATTTCTATAGAGGAAGCGGGAAGAAATGCAAGATATGAAGTGTTTAGAAGAGTTGCTAAAGAGAAAGCTGCAACCAAAATTGCAGTTGCCCACTCAAGAAATGACCAAGCCGAAACTATCCTCATGAGAATTTTTAGAGGGACTGGATTAGAAGGACTTAAGGGAATAGAATATAAGAGAGACAATATTATAAGACCGTTATTGGATTTAGATAGAGAACAGATTGAGAGCTATGTTAATGAAAATGGTATAGCTGCAATAATTGATAGTTCGAACCTACATACAGACTACTTTAGAAATAGAATTAGACTTAATGTGCTGCCAGAGATAAATTCTGCAGCAAAAATTAACGTAACTGAAAATTTATTAAGATTATCAAAAATTGTAGTGACAGATGAGGATTTTTTACGATATAATGCTGAAATATACTATAAAAAGACCGTCATATCCCAAGACTCTGAATGTGTTGAATTAGATTTAACAGAATTAAAAAATATGCATCAGGCTATGAAGGGTAGAGTACTGAGAATGGCAATTTTCAGTATATGTGGTAGTATAGATGGATTAGGATATATTCATATAGATAAGCTTTTACAGTTAATTGAAAATGGGCGAACAGGTTCGCAAGTAGATATTCCACATGGTATGTTGGCTATAAAATCATATGGCTCAATTATTATTAAAAGAAATATAGCGCTAAAACGTCAAAACTATGAATATAGGCTAGAAATTACAGGAAAGACGGATTTAAGTATTATTGGTGCTACTATTTTGACGCGAATAATCAATTTTGACACAAATCAAAGTTGCTATGAGTTTGTTAATAAGAATAAAGATGTTTATACTAAGTGTATTGATTTTAAAAAACTTGAAGTTGAGATAAATAAGGATATTGTGGTAAGAAATAGACGAGATGGGGATACTTTCAAACCATTACATTCAAATGGTACTAAAAAGCTGAAAGAGTATTTTATTGATAATAAAATACCTAGAGAAAAGAGAGATGATTTTCCACTGATTGCTATAAATAAGGAGATAATTTGGATTATAGGAAATAAAACAAGTGATAATTATAAAGTAACTGATAATACTAAATCTGTATTGATGATTACTTTTGCTTATAATAAAAAAATATAGAGGTTAAAGCTTTTTACAAATTATGTAACAATTATTAAGGGGGATTAGTAGCAAATGGACGTAATCGAACGTGTTTTAATTTCTAAAGAACAGCTTGACGCAAAGGTAGAAGAGCTAGGTAAGCAGATTTCTAAAGACTATGAAGGTAAAGAGCTGATTATAATTGGTGTACTAAAGGGTGGTTTCATATTCCTTTCAGACCTTGCAAGAAAGATAACCATTCCTGTTGATTTGGATTTCATGTCGGTATCTAGCTATGGAGATTCATCAAAATCATCAGGTGTTGTAAAAATAATAAAGGATGTTGATACCAATATTGATGGCAAACATGTGCTTATAGTAGAAGATATTATAGATACAGGTCTTACACTTAATCACCTAGTAGAGCTACTAAAGACTAGAGGCCCACTAAGTGTAAAGATATGTGCCGCTTTGGATAAACCTTCAAGAAGAAAGGCAGATGTCAAGGTTGACTATAAAGGAATTGAAATACCTGATGAGTTTGTAGTTGGGTATGGTTTGGACTATGCGGGAAAATATAGAAATATTCCAGAGGTATGTGTGCTCAAAAAAGATATATACATGAAATAAAAAACAAATTATTAACGGGTAATTGAGTTTATTGTGTTTTATAAATGTATGTGCTAATATAATATATACTGTATAAACTAGAATAATAAACTAATTTAATAGTAAACATTTCCTGTTTAATTAGAGTCGAAGATTGGTATTAACTTATAGATTGATTATAACAAAGTAGGTTTGAAAAAGTTTACAATGGACTTACGAGTTAGAGTTCGGTACCTTGGTTATCATAAGGAGGGAGATTTTTGAAATATTTTAAGGGTATCAGTTTTTATATAATTATTTTTATAGTAATTATAGTATTAATTACCTTTTATGCATCATCTGGTAATCCACCAAAGATGGTTTATTCAGAACTGTTAACACAAATGAACGCAGGTAATGTAAAGAGCATCGAGCTACAAACTGACACGGCTACGGTAGAACTTAGAAAACCAATAGAAGAGAAAAATTTAACGAAGTATATAGTTATCGTTCCACCAGATGTTACTTCTGCATCTAATAAGTTTACAGCGGCATTTGAAAACAAGCTTATTGACAAATATACTGTTACGATTCCACCACAAGCACCATGGTGGGTAGCTATATTACCAACGGTAGGTTTTGTAATAATACTTATATTGATATGGTTTTTCTTCATTCAGCAATCACAGGGTGGAGGCGGTGGTAACCGAGTTATGTCCTTTGGGAAAAGTCGTGCAAAGCTTTCAGTTGACGATAAGAAGAAGGTTACCTTTGCTGATGTTGCAGGAGCTGATGAAGAAAAGGAAGAGCTTGCAGAGATTGTTGAATTTCTGAAAGCGCCAAAGAAATTTGTTGAACTTGGTGCTAGAATACCTAAGGGTGTTCTTCTTGTAGGACCTCCGGGAACAGGTAAAACACTTTTGGCAAAGGCAGTTTCTGGTGAGGCTGGAGTTCCATTTTTCAGTATCAGTGGTTCGGACTTTGTCGAGATGTTTGTAGGTGTTGGTGCGTCCCGTGTGCGTGATCTTTTTGAACAGGCTAAAAAGAATGCACCATGTATTGTATTTATTGATGAAATTGATGCAGTTGGTAGACATAGAGGTGCAGGCATGGGCGGAGGTCATGATGAAAGAGAACAGACCTTAAATCAATTGCTTGTTGAGATGGATGGTTTTGGTATAAACGAAGGAGTAATAATACTTGCTGCTACTAATAGACCTGACATCCTTGATCCTGCACTTTTAAGACCTGGACGTTTTGACAGACGAGTAGTTGTTGGGTTACCTGATATCAAAGGAAGAGAACAAATTTTAAAGGTTCATTCCAGAGGTAAGCCATTAGCTGAAGGTGTTAAGTTGGATGATCTTGCAAAAATCACACCTGGCTTTACTGGCGCTGATTTAGAGAACTTACTTAATGAGGCAGCATTACTGACAGCTAGAGCTAATAAGAAAAAGATAGGGCATGAAGAGATAAAGGAAGCTGCATTTAAGGTAATGATGGGTCCTGAGAAGAAGAGTCGTGTTATGAGTGAGAATGACAAGAAGGTAACAGCTTTCCACGAAGCAGGCCATGCAGTTGCAATTAAACTGATATCAACAAGCCAAAAAGTAGATAGAGTATCAATTATACCTGCAGGAATGGCTGGTGGTTATACAGCAAGCAGACCTCAGGAGGATAAGAGCTATCATACGAAGTCCCAGCTTATTGAAGAGATAATAATTGCTTTAGGCGGAAGAGCTGCCGAAGAAATTATTTTGGATGAGGTAAGTACAGGCGCATCAAGTGACTTGAAAAAGGTTAATCAGATAGCAAGAAATATGGTTACAAAATATGGTATGAGTGATAAGTTGGGCAACATGATTTTTGGTAATGAAAATGATGAGGTTTTCCTTGGCAGAGATTATGGTCATATGAGCAGTACCAGTGATGAAATTGCTGGTATTATCGATAGTGAAGTAAAACATATAATCGATAGTGCTTATGAGAGAACACTTACACTGCTTAGAGAAAATCTTGATAAACTCAATAGGCTAGCAGGTATACTTCTTGAGAAAGAAAAAGTTGAAGGTCCTGAGTTTGAATCGATTTTTGAAGGAGCAGTGCTGGGAGCACCTCAGACACCACAGCTAGAAGGCTAGGGCGGGTGCAAAGGTCAGACACTGAGACTAAAATGAAGAGTTAAGAAAAGTCAGCTGGCGCTGACTTAAAGATCAAAGGTCAAAAGATAGTTATTGACTTGAATCGATATATCTAGAAATTATAGGCTGTCATAGGTAAAGGTGTATAACATTACTTATGACAGTCTTTAGTTTAAAGAAGTAAAATAGATAAAAATAAGAAATAAAAGCACAATAATGATTCTATATCGTATAATTCAATTTCGAGGTGGAGATAAAACACATGGAATTAAAAATAGGAATGATAGGTAAAACAGAAGTTTCAGTTGACAACAGTAATACTGCGAAAGCAATGGGTAGCGGGAATCTAGAAGTTTTTGCAACTCCAGCAATGATTGCACTTATGGAAAAGGCTGCAACACTTGCTGTAGCAGAATGCTTACCTGAGGGGAGCTCTACAGTTGGAACTATGATAAATGTGAAGCATATAGCGGCAACACCAGTAGGAATGAATGTAGCTGCCCGAGCAACACTTAATCAGATAGATGGTAAGAGATTGGTTTTTACAGTCGAAGCATTTGATGGTAAGGACAAAATTGGGGAAGGGCAGCATGAGAGATTTATTATTAATGTGGAAAAATTTATGGCAAAAGCAAATGGAAAAATATAGAGTGTGTATAGCAAAATAGAAAATAAAAAATAAAAAAATTGAAATAAGAAATTGAAATAAGAAATTGAATTAAGAAAATAGAAATATGAAAATGGCGTCATCCCGATGTATGGATCAAGTATTGATATCAGCAGGCTATAACCAAATATTACCAATAACGACTTGACAGCATGTACAAATTATGATTTAATGAATGAGAAAAGTAAATACTTTAATCCTTATCAAGATAGGTGGAGGGAACGGCCCGATGAAACCTGGCAACCAGCATTAAAGATGTATGGTGCCAATTCCTACAGGCTATGCCTGAAAGATGAGGGGTGATCATTGTAATGACAAACATGACAAACCTCGAAAGAGGTTTTTTTTATTTCTTTATTGATAAAAAGGATAAAAGAGACCTTCGTGATTAATATTATACTAAATAGGAGGTATTTTAAATGTCAAAAAGACTATTTACATCTGAATCAGTAACTGAAGGACACCCAGACAAAATGTGTGACCAGATTTCCGACTCTATACTTGATGCAATCTATGAACAAGATCCTCAGGCTAGAGTTGCTTGTGAAACAGCAGTAGCTACTGGCATGGTTTTAGTTATCGGTGAAATATCAACACAATGCTATGTGGATATTCCTAAGGTAGTAAGAAATACAATAAGAGAAATAGGTTATGATAGAGCAAAATATGGTTTTGATTGTGATACCTGTTCAGTTATCACATCTATCAATGAGCAATCAGCTGATATTGCAATGGGAGTTGATAAGGCTCTTGAGGCAAAAGCCGGAGAGATGAGTGAGGATCAAATGCAGGCTATTGGTGCAGGAGACCAAGGAATGATGTTTGGCTATGCTTGTGATGAAACTCCAGAACTAATGCCTATGCCTATTACTTTAGCTCACAAGCTATCAAAAAAGCTTAGTGAGGTGAGAAAGAACAAAACTGTTGAATATCTCAGACCTGATGGAAAATCTCAGGTTACAGTTGAGTATGATGGAGATAAGCCAGTTAGAGTTGATACTGTTGTTATTTCTACTCAACATAGTGCTGATGTAAGCCATGAAACAATTGAAAAGGATATTATGGAGTATGTAATAAAGCCTGTTATTCCAGCAGAGCTTTTGGATTCAAAAACCAAGTACTTTATTAACCCAACAGGAAGATTTGTAGTTGGTGGACCGCAGGGTGACTCAGGTCTTACAGGTAGAAAGATAATTGTTGACACATATGGTGGATATGCTAGACACGGTGGTGGTGCGTTCTCTGGAAAGGACCCAACGAAGGTTGACCGTTCAGCAGCTTATGCAGCAAGATATGTTGCGAAAAATATTGTTGCAGCAGGAATTGCAAAAAAATGTGAGGTTCAGCTTGCATATGCCATTGGAGTTGCAAAGCCAGTATCAATACTTGTTGATACCTTTGGAACAGCAGTTATCTCAGAAGAGAAAATATCTGAGCTTATAAATAAGCACTTTGATTTAAGACCTGCAGCAATAATCAAGACTCTTGATTTGAGAAGGCCTATATTTAAGAAAACTGCGGCTTATGGACATTTTGGAAGAGAAGATGCAGACTTTACTTGGGAAAAAACTGATGTAGCAGCTGCACTTAAAAAAGAAGCTGGGCTGTAATTTACAGCTAACCTAGCTGTAATAGCTAATTATTTAAGCTGGAAAAGTAAAGTTAGTTAAATTAAAACAATAGGCTCATTTCGTGGTGACATGGGGTGGGCCTTTTAATTTTAGGTTATCCCGTCAGAGGGAAAATAAAGAACCTACCTTTTTAAGGTAAGTTCTTTATTTATATAGGTATGTATTTATAACTTATTTATTATTAATGCCACTGTTGGGCTGGCTGGAGTCAGAGTCATTACCAGGGCTTCTATCTTGTCTTTTGTGTCCACCACCCATTTTACCGCCGTTCATCATGCCACCACCCATTTTGCTCTTACCAATCATACCATTACCTATCATGCCCTTACCTATTTTGGTAAAAGATAAAGGGTCAGTTGCCCTTTTGTCAATCTGCGTATTTATGGTATCTGCTTGTGCTTGGGTAATTATGCCAGCATCCTTATAAAGTGCTACAATCTTCTTCTCAACAGCTGCAGAGCTTGCTGCCCATCCGAGTAAAGCTGTTTTTTGTGTATCTGTAAGTGTTACACCCCGTAACATAGCTAATCCGTCTATGCAGTCTCTTTCCTTTTTACGAGCTGAGTCCGAGGTAATAAGGGCTGCAACAGCAGCATCCACATTGGTTTTTATTGCATCTGCCTGTGCTTGTGTAATCAGCTTTTGCTCAACCAATATTTTTGCGAGGTTATTTTCCAGTGTTAATTGCTCTTTTTTAAGAGTTAGCAAGGTGTTCTTTTGCTCATCAGTCAGCTTTGAAGTGTTCATCCCACCGTGCATAACGCCAGCTTGACCTTTTTGAGCATGCCCACCGCCTACAAAAACTTCCCCATTAGCCAAATCACTGTCGATTTGTGCTTTTTGAGCATCTGCCTGCGCCTGAGTCATTGAGCCATTGCTTACCATTTTATCGAGCAGGCTCTTTTGTAGATCCGCCATCTTTTGTGCATAATCCTTTACATCGGCCTGCTGCGCAGTGGTTAACTTACTACTGTCGATACCAAATAATCCACGGATTTTAATTGCAGTTGTTGAGGTAGAGGTTGCTGCAAAAACAGTAGTAGGAACTACGAGAGCCAAGGCAATGGTTGTTGCAATTAATCTTTTTTTTAACATCACGACTTCACGTCCTTTCAAATAGTTGTTTATTCATCCGACTGAATGATTAGCGGGTTCAACAAAGGAATCTTTGTACTTCTGATAGATTACCTCTGCAGTTTCATGATACTGCTTCAATGTGTTTAACATGTGAACGTCATCTTAAGAATGTATGAACAATTTTCTCAGTCAGGTTCTTACAAGAGAAAGTTGGAGGTGAGATATCAATATTGATTGTATTGCATAATTAATAAATAATATAGTAATAAAATCATGTGTTATGCAACATAATTGATAAAAGAACGACAACAGTGATACTGCACAAATGGTCTAGAATAAGTTGGCTGCCAAAACTATGCAAATCCGTTTTTGTAACACAAACCCTCCTCAATTCATAGAATAAGATACGATAACAATTTTCACGGAGACAATTATGAGTATTAATTATGCAATACTTTCATTACTCGCAATATATGGTCTTTTAAGCCTTATCATAAATATTTTTAAAATGATTGGCAGAAAAAAATATCTTGTTGAAAAGGCAAATATCGTACTATTAGTGAATGATCAAGAGCAAAATATTGAGGGAATGGTAAGAGAAGCGATGGAAAGCAAGTTTGTTCGCAATATTGCTATAAATGGTAGTTTCATAATTGTAGACATGGATTCAAAGGATGATACTTTGAAAATTTTGAAAAAGCTAGAAAATCAATTTCCACTTGTAGAGGTATGCTCATATAGTGAAAGAGAGTGCATATTTCATAAAGGCTAGAAGGTATCGGTGAGAGCATGGTTTACAAGTTTTACATAGAAGCAACTAACGTGCAGCCAATGAATCAGCCTATCCACGACATATAATGTCGCCTTCTTGCTGTAAAAGTTAAAATAGGTTAAGATAGATACTATAAAGTAAGAAGTGAATATATGAAGAGTGAGCGGTAATTCAGTCAGCTTGAAATACATTAATTAGAAAGTTTAATTTAAATATAGTATATATTAATAAATTGGGACAAGCGGTAATGATGAATATGCTCTAGGAGATAAAATATGGCAACAGGACAATTTGGGCAACAAAGATGGTCTTTTGAAAGCTACGCTGTAGGGACTAATCTGAAGGTTACTGGAAGATTTGACTACAAAATATATGAGAATTCAGATAATGGCTATAAAATCTATACTTTTGAGATAGAGAAGATTATTGATGAAGATGATTTTGAGCACGAAGTCCAAGACACCATAAGCGTAACTGGCTACTATGAGGTTAATGAGCATTGTGCTATATTGCCCTGTAAAATTGTCGGAACTGTAGGGATATACAAGGGAGAAAAGCAACTAAAGGCAGAAACAGTAGAATTCATTGAGCCAGCTACTGATGAAGGTATTATTTCATTTCTGTCCTGTGGAATTATTAAGGGTGTTGGGGAGAAAACTGCACGAAATATTGTCATAGGTTATAAGTCGGCTAATGGTTTCGTAGAGGGTTTTGGCAACAGAACTCTAGAGGTTATAAAAAATGAACCCTTGCTACTTGTTAAAATACGCGGCATTAATAGTGATAAGGCTCAACTTATACACGATTCTTATATGGAGAATATGGAGTACCAGAATGTAATGATTTTTTTTCAACGATTCGGGGTATCTTCTGCGAGAGCCATGAAGATTTATAATACTTACAAAGGGACATCTATAGCGATTGCTGAACAAAACCCATATATGTTCGCTAATATCAGGGGCTTTGGGTTCAAAAGCTGTGATGAGATTGCAAGAAAATTAGGAATTGATCCGCACTCGATATTTAGACTTGAGTCTGCTCTTAAAAGTGTACTTGAAAGTGCTGAAATGGATGGGCATTGCTATTTATTTAAGGACAAGCTTCTAGAAGCAACATCGAAAGCACTAAGTGATGAGTCTGATACCATAGAAGAGGACGAGCTAGAAGAGGCTTTTAGAAGGATGATAAACGCTGGCCATCTCATTAATATCACGTATTCGGAAAATGATGAGAGGCGAGAGGCTGTTTATACTAAAGAAATGTACCAGCTGGAGTACGAGGCCGCACTAGCTATAAAAAATATTGCAGATTGCAAGACAGAAGAGAAAACCTGCAATGTTGACAAGCTAATTGAGGAATTCGAGCAAACTAAGGGCTTTGAACTGGAAGATATGCAAAAGGAAGCTGTAAAAGCAGTATTTCACACAAATATGCTAATTCTGACAGGCTCTGCAGGAAGTGGTAAAACCACTACTGTCGAGTGCATGATTTATGTGCTTCAAAGGTATTTTGAAAATAAGGAAGAAATGAGCTTCATGCTTGCAGCCCCAACTGGTAAAGCTGCTAAAAGGCTAACAGAGATTACTGGCTTTGAGGCCATGACAATACACAGACTGCTTCAGTTTTCATATGAGAATAAGGGCTTTTTCTATAGACAGGGAAATGAGCTGCCATATGATTTAATAGTTATAGACGAAAGCTCGATGCTGAGTATAGATTTAGCTCATGCGCTATTCACTGCTATTTCAGCGGGCACTACTGTAGTTTTGATTGGGGATACTCAGCAATTACCGTCAGTGGGGGCTGGAAATGTACTCGACGATATGATTAAAAGCGATGTAATAAAAGTTGTCAAATTAAACGTTATAAAAAGACAGGCAGATGGATCAGGTATAATAACAAATGCCAATAAAATAATAAATGGTGAAATGCCAGAAATTATTAATGAAAATAAGGATTTCTTCATAGTGGAGGAAGACGATAAAAATAGAGTTGTAAAGAGAACCTTAGAAGCATTAACAAGGCTTATGACAGGCTATGATTACTCAATTGATGATGTACAAGTCATATGTCCTCAAAAGACATCAGAAATCGGCACATATGAGATGAACAAAGCTATTCAGGAGATGGTGAATCCTTCAACTAGAGACAAAGCAGAGATTAAAAGAGGAAACAGTGTTTTTCGAGAAGGCGATAAGGTTATTCATTTGAGTAATAACTATGAGACTCCGCATTACCAAAGAGATGTTTTGAAGGGGAGATATGTAGCTGAGGAAAACTGTGGTGTGTTTAATGGCGACATTGGTAGAATCATCGAAATTTCTAAAATGAATGATATGAACTTGGAATCAGTGGATAGTGATATTGATAACGAAAATAAAAATACTACCGAAAAAAGAGTTGTAGTTCAGTACGATGATTTTATTATCATATATCAAATTAGTGAACTCGAAGAGATAGATTTGGCGTATAGCCTTACTGTTCATAAGATGCAGGGTTCTCAGTGTGAGGCGGCAATTATTCTCTGCCATATGAGAAACTTTATCATGCTAAATAGAAACCTTGGGTATACTGCAGTAACCAGAGCGAAAAAGATGGCCTGTATAATTGGTCAAAAAAAGGCGATAAAGGTAATGGTATCTAATGTTAAAATAAATGAAAGAAACTCGATGCTTTGCGAATTATTGAAGATACAGGGTTTTATTGGTTAAAATTGGTCAAAACTTATCTAAGCAATGCCTTCTTTATTGCAAAACTATGGAAAGTGATGTAAAATAAACGTATTAGTTCATTTTCTTACATAGTATAAGGAGTGATCTTATCAGCTTAATAGAGTATTTGTTTCCTCCACGATGTATGTTTTGCAATGTACTGCTAAACGTAGGAGTGTCAATATATATTTGTGAAGAGTGCGCAAAAAAAATTGGATATTATAATAATTGTATTAATTCATTAAACCTGCCAAGGGATATTGAAACCTACTGTGATGGAGTGGTATGTGTTGGTAGCTATTCAGATTCTCTCAAAAATTCCTTGAAAAGATTTAAGTTTAGCAATAAGCCTTCATACTATCGTGCTCTTGGTAAGCTTTTAGCACTGAAGGTTCAGAATACAATACAGTTAGATCAAATTGATATGATTATTCCTGTTCCACTTCATAGGAATAAGTATAAACAAAGAGGGTATAATCAAGCTGAATTAATTGGAAAATGTGCTGCAAAACAATTAGGTATACCACTTGAAGCTAATATTCTAGTAAAGACCTCTGAATCAAAAAGTCAGAGCTTACTAAGTAGAAGTGAGAGGTTATCTAATGTTAAGGATGTATTCAACGTGGTTAAAGCAGAAGCTATATATAATAAGAACATATTAATAATAGATGATATTGTCACTACAGGTAGCACTCTAAATCAGTGTAGCAAAGCTCTGAAGCAGGGGGGAGCAAGTAGCATTGTTGCTGCAGCTATTGCAACAACAAGGGATTATTAGCAAACAGATAAATTATTTTTTTGAATATATTATGTTGTTTTAAGGGGGTAAATATTATGCCAGATTTAAGAAACTGCAGAAGATGTGGAAGAATGTATAATTACTTAGGTGGACCACCTATATGTATTGATTGTAAGAATGCAGATGAAGAGGTTTTCAAAAAGGTAAAGGAATATCTATATGAAAGACCAGGAGCAACGTTATCTCAAGTATCAATGGACTTAGAAGTAAGCGTTGAGAAAATTAAAATGTTTCTAAAAGAAGGACGCCTTGAGATAACAGAGGGTTCTAATATTATCTTAGAATGTGAAAGATGTGGGACAGCAATTAAGACAGGTAGATTTTGTGATCAGTGCCAAAACCAAGTTAGCAATGACATCTCAGGATTTGTGACTAAGGCACCTGAGAGACGTACAGAGGCACTTACTGATGCTAAACGTAATGGTGGATTAAGATATTTAAATAAAAATCTTTAAAATATATTGGAATTATTTCCTAAGCGATTTGAGCTGATGTTTTTGGCTTAAATCGCTTTTTATTTCTACTTCTGAGATGTGTAACTAGGCTTCTACCTTTGCCTTTAACTTAGCACAAACCAAGTTTTCTTACACTTTTCAAGTATAAGTGCAACTAAGGCTTCTGCCTTCGCCTTTGGCTCGACACAAGCCAAGTTTTCTTTACAAAATAAAAAGCAATACTAAATAATTTTAATAAACTGACGATAATAAATATAGAAGGTAAGAGTTATCTATTGCAATTTAGAAAGTGAGTGTGTTTTTATGAAAATTTCTGGAGATGTTTATAATGTAGCGAAGGTTTACAATAAACAAAAGTCCGTAGAGAGTATTGGTAAAACTAGCGCAATTGCTCCTAAAAAGGATGTTGTGTCTATTTCAAGTAACGCGAAAGATTATCAGACAGTGTCAAAAGCACTTAAGGATGTCCCTAATGTTAGGCAAAACAAGGTCGATGAATTCTTAGACCTTTATCAGTCTGGGGGATATGACGTGAGTGGAAAAGAAATAGTAGAGAAAATTGGGAAAAACATATTAGATCAGAAAGCTTAAATTTATTTTGCTAACTATATGGAGATGCTTAATTGTTCGGAGGTATGCAGATGAAATCAGACTTGATTAGACAGTTGACTGAAGTTCTTGATCAAGAGAATGATATATATGATACACTTTCTAAGATATCCAATAATAAAACTAATTTAATTGTTGGAGGCAAAGTTAATGAGCTGGAAAGCATTGTTAAGATTGAACAGTCATTAATTATAAAGATTTCAAAGCTTGAGAATGAGAGAGAAGGTATTGTTGAGAAATTATGTAGCTTGCTTGACAAAAAGCCTGAGGAAATAACTATTTCTGGGCTTGCAGTACAATTAGGAAAAAGTGAATCGGATAAACTGAAGGCTTGTCAGGAAAAGATGGTAAATAATATTACGAAGTTGAAGAACACGAATGAACTTAATTCAAAGCTTATAAAAAACTCACTCGAATATATTGATTTCTCAATTAATATGATGACAAGCATCGACATAGCTAGTAATAACTATGGCAGTTCTGGTAATTCTGGGGATTCAAAAAAGAGAAATTTATTTGATGTGAAGCTTTAATATATCAAACAGATATTTTAAAAGAACTATTTTATTTCTTAGGGGGGGCAGCATATGGCTGTAGGATTTTCGAGTTATGGTATAGCTCGTTCTGGATTGATGGTTAGTGAACGAGGATTGTCCGTAACTGGCCATAACATTTCAAATGTTGATACAACAGGATATGTACGTCAGCAGTCAATAGCTGAAAGTAGCCCATGTATTACTGTATACGGTAAAAACAATCAGGCATTTCAGTATGGAACTGGTGTTGACATTCAAGAAACTAGGCAACTTAGAAATACCTTTCTTGATAATATATATAGACAAGAGAATACATTACTTGGCTACTATGAGACTCGAAGCAATACAATAAATGACGTGGAAGCCATTATAAATGATCCTATGGGTGATGGCCTGCAAAATGTTATGAATCAATTTTGGGATTCTTGGCAGGAACTATCAAAGGCTCCTGAGAGCTTGACCACCAGAGCATTAGTTAGAGAAAGGGGTCAAGCCTTAGTTTATTACTTTAATCAGGTTGGTACGCAGTTAGACAGACTTCAAAATGATTTAAATTCAGAGATTCGGGTTCAAGTTGATAAAGTAAATAGTATTACAAGCGGACTAGCTGCACTCAATCAACAAATTGCTTCACAGGAAATAGCTGGTGATAGTGCTAATGATTATAGAGACCAAAGGAATATATTATTAGACAATTTGTCAAAAATTTGTGATGCTCAGATTAATGAGATGCAGGATGGACAGGTGGATATTACCCTTGGTGGGTATCTTTTAGTTACAAAGGGCACCTCAAGGAATTTATATGTTGAGTCAAATAGCGTAAATGGTGATTTTTACTATCCGATGTTGGAAGGTGTTAATACCCAGATTGATATAAAAAGTGGAAAATTAAAGGGCTTGATGGAATCAAGGGGAGAGGTATCGGGAATAAAAAGTACTTCAGATCCAGATAGTAATATTCCAACCTCAAAGAATATTGTCTCAGATTTGAAAATAAAACTAAACGCAATGTTAAATAAAATTGCAACGCAGGTAAATACACTCCAACAAAGTGGAAAAACATTAGATAAAAAAGATGGAGTAGATTTCTTCAAAAAAGTGGATAGTGATTATCCACTACAAATGGGGAATATTGCATTGAGTGACGATTTGAATAGCGATAACGGATTAAATAATATCGTAGCTTCTAAAACTACGGCAGTTGGCGATAATACCATTGCGAGGGAAATAGCCAATCTTAGGGATGCAGACTTATTGCTAGATAGTTCTGGCATGGTAAGTATTGATGAATATTATAGGGCAATCGTACTTGATATTGGTAATCAAGGCTCTGAAGCTACTACAGCTATGAATAACCAACAAACGCTTGTACAATCAGCAGATGACAAGCGTACAGCTATATCAGGCGTGTCAATGGATGAGGAAATGTCAAATATGATGAAGTACAAATTTGCATATGATGCATCTGCCAGAGTTTTAAACATAATAGATTCAATGGTAGAAAGGGTAGTTAATTCTATGGGTGTAGTTGGAAGGTAGATATGGGATAAACAGAGTTCTAAGATTCATAGAGAAAGCATACTCACTCCGTGAATATAAATACTAGATAGATTTATTGAATAGGAATAGGTGACGTATAATGCGACAGAGCTTTTTTGGTTTTAATATTGCAGTAAGTGGGCTCTATACTGCACAGAGAAACTTGAATACAGTTAGCCACAATATATCTAATGCTTCAACCACTGGGTATTCAAGACAGCAAAACATTCAATCTGCATCAAAACCATTTACGACGTATGATAGCACAGGAATGATTGGTACAGGCTCTGAAGTGACAGGTGTTGAAAGGTTAAGAGATACTTATCTTGATTTTAAATATTGGAGTGAAAACATTGCAAATGGTGAGTGGAGCAAGAAACGTGAATTATTATCTAGTATAGAGACTACCTTTAACGAACCATCAAACAGTGGATTTACTAAAATAATGGATAGCTTCTATAGTTCTTTACAAGAGCTAGCAAAGGACCCATCGAGTTCTGCCGTGCGTGCCCTTGTCCGTGAAAATGGAGTCACACTGGCAAATTATTTTAATAGTACAGCTACTAATTTTGAACAACTACAAGTAGATATAAATGATCAGGTTAAGATTAATGTTGAGCAGATTAACTCATTAGCATCACAAATCAAGAGCCTGAATAAACAGATATATAACTTTGAACTTACTGGAGACTCAGCAAATGATTTAAGAGATTCAAGAACGGTTTTGGTTGATCAACTGTCAAAGCTTGTGAATATTAATGCTTCAGAGGTTTCTTATGGAAAGTTACCTAATGGGGAAGATGATATACATTTTGTTATAACAGTAGGGGGAAATACTTTAGTTGATCATTTTAATTCAAGTAAGCTAGTTCTTGAACAGAGAAAAGATAAATTAAACTCTGAGGATGTAATTAATCTTTATGATGTCAAGTGGGACAACGGTAATAAATTAGTTTTAACTGGTGGAGAGTTAAAGGGACTAATGGATGTAAGAGATGGTAAGGATGGCGCTGTTCCAGACTATAAAGGTGTACCATACTACCAAAGTAAGCTGAACGAATTTGTACGAACTTTTGCTATGGCATTTAATGAGGGTTATGTTACTGAAGCAGGCACATTGGTGGATAAAGTGGGACATGTTGATGGTTTTGGAGTTGATACTGACGCGACAGGACCTGCAACAGCTTCTCAAAAAGTAAGATTTTTTACAATGTTGGGAGAGGGAGGGACTCCAATATCTAGTGATAAACTGATAGATGGAGCAATAGCAACAGGGACCTCAGGAACTGACTTAGACCCAGTTGTAGCCAAATATCAGAGTATCACTGCAAAGAATTTTTCAGTAAGCGGTGACGTTATGTATAATACAAATACAATTGCAACAACAGATGTTTCTGGTGAGAATGGAAATATAGATGTATTAAACGAATTGCTAAAGATAAGATCTAACGCAAGTCTATTTACAGAAGGAGCTCCTGAAGATTTTGTAAAATCACTTGTGGCAACTCTGGGCATAGATTCGCAGCAGGCTAAGACATTCTCTGATAGTCAGAATACGATAGTACAACAAATTGATAATAGAAGAATGTCAGTTTCGGGCGTTGAGCTAAATGAAGAGTTGACGAACATGGTTAGATATCAGCAGGCATATAAATCAGCAGCTAAAATGCTCAATACAATGTCTGAGGTATACGATACCCTTATTAATAGATTAGGTGTTAGCTAAGGCTCAATAAAAAATCTTAAAAATTAAAAGAATGAATATTAATTCAGTATATTTTATTGCCCAAATAGAGGCTGATGGAGGTAGAAATGAGAATAACAAATAATATGATTATTGCCAATATGGTAAAGCATATTAGCAATAATGTTACACGTGAAAACAAATATCAAACTCAGCTTAGTACTGGACAAAAGATTTCAGTTCCATCTGATGACCCTGTCGTTGCGGCTAGAGCTTTAAAGCTCAGAACGGATGTAGCCAAAGTTGAGCAATATCAAAAAAATATAAGTGATGCACAGTCGTGGTTGGATGCTACCGACGAAACCTTGAGTAAAATTAATGATGTACTGCAAACTGTGAAAGAGAAAACCGTTCAAGCAGCCAATGGTACAAATACGCCAGAGGAGACTCAGGCCATTGCTAAAGAAATAAGACAACTCAAAGCTCAGGCTGTCCATCTAGCAAATTCAACATATTCGGGCAGATATATTTTCTCAGGCTTCAAAACAGATCAGAAGTTAATGAATGATGATGAAACAAGTCCTGACTTCGGTAAATTTTCGATAAATGTAGATCAAGTAGCTGTACCACCAGCAACAGCAACCAGAGAAAATATACTATATGAAGTCGGCATTGGTGATAATATAAATATTAATATTACAGGCGGAGATTTGTTTAATAGCCGTAATACGAGTGGTGCCATTGGAGGTAACGCTAATGCGGGAGTCGCTACTTTGGGAGACACTTCATCAATGGTACAAATGTTCGATAATATAATTGCGGGTATGCAGACGGGTGATTCAGTAGAGATTGGTAGACAGTTAGATTCTATTGACGCAGAGATTCAAAATGTTCTGAGGGCGAGAGCGGATATTGGTGCAAGGCAAAATAGAATGGATTTAACAGAAGATAGAATGAGTAGGGATGTAGTTAACTTTACTGCAGCAATGAGTGAAAATGAGGATGTTGACATAGCTGAAACCATAATGAACTTAAAGAATGAGGAAAATGTATATCAGGCGTCTTTAGCAGGAGGAGCCAGAGTTATCCAACAGACCTTGGTAGACTTTTTAAGGTAGACGATAAGAATATTTATATATGGAGAATTTCCAGATAGGTAAGATGTTAGATTGAGGTTATCTATGTCTTACACAAGGATGTGAAGAATATGGGGCTTTCTATTAATACAACACCTGCAAAACTTTCGATAGAGACTATACCTGGTAAATTGCAAATAGATACTCGAAGGGCACAATTAGAGCTAACCCAACAACGGGCAAAGGTAAACATTAAAACTGAACAGCCTCGAATACTGATAGACCAATACGAATGCTTTGCTGAAGAAGGCTTAAAGAACACCATTGATTTGGCAAAGGATTTGTCTCAAAGGGCATATCAGAGTGTTATGGAGTATATTGCAAAAACGGCACAAGATGGGGATGAAATGGCCAAGATAGGGAATAAGGCCAGCATAATGCTTGATATTATCAAAAGTGATTCTATAATAATCCATGATTTCAATATGGTAACTATGCCAATGTCAAGACCTAAAATTGATGTAGCTGGTGGTACTGTAGACATACAAGTAGAACCGCAAAATGATATAGGTGAAATTAATGGAGTAACTAGAAGGTTCATTCCTGGAGAGATAACCTTTAACAATACTCCCTCAATGTTAAATATAAAAGTGCAGTCTTATGGTTCTATAAATATAAGTTATAGCGGAAATAATGTTGATAGCTATATTTAGTTACAACATTATTATTTTTATCTGATATGGAGAATAAAAGAGATATAACTTTAGGTTAAAATGGGAGGTACAAAAATATGCTTGTTAAAACAACACATTTTGGTGAAATAGAAATCAGTGAAGAGGATATAATAGATTTTGAAGAAGGAATTTTTGGGTTTGAAGGTATACACAGATATGGAATCATTAGCAGTGAAGATCCGGAATCACCCTTTAAATGGATTCAGGCTATTGAGAAACCTGAGCTTGCTTTTGCACTGGTTAACCCGTTTGCGATAAAGAGAGATTACGAGTTTGAACTAAAGGATGAAGCTACAAATTTTTTGGGAATAGAAAGCCCTTCTCAAGTGGTAGTTTTCGCTATATTAGTAATACCAGAGGATACTACAAAGATTAGTATGAATTTAAAAGCTCCTATTGTTTTGAACACAAATAATAAAAAGGCAGCACAGATTATACTTGATTCAGATAAATACACAGTCAGACATTTCATACTAGATGAGCTAAAAAAACAGGAGGTGTAGTTATGCTGGTACTTTCAAGGAAAAAGGATCAAGCCATAATGATAGGTGATAATATAGAGCTTACAATTATTGATGTACAAGGCGACCAAGTAAGAATTGGCATAAATGCTCCTAAAAATGTTTCGATATATCGTAAGGAGCTATTTCTTGAAATCCAGGAAGAAAACAAAAGAGCTGCGAGCAATGGAATGGTTCAATTGGATTCAATACTAAAAAATAATGGCTAAGACTTATTTAAAGAAAAACGACAAAATGATTTTCTTATTTTGTCGTTTTTTTATAAAATTTGTCTAAAGTATTCTAAAAAAAGTACGATATATTAATCAAGAAGGAAAGCAAATCTGCACTATATCGGCCGAGTAGAGCAGATTTACTATCTTATCGACAAATTAAGCGGGAATGGATTCCCGAAATAAAATCAGGGAGGATTTTTTTTATGAGAATTAATCACAACATCGCAAGTGCGAACACTAACAGACAGTTAGGTGTTAACAACACAAACACTTCAAAATCATTGGAGAAATTATCATCAGGTCTTAGAATCAACAAAGCTGGAGACGATGCAGCAGGTTTGGCAATATCTGAAAAAATGAGAGGTCAGATCAGAGGTTTGGATCAGGCATCAAGAAACTCACAAGACGGTATTTCAATGATTCAGACTGCTGAAGGTGCGTTGAGCGAAACTCACTCAATACTTCAAAGAATGAAGGAGCTTGCTACTCAGGCTGCTAACGGAACTAACACTGATCAAGATAGATCCGAAATCCAGAAGGAAATCAACCAACTTTCATCTGAAGTAAACAGAATAGGTAACACAACTGAATTCAATACTCAGAGCCTTTTAAAGGGCGACGGAAAAGCAAGTTTAACTAAAACTGCATTAGTTACTGATGGTAAATTAGCTGGTGGTCAAGATGCTACTACTATTGAAGCTAGCAGAACTGATACAGCTGTTGCTGGAACATTCGCGGATACTGGAACACTTGCATATACAATTAATGGAGAAACATTAACTGTTACTTTTGCATCCGGTACAGTAGCTGCTGATACTACTGCTGCCTATAAAGCTGATTCTGCAACAGCTAATGCTGCAACAGTAGATTTTCAAGGAACAGTAGCTGGAGCAACACTGGGTAGTTCAATAGCTGATGCATTACAAGCTATGATTGATAAAAATGATGTGCTAAAAGGAAATTACAAAGTATCTACTACTACAACTGACGGTGAATTTACAATTGAAGCTGTAAAGGGTGGAGCATTCGAAGGTGCCAAGGGAAATATCTCAGGCGCAACAGTAGTTACAAGTACTACTCCTACACAAGATGCTGCTCCTGTAGTTGGTAAGGATGTTGCAGCTACAAAAGCTTCAAGTTCAATTGCCTTTGCTTCTTTAGTAGGAGCTGCTGGTACTGATACTGATACTAATTTGAAAGCCTTAGTTGGAAAAGGAATGACTTTAGGGGATAAACAAATTGAATTCTATAATGCTAATGATGGTGCATATACTGGAAGTGCTATAGGAGTAAACATCAGTACTGCCCTTTCAACTGTTCAAACTGGAGCATCAACAGATGAAAAATTAGATGAGCTTGTAAAAAACATTGTAGATCAAGTAGGTACTAAACTTGGTGATGTAACATTAGCAATTAATGGAACCACATCAACAACACTTGATGTAGTTGCAAAAGTTGGAGGAAAAGCTGGAAATGAACTTACAGTTGCTGATGGTGGAATCCAAGAAAACTTTAAATCTACATTCCAAGTTGGCGCAAACCAAGGACAGTCTTTTGCAATTGATTTGAAGGATATGCGTTCTAGGGCATTGGGTATCACTGGTACAGTAGTTGGTGGAGATGCTGGAAACAGTGCAGTATTCACAAAAGCATTAGATGTAACTAATGGAACAGATGATAAGTCAGTTGAGTATGCATTGGATGTATCAAGTACAACTAATGCTTCAAATGCTATCAAGGTTCTTGATAATGCAATCAATACAGTATCAGGTGAGCGTTCAAAACTTGGTGCATACCAGAATCGTTTGGAACACACTATCAATAACTTAGATACATCTTCTGAGAACTTGACAGCTGCTGAATCACGTATCCGTGACGTTGACATGGCTAAGGAAATGACTGAGTTCACAAAGAACAATATTCTTACTCAGGCTGCTCAGTCTATGCTTGCACAAGCAAATCAACAGCCACAAGGCGTTCTACAGTTATTAAGATAATTGTTATCACACTTGCGAAAAGGGTCAGGGGATTATTCCCTTGGCTCTTTTTTTGGTTCTATGTCAATAGTTGGGGTAGAACAGTAAACTGAATTTTTTGAAGGGACGATTGCTTTAACAGGTAATTCTTGCTGGATAATTCTTCTCCATATACCTCCCTCAAAGCTTACAACTATTATAAGCAATGACTTTTTATTGTGTTTATATTTATCAAGGTATAATTTAAAGAATTACATATTAAAGAAACTTATAAAAATTTTCAAAAAACTATAAAGTCTGACAATAAATATCCGATAAATATTATGAGAGAGTTAATAACCTAAATAAAAATGTTGATAGATCATGGATGAACTGATTTTAACTTGTTTTGTCTGCAGGACGCAGCCAAGGACAGGTTTAATCAGACATCTTTTTTTATACCTCAGCATTTTTTGACAGTATATACTAAACAATACACAAAAAGATAATTCAAGGAGGAAATGCTAGTGTTGGTAATAGGCAGGAAGCCAGGAGAATACGTGATGATAAATGGAAACATCATGGTAAAGGTAGTAAAGAGTGATGAGGGAGATTTAAGACTTGCCATAGATGCTCCTAAGGACATAAGGATTATCAGAGGCGAGTTATACGAGAATGAACAGCTTGTAAAGGCTGAGTAAGCTAATATGGTATTCTAATATATAAAAGTGAATAAAGAAATATAACATGGATGAGTTAATTTAAACCAGTTTTGTCTGCAGGACGCGGACAGTACAGGTTTGTTTCACTCATCTTTTTGATTCTATAGCATTTTTGAGACTATTGCAAAACTGAAGGTGTAAGATTTTAAGTGTTATTTTAAGTAATGTAGGTATCTTAGGCATTGCAGTTTCCCGGGAGCTGCTGTGCTTATTATATAAATTATCTAATGTGGAAAAGGAAGTCCACATTAAAACAAATTAAAATTCAAGGAGGATTTTATTATGAGAATTAATCACAACATCGCAAGTGCGAACACTAACAGACAGTTAGGTGTTAACAACACAAACACTTCAAAATCATTGGAGAAATTGTCATCAGGTCTCAGAATCAACAGAGCTGGAGACGATGCAGCAGGTTTGGCAATATCTGAAAAAATGAGAGGTCAGATCAGAGGTTTGGATCAGGCATCAAGAAACTCACAAGACGGTATTTCAATGATTCAGACTGCTGAAGGTGCATTGAGTGAAACTCACTCAATACTTCAAAGAATGAAGGAATTGGCTACTCAAGCTGCTAACGGAACAAACACAGACCAAGACAGATCCGAGATTCAGAAGGAAATCAACCAACTTTCATCTGAAATAAACAGAATTGGTAACACTACTGAATTCAATACTCAGAGCCTTTTAAAGGGTGATGGAAAAGAAAGCTTAGCTAAAACTGCATTAGTAACTGATGGTACTTTAGCTGGTGGCGAAGATGCATTTAGAACTCAGGCAATAATGACAGACGAAGTTACCAAAGAATCAAAAGCAGGTAATGCTGCTGAATATACAATTAACGGACAGAAACTAACTGTTACATTTGGTGCTGCAGGTGATGGCGGAAATGCAGATCATACTGTGTATGGAGTAACTGCAAATACTGCAACAGTTAATGCTGCCGCGGCACAAGATATACCTATGACTGCTACAGATTTAGCAAGCGCATTCCAGGCAATGATTAATGCAAACGACACACTTAGAGGTAACTTTACGGCTACTGCAAATGGAAACAATCTAGTAATAGCAGCAGTCGCAGGCAGAGAGTTTGATGGTGCTGCAGGTCAAATATCAGCAGTTAAAGTAACTGGTACTGATATGACAATAGCTAATGTTACAGATGTCAAGGGTCAAAATGTTGCAGCGGTAGCATCTTCAACTAATATTGATTTTAATAGTATTAGCAGTGATACTACTCTTGACGGTCTAGTTGGTAAAGGTATGACTATTAATGGAAAACAGATTGAATTCTATGATGCTAATGATGGTGCTTATAAGGGCAACGCTATAGGGGTTAATATTAGTGATGCATTAGCAGCTGCAACAAATCAGGATGAAGCATTAGTAAGTACAATAGTATCACAGATTGGTACTAAAATTGAAGGTGTAACTTTAAGTGTAAATGCTGGTGATGCAGGAATACTTACTATTAGTGCATCTACAGCTGGTGAAGCTGGTGATGCTATTACATTTGCAGACGGTGGAATTCAAGCAGATTTCAAATCAGTATACCAAGTTGGTGCGAACCAAGGGCAGTCTTTTGCAATTGATTTGAAGGATATGCGTTCTAAGGCATTGGGTATCACTGGTACAGTAGTTGGTGGAGATGCTGGAAACAAAGCAGTATTCACAGCGACATTGGATGTAACTAATGGAACAGATGATAAAACAGTTGAGTATGCATTAGACGTATCAAGTACAACTAATGCTTCAAATGCTATCAAGGTTTTTGATAATGCAATTAATACAGTATCAGGCGAGCGTTCAAAACTCGGTGCATACCAGAATCGTTTGGAACACACTATCAATAACTTAGATACATCTTCTGAGAACTTGACAGCTGCTGAATCACGTATCCGTGACGTTGATATGGCTAAGGAAATGACTCAGTTTACTAAGAATAATATTCTTACTCAGGCTGCTCAGTCTATGCTTGCACAGGCAAACCAACAGCCACAAGGCGTTCTACAACTATTAAGATAATTGTTTTAACACACTTGCGAAAGGGTCAGGGGATAATTCCTCTGGCTCTTTTTGTGTTAATACCAAATACATTTTGCACCAGAAAATACTAAACACTTATTAATGTTTTACCGATATGATGTATAGAAGAGTTATTTTGGAGGTGCAGGTATGAGAATTGGCAGCAGCGAAGCAATTAATGCTAACGTAACTATGAATAACAACAGTGCAGGTAGTGCAGAGGCTTCACCTAAAAGTGTTAGTGAAGCTACAAATGGTATTCAGCCAAACATAAAAGGGATATCTCAATTGAATGATTATGATATGGGGAACATGCCTGTATCCGAGAAAGTAGTCATAGAAGCTATCCAGAAGGCAAATAAAGCGATTTCTGGAGGCAACATGAGATTTGAATTTTCCATTCATGAAAAGACAAATGAGATAGTAGTAAAGGTATTTAATTCAGAAACAGATGAACTCGTTCGGGAAATCCCAAACGAAAAGGTTTTGGATATGGTTGCCAAGATGTGTGAAATGGCAGGGATATTAGTTGATGAAAGAAGGTAATGTATATGTCAGTCAGTGGATTATCAGGTAGTACGAATAGAATCACAGGACTTGCATCAAATATGGATACAGATGCAATGGTCAAGGCGGCAATGACAGCTGATATGGCTAAATATAATAAAATTCTACAGAACAGACAGCTTGACGAATGGAGGGTTGAATCCTACAGAGAGATAACCTCTTCACTTCAGAGCTTTTATACGGAATATTTTGATTCACTCTCAACCAAGAACATAAAATCAGTAAATTCCTTTGCAAGCTTTTCAGCTACTTATGGTGCAGCTAATTCTACTGAGTATGTTAGTGTTACCCCAGGTGCTAGTGCAAAGGCAGGCATATATAATATTACGGCGATTAAGGCAGCAACAGCAGCTAGTAAATCAGGTGGAGATGTAAGCAAAACTGTTATAGGTAATGTGACCCCAGATGCCGCCAATATTAAAAGCTCAAATTTTAATAATAGGTTTGTATTTATATTTAATGGTAAAAGTTCGGATATTACCTTGGATGATGCTACTGTGGATTCAACTGTTACTACACTTGCGGCTGAATTGAAAACTAAGCTTGAGGCTGCATTTGGAACTGGCAAGATAGACGTTGTAAATGACGGTGGGAAGCTGAAGTTCAGTACAGTTAGAAGTACCGATTCTTTTAGCATCGGAACTGCTTATAACGGTGGTGCAGATACACTATTTGGTAAAACTCCAACAGAGACAAGTCCAATAACTCTAAACGATGGAAATAACAAATTTGAGTTATCAATAGATGGTGTCGTGAAAACAATAACTGTTAATAATGGCTCGTATACTGATGCAGATGGATTAGCCACTGCAATTCAGAACGGAGTTACGGCTGCCTTTGGGAGTAATTCTGGCGTAAGCTTTACGGCTAAAGATGGAAAGATTTCTGTCTCATCTGAAAAGAGCATTTCCATTACTAAGACCAAAGATTGGACAACTAATGCTACACTTGGTATTGACTCGTCAAATATGTCAAATAAGATGAATTTAACCTCTACCATTTCAGAAATCAAAGACGGAATTAAAACCACTGTAACTGACATAACGGGTACTATGACAGGTGATCCACAATATGATATAGCATTTGAAATAAATGGTGTTACCTTTACAGCAAATTCCCAAAAGGAATCTATAAAGGATATTATGAATAAGGTTAATTCGAATGCAGATATAAACGCTACATTGAAGTATGATATTACCACTAATAGCTTTACAATTCAGGCCAAAAACACAGGTGAAACAGAAAAACTAATTATAAAAGATAAAACAGGAAATCTATTAGGAGCTCTCGGTATCGTAAATGGTACATATAAAGGAATGGATGCAAGCGTAACGGTGAAAAATGAAAGTGGAGCTGAAATGACGATTGTTAGGCCAACTAATTCATTTGCATATGATGGACTGACTTTTGACATAAAGAAGGACTTTCCAACAACAGATACCAACGGTCTTCCTCTTCCAGCTACAGACCCAATAAAAGTAACGGTATCTAGTGATACAAGTAAGACATATGATTTTATTAAAACTTTTGTAGAAAAGTATAATGAGCTAATAGAAAAAATTAATAAGAAGGTAAGCGAAAAGAGATATAAGGATTATCAACCTTTAACTGATGAGGAGAAGAAATCTTTGTCAGATGATCAGATAAAGCAGTGGGAAGATAAGGCTAAGTCTGGTTTGTTGAAAAATGATAGTATTATTACCACTACATTATCTAAACTTAGAACGGCATTGTATAGTTCAGTCGATGGAATGGGTATAAATCTTTCCTCTATAGGAATAACCACGACGCCATATTATCTAGACAAAGGTAAACTAGAGATTAATGAAACTAAATTAAAGGAAGCTCTTGCAACAAGACCAGAAGAAATTTCAAAGCTATTTACTGCCACTTCTGATACTACGTACTATGATGTATTAAATGACCCTACTCTTAGTACTAAGAGGTACAAGGAATCAGGACTTGCACAGAGATTTTCTGATATAATACAGGATGCAATAAGGACTAATACAGATAAGTATGGTAATAAGGGTTCTTTGTTGGTAAAAGCAGGTGTAGTTGGTGACCGCTCAGAAGCTAACAGTCTTTTGTCCAAAGAAATATTACAGTATGATGATGATGCATATGAGATGAACAAAAAGCTTATTGCTAAAGAAAATGCTTTATACAAAAAGTATGCTGCAATGGAATCGGCACTTAATAAGTTAAATTCACAACAAGCCAGCTTGGCTAATATGCTCGCGCGATAGGTTATGGCAAAAGTATAATTATAAAATAGAGCACAAAAAATGTGCAAGGAGGATGCTAGCTAATGTTACAAAATAATGGGTATAATCAATACAAAGAGAATTCTGTGTATACAGCAACTCCAGAGGAACTAACTTTGATATTGTATAATGGATTGGTAAAATTCCTTATGCAGGCGCAGAATGCTATTGATGCAAAGAATATTGAGAAATCAAATAATAGTATCATACGGGCTCAGGCAATTGTGAAGGAATTTCAGTCAACACTGGATATGAATTATGAAGTATCAAAAAACTTAGATAGTATTTATGATTATATGTACAGACGACTTGTTGAAGCAAATATTAAAAAGGATAACAGTATAATAGAGGAAGTGCTTGGGTATGCTAAGGAGTTAAGAGATACTTGGGCAACGGCGATGAAGCTTGCAAAACATCCCATCCCCCAATCAGAAGGTATAGCAAAATAGGACAATCACTGCACACAGAAAAGGACCTCGCAAAACCTTATCGGGGATGCGAGGTGTTTTTTCTGTATGACTTAGATTTTTAGTGGCTGGAGGGAGAAAACATGACACCGGAACAATATATAGAAAAGCTAATTGTCATATCTGAAAAGAAACTGAATAGCGTAAGAGAAATATTAAATTTAACAAAGGAACAGTCTACAGTTATTAATGAGGACAGTGCTGATGAAATTCAAAGGTTAATTGGATTGAAGCAAATACAAATTGATTTAGTTGATGATCTGGATAAATCCTTTGAGGTATATTATTCAAGATTAAAATCCGTATTAGGAGTCGAAAGTATTGAAGAAATACGAGTTAGACAGATTCAAGGAGCAGCAGAGCTAAAGCAAATAGTGACAACGATATTTAATACTACTAAAGAGATTCAGAAGCTCGAAATTGAGAATAAAAACAAAGTTCAAGCAATAGTTGATAAGTTGGCAAGTGACATAAGGCGTGTTAGACAGTCCAAGGTAGCGAATAATGGATATAATGTTGGAGGCAAATTGCCACAACCATCTTATTTTTTTGATAAGAAGAAATAGGATTAAATAATGTATAATAGCATCGGTTAAATATAAGAGTGATAAAAAGGCACAACTTTTTATCACTCTTTTTAATACCATAGTTTAGTAAAAGTAGTTTGTGTAGATTTCAACTGTTACTTTACTTCCGCCTTCTCTGCATCCTCAACACACTCGCTAATAAAACCCATAACCTTACCCATGTACTGGTCAGGTGATTCTGCAAAGCTCTGACCATATTTTTGTGCTCCAGAGTTCCAATAATGAGCAGGGACAGGGCTTCTCCTGGAATATAGCTCGTAGAGGAGCTTGGTGTTATCAGAAGCGGTAATATCTTGCTGGGCACCATCAATCAACAGCACTGGTGTTGGGATTATCAAAGGTATTTTGGATATTATATCCATTCCATTATTAACTTTTGTGAGTTTTCTAACAGCGAAATCAATTGTATATTTAAAGGGGATGCTTGGAAGCCAACTGTTTGAATCAATTGCATAATCAATACAATTATCAATTGTAGAGTAGGGGCTATCACCAATCACACCTATAATACTATCTCTGTATGGCGTCTCAGCCACAGCAGAAAGGCAGGACGAGGCACCAGTTGTAAAGCCCATCAGAATAATCTTTTCAGTTTCCCGCTGTTTTAAATATTTAATAGCACTCAAAACATCTTTAGTCTCATTTTTTCCAAAGGTTGAAATTGACCCAGATGAGTTTCCTGAACCTCTTAAATCAAATGTCATTACATTTAAACCTTCATTGGTGAATCTCGTTATTAGCTTAAAAGTCTCTTCATCAAAGGGCAATCTATTTTTACCATAACCATGAACTATCAAAACTGTGGTTTTTGAACCTTTTGCTGAAAAGAACCAGCCATTGATATTTTCCTCAGTTTCGCTAGAAGTGAAGCTGACATTTTTATAGTCAGGTGCAATATTTGATGATATTTGGGGCGTAGTAATTTTACTCGGATGAGTAATTTTATAAGCTGATATAAATGAAACTACACCTATGACAAGGAAAAGAAGTATTATTATATATATAGTTGCTAAAAATATATTTTTAGGTAAAACGCTTTTGCGCTCAGCAAAAGCAACTGTATTTAGCTGCATTATTAATTTCCTCCATATTGCCATTGACTATGCTATGACTAAGTTTTATACTAGTGTGAATTAAAACGGTTAGTAACTGTTTTAATAGCGGCAGTTTACGACGTAACATCATGAGATGTGCAAACGTTGTTCAATACGAATATTATATTTTTATTTGTTGTTAATGTAAATACAATAGATAAAATTGTAAAAACATACATATTGTAAAATCTAATTAGTGTATTTGGTGTATTGCAGTAAAAATTACATTTTGTAAGCAGATAAATGGTTTAAATTACTTTATAGTTTTGCTACAATGTTAAGATGGTATTTTAGTAATATTTTATGACTACTTGAAGCCCATGGAGGTTAAATTGACAAGAGAACTTTGTAACCAATGCCCACGTCAATGTGGGGTTAGCAGGAAAAGTGGATTGGGTTTTTGTGGTGTACCAGAGCAGCCCAAGGTAGCAAAAGCATGTCTTCACATGTGGGAGGAGCCTTGCATTAGTGGCACGAGAGGCTCTGGAGCAGTGTTCTTTTCTGGCTGCAATCTCAAATGTATCTTTTGTCAGAATTTTGATATCAGCCAGAATAATTATGGTAAAGTTATATCTATTGAAAGGCTTCAAGAGATATTTATTGAATTAATAGGTAAAGGTGCTCATAACATTAATCTAGTGAATCCATCTCATTATACAGGCGCAATCAAACAGGCTTTGCTTTCGCTGAAGAAACAAGGTAAATTGACTGTACCTGTGGTGTATAATACAAATGGATATGAAACAATAGATACTTTAAAATCTATCGAGGGACTAGTTGATGTATATCTCCCAGATTTCAAATATTTTTCTGATAAAACCTCTCTCAAGTATTCCAGAGCACAGGATTATCCTGAGGTAAGCAAAAAGGCTATAATAGAGATGTATAATCAGGTGGGAGGTCCAGTGCTAGATGCAGCGGGGATAGTTCAGCGTGGCCTTATTATAAGGCATCTAATTCTTCCTGGACATATTAAAGAGAGTATAAATGTATTGAATTGGATAAATGAAAATTTAACAAAGAGTGTGTATGTATCTCTCATGAGCCAGTATATACCCTACTATGCTGCAGAAAAATACCCTGAAATCAATCGGCCTATAACAAGGTTTGAATATGAAAGAGTAGTCAAGCATTTATATAAGCTGGGCTTACTAGAAGGATATATACAGGAAAGGCAGTCTGCTGATATTCAGTATATACCCGATTTTAATTTAGATGGAGTATAATAACAGGCACATAAACGATATTTTTAAAAACAAAAATTTAATGTGTCTTATTAAAAAATAAATGTTGCATTTTATAATAATCTGGATTATAATTTACATTACTAGAAAATGTTTACAGATATTCCTAGTTTTTCTTCAGATTTTCTTTTTTAACAATTTTGGTTTAGTCAGTTTTAGGATAAAAGTTAAAATGATTTTTAATTTTATCCTCAGATTAACATGGTGTTACTTTTCTTTAAGAATTTAAATCAATTTTTAATCAACCTTTCAATTTCATTATACTATTTTATATAGGCGATAGTACTTGCTTCATAGTCGCAGTATGTGAATTAGCATAATCAACCCATTTAGCATTTCATATTATTAGGCATGGAGGATAATAGTCATGCAGGATAACTCTTTTTCCTCAAAATACAAATACATAAGGTCACTAGGACACGGCGGATGTGGAGAGGTTTTCCTTGCAAAAAATACAACTTTGGGCAATCTATGGGCTGTCAAGGAGATTGTAAAAGGCGAGAAAACATCCCTCAGCGGCTACATAGAACCAGAGATTTTAAAACGCTTAAACCATCCGGCATTACCAAGGATATGTGATGTATATGAAGATGAAAACAAGATTTACATTGTTGAGGACTATTTAGAGGGTACTTGCCTAAAACAGGAGCTTGATAATAAAGGAAAATTTGAGGAACAAAGCGTAATTGATTGGGCAATACAGTTGTGCAGTGTTTTAGATTATCTGCATAGTCAAAGGCCAAACCCTATTATCTATGGGGATATGAAGCCCCATAACATAATTCTAACAAAAGAAGGCTTTGTAAAGTTGATAGACTTTGGTGTTTCGACCATAGTTTCAGAAATAGATGATAAAGCTATTAGAGATCAAATACCAACAAGTGAAGCTTTAAGAAGCAAAGAAGTGAGCACTGAATCCGTAAATGCTCCAAGAAGTAAAGAAGTGACCAATGAATCCGCAAATGCTACAGGAAAAGCCTCCTATGACACTGCCTTTATTGGAACGAAAGGATACGCAGCACCAGAGCAATTTATTGGTAACGGAATAAGTCAGGCATCCGACATATATTCATTAGGTATAACGTTAATTCAGTTGGTAACAGGTATAGACCCTCTAAAATCAATAGCAATGTTCCAGAACGAAAAATATGCGCAATACCTATCTCCAGAGCTCTATGAGATACTTAGAAAGTGCATTCATCCAAATCCGGAGTTGAGATACAAAACTGTAGGATTACTAATGAAAGAATTACGTCAATATAGCATTAGCTTGCACACTGGCATAGGTAATGAAAATGATATAAAGAACCTTAAAAATTCATTAGTATTTACAAAGATTATAGCAATTACTGGAGCTAGAGGTTCAGGCGTATCTACAATAGCAGCAGCAATGGCGCAACATGTGGCAAGAGGACCTACCTCGGTGTGTATTGTTGACTTGAGCCTATCTAGTAGGCTTGGAGAAGCCTTATCAAGAGGGTGTGAAAAAAACACACTACTAAAAATTAGCTCTAATTTATCCTATATAAATTTAAATAATTTTATAGAAAATTTTCATTCTGATTCTTTAAATAAAAATTCTCCGACAGAAAGATTACCTTTTGATTCTCTTCTGCTAAATAAACAACTAGCACAGTTGCAAGACAGTTTTTCCTATATATTCATTGACGTTGACATAACATTTGTTGAATTTATCCAACAATACTTAAATTATATTTTTATAGTTTCTGATATGAATCCTTTTAATGCTGCAGATATTGGAAAATGGCTTAAAGTTGAAGGCATTATGGCAAAATGTATATCCAGGGCTTCATTTATTATTAATAAATATTATAAAGGAGAGCTAAGCTCTCGTAGTATTCTACAAAGCATGCTTTTAAATGGAGATGTACCACAGGAACTTCAAGAATTGATTGCTTATGCAAAGATTTTTGAGGTTTCATATGAGCAAAAAGTGTATTTTAAGTGGATTTATAGCTATTTTGGTGAACCTTTAAGTTTCAAAAGTCTCTTTAAGGACTGTTTCGGAAAACAAATTTCTAATATTATATCAAATACAATTTTATCAGAGAAAAGGAAGTGCTCTCATCTTGCACGCCTAATTTCAACGGTGATTACAAAGTCATCTATGTAACCAGAAGATAACAAAAGTAGATAAAAGTAATTGAAAATACTTTAGGAGGATAAGCCAGTGGGCAAAAGACTAGTTATTAAAACAACGCTAATTTGCATGGGAATATTCTTAATATTAAATTCAATAGTATTCGCATACATTTTTAAGCGATACCCATTAGATCTGCAAACACATATTTCAGTGGTGGTTGCTGCTGTAGACATAGATGAGGGGACTATAATACAAGAAAAACACATAAAGACAAAAGAAATACAATTATCCGCTTCAAACGCTTTATTAGCAACTGATGTGGGACAAGTGTTGGGGAAAAAAGCTAAAGATAAAATAATGAAAAACGAGTATTTAAGTACGAGTACCTTAATTGATAAAAATAACTGGTTCAAAGATGACGAGAGAATAATTATTTTACCTATGAGCATTGAGGAGAGACTAGCGAACCTAATTAAAAAAGGAGCTTATGTTGATATAAGGCTTAAAAAAGAGGCAAGTGATATCGTCGAAACAATCCTATATAAAGTAAAAGTAGAGGATGTTCTTGATGAAACAGGAGTATCACTAGATTCGAAGTCAGGAATGAATTCGAGAACAGCTTATATGAAGCTCATCCTAGATAAAGATGAAAGACAAAAGATTTATACAGCAAAGATGGCAGGAAAGTTGATATATGAACTCTACTGCGATGATACTCAAAAGCCAGTTAATTAATGTTGATTTTTTGTAATAACTGTGGCTGCATAGCGGAATGGGAGGTCAAAATGGGAAAAATAATAGCCATATGGTCAGATGTAAAAAAAACTGGAAAATCAGTAGTAACATATATGTTGGCAAATCAGATTAAGGGAATTGCGAAAAAGGATTTTAAAATATTGGTTTGTTGCTTAAATTTACAGTACAGTGCACTTTATAAACTGTTTGGAATAAATGTAGCTGCTACTGGACTAGAGGATTTGGTTAATTATCAGTTTTTTGAAGGAGACAAGTCTGAGCTGCTGATATCAAGCATAATACCACAAAGTGATGGAGTTTACTTTTTAGGAAGCTATCGAACAACGAACTCTTATGCACAGAAAAACATTGAAAAATATAGTAAGCTGTTTGATGAATTGCAGGAAAGCTTTGATCTCATTATTTTTGACACTGTTTCGGGGAATGAAAATATACTAACTAATTTGATGCTACAAAAGGCTAACCTTGTTTTGAAACTCTTTATTCAGGATAACGAAAGTATGAAGGAGCTGAATAAGGTAAACGAAGAGCAATTGCTCTATAATCAAGAGACGATGTATATGATATCTAAGTACAGAAACATTTATCCGAGACTGAGCGATATTAAGCGCAGATATGCATTAAAGAAGGTGTACACGATGGACTACTGTGAGACGCTTCAGGAAATGAAAAATAGAGATAGTTTACACTTGTATCTTCAGCATGAAACAAGCTGTAATAACTCTGTACGATGCATTTCAAAGCAAATTCTTGAAACCTTGGGCTTAATGCCAATACAGTCAGCTGTAAAAGAAAAATCCAGAAGGCATATGTGGAGCTTAATACAGGCTATTCAGAGACTGTAGCAAAAATATGGAGGAGAAGTGTATGAAGACAATGCAAAAGCTGTGTTTAAAAGAGCTAATGGATTACATTGAGGAAGAGTTAAGAATAAATGGGTTAAATGAAATAAAGAATATTCATGAAAACAAGGTGAGCTATCTAGAGGAAGAAAGGCAGGCTCAGAAGCTATTGGCCATTGACGGAAGCCTAAAGGCAAGAGAGTTTATGCAAAACAGTATCTATTTTCTCTTGATAGAAAAAACAGGCATTATAAATTCTGATAATATCGATGCCTTGCTAAAGGAATATCATATAGACTATTATGAAAATATTTATACTGGTGGAGATGCAGCATGTGCAATTAAGCCTATCGATACCGAAATAATGAATTATTTAAGCAAATATTCAATTAATCATCATGACGAATATGATGTAAAACTTCAAAAATTAACACAAATAATTTATCAGGAAGTCTACGGCTATGGAATACTAGATGAACTTATATTTGATACGCGCTTAAATGAAGTAGCCTGTACAAGATGCGATTATATATGGATTCAGTATAACGGAATAAAAAGGCATATACCAAATCCTAAATTTATATTTAAAAATGAAGATAGCTATAGGAAAATCATTGAGAATAGGCTTACATCGACAGCTCGAGAGGAGATGAATGCAGGAGCGCCACTAATTAATGCTATTTTAAAAAATGGGGCAAGGGTTACAGCACTTAGACCTCCCTTGTCGAAATACTATGTTGTTAACATAAGATTGTTTGCATCAAAAGCACAATTAGTTAAATATAGAAACAGGTTTGTTGAGGATAGAATTTCTAGAATCATAGAGCTCCTCGCGAGTAAAGGGCGAAGAAATGTAGCGATAATTGGAGAACAAGGTTCAGGAAAAACAACTGCCGCCGATGAACTCATTATAAAGCAACTTGATTCTGACATAAGTATAGGCTTGGCAGAAAACATACATGAACTAAATATATCATCAAATTACCCACAAAAAAATATTGTCGAATTGCAATATACAAAAGAATTTAAACCATCTGATATAACAGAGATATTTTTTAGACTCAACCGGGACATAGTAATATATGGTGAAGTCCGAAACTCTTATGAAGCCTTTGAAATGATAAAGGCAATGTTAAGGCAGGCTAGGGGGAGCCTATTTACTTTCCACTCTTCTAGTACACGAAGAATGATACATGATCTAAGGCAACTTTTAATGCAGACTGGATATTATACTGACTTTAGAGAGGCACAGTTTGATGTGGCTGATGCGGTGGATCTGGTGGTACATATAAAGCTTGATAGAGAAACTGGTCAACGGTATGTGTATAAGGTTTCGGAGGTTTTGGCTGATGAAACTAGCATGTCATTTCAGATAAATGATCTTTTTGTATTTGATAAAGAGAGCGATAAGTATTGGGCGAATCAAAATGGATTATCGAAGGAACAGATAATGTCTTGCATAGAATATGAGATGACACAATCCGATGTAGAAGAACTCCAGGAACTATTTTGTCCTATTGCTACTTCGGAGGATACTCCCAATAAATCCAACAACTCAGCTCACAACGCCATTCATCGGGGGATATAAAGCTATGCTAAATCTAGCTAACGACATAACACATGAAATTACAAACGATATTGTAACTAGCTTTACACCTGATATAGTACCCGATAATTTATTTAATCAGATAATAACATATATATTTCAAATAGAAGCCATTATTACAAGTAACAAATTATATCTGACAATGATTTTATCAGGAGCATTACTTATTTTATTAGGTATGTATATTTCAATATATAAAAAGGCATTTGCCAAAAATACTAAAAAACTAACGCTGATGAACAGTATTAAATATTTAAGATGTATTGAGTTTATAACAAATAAGTTCCCACTAAAAATACTGTCTCACAAGCTCAACAGTTCTATTTCATATTTCATGGTAGAGCAAATTGTTCAGAGATACATTGTAGCAGTATTTACATTAATGTTACCAATAGCAGGCCTTTTGTTGTATTGCCTAATAAATATTGGATTGAATCTATGGTACACAAGGCTTGTCACTCTCGCTTTATGCGTGATATTGCCCTACTACATTTTTACATTAATAGTGGACTATATGAAATACAGCTTGCGATTAAAAATTCCAATACTTATTGATAGTTTTCGTAGCTCTTTTATGATTCATTACAGAATCAGACCAGCATTACAAGAATGTTGTACAAATAATAATGCATTAGGGCGGATAATGAGGAGAGCGTCTGATAGTAGTGATTTAAATGAAAGCTTATGTATGATTCGAGATAAAATAGATGATACCTGGTTAAATATATTTGTTTTACTTATTGTAAATTATCGAGAAAATGGTGGGGAGCTTATCGCACAGCTCTATAAGCTAAATAGGAGTATAACTAGATATAATAATATTGAGAAAAAGAAGAACAAGAAGCTTATATGGTATGAAATTTTCACAATTTCAGCAAGCATTTTTAGCCTTCCTGTAATTCTGTTAATGAATAGAGTTTTATTAGGAATTGATATGGGTCTATACTATGATACAACTGCTGTGTTTACAAAAGTAGTGATATATTCTTTATCTGCTTTATTAATTGTGCGTGTCTTGAGAAGAATGTAGAGGAAAGGATAATATGTCTAAGATTTTAATAGTTTCACTGATTGTAATAGGAATATTTCTTCTAGTTTGTGGATTAGCTTTTAAGCCACTCAAAATAACAGTAGGTTTTAGAAAATGGAAATATAATACTAAGCATACTCCATTAAGCATATTGGATAGTGTATCAGGTAAAGGGATAATCAAGAAGCTACTAGATTATCTATCACATGATAAGGAACTTTGGATTAACAGACTTTTATTAAAGGTATTAGACCTGAGCGAGATTGGAATGAGCTTGCAGCAACTGTATCTTATTAAAATCATATGTACTATCATATGTACACTTTTGGTAACAGGTATAACATATACAAATAGTATTTATCAAACCAAGCAGCTTGTAGGATATTCAGGAGAAGGAAAATCTACTTTATATCAAAACAGTTCATATGACCAATCAAGATACTTACTTTATAAGCAAATCTTATCTGGAGTGGACAAAAGCAAGTTTTCTCATGCTAGTGATACAGAAAAGTATTTTATAGCTGAAGAGGAAATAGCAGAATGTCTAAATACCTCAGACCAAAATCTAATTAAAGAGAAAACGGAATGGTTTTTAAAAACTTGGGGAGAAGTTCAGAAAGTCAAAGTAATTAAATATTATCATATTCTGATTATACTTTTGGCATTTTTTATTCCAGAGGTTTTGATGACATTTATATGGTTACTCAGGGGGTGTGTCTACAAAAAGGAGATAGTTAAGCTTGAGTACATATTTGAACTTTTAGCACGCGTAGATGGCATAAAAACATTGGATATAATCTTTGAACTTGAAAAATCCTCCAAAATATACTCAAAATATCTACATGAATTTGCAACCATGTATCAATACGATAAACAGAGTGGCTTTGATTACTTAAAAAATAAGAATATAAAAAGTCTGTCAAAGCTGCTTAATGTATTAGAAATATATAGTTTGGCAGATAAGGAGTTGGCATTGGAAATACTGGAGAGGGAGGTGATGGAAAGAGATGAGTCAATAATTATTACAGCTGATGAAACGATTGATTTCATTGACCTAATAGCATTTTTAAGTATAGTTCCTCTAGTATACGAGTTAGCAAGGCTTATGTTAAATCCCATGCTGGATATAGTCTACAAAGCGTTTGAATTCATTTAATAAATAAGCCAAACCTGAAGCAAACTACAAAGATATAGAGTTAAGGACGGAGTGACGAAATATGAAGCAAATTTTAATTACTATAGCCATGCTATCTATTGCTCTAGCTCTTGTAATCGGAGTAATTGTCCCACTATTGACGCATGGTGGGGAAACTGGTAATGACGCTGTATTAAAAGGTGAGGCAGCAATTACAAGAATAGGGCAGGTGTTAAAGTAGGGAGAATTTGTCTGATGCCTACCGCCGCTAATACTTACTCTTTTACAAGTGGGAGATAAGCGGCGCTACGACTGTGGATAAAGAAGCTAAGTTCAGATGAATTGTTCTGAACTTAGTCGCCCTTATTTCGAGCTTGGCGATACTTAGCTCATGCTCAAAGAGCAGGAGGTTAGTATCGCCGTGAAGATAACCATTTCTAAGCTTCAGATGGAGTAAAAACTTCCCCTGAATTCAAGAACTCTGTTTATACAATGGTGTAGATACATCTACAATTCCCGCTTAAATAGTAATGATTTTTTATCTGGAAAGTTAGTAAGTAACCAATAAATTATAGAGAGGAGAAAACAAAATGAAAAAAATTATTATATCAATAGCCATGTTTGCTATAGCAATGGCGCTGCTTATTGCAGTAATTTTACCACTTGCTGAACACGGAAGAGAAAATGGGGTTAAGGCAGAAACACAGGTTGACAGTGTAGATACAGACATTGCAGCATTAAGCAGTACAGTTAGATAGGATAAGTGATACTTAGCTCCGATGAATTTTTCTGAGCTAAGTATCACTGTGAAGATAACATGAATTTGTGTCCAATGAGGAGGATATGATAGACAAAGCAGAGTAAGTGTTTATCATACGAGGTAAATATGAAAAACATTATTATCACTATTATTATGTTTGCGCTGTGCGTTGCTTTAGTAATTGGAACAGTGCTACCAGTTTCAGAAATAATATCTGATACTGGGGGTGAGGTATATAAGACGGTAAAGGAACTTAATGATAATATTGTACCTAGTTAAATCAAAGTTAAAGGAGTCTTAAACTCAGCATGAACAAAATATATGCTTTTGTAATAATTATTCCGCTTATAGCAATTCTGTTTATAAAATCATTGTCCTTTTATGAGTTTGACACTAAGCAGAGATATATCAAAAATACAGTAGATAGTGTTGCTCATAAGGTTATGATTACAGGTGTAATGACATCTAGTGATAAGGAAGAATTAATGGACAAGCTGCGCAAACTCAGCGATTTTGAAGCTGATGACGTTATTTTGGAATATGGGAATGTGGATGCGGATGGTACTTTGGCAGACCTCTACACATATAGTTTAGGAAGTGTCCTAAATAGGGGTGAGATATTTTGCATATATGTCAAATCAGAGGGTGAAAGCGCTCTGTCCAGAATGGAGGGGAGTTCAGCTGATGAAAGTAAAAAGCTTTTTTACAAGGCTAAAGCTATATGTAGAGTTGAAAAAAGTCAACAAGAGTTTTAACAGCAAAATCATAAGGAACATATCCTATTTAAATAAGAAGTTCAGCCTGAAAAAGGTAATAAATACTTTTCAAAATGAACATGGAGGAGGTTTAGGCACAATATTTATAGGACTGGCAACAATACTTCT
Organism: Bacillota bacterium; assembly: GCA_023391425.1. Taxonomy (GTDB): domain Bacteria; phylum Bacillota; class Clostridia; order Acetivibrionales; family DSM-1351; genus Ruminiclostridium. Next base: position 56,911 of record JAEWAX010000041.1, on the reverse strand, counting down.
AGCTTTTGTAACTTTTATTAACATTGCTGATTACTCCCTTTTTACATATAAGCGAAATGCTATTTCCAAGGCAATGGATTATGCTGTGACGTCAGCTGTACAACAGATAAACAAAAGTCAAAGTGTAGTTGGGGTAGCAAATGGGTTTTCCGAAAATACAGGAGAACGGATGTTAGAAGGAGTTGAGATTGATATAGATGTGGCTACTAAAACACTTCTTAGTGTATTTTATAAAAACTGCAATTCAGATGGTATCAATATAGATAATAATTTATTAGTATGTGCTACCTCTAGTTTAAATCATAAGTTAAGCTATACAATAAAAACAGGTACTGAGCAGATAATTGAGGGCAGCTTAGAAAACCCTGTATTAATTGAGAACGAAATCAATCAGGCTATAGATGAGCATTGGCCTAGCTCATTGGGCAACAGTAAAGTGTACATAGATGGTAATCCAAAGACAAATATCATCGAGAATGGAACCTACTTATTTGCGTATATTAACAATTTAAAAGTTACAGGACTATATTATCAAAGAATTGTAAATCTTTCGAGTTTTGCCGGTGCTAAGCTTGAAAGGGTGGTACAAAAATGAAGAATTTGTTAAGAAATAGAGGTATATATCTATCTATTTCCTGTGATATAATATTTTGAAAGAGGAGTGTGAAAAAATGAAAGATGATACATTTGAACTCCTGACAAAAATGTATGCTGATTTTACGTTACAATTTAAAGAAATCAAAGTTGATATATCAACATTAAAAAGTGATGTATCAGAATTAAAAAGTGATGTATCAGAATTAAAAAGTGATGTTTCAGAATTAAAAAGTGATGTATCTCAATTAAAAGGTGATGTGTCAAAAATTCAACTAAAAATTGAAAATGAAATTAATAAGAAGATTGACATATTAATGGAAACTCGTTGTGATGTAAACAATCGCCTTGATATTATTGAAGATAAAATTGATATAATTTCTGCAAAAGTTGAAAACCATGACATAGAGATAAAAGTTATAAAGGCTGCTAAATAAGACAATCAATAAGATGGGGCAAAGTAGACAATACTTGCTCTTCTTTTTTTACATATTACATAGCAGTATAGTACCGGATAATTCCCACCAATAACAATATATCTATTTCTTACAAAAGAATAATATTATTACAACAGAAATAGCAATATTAATAGTTATACCAAATGGTATACGTGTGAATGCAAGCTGGATTCCTGCCAATACTCCACAAACAGCCATCAACAAGAAAGTTATTCCTACATTATTTCCGTTTTGCATGTTTTGAAAATCCTTGTAATTGATTGCAAAATTTAATCTTACCACAAATTTGACACTAAACAAAAAGTGACAATATCCCGATAAACAATAGGAAAAAATAGATAATACGTAGATAAATTTACAAAGGAGATAAAAGATGAAAAAATGTATTTCCGTTATTATAACTATTGCGTTAGTTCTGACAAGTATTTGTATGAAATCAGGAAATGCTTTTGCAGCATCTACTGCGCCTCTCGCTGGTAGTATAGTAGTAACTAACAATTTGGAGGGGAAAGCAGACACTATATATGTGTATGGGGTTGAATCGGGTGATTTGGTTAAGGTATATGATTCAGCACAAGGTGAGAATATAATCGCTTATGGGACAGTACCTAAAAATAAGATAGATATAACCTTTAAGATAGCACAGCTCGGTACTGAAAAGGGTAGTGTATATGTTTCAGTAGTTAGTAAAGGTGCAGATGAAAGTAGTAGAACCAAAAAAGACTATGCTGAGGAACCCAAGTCTACAAATTATATCACTAAAAAAAATGTTACTATATTTAATAATGCCCAAAAGTCAGATACTATAACTATATCAGGGCTCAATGCTAGGGATGTAGTTAAAGCATATGGTGCAGCTGGGAATCTACTTGGTAGTAAAACAGCCTCCACGTCTGGAAATGATGTGACTATCAGTGTCCCCCAACTCGGAAGTGGGACAGGAATTATTTATATTACTATCACTAGCAAAAATATGGGGGAAAGTGACAAATCTGAACCAATAACTTACGATCCAGAGCCTGTATCTATTGCACCTAGTGAAGATGATATTACTATTAATAATAATGTTAAAAAGGCAGATGAAATTTTAGTATCAGGTCTTAATGGTGGTGACGTTGTTAAGATATATAATTCAGCTACAGCAGGCAAATTGTTAGGAAGCAAGAAGGTACCAGCTTCTGGCTATGATGCCACAATCAATGTATCTCAACTTGGAACTTCAACGGGGTATGTATACGTCTCAATAACCAGCAGCGAATCAGCTGAAAGCACTAGAACCTCAGTTCAATACCCTGGAGAGCTTGAATCTGCTCAGCTTAATCCAAGATATATCACCGTTACTAATAATGCTGGAAAGCCAGATACTGTGTATGTTACAGGCTTAACCGCTAAAGATGTAATTAAAGTGTATACAACTGAAACAAAAGGAAGTCCACTGGGTACAGCAACGGCTTCAACTACAAGCGGTGATGCTACAGTGACTATACCTCAGCTCCCCCTTATTCAGCCTGAGGATAAAGTTGGAGAAGTTTATGTGTCAGTAACAAGCGCTGATATGAATGAAAGTACGAGAGTCTCAGCCACTTATGGTAAAGAAGGAAAAACAGACTCTATTTCGGATAAAAATATAATTGTTACAAACAATGTTGGAAAGCCAGATACCGTTTATGTGTCAAACCTAATTGGGGGGGACACTATTAGAGTTTACGACTCCGCAGGTAAGGTATTGGGTTACAGCGTTGTACCAGATTCCGGATTTGATACTACAATAAGTATAAATCAGATAGGAATAAATTCGGGAAGCATATATGTTTCTATTACAAATTCAGGGAAGCTAGAAAGTAGTACTAGAACGGAGGTTACATTTGCAGCAGAGGATGTATCTACATTAATAGATAAAAATAATATAAGTATTGCGAATAATGCAAATGCAGCTGATGTAGTTTATGTGACTAGATTATCAGCTGGTACTATTGTAAGAGTGTACGATTCATCAAACGCTTCAATTGGTTCAGCAACAGTGGGTGCAGGAATGACTGATGCGACTATAACCACTCATCAGCTTAAAACTTCTGGCGGTACTGTTTACATAACTGTTACTCAGCCTGGAGCACAGGAAAGCAGCAAAATAGCGAAGGATTACGGCCCAGAAGGCACATCAATAACTCCGAACGTCAATAATATATCTGTAAAAAATAACGTCGGAAAGCCTGATACAGTATATGTAAGTAATCTATTAGGTAATGATATTGTAAGAATATATGACCTGTCTAAACCAGCAAAGCAAATTGGTACAGCAACAGTTGCAAGCTCAGAAACTTATGCTATTGTTACTATAGATCAGCTTGGAGAAGGAACTGGTTATATTGATGTATCAGTTTCAAGTACAGGAATGGCTGAAAGTTCAAGGGTAACTGTGAAGTTCGATGCTGAAGATATTTCGAGTGAAACAGACGAAGGGAATATATCAGTTACTAATAATGCAGGAAAGCCAGATGTTGTGTATATAACTAGGCTCTCAACTGGTGATGTAGTAAAAGTATATGATGTGGAGATAGGAGGAAACCCAATAGAGTCAGCTACAGTTGGTAGCAACTCATCTGATGTAACAATCTCAATACCACAAATAGGGCCGGGAGAAGGGGACATCTATGTAACAATTGCACGTACAGGTGAGGCAGAAAGTAAAAGGGTCAAGGTACATTATGATGCTGAAGCCCAATCGGCAACTCTTAATTCAGATCAAATTGTGGTTAAGAATAATATTATAGGAACACCTGATACAATATATGTCCCAGGACTGAACGCTGGGGATGTAATAAAGGTATATACTGCACTAACTAAAGCTAATTGCCTAGGTACTGCTACTGTAGCAGATGGCGATGTATCGGCAACAGTATCTGTTGCACAGCTTGGTACTGCAGGTGGAAGTGTCTATGTATCGGTTACAAGGACTGGCAAGCTAGAAAGTTCAAGCATCGAAGCTAAGTACGATCCCGAAGGTAAGTCCACGCCAGCCACTTATGTTAAAGTTACCAATAACGCCGGAGCAGCTGATACAGTGTATGTATCTGGGCTTGCTGCTAATGATGTGGTTAACGTATATGATCAAGATAAAGGTGGAAAATTATTGGGAACAGCAACGGTGGCCACGTATAGCTCAGATGCCACAGTTTCTATTGAACAGTTGGGAAGTGCAAAGGGTATTGTTTATGTAACAGTAACTAGCCCAAACAAGTTAGAAAGTAATAGAACACCTGCCGAATATGATCCTGAAACAAAACCAGTAGCCATAGTTGCCTCACAGGTCACTATAGAAAACAACTCAGGAATAGCAAGTACTGTAACCGTAAAAGGTTTAAAAGAAAACGACCTTATAAATATATATGACAAAGAAATTGGAGGAACCTTGCTTGGATATGGTACTGTTGCTGCCTATAATTCTGAAGTGACGATACCTGTATCTCAGCTTAGCGCAACTGGTGGTAAAGTTTATATATCAGTAACTAGTATGGGTAAGCTTGAAAGTGATAGGACACCTGTTGATTATGATCCAAAAGCTGTTTCAAAAGCTCCTGATGCTTCAAGAATTACAATAGAAAATAATTATGAAATCGCTGACACTATAACAATAACAAATCTGGATCCAAATACAGTAGTTAAGGTATATAGTGCAAAAACAGGAGGCAGTCCTATTAGTACAACAACAGTAGCCCCAGATAGCTCAAAAGTTACAATTCCAATCACTCAGCTTGATGCTGGTGAAGGATATGTCTATGTGACAGTTACTAATACAGGAAAAACTGAAAGCGAAAGGACTGAAAAAAAATATTCTGCTGAAGGGGTTTCTGATGCACCAGCAAAAGGTAACATTACAATAGTTAATAATTCTGGAATGGCTGATACCATTACAATTACAGGTTTGGAATTAGGTAGCATTGTCAAGGTTTATAATGCAGCATCCGGAGGAAGTAAGCTTGCAAGCGCAACAGCAGATGCAAGTACTCTTGCAACTACCATTAATTACTTACAACTAGGAACTGGTTCGGGAAGTGTCTTTGTATCAGTTACTAGTCCAGGTAAGAGAGAAAGCAGCATCAGAACTGAGGTGGAATATGAGGCTGAATCAATTGCAGCTAACGAGCGGAATATTACCATTTTGAATAATGCTGGAATATCTGATAGCATTACCGTATCTGGGTTAGCTGAAAATGATGTAATCAAAGCTTATGATGCTGCTTCAAATGGAAACTTGCTTGGTTTTGCAATGGTACCAGTAGGAAGTAACAAGGCAACAATTACAATTGAACAGCTAGCTCAAAATACTAGAAATGTATATATATCAGTAACTAACTACGGAAGGGCTGAAAGCAAATTGACAAAGGCTACGTACGAAGCAGAGAAGAGCGCTACTGCACCATATGTCGGTGATATACATGTAGTAAACAATGTTGATATTGATGATACAATTACGGTATACAATTTGAATGCTGGTGATGTTATCCGTGTATACGATGGCAATGATACAAGAAAAAAATTGCTTGGATATGCTACTGTAGCAAACAATAAAACAGAAGCTACGGTTTCCGTAGAAGATCTTGGTACATCTGGTGGAGTGGTATATGTCTCGGTTATAACAAAGGGCAAGAACGAAAGTGCAAGTACAGAAGCAACCTATGTAGCTGAAGGTAAGTCTACTGCACCATACTCTGGTTATATATACGTGACCAACGATGTTACTGATACCGTATTAGTTACAAACTTGACTATCGGTGACAAGGTGAAGGTGTATAACACATCTACTGGTGGAGATCTACTTGGATATGGGACTGTTACCTCCAGTAATGGGCAGGTGGCATTTACCGTATCAAAGCTTGCAGCTGAAGGCGGAAAAGTGTATGTCTCGGTTACATCTATGGGTAAGACTGAGAGCAATAGAACCATGGTTGAATATGTCTCCGAATAAATAACCAATGAGCATTATAAGGGTACATTGGTATAAATAATACTGGGCCGAACTGAGAGTATTGCAGTTCGGCCCTTTTACTGTTTTTTTGGCTCTATGTCAATAGTTGGGGTAGAACAGTAAACTGAAATTTTTACTTATTTTTGATTTTTACTAAGATAGATTATCTAGTTGTTAGGCTAGATGACATATTAGTTAGATTCTCTTATAACATGTGTGTAAAGTAGTTCTACATAGCACAGCTTTTTTAGTGTAAAATATAATTAACAACAAAATAGGAGCTACAATGAAAAAATATAAAAAAGTGTATTTAGAGATAACGAATATTTGCAATCTAAAATGCAATTTCTGCCCTGATACAAAAAGACAGTTAAAATACATGAATAAAGAGGAATTTACACACGTTATATCCCAAGTAAAGCCTTTTACAGAGCATATATACTTTCACCTTATGGGGGAACCGCTGCTAAACCCTGAAATAGGCAGCTTTTTAGATATATGTCAGGATAATGGGCTGAAAGTAAATATAACTACAAATGGAACATTACTAAGAAAGGTAAAAGCTTTATTATTGAGTGCCCCTGCGCTGAGAAAGGTTAGTATTTCATTGCACAGCTTTGAGGCAAATGAAGGAACAGTAACGCTTGAAGAATATATAGCTAGCGTCCTGGATTTTGTGAAAGAGGCAATTACAAAAGGTATAATTTGCGAGTTAAGGCTATGGAATGGAGATAGCGAAGGAATACAAGCCAGCAATAATCTAAATGGTGAGATACTAAGAATGCTAGAACGAGCGCTCAAACTAGATTTTAACATTAAATTAGCCATAGAACAGAGCAACAATATCAAACTGCAAAACTATTTATTTTTGCAAATGGCACAAAAGTTTGAATGGCCTGATATAAATAGAGATATTGTTGGTGAAGAGGTGTTTTGCTATGGGCTTAGGGATCAATTTGGAATCCTGGTTGATGGTACGGTAGTGCCTTGTTGCTTAGACAATGAAGGCAACATACCATTAGGTAACGTATTTGAACAGCCTCTTAGTGAAATACTAAACTGTGACAGGGCATGCAAAATGTATGATGGTTTCACTGGTAGGACCGCAGTTGAGGAACTGTGTAAAAAATGTGGCTATGCAAAGAGACATAAACGGGTTCTTGGATTATAAGGGAGCTCGGCTTCCCCAGAATCTAAGAAATGTTATCCGGGGCCATAGCGCTGCTTAAATCTCAGCTTATAAAGCGTGGAGTATTTGTGGCATATGGCATACGATAAATTTAAAGCTTTTATCCAACTTAGATGGTATAATATATGATAGAGTTTGGGACTCAATGGGAGTTTTTAGTCAATATGAGGCTTAGATATTATATAAATGTATGAAGGAGTAATTGTAATTGAACATTTTATCTGCTGAAGGAATATCCAAAAGCTATAGTGAAAAAATATTATTTAATGATATATCGCTAGGAATAGGTGAAGGGGACAAAATAGGTCTCATTGGAATAAATGGAACAGGGAAAAGTACACTTTTAAAAGTAATTGCAGGCTTGGAATCCACCGATACAGGCAGGATTATAAAAGGAAATAGTGTTAGAGTAGGTTATTTGGAACAGAATCCTGTATTTGAGGCAGGAACAACAGTACTGCAGCAGGTGTTTAACGGACCTACGCCTATCATGGAATTATTGCGCGAGTATGAGTTTGTGCTAAAGAAAAGCGGTGAAAATCCAGGCGATAAACAACTGGAAAAGAGAATACTCGAGCTAATGCACAAGATGGATAGCATGAATGCATGGGCAATGGAGAGCGAAGCTAAGACGATACTCACAAAATTGGGAATTGAAAACTTTGATGCCGATGTAGCAACCTTGTCTGGTGGCCAAAGAAAACGTATTGCGATGGCAGGGGCACTTATAAATCCTACTGAATTATTAATACTAGATGAGCCTACCAACCATATAGATAATGATTCTGTTGATTGGCTTGAGAAATATTTGAATACTCGCAAAGGTGCTCTCCTCATGGTTACTCATGATAGGTATTTCCTTGAAAGAGTGGCAAATAGGATTATAGAACTCGACAATGGAAAACTTTATAGCTATCAGGCTAATTACAGTAAGTTTTTAGAAATGAAGGCTGAGAGGGAAGAACTTGAGCAAGCTTCTGAGAGAAAGCGCCAAGGTTTATTAAGAACTGAGTTGGAATGGATTAGAAGAGGAGCACAAGCACGTTCTACAAAGCAAAAGGCTAGAATAGAAAGGTTTGAAAAGCTACAGGACATTAGTGCACCACAACAGAATGATAATATAGAAATACAGGTTGGCAGCGCTAGATTAGGAAGAAAAATTATTGAAATTGAAAATATACAGAAGTCTTACGGAGATAGTGTTGTTATAAAGGATTTTAGCTATATTTTACTAAGAGATGACAGAATAGGCATCATTGGCCCAAATGGTATAGGAAAATCTACACTACTAAGACTAATTACTGGTGCGGTTAAACCTGATTTAGGTATCGTTGAAATTGGAGATACTGTAAAAATAGGCTTTTTCACACAAGAAAATGTGGATATGGATCAGAATTTACGTGTCATTGAGTTTATTAGGCAGGTGGCAGAGCAGATTGAAACCAAGAATGGGAGTATAAGTGCTTCCCAGATGCTTGAAAGATTTTTGTTCCCGCCAAGTGTCCAGTGGACGCCTATTTCAAAGCTATCCGGCGGAGAGAAAAGAAGATTGTATTTACTCAGTATACTCATGGGAGCGCCCAATATACTTTTGCTGGATGAGCCTACAAATGACTTAGATATTCAAACTCTAACGATATTGGAAAGCTATCTTGATGAGTTCCCGGGTGCGGTAATGACTGTATCTCATGACAGATATTTTTTGGATAGAATTGCAACAAAGATATTTTCGTTTGAAGGTGATGGACATATAAATAAATATGCCGGGAACTATTCTGATTATAAAGAGTATTCTTTAAGACACTCTGATTCAGAGGACGTCATTAAAAAGCGTCCAGAAGATAACAAAGACAGTAACTCACAAAATAAAGAAGATAGGCAAGGACAAAAAGAGAGACCAATCAAATTTACTTTTAAGGAACAAAAGGAATTTGATGAGATAGATGCTAAAATAGCAAAACAGGAAAGCGATATTGAGAATATAAAAGCAGAGATTGACAATGCATCAAGCGATTTTGAGCGATTGCAGGAGCTTTTAGCAAAACAACAGCAATTGGAGGAGCAGCTAGAGTATTCAATGGAGCGCTGGACTTATTTATATGAACTGGCTGACAAAATAGAAAAGAGTAAAAATGGCAACGTTTAGTTACTGATTCTAGGTGACTCAACTTCCTCAGCTAGAATCATTGCCTTACCGCAGAGCTGGCGTATGTATCCCCTGAGAATGCTTAGCGAAATTCTTCAGAATTTGTATTAGCTATCACAGAATTTTACCGTCGCGCAAACTCGCCATCCTTGGATCGGTTGTACTTTAGAAAGTATAAGCTCAACTAGGCATCTGCCGGCGCCAGAGGCTTGGCACAAGCCAAGTTTCCTTTAACGCTCAAAATGGAATCCTAACATTTTGACGGTAAAAATTCTGTTCTATAGTTGACAAATTCAATAAATAATTTCGATTGCCTCCTATTAAATACATATACCACCCTGCTATGATTAGTAAATCCAACTGGAAAAATTGAGTTAGCAATAAAATAATCAGTAAATATAAGTTGTCAATTTAAAGGAGAACAAATGGAAGAATTATTATTTGAAACTATGGAATTAAATAAGTCATTGGTTGAAGCGTTAAAAAAAGCTAATATCACAGTGCCAACTGAGATTCAGACGAAGGTAATACCTGAGGCGCAAAAAAACAAGGATTTGATTATTCAGTCGGAGACTGGAACAGGTAAAACACTCGCTTATCTACTTCCACTTTTTGAAAAGATAGATACTCAGAAGAAAGAAATGCAGGCGATAGTACTTGTACCGACACATGAATTGGCAATACAGGTAGAGAGACAGATAGAAATGCTATCCCAGAATTCTGATTTAAAAGCAACCTCAACACCAATTATAGGCGATGTAAACATACTAAGGCAAATTGAAAAGCTAAAGCTAAAACCACATATAATTGTAGGTACTGCTTGTAGAATACTTGAATTAATACAGAAGAAAAAAATATCAGCACATACCATTAAAACCATTATCTTAGACGAAGCAGATAGATTGCTGGATGATAGCTATATTGAGGCCACTAAAGCTGTTATTAAGACAACACTCAAGGAGAGGCAGCTCATTATGTGTTCTGCAAGCATATCTACCCGTACAATTGAACGGGCAAAGCTGTTGATGAAGGAACCTATGATAATAAAGAGTACTTCAAAGTTGGGAGTTCCAGATACAATTGAGCATATTTATTTCGTAGCAGAGCAACGTGATAAGATAGAAGTTTTGAGGAAGCTTGTTAGAATGCTAAACCCGAAGAAAGCTATTGCTTTTTGTGGTAGTAGTAGTGACATTGAAGAAGCTACTGAAAAGTTACAATACCATAAAATAAGAGCTGAGAGTATACATGGATCAAATGTAAAGATGGATAGAAAAAAGACGATGGACGATTTCAAATCAGGAAAGCTGCAGATACTTGTGGCAACAGATATTGCCGCCAGAGGTCTTGATATAGAGAGCATAACCCATATATTTAATGTCGATATTCCAGAGCGCTCTATGGAGTATTTGCACAGAGCAGGAAGAACTGGCAGAAAAGGCAATACGGGTATGACAATATCAATAGTAACAGAAAAAGAAATTGAGTTCATTAAGCAGTATGAGAAGGAATTACAGATAAAAATAACTCCAAAGTCGATGAAAGATGGAGCTATGGTGGAGTATAAGAAAGAAGATAAGAAGAAAAGAGTTCCAAAAGGTGCGGAACCAATAGGCCACAAGCAAGGCGGAAAGCCAACTATAAGGAACACTCAAGGTGGAAAGTCAACTGCAAGGGACGGAAAGGCTGGTCAGCCTGCATCAAGCCGAAAACCGTATGGAGAACCAGCTGCTAGGCGTAAACCAGATAATAAATTGGCATCAGCAAGCCATAGCCAAACTAGCAAGCCATCAGCAAACCATAGTTCAAATAGTAAACCAAGAGTTTTTCGTAAGCCTAAATAAAAGGACAGTCTATCTAGGGCGGTAGTACACAATAATACCTGTATAAAAAGAAGGGGTATTAATGGGGTTAACAATTGGATAAAGGGATTGGATAAAGGGATTGGATAAAGAGATTAGATAAAGAGATTAGATAAAGAAATTGGATAAAGGAGGCTAAGTTCTATGGAATCAACGACAATTCCAAAAGCATGGGAAGGAGTAATGGGTTCAGCAAGCTTCATACCGGTTACCAGTGTAAAGTCAATTGAGCGTTATCATGATGCGCAGTGGTCAAAGGGACTTAGTATCCATGAAACCTTTGAAATGGTATATATTAAATCTGGTGAAGGTATGTTTGAAATTGGTGGACAGAATGTTGAAGTTGGACCCAATGATATTGTTATAATTAAGCCTCATCAACATCATAAGTTGAACGTAACATCAGATGGTGGCTGTGATTTCATTGTTCTATATTTTAAATTTATTAATCAAGCCCATCATGCGCTGTCTGAGACATCACTCGAGGATTTTATAAATTTCGTAAGTAGCAAAGAATCAGGTGCTTTCATAAAGCTAAAGGTAAGCCAAAAAAATGATATTATTGTACTTTTAAACAGGATATTAAGGGAAAAGGTAAGTGACCAGCTAGGTAGTGACCTGCTTAATTACCTTATGCTTATGGAGTTATTTGTGTTAATATCCAGAGCACTAAAAGCAGAATGGGAAAACAGCATAAAAAATAAAAGCCCTAAAATTAAGGAACTCATGCAATGTGCTATTGAGTTTGTTCTCAATAATTACGAGAGAGAAATCTCGATAACTGATATTGCAAAATATGTTTTCCTAAGTCCAAGTTATTTTACAAGGGCATTTAAAGAGGATACTGGTCTTAGTCCTATGCAATATCTTCTCAATGTTAGAATCAAACGTTCGTGTGAGTTGCTTGACGAAACTGATTTAAAAATCGGAGATATAGCTCATAGTGTAGGCTTTTCAAACCAACAGAGATTCAATGACATGTTCAAGAAACAAATCAAGATGACTCCTATGCAATATAGAAACTCGTCAAAAAACATTCATAAATAAAAAAATAACGATAAATAACAGGAAGAACACTTTTTGAGCATATTGTATAATTATTTCAAGACAATATTATTAGAAAAGTGTTTTTATTTTTAATAATTTAGCTTTTAAGTAGATATTATACTAATTTGAAATTTTAAATATGGAATCGTATTTTAACTGCAAATTCTATTACTACTATAAGCAGGGTTTCACATATTAAAGAAAAAGAGGAGGCGTTATATATGGGAATGACAATGACACAAAAGATCCTTGCAGCTCATGCGGGTCTGGATTCGGTAAAACCAGGACAACTTATTAAAGCAAAGCTTGATATGGTATTGGGAAATGATATAACCTCGCCAGTAGCTATTAAGGAGTTTGACAAGATAGGAATAGACAGTGTATTTGACGTAAATAAGATAGCAATAGTCCCAGACCACTTTACACCAAATAAAGACATAAAATCTGCAGAGCAGGTTAAGGTTTGTAGAGAATTTTCAAAGAAAATGGGAATTGTAAACTTCTTTGAAGTGGGACAAATGGGAGTTGAACATGCATTGCTTCCAGAGAAAGGTCTTGTAGTACCTGGGGATGTAGTTATAGGCGCTGACTCACATACCTGCACATATGGAGCGTTAGGCGCATTTTCAACTGGAATAGGTAGTACGGATATGGCTGCTGGTATGGCTACTGGAGAGGCTTGGTTCAAAGTACCTGAGGCAATCAAATTTGTTCTTAAGGGTAAACCTCGTAAATGGGTTGGAGGCAAGGATGTAATTCTTCATATTATAGGTATGATAGGTGTAGATGGTGCATTATACAAATCAATGGAATTCACTGGAGAGGGTGCTAATGCACTTTCTATGGATGATAGATTTACAATGGCAAACATGGCAATTGAGGCAGGCGCAAAGAATGGAATATTTGAAGTTGATGAAAAGACTGAGAGTTATGTAAGAGAGCATTCAATAAGGTCTTATAAAACGTATAAAGCAGACGATGATGCAGAGTATTCTTTAGTATATGAAATTGATTTAGATACTATAAAGCCAACTGTTGCATTCCCACATCTTCCCGAAAATGCTCGTACAATAGACAATGTTGGAGATGTAAAAATAGACCAAGTGGTAATTGGCTCATGTACAAACGGACGAATTGAGGATATGAGAATTGCTGCTGAAGTATTAAAAGGCCATAAGGTTCATGCTGATGTACGTTGCATTATCATTCCAGCAACTCAGAAGATTTGGAAACAGGCAATGAATGAAGGCTTGTTTGATATATTTATAGACGCAGGAGCAGCTGTCAGCACACCTACCTGTGGTCCATGCCTTGGAGGGCATATGGGAATATTGGCAAAAGGTGAAAGAGCAGTTTCTACTACAAACAGAAATTTTGTAGGACGTATGGGACATCCAGAGAGTGAAGTTTACCTAGCAAGTCCAGCCATTGCTGCTGCATCAGCAGTTTTAGGTAAAATAGCAGGGCCGGAACAGCTGGACTAATGGGGAGAAAGTGCATGGAACTTTTATCCGATGTCTAGTACCACTAATACCCACTCTTATACAAGAGAGGGATAAGCGGTGCTACGGCCCTGAATAAGTGAGACTAGAGTTCAGATGGAGTTAAACCCATCTGGACAAAGTCTTCTTTATGTTTTCTCAGTAGCTATCAACAGGTATACAGTTGTTGAACTACTGTAATGAGCTAATACAAATCCCCAAATGATTTTGCTAAGCATTCTAAGGGGATACATCAACCATAGCTGTGACAGATATATGATTTAACTGGTAATGTTGAGCGAACAATTGCTAAAGTATGAGGAGGGAAATATATGAATGCTAAAGGCAAAGTAATAAAATATGGAAATAACGTTGATACTGACGTAATAACACCTGCAAGGTATTTGAATACATCTGATCCTGCTGAACTGGCTAGCCACTGCATGGAAGATTTGGATGATAAGTTTACATCAAAGGTACAAAAGGGCGATGTAATGGTGGCAGGTAAGAATTTTGGTTGCGGTTCATCAAGAGAGCATGCTCCAATTGCTATAAAAGCATCAGGAATATCCTGTGTTATTGCAGAAACCTTCGCTAGAATTTTTTACAGAAACTCTATCAATATAGGACTTCCTATTATTGAATGCCCTGAAGCGGCTGAGGATATTAAGGACGGAGATGAGGTAGAGATTGATTTTGATAAAGGAAGCATTAAGAACTTGACAACAGGAAAGGCTTATCAAGGTCAGCCCTTTCCAGAATTCATGCAGAATATAATTTCAGCTGATGGATTAATTCAATACATTAAAAACTCGTTATAAACAATTTTATTCATTAAAATAGATGTAATTCTATAAAGGTAAATTTTTTGCTAGTAAATGGTCTTAGTGAAAACAAGATAAATTAATCTTTGAAATATATTGCATCGTATATTAGTTTAGCGACATAAGGAGATGAAAAAATGAATTACAAAATAACAGTGCTACCTGGAGACGGTATAGGTCCGGATATAATTAGTGAAGCCTTAGATATTTTAAAAGTAATTGGGCAGAATTATGGACATAGGTTTGATATCACAGAAGCAGACCTCGGGGGAATAGCAATAGATAAACATGGAATACCGCTTCCACAGGCTACAATAGATGCATGTAAGAGTAGTGATGCTGTGCTGCTTGGAGCAGTTGGCGGGCCAAAATGGGATACTGTTGCTGGAGATAAAAGACCTGAGGCGGGACTTCTTGGAATCAGAGCTGCCTTGGGATTGTATGCAAACCTAAGACCAGCTATTATTTATAGTGCACTAAAGGATGCTTCACCATTGAAATCAGAAATAATTAGTAACGGTATTGACATAATGGTTATACGTGAGCTAACGGGCGGGATATATTTCGGCAAAAGAGGCAGACTTGAAACTGAGGGTGGAGAGGCCGCATATGATACCGAAATGTATAACAGAGCAGAGATTGAGAGGATAGCACGAGTTGGTTTTAAAACTGCCATGAAGCGGGGCAAAAAGCTTATGTCAGTAGATAAGGCAAATGTATTGGAAAGCTCAAGACTTTGGAGACAGGTAGTTGAAGAGGTTGCAAAAGAATACCCAGAGGTAAGCCTTAGCCACATGTACGTTGACAATGCCGCAATGCAGCTTGTGAGAAACCCAGCACAATTTGATGTTGTTCTTACAAGTAATATATTTGGTGATATATTGTCTGATGAAGCGTCAATGATAACAGGCTCAATTGGAATGCTTCCATCAGCTAGTCTTGGAGCTACAAAGCTTGGACTGTATGAGCCAATACATGGTTCAGCACCTGATATAGCCGGGCAAGACAAAGCAAACCCAATAGCGACAATACTTTCAGTAGCGATGATGCTCAGGTATTCTCTTAATTTATCTGAAGAAGCAGCTGCTATAGAAAAAGCAGTAGTAAATGTACTGAATAAAGGCTATAGAACAGGAGATATAGCATCTGCTGGAACTACGGTCGTTGGGACTAAAGAAATGGGTAGAGTTATTCGAGAAGAACTTTAAATATATTAATAATGTCATAAAATGACCTGCTAAATTTACTATCAGAGATTAATACTTTAGAATACTTACTTTTAGGGGCTGATGCAAAACTAAATACAATATACGAGAAGAACTTATTGTTTAAATAGTACGGAAGTACTATTTAAACGTAATCTTTGAACAATATTGTATCAGATATAGTTTGCATCAGCCCTCTTAATTTGTTATTGCTAGAGCTCTGCTTATCCGATGTCTACCACCGCTAATAAGCTAATACTAAGCGATGGTACCACCCTAGATTGGGATTTCTAAGCATCAGAAGTAGAAACCACAGCTCTCTCAAAGCTATGCATGTTTTCCCGTCGGTAAAACTAAATTACTGCTGACTCCATATACGATTCCCATAAGCGCTGGTATATAGGTAGACCATATAAAAATTTCGCGATTTGATATATGGAGGATACCAAACCCTGTCAACCCAATAATTGTATCAGATACCACAAATAGAATAGCTCCTGCGGCAATAACCCAGCACCTAACATTTATGCTAGTTAAAGATATCGCAAAGGAAGCCATTGTACATAATAGTAAAGAATAAGCCAAAATTCCGAATGTAATTACAGTGCTTGGATTGGAATATTTGACAAATATAAAGCAAAGCAAAAAACAAATTAAATATAGTACTGACATACTTATAAATAATCTTTTGTTTAATACTTTAATTTTATTGGCTTTTAGTATTTTGATAAATAAACAAACAAAGAAAATCTGGGCTATACCAAAAGCTGCTATTCCTCCTAAAAAGCTTGCAGAAATAGAAATTATATTTCCAAAAATTAAATCTCCTGTAAAACAGGCTAATACTCCAAGCACAAGGTACTTGTAACAGCTAGTTTGTTTTTGACAGAAAAATCTAAATAGTACAAAAAACACAAACGTGAAAGTAATAAACAATCTAATTAGAACTGCTGCACTTGGAACAATTATTGACAAAAAGAATAATAATATTTGAATGAGAGAAAGTATAGTAATCATGCGACACCTCATTTTTGTTAGTTTACACAAATTTATACTGGAAGCCAGGCTTATCACTTATTACGTATTGGAAGCTTATTTTATCTGAAGAAACTGTTTCTCGATCTATGAACATCAATTTCTTTGGCAAGTTCAAGGAACACTGCCAGTTTGTTAATTCTATATCACCAAAAATTTGAATATTAGTAAATAAACATAACTCTTTATATTCAGGATCTATATCTGAAGGAAGTTTCACGATAACCTCTGGAAAGGAATAAGAGCTGATACCTGAAATATTTTCAACAGGATAAAGTGTTGGTGTAGTTTGATTTAATTCAAAAATTGTTTCTATAGTGTGGTAGTATTTCTGATTGCCGAAATCAGGGTTGGTCAGTCTTTCCATATTCTTTTTGGGGTGGATTAGTGTTGCATCAATTTTAATGTTTTGGGGAATTAAAATTCCATCGGGCAACATTTGTGGAACAAGGTTCATAGTTATTGCAACTTGAGGCTCTTTCTGCAGGGCATTTTGCATTGTTTCAGTTAAAACAATATGTATGGGTTTACTTTTATCAGACTGATATGTAGTGGCATCGCACTGTATAATCGTATTTACATAGTTTTCTGCATGAAAGGCACTAATGGTTTTTTCAAGGAACTGAATACTTACTGGGTTTATTTCGAGAAAAGTAAAGTTAATTTCCTCGCTTGTAAAAATTGTGGTCATTGGTATAGCAAGTGTTGCAAAGGGTCCTGTACCTGCATATAATATGTTAATTTTGGTATTAGGGAACTTTTCTTGAGCTGCCTTTATTCCAGCATATAGCCCTCGTAGAAAATATTTAGTCCTCATTAATTCCTTCACACACATTGCAGCCCAGGTAGTACCAATTGCTTTTCCTTTTGAAAGATACACGTCCTCCCGATTATGGGAGTCATCAATATCTAGTTGAGAGGTACTTAAAAACATTGAAAATAGATCATTTATTGCTTGTGGTAATTCGCTGAAATCGTCCTCTGGTTTAAGTAGAATTTCAGTTATAGCCCTTAATTTTTCAATATCATTTTGCATAATAGCGCCCTTTCATAAACAATTTATTTGGAACATCCAAAATATGATTTATTGATATATAGTTTGCTGTTATATATCCTCTAACAATTTATTGAATAGTTAAATATAACATAATTTAACCATATTATACATATAAATACACGGTTTATCAAATACTGCTGTATCATTTAATCCAAAATATACTATATGTAAATTTTAATTTATAAATTTTATAATCATATATTTCTGCGTAAACAGTATTGCTAACAATCCTTACCCTCGAAAAATATTAGTTTTTTCAAATTATTAATGATAATTAGTTTAAGAGTAAACATTTACAAAATAGGGGTTATAAAAATTTCTCCGCATTAACAGCAATTAGTATACAATTTTGTTAATTTATGATAGAATTTGGAGAAGGTCATTGTAATTATATGTTAAATAAACATTTATAAGGGATATATCGATGAAACTTAAACAAAACACCAAAACTCATAGCATGTCAGGAATTTTTAATAGAATTTTTTCGTATATAAAGAAGCACCGTATGCTAATAATTCTTTACATAGTCTTATCAATAGGAATAACCTTTATTAACTTAATATTTGCAAATCTAATAAATACTTCTGTTGAATCAGCTATAAATTCTAGACAAGATGAACTTTTCAGATACATTGTACAAGCAGGTATAGCGGTTGTTGTCGGTATGGTTCTGACTTATCTATCGGTATACATTTACGGTGTTTTCAAGGCCAAAATAATATTGGACATTAAAAATAATGCTATCGACCATCTTCAGAAGCTTCAGCTTTCATTTGTTGAGAATAATCACACTGGGGACATTATTTCGCGATTTACAAGGGACATGAACTCTGTACAGAACTTTATAGGACAGGATATGTTTCAGATAATAATTCAACTTACTTCTCTGATAATTACATCTGTTTATCTGATTAATGTAAATTATAAGCTCTATATTGTGTCACTGGCTCTGATGCCACCTGTTCTTTTCCTATCAACAAAAGTAACAAAACCAATGGGCAGTTTTTTTAAAGAAGGTTCGGCAAATCTTGCAAAAGCCAATGCGGTTGCTCAAGATTCGTATGGCGGCTTATTCATTATTAAAGCGTTTAATCTTGAAGAACATTTTGAGGGTAGGTTTTCAGCATTTGTAAAAAATAGCCTCCAATATAGTATTAAAGGCATTCACAGACTAAAATGGCTTCCTCCATTTAATATAACCTTATGGAGTTCACCATTCACTATATGCCTAATATATGGTGCATATCTGTCCATCCATAAGGAATTATCCCTAGGACAGCTGCCTGCATTTGTATACTTATTAAACAGTATTGTTTGGCCTTTTGCTGCGCTGCCCCGTACTTTTAGTAATATCCAAAATTCCATTGGAACTGCCCATCGCTTTTTTGAGGTCCTTGACAAACCAGTGGAAAGAGAAGGTGGAAAAGATTTTGATATATCTGAAGAAGATGTATGCATAAATTTTAAAAACATAACATTTTCATATAATAATGATAACCTTGATTTTGAAAAGGAACAGGAATTAAGGCGGAAGAAAATTTTAGAGGATTTAAGTTTTGAAGTGAAAAAAGGAAGTAAGCTAGCATTGGTGGGCAAGAGTGGATGTGGTAAAAGCACGATATTAAAGCTTGTTTTGGGTTTATATGATTATTCGGAAGGGAAAATAGAATTTTTCGGACATGACATAAGTGAGTGGAGCATACAAGCCATCCGCTCGAAAATATCCTTTGTTTCTCAAGATACTTACCTGTTTCCAACGTCAATTTTTGATAATATTCTTTATGGTAGAACTGAAGCTACAG
Organism: Bacillota bacterium; assembly: GCA_023391425.1. Classification (GTDB taxonomy): domain Bacteria; phylum Bacillota; class Clostridia; order Acetivibrionales; family DSM-1351; genus Ruminiclostridium. Next base: position 37,245 of record JAEWAX010000041.1, on the reverse strand, counting down.
CGCAGGAGGTTGTAAGTGCCGCAAAAGCAGCAGGTGCTCATGAATTTATAATGGAACTTCCAGATGGATATGATACGATGGTCGGAGAAAGGGGTATAAAGCTGTCTGGAGGACAGAAACAACGAATCTCTCTTGCTAGAGCATTTTTAAAGGATGCACCGTTAATCGTTCTCGATGAACCTACCTCGGCCCTTGATAATATATCAGAAGCAATGGTGCTGGATGCAATGGATGCAGTAATGCAAAATAAAACAGCAATAATTGTCACTCATAAGCTATCAGCAATTAAAAATGTCGATGAAATTCTGGTTATAGACAATGGACGTATTGTTGAAAGAGGAACTCCAGAGGCGCTCATGTCGACTGATAGTAATTATTCTAGACTCTATAATAGGCAGTTTGATAATGAAAACTAACATAAAATAATTATTAGTATATCAGCGTGAGCTCTTAGAAAAGGTGGATAGTAATATATGAAAAGCTTAAGCTTTAAAGAATTTATTTATATTTTTAAATACGTTAAGCCAAATAAATTTATATATTTTTTCATTTTGGCCTGTGATTGTATAACAGAAATTAGTTTATACCTTCTGACTCCTATTGTAATGAAGCTAATGATTGATGCGGTTATGAGATCAGACATGAAAATGCTTAAGAATAGCCTATTGCTGACTTTAGCTGTATCCTTATCAGGAATGGTTTTCTTTGTTATAACAGAATTCTTCCTGTTCCGTTCATATGATGTTACGACAGCAAATATCAGAAATAAGTTGTTCAGAGTCATACTGAGACTTCCTGTATCCTACGTCGAACAAACACATAGTGGAGATACAATTTCCAGGCTCACAAACGATATTGACACAATGAGAAATGCTTACAGCTGGCAGCTTAGGATGATATTAGTTACATTGCTAAGTGGTCTGGGTTCAGCACTAGTAATGTTATTATTGGATTGGAAGGTAAGTATCTTATTAATTTCTATAGGATTGATATCTGTAATTATTAATATAAATCAAGCAAAAGAATTAAAGCAAATTAATAGTGAAATTCAAAAAAGTACGGGAAAGTATACAGAAAATATTTCAAATATTATAAGTGGCTTTATGACTATCAAAAGCAATGAACTTGAAAAATTAATGTCAGAGAATACTCAAAAAATTAATAATAGCCTATTTCAAAATAATATGAAACTTTCGAAAAAGAGTGCATTTATGGAAGCTAGGAATTTCCTGTTTTCATCTATTAATTTTTTGGGTGTAATTATTCTTGCATCTTTCCTCGCTTTAAAAGGGTTAAGCAGCTTGGGCTCTGTCGCATCGATGGTCCTGCTTCTAGGGTATGTAAACAGAATGTTTAGTGAAATAAATAGTATGTTGGTAAAGCTTCAGGGATATGTTGCAGGCTCTGACAGAGTTAAGGAGCTCATGGAAACGCAGGTCGAGCCTAATAAAATAAGTGTAGAAGCTGTGGTTGGAAGTGATGCAGCCATTGATTTTAAAGATATCGTATTCTCATATGATGGTGTAAATAACGTTTTAGATGGAGTCGACCTAACCGTCAAAAGAGGACAGATAGCAGCGTTGGCAGGACCAAGTGGTGGAGGTAAAAGCACAATAATTAAGCTGATTATGGGCTTTTATATTCCTTCATCAGGGCAGATGACTGTGGGTGGGAATTCACTTAAGGACATGACTATGGCGCAGATAAGGTCTATGATTGCATATGTACCACAGGATGCATATATCTTTGATGGTACTATCGAAGAAAACATAAGATATGGAAGGCTTGATGCGACAAAACAGGATATTATAAATGCTGCAAAAGCTGCTTATGCTGATGGATTCATTCAGGAGCTGGAAAACGGGTATGAAACTCTTGTTGGTGAACGTGGAATAAAGCTATCTGGTGGACAGAGACAAAGAATAGCTGTAGCCCGTGCATTTCTCAAGGATGCTCCCATACTGTTGCTCGATGAGGCCACTTCATCATTGGATTCCCAAAGCGAACAGCATGTACAAGAGGCGCTAAGCACACTTATGAAAAACAGAACAACGTTAATTATAGCACATAGATTATCAACGATTGAACATGCGGATGTAATTTATATAGTAGATAACGGTAGAATTATTGAGCAAGGCAGCCATAATGATCTTATTTTAAATGGGAACCTATATCCCAAATTACATATGCTTCAATTTGAATAATAATCCATAAGCTCAATCCTTTTTAAAAGTTAATAGCATAGTTCCCTTTATTACAGTTTCAAGCTGAGTTTTAGATTTCATAGTTTTATCTATATAAACTTTTTGTATATCCTTAATTTGCATGAATAAATAGTTGTTATCCTCAAGAATCACTCCTGCGAATATCTTCTCATAGAATTCTTCTAGACATAGATTTTTATGGTAAAGATACGAGCTTAAAGGGATACCAACATATCTTATGTGCCAAGGCTCATAATTACTATTAGTTTCCTTTGTTTTATCTTTAGCATATCGAACTATAAATCCATACTTGTATGAATTCTTTTCAAGCCAGATCTGTTCTTTGGTACCAACAAAATCATTACGATGATGACCGTTTATGCTAAATATGTCCAGTGCAAGCCCTGTATGATGTTCAGAATTTCCAGGCAAGGCAACTAGTTGGCGTGTTTTTTCATATGCCTCTTTATAAGTTTTACTAGTCTTTCTAAAGAGCTTTAAGTTAGAATTGAATATTTCACGCTGTAAGCTCTCACTTCTATATGCGCTATTAATAATGAAACCCTTAACATTACTTTTTTTAGCACCATCTATCAAAGAATATAATGAGTCAGTAGTTTTTTGAATAAGTTTAAGATCTGAATATTGTAATTTGACTTTTTTATCTTTTATCTGTATTAGATTTTGTGGTGTATAACCTTTTGGTAATGAATTATTTCGATTAACTAAAATTTTAGAGCCGTTTGGAGTTAATTCTATTGGTTTTAACTCATTGATATTTATACATTGTGGAGTACAACTTGTAATATATAAGTTGTTTTCGTCAGTTAGAAAGTTAATTTTACTTCCAGTTTTGGTTGTAATACTGTGAAGTTTTGTAATCTTTAAAGAATTAGATACCTTAATACCTTGTTTTTCTTGAACTTGATGGGGTTGATATTTGACTATAGCTAATTCAAATCTTGCATTAGTAAAAAGAAATAATAAAGTTAATAAAAATAAAGTAGTGAAATTCTTCATTTTATTCTCTCTTCCATTAAGATAATAAAAGTTCTTAATGTATAATTATTTCTTTTTTTCAGTAATATGCTTAGCAACGTTTTATAGATTTTGAACTGTGGTTGGAAATTGTGATTTAATTTACGTGTCCAATATTTAGTAAAGTTAGTGAACAGATTGCTATGCGAGCATAAATATAAAATGGAGAATAGAGGTAGCTGCAATAGCGATAAGAAGTACCAAACCAGTTAGCTTTAGAGCTGTTATAGTACCCAATTCCTTTATCATTGTGAAAAAGGAAGCAACACATGGGGTTGAAAGTGTCAGAAATATACAGGATATTATGAATTGCTGTGCTGTAAGATTAAGTGGAACTAAAAGTGCAACTGAGGCATCTTTACGAAGAAAGTTAAGAAGCATTATAGGAGCGATTTCAGATGGCAAACCGAGTAATAGGTTTGCAGGCACCTTAATTAACTCTGTAATAAAACTTAATACATGAGTGACATCAAGAATGTTCATAACCAAAACGCCTATTCCGATCATGGGAAGAACTTCAGCAAAGTATTCAACAATCCTAATCCAAAGCTTATTTGCCATAAGTTTAATCGAGGGAAGCCTGCAAGCAGGAAATTCTGTAAAGAATTCAGGCATAGTTTCTTTTTTGTATACTCTATTCATGACCAGATTCATGCCAAGTGCTAACGCAATCAATACAGCATAGACTATAATAATTGTCGATACACCGTATTGCATTCCAATCGAAACAATCATAGCACTTTGTGAAAGACATGGGGCGCTCATGAAAATCAAAACTATAGTTAAAATCTTTTCACGCCTATTGGTCAGACTTCTCGTCGCCATAAACGCTGGAACCTTACATCCCAAACCCAACATTACAGGTATGGAAGAATAACCGTGAAGCCCAAGCTTGTGAAAAAATTTGTCTAGTACGACCGCTAGCCTGGGAAGATAGCCGAAATCCTCAAGGAAACCAAAAACAAGATAGAAAGAGAAAAAATATGGGAATACCGATACAAGTGCTATATAGATACCACTTGTTAGAATTCCAAAGGACTGGAGAGGATCGGCGGTATTTCCAACCAGAAGAGTCCTAATAATATCTGATGAAATATGATTTGCTAAGTTATGAAGTAATGGAGCATAAATATTTGAATAAAAAGGCTCAAATATTGCATTAATTAAGCCTTCGCCCATATAGTGTACAATTAAGAGTGTGGATAAGAGCACAAGGGCGGCAGATACAATGCCTCCGATAGGATGAAGTGTAAAATCACTAATATTTTCAAGTAAGGTATGGTGGCGGTGCGATAACTTCTGAACTCTTTGAATGATGTTACCAACATAATTCCAAGTGCTATTTTCGCTTAATTCTAAATCACTTGTTCTTGCTTTCAGCAATGAAGCGAGTAGCTCAGAAATTCCCTCATTTCGCAAAGCGCTGACCGTAATAACCGGAATGCCTATCAGCTTTTCTAGTGCTGGCGCATCAATGCTAATACCTTTATGTACGGTGTCTTCCCAAAAATTTAGGCATATCACCATGGGCTTTTTCTTTTTGATAAGTTGTAAAGTTAGGTTAAGATTTCGTTCCAGATTAGTAGAATCAACGATATCTATGATAATGTCAGCATCATCAATCAAATTAAGTGCAATTTCATCTGTTTTTGAAAATTCTTCAAGAGAATAAACACCTGGACTATCTATTATTTCATATTCATTGCCTTGAAATTTGCAATGTCCAACTTTCATTTCAACTGTGGTTCCTGCGTAATTGGCTGTAGCGATACCAATACCAGTAATGCGTGAAAAGATAAGGCTTTTGCCTACATTGGGATTTCCAGTGAGTACGACTTTATTCATAAATATCACCTTAGTTAAAAATCAAATTTTTCCATAAATATATTAATAATTTAGTCTTTCAAATCTATAGGTTCGACAACAATTTTTTGAGCAAGATCATACCCCAAAGCAAATTGAAGTGCACCTTTTTCAACTATAATTGGTCCGTTTGCGAAAATGGCACTTTTTTTTAGAATTATTGTTCCAGGAAGGATCCCCATAGCCTCAAGTTTTCCAATTAAGGAATGACTGCCTTGAAGATTGATAACTTTAGCTGAATTTCCACATTCAAGTTCAGTAAGATTAATTTCATGTGGGAGCAAACCATCTTCAGATTGTGTTGTGGTAGTTTTAATTTTTTTTGCTTTTGGTCTAAATTTTAATTTATTATTGAACATTTGTTTCATCTCCAAACACTCTTCGAAAAGCGAAATGTCTTTAATAACTTCTATATGATAATTATAATCATTATCATTTAGGAAAGCAATATAATTTTGAGAAATATTATCATTTAGGCGATATATACAAATTTAAATACCTCCTTACAAAGGAGTTTGTGCTAATTTGTAGAACTAATATAATTGACTTACATTTTAGACATATATTTAAATATACAATTATTAGGAGTGGTCTAGCTATGTGGTGGAAAAATGGAGTTATTTATCAGATTTATCCTAGAAGTTTTAAAGATTCAAATGGCGATGGAATAGGAGACTTGAAAGGAATAACTCAGAAATTAGACTACTTAAACGATGGAACTACTAATTCTCTTGGTGTTGAAGCTATATGGATTTCACCATTTTTTAAATCTCCAATGAGGGACTTTGGATACGATATATCTGACTATCGTGATATTGACCCTATGTTTGGAACTATTGATGACTTCAAGGAACTTCTCTCAGAAGCCCACAAAAGAAATATACATATTATTATCGACATGGTACTCAATCATACTTCTGATGAGCATCCATGGTTTATTGAGTCTAGAAAGAGCAGAGATAATCCCAAGGCTGACTGGTATATCTGGCACTCTGGAAAAAATGCTAAAAAGGGGAGCAATGGAGAACTTATACCAGGTAAACGTCCAAACAACTGGTTTGCACAGTTTGAGCTAAAAAATGCATGGTGGTATGAGCCAGCTAGAAAGCAATTCTATCTCGGAACCTTTACAAAGCATCAGCCTGAGCTAAATTGGAGGAATGAGGAACTAAGGGTAGAGATGTTTGATTTGGCTCGCTATTGGCTGGATATGGGGGTAGATGGTTTTAGATTGGATGTAATTAATTGGTTTATTAAGGATGATCAATTTAGAAGCAATCCATTTTCACTAAAAAGTGTTGATTTACAGGAACACATATATGATAGAAACAGGCCTGAAACCATTGAAATTTGCCAACAGCTTAGAAAAATTACTGATAGCTATTCTGAGCGGATGATGGTAGGAGAGGTATTTACCGATAATGCTAAAATTGCTTCAGATTATTGTGGTGATGGGACGAACGCACTACATATGGCCTTTAATTTTAATTTCCTGTATCAGCCATGGAATGCCAAAAAGATATATGAATCTATTATTAAATGGTATGACAGCCTAGGGGGTGATGCATGGCCAAACTTTACCTTTAGTAATCACGATAATCTTCGCCATTGCTACAGATATAGAAAGAATGGAGAAACAATGGCTCGATGCAAGGTGGCTGCGGCGCTTCTGATAACTCTTCGAGGGACACCCTTTATCTACTATGGTGAAGAGATTGGAATGACAGGCGGACATCTTAAAAAGAAGGATATGAAGGACCCGTTAAGCTACAAAACCTACCCAATAAAAAAGTTTTGCCGTGACTTGGCAAGAACACCAATGCAATGGGATGGTACCTCTTATTCGGGCTTTTCTACAGACAAACCCTGGATGACTGTGGATAGTGATTACATAAGAAATAATGTAGAAATACAAAGTCGTGAGGAGGACTCACTTCTAAACTTTTATAAAGCATTAATTTGGCTGAGAAAAGGCCACACTGCTCTACAATCTGGAAGTATTAAATTTTATGAGGAATACCTTCCAAATGTGCTAGCCTTTGAACGTGAAGATGGGGTAGAAAAGCTACTAGTAATACTTAATTTTAGTTATAAACAAATAGCTTTAAAGGTACCGGTTAGCTTAGATGAAAAACTTCATGTGATTTTTGGTTCTCATATGGAGAGTAGTCAAAAATTGAATTCCTTGGAGGTGACTTTGAGACCATATGAAGCTCTGGTTTTAGAATTATAGAAGTCAAAATATAACTAAGACTACTATTTGCACCATAAACTTGCACTTACTAGTATAATTAAACTTCTGTCAATGCTATATGCTTACCACAAGTTTTAGAATAAACTTAAAAAAATTTTTTAGATAACCTGTTTGATGATGACTTATAGTGCCTCAAGCATGTCGAAAGGAAGGATACTTTTTATGAAAAATAGAAACTCTCTCGCACTAATACTTATGATAATTATTGTTGGTTTTTTAAATGCAGACCAAAATATTATGAATGCTACACTTCCAATGATTGAGAAGGAATTCAATGTAAATGACTATGACATAGGTGTTATGAGTGCATTATTTACAGTAGTAGGTGCTGTGATAAGTATCATTTGGGGTTATTTATCCGATAAAAAGAATAGAAAAATACTATTTACAGTATCAATATTAATAGCCGAAATACCTTGCTTATTAACCGCATTTTCTCAGAACTATGACCAATTTTTTATTTTAAGAATTCTTACAGGTATTGGCGTAGGGGCATCCTTTCCAACAACGTTTTCAATGCTTGGAGACATGTATGATGAGAAAAAAAGAGCAGGTGCTGTTACCTGGATGGTTACGGTAATGGGTATAGGTCAGATTGTTGGACAGGTTCTAGGTGGTTATCTGGGGCCTAGTTTTGGTTGGAGAATGCCATTTATACTTGCTACAATTCCAGGAATAGTCGCTATAGTCTTTTTCTATTTACTTGTTCCAGAACCAAAGCGTGGAGCTTCAGAGGAGTCATTAAAGGATTTGATAGCAGAAGGATACGTGTATTCACGAACGGTAAAGCTGTCTGATTATTTAGGACTTATAAAGGTTAAAACAAATGTTTTCTTATTTGTTCAGGGACTTGTAGGAACAATACCTTGGGGAGCTATACCACTCTTTTTGATTAAATACTTAAATGAGAATAGAGGCTTCAGTATTGAACAAGCAACAACGGTATTCATATTCTTTGGACTGGGAACAGTCGTTGGGACAGTTGTCGGCGGGGCATGGGGAGGCAAGCTTTTCAAGAAGAATGCAGCATTTGTTCCTTTGCTCTGTGCAATAACGACATTTGGTGGTTCATTGGTAGCATTGATGATTTTTGTATTACCACTTGGAAACAACTTAATTGTTACTATTTTATTAGGATTTATGGCATCATTCATATTAACAATAACTAGCGCAAATGTTAAAGTAATGCTAATGGATGTTAATGTTCCTGAAAATAGAGGAACGATTTATTCTGTTTTCAACCTGACTGATTCAGTAGGAACTGGAATTGGCAAGTTTGTTGGAGGAGCATTATCTGTATATGTTGGAATGAGTGCAGCACTTAGTATTTCAGTTACAATGTGGGTGCCATGTGCAATATTACTTTTAATAATGTCATTTGTATTTAAAGAAGATATTACTAAAATGCATAAAAAACTTGAGGTTGTAGCTACTGAAATGACACAGGAAGTAAAATAGTTAAAAAGTTCAACTACACACGAAACACAAATTAATATGATATATTAGGTTTATCAGATTTCTAAGCATCAGATGGAGTCAGAACTTCACCTAATGCTTAGAAATTTATTTATTCAAACTAGTAAAATAAAGTAAAGGTGATTTCATTGAAACATATTCTAGCTGTTGAAGATGACTTAGATATTCAAGAATTGCTTCAAAACTTTTTGGAAGAGGCAGGCTATAATGTTACATTGGCAAGTGATGGAGTGGAAGCACTATCACTATTTCAAAGTAGGGTATTTGATTTGGTGCTATTAGATATTATGTTGCCTAAAATAGATGGTTTTGGTGTATGCGAACTGATACGAAGAGAATCAAATGTGTCAATTGTGATGTTGACTGCACTAGACAGTGAGGAAGATCAAATTAAGGGCTTTGATTTAAGAATCGATGATTACATCACTAAGCCATTTTCTATGCAGATTCTATTGCGAAAAATTTCAGCAGTATTACGAAGAGCATCTGATATAGATAGTCATAAAATTACATATGGGAAAATAGCATTGGATTTGGATGGCTATCACAGCTTTGTTGATGGAAATCTAATTGAGTTGACACAGAGAGAGTTTGAAGTTCTGCGGGAGCTTTTAACCCATCAGGGGAAAGTGATAACTCGTCAGATGTTTTTAGATAGGCTATGGCAATACGATTTTTATGGGGATGAGCGTGTGGTTGACACTCATGTTAAAAATCTTCGTAAAAAATTAGGTGTAGATTATATTGAAACTATCAGAGGGGTGGGATATCGTATTGATAAAGAAAATACATAGAAGTCTTACAATAAAGATATTTCTCATTACCAGTTTATTGCTTTTTTTATCCTGTGCACTTACCTATGGATTTATAGCTGAATTTATGCCTAAAACTTATTCAAACGTTGTAAACTCTCAGATTATACAAGAAACAAACGGATTAGCTGAGAAACTTAACTCTATGGATTATAAAGATTTTAAAAGTGTGGTTAATGAATTTATGCTTGAGAATTCAGTTAAAGTAGTGGTAAAAGACAATGATCAAGTAAAAAATAGTTCAATAGCGTTTGCTGAAAGTGGTAAAAAGGTTAATATAGTAACTTCAATAATTACGACAGAGGATTTTCAAAAAAGAGATCCAAAGGAAATTTATTCACTCTCTTTTATTTCTAAAGAAGGCCACGTTTACTCATTGCAAATATTAGAAAATGGAACGACTGTAAATGGAGTAATAAAAGCATTGAATAGTATTTTACCTTGGCTGATTATCGTAATCCTGCTGATTTCTTTTATTGGTGCATTTATTTATTCGCGATATGTAACTCAACCCATTATAGAGATTAGTAAAATTTCAGCAAAAATGTCCAATCTTGAATTCGATTGGCATTGTAAAGCAGGAAGGTCTGATGAAATAGGAGTATTATCAGAAAGCTTGAATGAAATGTCTTCAAAACTATCTATGACTCTAGCCGAGCTTGAGGAGGCTAATGCCACATTAAGAGAGGATATTGATAGAGAAAGAGAATTAGAACATAATCGATTAAATTTCTTTTCAGCAGCTTCACATGAACTAAAAACTCCAATAACAGTTATTAAAGGACAATTAGAGGGAATGCTTCACAATATAGGCATTTATCGGGAACGTGATAAGTATTTAGCTCGGTCCTTGATGGTAGCTGAATCTATGGAGGGAATTGTTCAAGAAATTCTAGCTGTTTCACGAATGGATTCATCTAAATTTACATTACAGAATCAGGATTTCGATTTTACCAAGTTAATATATACACAAATATCTTGTTATGAAGAATTATTAGAACGGAAGAACTTGGGATTTCATGTAGACCTAGATGAAAATATTACAATTAATGCAGACAAACAGTTGATACAGAAGGCAATTGATAATCTTTTGTCCAATGCGGTATACTATTCTCAGCCTGGTGGAACAGTCAATATTGAGGCTCATGATACTGAGGACAAAGTAACATTTAGCATCCTCAATACTAATGCACATATTCCGGAGGACCAATTGCCACGCTTATTTGAACCCTTTTACAGAGTGGAACAATCAAGAAACCGCCAGACTGGTGGAAGCGGACTGGGACTATACATCGTTGAAAAGATTTTGGAGCAACATAATGCACAATATAGAATTGAAAATACAGAAATTGGTGTAAAATTCACCTTTATACTAGGAAAAGCTGAAGTTTAGAAATTAGCTTTACCCTATCTCCAGTTCCTTAAGAGAGGACAAACTCCACATAAAGCACATAATAATCACATATAAAAACCAAACAAGTTTAGTAACCTGTAAATGAAGAACAAGCAAGTTCTGAGACAAAATACAGGTCTATTCGTGATGGACAAGAGAAGTCAATGTTTTCCTCAAGGCTAATAGCAACGATTGTATTAATAAATATGAAAGTTTACTTTGAGATGAACTTTTTCTTTAATACCGCTTCTCTTGCTATTCTATGGCTTTTTATATGTATAAAATGTATAAGAATTGCTAGTTTCCTTGGTGAGGAAAAATGTCATAATAAATTAGAGCTTTTAATAATGAGGGAGTGAAAAACTATGTTAAAACGAATAATTGGTTTGGTAACGGTTTTATTGATTCTTTTAGGTATATGTGCCTGCAGCAGTAGTGAGGAAGCTATAAAAGATTCAAAGAATCTCAAGAATAAAAAAACACTATCTATAGCACTGTTGTATTCTGATAGACTTTTGGAAAACACTATCACTAAATTTGAAGCGGCGCACCCTGACATTAAAATAGAAGCAAAGGATTATGAGGGGGCTTTTTCAAGTGAGAAGCTTAGTTCAAGTACGGTTGAAGAGGAAAGTAATAGGTCTAGACAGGCACAGGAAAGCTATATGAAAGCCATCAATACAGGTTTAATGGCAGGAAATGGCCCGGATATCATTGATACACTTACCTTACCATATAAAAAAATTGCTGATAAAAATGTACTGGTTAACATGAGTGAATTGATTAAAAATGATAAAAACTTTGATATCAGCAAATATCAGCAAAGTTTGCTAAATTCCTGCAAATATAACGGGAATTTATACATAATGCCAATAAACTTTTATATTACTAATCTTTTTGGAATTAACAAAAACATAATGATTAAGGAAGGCATCAACATTGATAGCACCAAATGGACCTGGGAGGATTTTTTTGATATAGCACAAAAAATTAAAAAAGATATAAATGGGGATGGTAAGCTAGATCAATATGCCCTTCCCAAAATGTCAGCAAAAGAAATATTCAACTATATATATGATAATAGAAATTTTATAAATTATGACAACCATACATCTAATTTTGATTGTATAGAGTTTATAGAGCTCTTAAATTTTGCAAAGGATTTTCCAACAGAGACTGTATGCAGTCCAACAATGGATATTACCAAATTACATAAAAAGACTGATCCAGGAACGATTGGATTCATACCAGTGGATTTTATGGGATATGCCAGTTTTGTATATGACCAAGCATTATTTAATGGAGAAGTAGAGTATCTGAATATGCCTTTATACAATGGAAAAAGAAATCCTAAGAGTTTTATACCGTATAGGTCATTTGCAATCAATCGAAAATCAGGGTTGAAGGTTGAGGCGTGGGAATTTATTAAATTACTCCTTTCCGACGAGGTACAAAACAGAGCTGATATGCAAGGTTTCCCTGTTAACTCATTTGCACTCCAAGAAGATGCTAATAGGTTTATAGGTGATAATAATAATTTCTATGAAGGAAGAAATGTAAAAGCACTGACACTATCCGATGTCGATAGGATTAATAAAATGATAAGTGAAATTAAAACAGCTGCTTATGTGGACAATAAAGCTGAAAAAATTGTATCTGAGGGTGCTAAAGAATTCTTTTCTGGTAAGAAGACAGCCGAAGAGGCCGCAAAGCAGATACAAAATAAAATTAACATATATCTAGGTGAGTAGAGCATAATTATAGAACATTTTGTAGTAATCCAGCAAAATTTGACTTGCTGAATTTACTAGCTTCAGTTGGAATGCTCTTTGTTTCCCACAAAAAACAGACTAATCATGATTAATAGCATTCCACCAATCTGAAACAATGAGATTCTTTCACCAAGAACAAGTACCCCACCAATAATTGAAACGACAGGAATTAGATTTAAAAACATGGATGAAACAGTTGCTCCAAGGCCTTTAACAGAAAAATTGTACAAGTAATATGCCAATGCTGAGCAAAAGAGTGCCAGATATAGCAGATTAAATAGAGAATAGGTTGATATGCTATGCCATTGGGATATTTCAGGTATTGTGAATGGTATGAAGAGGATAGAGGCTGCAATCATTTGATATGCAGTGATTACTATCCCTTTATATTTTTCAGCAAAACTTTTGCAAATAATAGTATATATAACCCAAGAAATCATAGCGCCAATCATTAATATGTTTCCTTTTATAGAACCAGACGAAAAATCTAAAGAACCCTGCTCAAAAATCACTAAAACAACACCGATAATAGAAATAATGACACAACTAACTACTCTCTTAGTTACTTTAAACTTATAGAAAAGATATTCTGAAATAAGAGTAAAGATTGGTACTGCGGCAACGATAATAGATGCGTTTGAGGCAGTAGTATATTTTAAACCCGTATTTTCAAACAAAAAATAAAAAACTATACCAAACAACGAAGAAGTAGCTAAAAGAAGAATATCCTTTATTGGCATTTTAATAAAAAGTTTCTTTATATAAAGAAATATAATCAGAACAACAGATGCTATTACCTGTCGTAAAAACGCTATTGTTATGGGTGGAAGCTCTTCAAGTATTATTTTGGTGCTAACAAAGGAATAACCCCAAAATATAACTGAGAATAGTATGGCAATTAGTGCAAAAAGTTTACTTTTTTTAATCTCCATTAGTGTTTAGTCTCCTAATAAAATCTGAAATGCTATACCTTATCTTCTCACAACCTTTATTTAATGACAAGGATTTGTTGCTTTTAGCTACAGAGGAAACATGAAATAAGAAAGTAGAATAATAACATAACTGTAAAATTCAATTTTTTTTAATATTATTAAAAATGCAAGTTTCAATTTTTATAGTTGCAAATCCACAAGCATGTAAATACTCTGCAAAGTGAATATTAAAATCATAATCTGTAAATAATACGCAATGGAAAGTTAAAAACATACATGAATGGAGGGTGCTATGAATAACGTTCAAGAAATTTCTAATCAAAATGTAAGTTTTAAAAAGGGAATGCTACTGTTGTCTGGTTGGGTATCTGCTATATTATCACTATTTATATATCCATTTGTATTTGGAATGCTAGGCGTGGTTTGTGGTATTCTTGCTACTAAAAATAACAAAAGCAGGATTGGCGTTTATCTAGTTGTATCATCAATTGTTTTTATGGGAGTGGGATTGGCTTTTAGCACTAAGATTTTACCGTTAGTATTCCATCGATAGAACTAAAAATACAGCTAAAATGTATATGCTGCTTTATTTAGTCGATTATAGTCTCTAGATAGGCTGGAGGAAAATAATGAGTGAGTTAATTAATGGCAACCTATTGATAATCGGGGGAGCAGAAGACAAATGGGGGCAGAGTTCAGTGCTCAAGCATGCAATTGGTATGTGTGGAGGTACAGATGCAAAAATCATAGTTTTAACCACTGCAACACAGAAGCCCCAAGAAGTTGGGGAAGAATACAGAGCGGTATTTAAACGCCTTGGCGTACAAACTATAGATGTTCTAAATATCGATAATAGAAATGATGCAAATAATGACTCTGTGGCACAGAGAATATCAGGTGCTGCAGGCATTTTTTTTACAGGGGGGGATCAACTAAGAATTACAAGTATATTGGGAGGAACCAAAACATTTAAAGCTCTTTTTGACATTTATACTAAAGGTATACCAATTATAGGGACAAGTGCAGGGGCATCAGCTATGAGTAGCACAATGATAGTTGATGGAAATAGTAATAGTGCTGCGAGAAAATGTACACTAGGAATGTCCCCAGGGCTAGGACTTCTAGAACAGGTAATAATTGATCAGCATTTCGAGCAGAGGGGAAGACTCGGCAGGCTGCTTGTGGGCGTTGCACAGAATCCCTCGATATTGGGTATAGGAATAGATGAAGATACGGCAATTAAAGTACATTCAAATGCTTTCTTTGAGGTAGTCGGGACTAATTGTGTAACTGTAATTGATGGTACAACAATTCAAAAATCCAATGTATCAGAGCTTAATTCAGAAGAGATAATAGCATTATCAAATGTTACAATACATGTTTTGCCTTGTGGTTTTGGATTTGATTTAAACAAAAGAACAGTAAGTAGCATTTAGTAAAATAGGTAATGAAAAACAACAGGAAGGGTATCATTAAAAAGTAAGTATTTATCTGATGTCTACCGCCGCTAATATTCCCGATTGAATAATCGACAGAATAAGCGGCGCGATGACCCTGGATTGCGTTTTGTAAGACCCTGTGGGAGAAAAATAACTCCCACAGAATCTAAGAATTCCGCTTATCCGAGTCTAAGCTTCAGATGGAGTAAAAGCTCCACTGAAGCTGTGAACTCTGTTAATCTTATATTTTAGGAGGTTTTTTCAGGTGCAAATTCAAAGCATTTATTGCTTTAAAGGTAAAAATATATACAGCCATCAGCCTGTAATTCGTATGATAGTAGATATAGGAATATTTGAAGCTGGTCCCACTAGTGAAATACCTGGTTTTAATAAGAAATTGCTTGAACACTTTCCAGAACTAGCTGAACATACTTGCGGTCTAGGATATGCCGGCGGTTTTGGAGAACGCCTAATTGAAGGCACTTATATTGGACATGTAGCAGAGCATTTAATAATAGAGCTTCAGAATAGATTGGGTTACCCAGTAAAATACGGGAAAACAAGACAGATTGGCACTTCGTCAAAATACTATATTATATATGAATATATTAATGAGGTTTTTTCTGTTGAATGTGGAAGAAAAGCTATAGATATAGTTCGGGCTTTTGCACAAGGCTCCCCAATTGACATTGATAAAATAATTTGTGATTTAAAGAGATTAGCCCTAGAATCTGATATGGGGCCTAGTACAAAGGCCATTTATCAAGCAGCTAAAAAAAGGAATATCCCTGTCAGCAGAATCGGAGCAGAAAGTATTTTGAAACTGGGCTATGGTAAGAATACAAAAATAATACAGGCAGCGCTTACAGACAGCACAAGCTGCATTGCTGTAGATATTGTGTCTGATAAGCAACTTACAAAAAAAATACTGATGGATAATAATATACCTGTTCCGTATGGACTAGTGGTCCAAAACCTAGAGGAAGCATTAGAAACAGCACAAAAGGTTGGATTTCCACTAGTAATAAAACCTTTAGATTCAAATCAAGGCAAAGGCGTAACAGTAAATATAGTCTCAGAAAATCAAATAAACAAGGCTTTTTATGAGGCTAATAAGTACTCCAAAAAAGTGATTTTGGAAAGATATATTAAGGGAAAAGATTATCGTGTGTTGGTTGTTGGAGGAAAAGTATGCGCAGTAGCTGAGAGAAAGCCCCCTAAAGTTACTGGAGATGGAATTAGTACAATCTCAGAACTTGTTAAGTTGGAAAACATGAATCCTCTAAGAGGTGAAGATCATGTTAAACCATTAACCCATATTAGACTTGATGACATTGCAATAAATTATCTTAAAGATCAAGGACTTTCTGTTGAAAGCATTTTAGAACCAGGACAAAGCGTTAGCCTTAGGCAGAATGGAAACATAAGTACAGGTGGTACAGCAAAAAACTGTACCGATGAGATACACCCTAAAAATGCAAATTATGCAATAGCTGCAGCGGAGGCTATGGGATTAGATATTGCAGGTGTGGATTTCGCAGCAGAGGATATCTCCTGTCCAATAGATATAAGTGCAGGTGCAATAATAGAGGTAAATGCTGCTCCTGGGCTTAGAATGCACCTCCATCCAAGTGAAGGAGAACCAGTAGATGTTGCCGAAGATATACTGAATTATATTTATCCTGATGATAGCAACTATACCATCCCGATTGTAGCAATCACAGGTACAAATGGTAAAACTACTACAACAAGGCTTATTAGGCATACCCTTTCATTAATGGGACTAAACGTGGGAATGACCTCATCTAGTGGAATATACATCGGCGATAAATGCATTCAAAAAGGAGATACCACTGGGCCTGTAAGCGCAGAGATAGTTTTGTCAAACAAAAAAGTAGAAGCCGCAGTTCTAGAGACAGCTAGAGGTGGAATAGTGAGAAAGGGCCTTGGATATGACCTTGCAGATGTAGGCGTTTTAGTCAACATCAGTGATGACCATCTTGGTATTGATGGAATAAACACTATAGAGGAACTTGCAGATACCAAGGCTCTGGTTATTGAAGCTATTAAGCCTAATGGATATGCTGTTCTAAATGCCGACGACAGTATGACACCGTATATGCTAAATAGGGTTAGAAGCAATGTAATTATGTTTAGTCGCATAATAACAGGTTCGTTATTTAAGAAACACTGTAAAAATCCTAATAATATTGCTGTATTCGTGAAGGATAACTTTGTATGGGTGTTAAAAGATACTAAGAAGATACCTCTTATTAGTTTAGAAGATATTCCTATTACCTTTGGAGGGCTTGTGGATTGTAATATTGAGAACTCACTAGCTGCCATAGCCGCATTAATCGGATTGAATGTACCTATGGAAATAATAAAAAAAGGTATAAGCTCCTTCCATCCTGATGTAGTTTTAAACCCTGGCAGATTTAATATTTTTGATATGGGTGATTTCAAGGTGATGATAGACTACAGCCACAATATAGCTGGTTATTGTGCAGTTATAAAATTCATTCAAAGAATTAAAGCCAAGCGCTTAGTAGGTGTTCTGGGAATGCCTGGAGACAGATTGGATTCAAATATAAAGGAAGTTGGGGAATTGTGCGCAAAATCATTTGGGAAGATGTATATTAAAGAAGATATTGATTTAAGGGGGCGTAAGAAGAGAGAGGTAGCAGAGTTGCTTGAAAGAAGTATACTAGATTCTGGAGCTATAAGAGAAAATGTTGAAATAATATTAAGTGAAACTGAAGCACTGGAAAAGGCGATGCTGGATGCTCGGCCAGGTGATATGATAGCACTGTTCTATGAAGAGTTGGAGCCAGTTATCCAAGTGATAACTAAATTTAAGAAGGAACAAGAGGAAACAAATCTAATTATAGAAAATAGCTTGAATGCTAGTAAAGTTAGAATAGACGACATGGAAAGCTCACCTCTTAAGTCAACTAATTTATAGCTAAATTTAAGATAAGCTTCTACAATTTACCCCTATAGTAGAATCTTAAAAAATGTAATATAATAATAGCATAAATTTTAAAATAGCAATTGCAATCTAGGGTAGCGCCGCTTATTCTGCCGATTATTAAATCGGGAGTATTAGCGGCGGTAGACACTAGGTAAACAGTTTTAGAGAAGGATATATTGAGAAAGTATACATTATAAGTACTTGGGGGGTAAAAATGCCAGAGGTTTACTACTATGTTAAGTCTGAAGATGTATCAAACATAATTGACTGTGGACTCAAGTTAAGTACATATTATAATAAAGAAGTTATAATAGAAGATGAAAAGAAGCTATGCTTTTCTGGGCTTATAAATCCAAAGGATGACCTTGAACTTTATGAATCCGATTCTTTTCGATGTTTAAAGCTTCAGGTTAAAAGTGACAAGTGTTTTGTTGCGGATAGGTTTATATATGAGACTGCTCAGGGGCAAGATATGGAGCTTTATTACAAAACAATAGTTCCAATAGAGCAATATATGTTTGGAACGTACAGACTTCCAGAGTGCCTTATTACTACCACCATATTAGCGGAGGAAGCATCTGTTTTAGATAAGAGAATGGATTCTCCAGTACTGTATTCAAATTCAGAAGAGTTATATATAAACAATATTTTGCAGGAACTCAGAGATAAACATGCAGAAACTGACGATTTGTTACTCTACTATTTTCTCGATAAGCTTGCAGATTTGGCAGAACTTGATAAAATAGAAAACATCAATACAGGTACATCGGTTTTTAAGGATGAATTAGGTAGAACATATTGCATAAAAAAACCAGACCTAGATAAGTTAATTAAGCAGGTGCAATTTTGAAAAATCAAATTTTAGAAAAGCTTAAACATAATAAGGAATATATCTCGGGTGAAGACTTAAGTAAAATTTTCAACGTCTCAAGAACAGCTATCTGGAAGCATATAAATGAATTAAGAAAAGATGGTTACAATATTGAGTCTTCCTCGAAAAAAGGATATTGTCTAGTTGGGACACCTGATTTGTTAGATAGTAGAGAGTTAATTATACCTCAAGGACAACTAATTGGACGTGAAATAATTCATCTTCAAGAGGTAGACTCAACAAACAATTATGCAAAAAAAATTGCAAACGAAGGTTGTCAGCATGGAACTATTGTCGTAGCTGAGAAGCAGACAATGGGCCGCGGAAGAGTGGGCAGGGAGTGGAAATCCTATAATGGTGAGGGCTTATGGTTTACAATTATTTTAAGACCTGACTTGGAGCCGGAGAATGTCCAGATAGTCACAATGGCAGCATCAGTTGCTGTCGTAGAAGGAATATTGGAAAATCAAGGAATAGTTTGCGGAATCAAGTGGCCAAATGATATAATACTAGATAATTGTAAATTAGTTGGAATTCTCTCCGAACTTTCTGCCGAGCCTGGACATGTCAATTATGTGGTAGTTGGCATAGGTATAAATGTAAACCAGGATTCAAGTACCTTTGACGATGAAATAAAAAATAAAGCGACCTCATTAAAAATGCATACAGGGAAGCCTGTTTCACGTGTGAGATTACTTGAAAGCATTCTTACTAGATTTGAAAATATATATAATATTATGCTACAAGGAAACACAGAAGAAATTATAAATAAATGGAGCAGATATTCCGTAACACTAGGTAAAGAAGTAAAGATTATTGTTAGAGACATGGAGTATAATGGAATAGCGGAGTCTGTTGCTTCAGATGGTAAGCTGGTTGTAAAATGTAACGATGGAGTAATTAGAGAGATATCAGCAGGTGAAATACAGGTTAGAGGCTTGTTAGGATATACATAATGCAATAATGGATTCGAACAAGGTCTTGTTTATTTTTAGTAAATAAAGTTTAGGAGGAAATTATTAGTGGTTAGAAAAAATGAATACCCTAAAAAAAATGAATTTTCAAAAGATGGTGTACAGGTAACTGAGCCTGTAGCTCCAAATTCCACTAAAAAAGGTGGAGAGTTTCATCACAAAGAAAATAATACAAGAATCAATCGCCCTCCAAGAGAAAATCAACAGAGGGATAATAATCAACAGAAAGATTACCAACGCAGAGAAATCCTAAAGAGAGAAAATATAGCACGTGATAATCAGATAAGAGAAAATGCACCAAAGGAAAACACTCTAAAGGATAATCACCAAAAAAATTATCATAGAGAAAATACTACTCAGAATAGAGAAAATTTGAAGGACAACAAAGAACCGTATAGACAACATTACCAGAGACCTGTTATAAAACCTAAAACCGAGGAGAATGTTGAAGATATTGCGGCAGATATAGGCAGAATTGAGAAAGAAATTGAGCTCGAATTAAAAGAGATAAGAAGCTTGAGACTTGGAATATAGTTCTATGGCTTATGGAGGTTCACATGATTCTTGTAGTTGATGTTGGAAATACAGATATTGTATTAGGGGTGTTTGAAGGAAAAGAACTTCTGGCGAACTGGCGCCTTAGTACCATAGGACAGAAAACTGCAGACGAACTGGGAATGCTATTGTTAAATTTGTTTCAACATGAGGGATTGAGTACAGAAAGAGTTGATGCAGTTATTATTTCATCTGTAGTTCCACCAATCATGTACACACTTGAGCATTCAATAAAAAAGTACCTTAAAATTGAACCTATGATTATTGGCCCGGGAACTAAGACAGGCATTAACATTAAGTGTCAAAATCCGAAAGAAGTTGGAGTAGATAAGATTGTAAATGCAGTGGCTGGATTTGAAATATATGGGGGGCCACTTATAATAGTGGATATGGGCACGGCCACTACATTTTGTGCTGTATCGGCGAAAGGTGAGTATTTAGGTAATGTAATCTGTCCCGGTATAAAAATAAGTGTTGAGGCCCTTTATCAGAAGGCAGCAAAACTACCTAGAATTGACTTGATAAAGCCAGAAAGCATAATTGGGAAAAATACCATACTAAGTATGCAGTCGGGTATTTTTTATGGATATGTTGGGCAAATTGAGTATATTGTTAAGCGAATGAAACATGAAATGCAAGCAGATTCGGTGAAGGTTATAGCAACAGGAGGTCTAGCTAGACTAATTGCTGAGGAAGCTAAAATCATTACAGAAGTAAATTCTACGTTGACTCTTAATGGACTTCGAATTGTATATGAAAGAAATTGTAACTGAAAAGCTTTATATTAAAAAAGCATTATATTAAAAAAGCATCATATTAAAAAAAGACATTATGCGTCTTTTTTTTTATTATTTACCTGCAATAAATTAAAATAAAAATGTGTAAACTAAGCTGGTAGCAATGGATCTAAGATTTGTATGTTATTTAATAATATTATAGCTTTGATATTTTGTATACATTTATGACAAATTGGCTCGGAAATTATAGGATAAGCTACAAAAAGAGATGTATTCTTAAGAAACAAGGAATTACCGCAAATTGTATCTTGATAATAACATTTGTAACTTAAAATGTATTGTGGTACTCTAATAACAATTGCGATAAAAATGGAGGGATTTTGTATGGGATATAAGGTAGCTATTATAGGAGCAGGATTTGTTGGGGCATCAGCAGCGTATGCAATGTCTATAAACAATTTAGTATCAGAATTAGTATTAATCGATGTAAATAAACAAAAGGCTTTTGGTGAGTCTCTTGATATTGCCGATGGTTTGTCATTCTGTGGTAATATGACAATTTATTCAGGTGATTACGCAGATGTTAAAGATTGCGATGTTATAGTAATAACTGCAGGAGCTGCTAGAAAACCAGGTGAAACACGTTTAGATCTTGCTAAGAAAAACACTGTAATAATGAAGAGTATAGTTACTGAGGTTATGAAGTATTACAACCATGGTGTTATTGTTAGTGTATCAAATCCAGTTGACGTTTTGGCATACATGACACAAAAGTGGTCTGGTTTGCCAGCAAGCAAGGTTATTGGATCAGGTACAGTACTTGACAGTGCTAGATTCAGAACTCAGATAAGTAAGGCATTGGATATAGACATCGCTAATGTTCACGGTTACATTATTGGTGAACATGGTGATTCACAGTTGCCTTTATGGAGTGCAACTCACATTGCTGGAACAAGATTTGATGATTATGTTAAAGCTAATGGCATAAACATAGACAAAGAAAAGCTCTTTGCTGACGTTAAGACAGCAGGTGCTACAATAATCCAAAACAAGGGAGCAACATATTATGGTATAGCTCTTTCAATCAACAGAATAGTTGAATCAATATTGAAGGACTACAACACAATTATGCCTGTTGGTACTGTTCTTAATGGACAATATGGTATTAAAGATGTTTTAGTTAATGTTCCAACAGTTGTTGGTGGCAGCGGAGCTGAAAAAGTTCTTGAATTAAACATCTCTGATGCTGAATTGCAACTATTGAGAGATTCTGCTGAAAAGGTTAGAGCAGTTATTAATGAAGTTAAAGATTTATAATAAATTAAAAAATTCAAGCGGAACTTTAAGAAGTTTCGCTTGAATTTTATATAAATTTGTTGTGAAAGATTTCACAATAGTGTATACTAATATACATGTAATAAGAATATAGATTATTATTTTATAAGTTTGGAGGATTACGAAATGGGAACTATCTATGAAGATTCAATCAAAGCCCACGAAGAGTGGGAGGGAAAAATAGAAGTAATATGCAGAGCTCCATTAAAGGACGCAAGAGACCTATCGTTAGCTTATTCACCTGGAGTTGCTCAACCATGTTTGGAAATACAGAAAGATATTGAGAACTCATACAAGTATACTAGGAGACATAACTTAGTAGCTGTAATAACTGATGGTACAGCGGTATTAGGTTTAGGAGATATTGGACCAGAAGCTGGAATGCCAGTTATGGAAGGAAAATGCTGCCTTTTCAAGACTTTTGGAGATGTTGATGCGATTCCTCTTTGTATTAAATCTAAGGATGTTGATACTATAGTTAACACTGTTAAGCTATTATCTGGTAGCTTTGGTGGTGTAAATCTAGAGGATATCGCTGCTCCTAGATGTTTTGAAATCGAGAAGAGATTAAAAGAAGAATGTGATATTCCAATATTCCACGACGACCAACATGGTACTGCAATAGTTACTGCTGCAGGTCTTATCAATGCGTTAAGAGTTGTTGGAAAGAAGATTGAGGATGTTTCTATAGTTGTTAACGGTGCTGGTTCAGCTGCTATTGCTATTACAAAACTTCTTTTCTCAATGGGTCTAAGAAAAGTTGTTCTCTGTGATACAAAGGGTGTTATCTATGAGGGAAGAGATAACCTCAATCCAATCAAGGCTGAAATGGCTAAGATCACTAACCTTGAAGGTAAAAGAGGTCTATTGAAGGATGTTATCGTTGACGCTGATGTATTTATTGGAGTATCAGCGCCTGGAATGGTTACACCAGAAATGGTTAAGACAATGGCAAAGGATCCAATAATCTTTGCATGTGCTAACCCAACTCCAGAAATTATGCCTGAGTTAGCGCTTGAGGCTGGTGCTGCTGTTGTTGGAACAGGTCGTTCAGATTATCCAAATCAGGTTAACAATGTTCTTGCATTCCCAGGTATTTTCAGAGGTACTTTTGATGTAGGAGCTCGTGAAATAAATGATGAAATGAAAATAGCTGCTGCTTATGCAATTGCTGGACTAGTTACAGATGCAGAAAGAAAAGCAGATTACGTTATTCCATCTCCATTTGATCCTAGAGTAGCTAAGGCAGTTGCTGCTGCAGTTGCTGAAGCAGCTAGAAAAACTGGAGTTGCTAGAAAGTAATATAAGTAACAAAAACTAATAAATAGCCACTGTGAATTCTTTATTGAATTTATATTGGGTTGAATTTTTTAAAAAGAGCTTGTCGCGGTGATTGCGATAAGCTCTTTTTATGGTTCGACATGTAACTCCAAATATGGGATTTGCTGCATAGAATTAACGGTGATAGATATGATATACTGAAATAAATTTTGTGTTTACAAGCAACTAGAGTCTTACATAAGGTGGAAAAAATTATAATCATTAACGGAGGTGCCGAGTCCGTGCCATTTATCTCTGGAATGTGGGGCATGGGCATAATTATGAAAAAAATTAAAGGCTTATGTAAACTAATTTATACCAATTTAAGTATTTCTGCAAAAATGACTATAGTATATTTAGCTATTCTCATTTTTTCACTTATCGTGTCATCAGTTGTATATTATAAAGTAAATTACGACTTAACGCTTCAAAAGAATAGAGATTTATCAATGCAGACATTATATTCTCTTAAATCCAATATATATAACATGCTTGATAATGTTAGCTTCAATTCACGGATTATTATGGCAAATCTTAATATACAAGATATATTAACAAATAAAGATATGGTAAACACTCCTGAAGCCCAACGAAAAATATCAAGAAGTCTTGTTACATTGATGGATTCAGCACAACATATAGATTCTGTGTATATATTTGATAATTTTAATACCAGGTACGGATCAGCTAAAGAATCTCTTAAGAGTTTAAAGATTAAAAATATTAAAAGTGCGCAGTGGTATGACGATGTTAGTAAAAGGGGAGGATACTATATTGTTCGCCTTAATGCAGATAATATTTTTAATAACAATAGTAATAAGAAAACTATGTCATTGCTTAGGATAATTAATAACACTATTACGATGGAACCAATTGGTCTACTCATGGTTAATATCTCTGAAGATGGGTTCAAAAATTGCTACAGAGAGATTGCGCAAAAGTATGGAACTCATATAATTATCCTAGATGAAAGCAATCAGATTATATCAACAAACAATGATATGGAAGAACAGGAATTCCAAAAACTTTTAGATAATCAGGTGGGTAAGGTATCTAATTCCTCTATATTAGACCATAATGATAAGCCATTTCTTTACTCAACTATGAATTTAGATAAGTATGGGTGGAAAATGATAATAGGTATACCATTAGAGCAGTTGGAATCAGAGGTATCTATATATAAAATGGTTAGTATATTAATAATACTACTAAATGGTTTGCTACTTTGTATCGGTATAATATTTGTATCAAGATTAATAACATCCCCTATACATAAGCTCATAAAATCAATGAAGGATATCGAAAATGGTCAGTTTACATTAGTTGAAATGGAAACGAACAATGATGAAATAGGTAAGCTCAAAAATGGATACAATTTGATGGTCATTGAAATTCAGAACCTTATAAACAGAATAGTAAGAGAGCAGAAGACAAAGCGAAAGGCAGAATTAAACGTTCTCCAAGAACAAATAAAGCCCCATTTCTTATATAATACAATTGATGCTATGGAGTATTTGGCACTTTCAGGGAAAAACGATGTCCTGTATGAAGCGCTTGAAGCTATGGGTAGTTACTATAGAAAAAGCTTGAGTAAGGGTAGTGAGATTATATCAATAGAGGATGAAATTGGTATAATTAAGGATTACCTGCATTTACAGCTATTGCGCTATGGAGATGTATTCACTGTTCACTATGATATTGATAAAGATACATTGAAACATAAGACTATTAAGCTGATACTCCAACCAATAGTTGAGAACTCTATTTACCACGGTATTAAGCCTAAGGGAGAGCAGGGGGATATTTTTGTAGCCTCGAAAATAGATGGAGACTTTGTTGTACTCACTGTCAAAGATAACGGGTTAGGTATGACAGAAGGCCAATTAGTAAATCTGAGAGAGCAAAACCTTGATAACAATTCAAACAGTTTTGGACTTAGGGGTACAATCCAGAGAATAAAAATATATTATGACCGAGACGACTTATATACTATCGAAAGTGTATACAAAAAGGGAACAGTTATCACAATAAAAATACCTATAAACCAGGAGGAAAGAGATGGGAACTAATAAAATAAAAATTATGTTTGTTGATGATGAAGAGAATACAAGAGGCCTTCTGCGAATGGTACTAGATTGGGATAGTCTTGGGTTTGAGGTAGTTGGTGAAGCTTCTAGTGGACAGGAGGGCCTCAGCCTTTTGGAGGAACTTCAACCAGAATTAATTATTACAGATATTAGAATGCCTTTTATGGATGGCCTTGAATTTGCAGGGTTAGTAGTTGAAAGCTATCCTACAACTAAGGTTATTGTACTGACTGCGTATGAAGAGTTCGAATATGCTAAGCAGGGAATTAAGATGGGTATATCCGACTTTTTGCTAAAACCAATAAAACGGTCTGAACTAAAGGAATCTGTTGAAAATATTCGACGCAAAATATTAGATGAGCAAAGTAATAGGGAGGAATATGACTTAATAAGACAAAAACTAAACGAGAGTTTACCTTATTTAAAAGATAGATTTTTGAATGAACTGCTAATCTCTAAAACTCAACCTTTAGATATCAATGAGCGCCTAGAATATTACAATTTATCTATGCTAAATAACTATATTCAAGTAGCAGTAGTATCTTTTGAGAGCTTGGCTAATAGATTTGATCAGGAAAGCACTTTAGTACACGAGCTTTTATATATTAATACAATTAAACAATATTTTAAATCTGATGAAGGAGTAATTATATTTAATGACAATAGTGGTAATATCATTATTCTAAATTCAGATGAACAAGTAAATCTTTTTGAATGCTGTGAGCAGGTCAAAACACTTGTTATTAACAAGCTTAAGAGTGATATAAACATTGGGGTGGGCAACAGCTACAATGGCTTGGACAAGCTTCAACAATCTTATAGGGAGGCGGCTGAAGCACTGCGGTATAAGCTTGTATATGGTGATAATATTGTAATTAGGTATAGTGACATTTGCCTACAAAAGGATAAACCTCCTATAACTTACGACAAAAACAATGACATGGAGGAAATTTTATTTTATATAAGGGCTGGTATAGCTGAAAAGGCTGAGGGTCTTATTCGTCAAAAGTTTAGAGACATTTCAAGCTATACACCTATAAATTTCAATGAAATTAAGGTTATAGGAATAAACATAATTACTGCGATAGTTAGTGATATCAGCGGATTTGATTTAAACGTGTACCAAGTTATTGGTACTGCTTCAGAGCTTTATTCAGATATACTAAGCTTGACTAACATTCCTGAAATAGAAGCATATATTATCAATATTTCAGATAAGCTGACAAGCAATATAAAACTTGCCAGAGACACAAAAAAGAATAGCTTACTAGACAGCATCATCAAATACATAGAAGATAATCTTTCAGACTCGGAGTTAACTCTATCCTCACTTGCAGCGCATTTTTACGTCAATCCAAGCTATTTAAGTAGAACCTTTAAACAACATACAGGTTCTACTTTAGTGGAATATTTAACAGATATACGTATCAAAAAGGCTATAGAATATTTTAATACTTATGATAAATTGGCGTATGAAGTGGCTGAAAAGGTTGGAATACCAGACCCTAATTATTTTGGAAAGTGCTTTAAAAAGTATACAGGTTACTCGGTAAATGATTATAAAAAGCTAAACATTAAGGCATAGGTTTAGCAGTAAAAATATTACTAGTATTCAGTAAAAATCCTACGTTCAATTCATCGATATAAATAGTTTATAATCATTACAACAAAGGCCAAATGGCCGAAAAAGGGGAGGAAATATAGTGAAAATTTTAAAAAAACTTTCTGCAGTGTTACTGGTATCATCAATGATATTTAGTTTAGTAGGATGTGGTGGTTCAACTTCAACACCAAGTGATAGTAGTACAAGCACAAGTAGCGATTCCGCTGTTAAGAAAGACCCTGTTACTCTGAGTTTGTGGCATATATGGGCGGCAGATTCAGAATCCAGTAAAGCTCCTTTCGAAAAGGTTCTTGCAGATTTTCAAGCTGCAAATCCTGATATTACTCTGAAGGTAGATGCTACAGAAAATGAAACCTATAAAACAAAAATGATGGCAGCAGTTGCAGCCAACGAAGCTCCTGATATCTTTTTCTATTGGACTGGTGGATATATGAAGTCCTTTGCTACCTCTGGAAAGTTACTTCCACTAAACGATTATTTGGATGCTGAGACTAAAGATAAGCTTTTAAATGGTACACTCACTAATATGACTTTTGATGGCAAGATTTATGGTCTACCTCATTCAATGTCAACAGGTACTTTCTTTGTTAACAAAGAACTTTTTGCACAGAATAACATAAAGATACCTGAGACATATGACGAGTTAGTTACAGCTGTTAAGGCTTTCCGAGCAAAAGGTATTACGCCAATGGCTTTAGGAGCTAAGGATATTTGGTGTATTGATATGTACCTTGATATGCTTCAAATAAGACAAGCAGGATATGATGCAAGCTACAAGGCACTAACAAAGACTGGTACTTTTGAAGATGCCGGTATAATTGAAGGCGCAAGAAAATTGCAGGAACTTATTGATATGAAGGCATTCCCTGATGGAGCGATGGGTATTACAAGAGATGAGTCCGAGGTTCCATTCTATGAAGGAAAAATTCCAATGTACTTAAACGGAAGCTGGACAATTGGTAACATAATGAAAGCAGACTCTAAGATTAAAGATAAGATTGCTATAGTAAAATTCCCAACACTTAGTGATAAGAGTGACGTTAATGACTTCACAGGTGGTGTTGCTGAGACATTCCTTGTTAATGCAAATACCGAGCACAAAGATGAAGCAGTTAAAGCCTTAAAGTATATTGAGGAGAATTTCTCAAAAGAACTTTATTTATCAGGTGCTGGACTTCCAACTTGGAAAATGACTGTAGATGATTCAAAAATTGATTCACTTACACGTGATTTAGTAAAATTAACTCAGGATTCAAAATCATATACATTATGGTGGAATACTCTGCTTGAGGGCGATGACTCACAGCTATACCAGAATAAATCAGCTGAGTTATTTGCTAAAAAGATTACACCTGAACAATACGCCAAGGATTTACAATCAATGAATAAGTAGTATATTTACTTTGCAAGTCATAACAATGAAAGGAGTTGGGATTAACTTATTCCAGCTCCTTTTTTAGAAATGGAGATCATATTATGGATAAAGTATTCTCAGATAAAAAGGCGATACTTATATTTTTGTTTCCTGCATTGCTGTTCTTCGTAGTAATTATTGCAGCGCCTGTAATCATGTCAGCATATTATAGCACTTTGGACTGGGATGGGTTGGGGGAAGGTGTATTTGTTGGGGTAGATAACTATAAAAAACTATTTATTGACAACATGGATGGATTTCCTAAGTCAGTACTAAATTCATTTATATTTCTTTTAGTGTCTGTTGGTATACAAATCCCAGTTTCACTTTTCTTCGCGCTGGTTCTTGCTAGTGGAGTAAAAGGAGAGGGCTTCTTCCGTAGTGTTTACTTTGTCCCTGTAATTATTTCTACGGTTGTAATAGGTCAGCTATGGATGAAAATCTATCACCCTGAATATGGATTGCTGAATGTGACTTTTAGAAGTTTAGGTTTAGAAAGCCTGACACAAAACTGGTTAGGAGATTCAAACACGGCGCTTATATCTGCTTTTGCCCCAATTTTATGGCAATATGTTGGTTATCACATGCTGCTTATGTATGCAGCAATCAAATCAATATCACCGGAAATATATGAGGCTGCGTTAATTGACGGTTCAACGGGATTATCTACAGCATTTCGTATAACAATTCCTTTGATATCACCAATGTTGAAGGTAAGTGTGACCTTCTCTGCTATTGGATCACTTAAAATTTTTGATTTAATATATGTTTTGACAAATGGAGGTCCCGCAGGTGCAACCGAGGTTCCTAGTACAATTATGGTAAAGTCAATATTTATGAGTAATAAGTTTGGATATGGAAGTGCTATGGCAGTATTTATTATCGCAGAATGTTTTATATTCACAGCAATAATTAACAAGATATTTAAAAAGGTCGAAGTAAATTGATAGGAGGAGTAATCAATGAAAATATTAACCAAGAACTTAACTCCATTTGAATATATAAAGAAAGCAATTACATATATAATACTTGCTGCTTGGGCGATTGCTTCACTATTTCCTATATATTGGCTCATATGCTTTTCTTTAAAGGATAATTCTGAAATTTTTGGACAAAATGTAGCAGGCCTACCAAATAATTTTTTGTGGAAAAACTACTCTTCCGCATTCATGGGCGGTAAGGTAGGAAGATATTTGATTAACAGCACTTTCGTAACGGCTGTAACAATTATTTTAACAATTATTATTTCAGCAATGGCAGCTTATGCTTTAATTCGAATGAAGTGGAAACTACAAAAGAAAACAATGACATTACTGATGCTAGGCTTAATGATACCTATTCATGCTGCTTTATTACCGGTGTTTATAATGATGCGAGAATTAAAATTAATTAATACTCTATGGTCATTGATACTTCCATATACTGCGTTTGCTATACCGATGGCTATTATGATTATCACAGGTTTTTTAGAAGGAATACCTAGAGAGCTTGAAGAGGCAGCTTGCATAGATGGCTGTAGTATCTATAGGACATTTATAAGCGTAATTGTTCCATTACTACGTCCAGCTATAGCTACAGTATCAATTTTTACATTTTTAACGGCATGGAATGAGCTGATGTTTGCAGTTGTATTTATTAGCAAAGACACAGCAAAGACTTTAACTGTAGGAATTCAATCGATGGCTGGCCAATACCAAACTGCTTGGGGGCCTATTGGCGCAGCGCTTGTAGTTGCCACTATCCCTACACTACTTATATATTTATTCTTAAATAAACAGGTGCAGCAAAGCTTGGTTGCGGGTGCTATTAAAGGGTAAGCTTAGAAGCATATATATTAATATAGCTAGAGTTTAGAAGAATATACTTGATATGGAGGCAAATCAAGTATATTCTATTTTCATACTATATTATGGAGGTGTAGAAATAAATGAGTTATGAATTATATTACCCATATGGAAAGAAAAAGGCACTGACTTTTAGCTATGACGATGGTCAAATATACGACAGAAAACTTATAGATATTTTTAACAAATACAAAATGAAGGCTACCTTTCATCTGAATTCCGGTACTCTTGGTACAGATGGATTTGTAACTAAAAATGAGATATATACTTTATATAAAGGCCATGAGGTCTCTTGCCATAGTGTAACCCACCCTCATATGACTCAGTTGTCAAAGGGGCAGCTTGTAGAAGAAATTTGGGAAGATAGAAGACAACTTGAGAGCCTTGCAAGGTATCCAGTAAGGGGTATGTCATATCCCTTCGGAGAGTATAACGAAGCTATAATGAAGACCGTGGAAGTATTGGGAATAGAGTACTCACGAACAGTAAATTCAACAAATAATTTTTCACTGCCAGGCAATTTTTTAGAATGGAATCCTACTTGCCATCATAATGATGAAATTATGAATAAACTCAATGCCTTTAAAAATCAGCCTCATTGGGCTAGACTTCCATTATTTTATATATGGGGGCATAGCTTTGAATTTCATAGACAGAATAATTGGAACATTATAGAGGATTTTTGTGAGAGTGCTGCATTTGATTCAGATGTATGGTATGCCACAAATATTGAGATAAAAGATTACATATGTGCTATGAGAAGCTTGGTTTATGATGTTAATCAAACTATGGTTTATAATCCTGCAGCAATATCTGTTTGGATAAGTTCTGGTAAAAATATAGTAGAGGTGAAATCTGGAGAAACTATTTTACTAAAATAATGGTGTGTACATATATTAATTTTAAGAAGAGGCTATTTTTTGTGTCAACAGGTGCCTGCATAAGCAGTGACTCATAGTATTAAACGACATTTTCGGACTTAGCCCAAATAAGTAGTATAGGATAAGAATTTAGTATAATATAATCAAAAATACAAAAAAAGCATACTACAATTCAAAATCCATATAATAATAAAAATTAAAGGAATGTGGTGACCAAAGATGATAGTAGAAAAGTTTTTTGAGGATCCTAAAACACTTCATGTTAATACGATGGATAATAGAGCATATTTTATACCATATCCAACTATTGATGAAACATTATCTGAGGATAGGATATCCTCTAAACAGTTTCAGCTACTAAATGGACAATGGAGTTTTGAGTATTTCAACAGTATTTATGATGTTACAGAGAAGTTCTATTCTCCTGACTTTGATGTTTCGAATTTTAAGAAGATTCCTGTGCCTAGTGTATGGCAAAATTATGGTTATGACAAACATCAGTACACAAATATAAAGTATCCATTTCCATTTGATCCTCCATTTGTCCCTACTGAGAATCCATGTGGATCATATGTTAGGCAATTTGAAGTTGACAGAAGTTATAATGAAATGCGCAAATATTTAAATTTTGAAGGAGTAGACTCTTGCTTCTATCTTTGGATAAATGGCCAATTTGTAGGCTATAGTCAGGTATCACATTCAACAAGTGAATTTGACATAACAGATTTTGTACATGAAGGTACAAATACAATAGCTGTGTTGGTGCTAAAGTGGTGTGATGGAAGTTACTTTGAGGATCAAGATAAATTTAGAATGTCAGGTATTTTCCGTGATGTATATATACTCTATCGCCCTCAAAATCACATACGTGATTTCTTCGTGAAGACTGTACTAAAGAATGACTACAAACAGGCAGAAATTTCAGTAGAACTTGATTTCATAGGAGATAAACTATCAGTAGGTTACGCACTTCTAGATGTTAATACAAAAAATATTATACAAAAAGGCCAGGCAAGTGGCAATTGTATTAGTATAAACCTAAACCATCCACAACTATGGAGCGCTGAAGCACCAAATCTATATACTTTAATACTGAGTACTGGTGATGAGGCCATCTCTACCAAGATTGGTATTAGAGAGATAAAAATTGAAGATAAAATTGTACTTTTTAATGGCTCTAAAATAAAATTCAAGGGTGTAAATCGCCATGATAGTAATCCAGTTACAGGGCCAGCAGTTACTATTGAAGATATGCTTTTAGACTTGAGGCTAATGAAACAGCATAATATAAATGCAATTCGTACAAGTCACTACCCTAATTCACCTATCTTCTTAGAACTCTGTGATAAATATGGCTTTTATGTTATTGCTGAAGCAGATATTGAGACTCATGGAACTACTGAAATATATGGTGGAGGACAGCAGGACTTTCCTTTGTTAGCGCATAATTCGCTATACGAAGAGACTATTTTAGACCGCATACAAAGATGTGTTATTAGGGATAAAAATCACCCTTGTGTGGTTATCTGGTCATTGGGAAACGAATCAGGATACGGCAGGAATTTCGAAAATGCACTTAAGTGGATAAAAGGTTATGATACTAGTAGACTTACCCACTATGAAAGTGCATTGCATGCACCAAAGGAATATGACAATGATTATAGTAATTTAGACCTCTACAGCCGAATGTATGCTTCTTGCGGAGAGGTTTCAAATTATTTTGATAAGGATAATTGGGATAAGCCAATTATTCAGTGTGAATTTGTTCATGCCATGGGAAATGGACCTGGAGATATTGAGGAATATTATGAACTTATTCAAAAATATGATGGCTTTTGCGGTGGTTTCGTTTGGGAATGGTGTGACCACGCAATTTATATGGGTAAGAACGAGCAGGGGAGAGAGAAATTCTTCTATGGAGGAGATTTTGGAGAATTCCCGAATGATGGCAACTTTTGTATGGATGGACTTGTATATCCTAATAGAAAGCCACATACAGGACTTTTGGAATACAAAAATGTTATCAGACCTGTAAGACTTGTAAAGGCCAACCTCAAGGATGGAAAGATAACCTTTAAAAACATGATGGATTTTACTAATTTAAAGGATTATCTGTATATAACCTATCAGGTAACTAAGGATGGCCAAGTTGTATTTGAGGGAACTATAGATGATAGCAGCATTCTAAATATAAGACCTCATCATGAAAAAGTGATTTACCTGACTTTAGAAAAGATAAATGAGGGTAATTGCTATATAAAGTTTAACTATATACAGAAAGATGATTTGGCATTTACAAAAAAAGGTCACATGTTGGGCTTTGACCAGATTGAAGTTTCTGTAGAGAAGAGAATCGACTGCAGCAGCAAAATTGAAAAAATCATTGGGAAGGACATGTCAAAAACAGAAAGTAATATCGGAAGTGGCATGTCAAAAACAGAAAGTAATATCGGAAGTGGCATGTCAAAAGCAGAAAGTAGTATCGGAAGTGACATATCAAAAGAAGAAAGTAGTATCGAATCAGGTGAGTCACATGCTTTGACTTCGCAAGATGTTCCAAAGTCGAACAGCTTGTGCGCACAAGAGAGTGACAGGAATGTAATTGTTGTTGGAGAAAGGTTTAGATACACCTATAATAAAATGACAGGTGTTTTCGATGAAATGGTTTATGATAACATGGGTATACTGGATAAACCAATGAACTATAATATTTGGAGGGCTCCAACCGATAATGATAGATATGTACGTACCAAATGGGAAGAATGTGGTTTTGACAGAGCTATTTCCAGGTCATATTCAACAACAGTTGCACAGTTAGATAACAGCATAAGAATAGTAAGTGAGTTATCAATATCTGCAGTTTATATTCAAAGAATATTAAACATAAGTGCAGAGTGGTTGATAGGTGATACAGGTATAGTTTCCTTTAATATTCAAGTTGAAAGAAATATGGTAACGCCATTCCTACCACGATTTGGGCTTCGCTTATTTTTGCCTAAAGAAATTTCCAGTGTAGAATATTTTGGCTATGGACCATATGAAAGCTATGTCGATAAACATAGAGCCTCCTACTTGGGGCTGTTTAAAGCAAAGATTGAAGATATGCATGAGGACTACCTAAAGCCGCAGGAAAATGGTAGCCACTGGGGTTGCCATTATGTAAAGTTGCTTTCAAAGGATGGTATTGGCCTAGCAGCAACAAATAATGAGACCTTTAGTTTCAATGTTTCACGCTACACTCAAGAGGAGTTGACAGCAAAACAACATAATTTTGAGCTGGAGGAGAGTGGAAGCACAGTGCTTTGCCTAGACTATACTCAAAGTGGAATAGGCTCAAATAGCTGCGGCCCAGAGCTCTCAGAAAAGTACAGGTTTGATCATCAACGTTTTGACTTCAATATGACGTTTAAGCCGATTGTGGGGTAACGTGGCTAGTTTAAGGTAGTTACGGTGATGTAATTAAATTCACATTTTCAGACAGATATTTTTAAATACAGCGGCGGTAGTTGTATCAAAGGGAGAAATTCTTAGAAGATACAACTACTGCCGCTGTTTTGATTAGCTTATAATTTTTCTCTAGAACTATTTATACCAAGCACTAAATTTAACAATTCCAGTGCATCCTTAAATTCTATTTTGTCATGTGAGCTATGATCATAACATGTTTGGCATGCATTATTATAAAAATATTACAATTTTGTAATTTTGTTTTATAGTAATGAATTATATAATCAGAGAGTATTTAGTTTGATATTGTTAAGTAAAAATGAAAATACTTTTATAGTCTATTAAATAACACAATGCTCTCAAGGAGGTTTTTGTAAATGGAGAAAAAATTATTAGGGTTTACTTTAATTACTTTATTTGTATCTGTACTTATTATTGGAGTAGTTTTTGCAGAAGCGAATCATATTAAAATAATTGTTAATGGACAAGAAATAGAGCCAAATATTCAACCTATGATTGTTGAGGATAGGGTAATGGTTCCTATAAGGTCAATTGCTGAAAGCATAGGTGCTAATGTGACATGGAACCAAGAAGCCAATTCTGTTATCATTATGACAAAAGATAAAATATCAAAAATGGTAGCAAATATTCCTGACGAGGAAGTAGTTTTATCTGCCGTAGAAAAGGATGGAATGTATGAAGATTTTACTTTGGAGATTAAAGGAAGTAAGCGATTTTTAGATTGGAAAAATGTAAGTAACCCTACTTATGCCCCAGAACTATTATTAAAGGACATTGACCATCATGGACAAAAAGAGTTGATAGCTATTCTGACAAATGGTACAGGCACAGGAGTGCATGTTACAGAAGCACACATAATAAATCAAGAAACACTCTCCGAAACATACATAGATAATCCGAAGGCTATAATTTTAAAAAATGTTAAAAC
The DNA here is from genome assembly GCA_023391425.1 of Bacillota bacterium. Lineage (GTDB taxonomy): Bacteria > Bacillota > Clostridia > Acetivibrionales > DSM-1351 > Ruminiclostridium. The sequence goes on along the minus strand of JAEWAX010000041.1, from coordinate 1,050 downwards.
AAAGATAACAGATAATGAAGTGGAAATTTCTATAGGCAACCAGAAAACTGTAATTAATATAGAAAAACTAAATATTGAACCTGCAAACTTGTTTTCTGATGTAGGTTTTGGGAATATTTGTGATTATGAAGTGGTTAACGATGAATTAAGAGTAACCATGGGAGCGCAAATATCCCCAGCATACTTTATTGGAGAGGTTCAAATCACATACATATTAAAAGATAGTATGTATCAAGCAAGTAAAATTGAGTTTAAAAAATATGACAGTTGATGCTAAAGTTTTGACTGAAAAATAGTAATGCAACGAAACACTGTTGTGAAGAAAAATAGTTCTGTGTATCTGTATCATTAAATTCTCCTGTAAGTCATTTTATAGGGGAGCTATGATATCTTAAACATATATGCAAACAATGACTATTTGCACCTTGATTACCATGTACTTTTTATGTAACTATACACATAATATTTCATATTATGTATTATAAACTACGTAAAAAGGAGTGTATTTTAATGTCTGAAGAGTATTTTGATAGCCCAAATGAGCTTGAACTAGCCCTACAACAAGGACAAAACCAACAGGACAACACTCGCATGGACAACACCCATAAGAAGAAAACCCACAAAAAGAACACCCATAAGAACAGCACCCTCAAGGATAATAGCCACAAGGAAAGCACTCAAAAGGACAATATGCACAAGGACGACACCCATAAGGACAATATGAACAAGGACGACACCTTCAAGGGTAATATAAACAAGGATGATAACCACAAAGACAATACCCACAAGAACAATACACATAAGGACGACACCCACAAGGACAATACGCACAAGGACGACACCTTCAAGGGCAATATAAACAAGAACAACACCCACAAGGACAATATTCACAAGAACAACAGCCACAAGGGCAATACCCACAAGGACAGTACCCATTAGGGCAAAAAGGGCATTATCCATATGATGAGTACTATTTAGCACCATATACACTAGGACAGCACAATTTCGGACAGAATGCCCCAACTATGAGTCCTCCTTGCTTTAACAAGT
>JAEWAX010000132.1 GCA_023391425.1 Bacillota bacterium | reverse complement strand
TATAACAGCGAGAATATGTTACTGTCAACATTAAATATTTATCTGTTTTTTTATTGGAAAAATTGTATAATTTATAGTGTATAGCATAGCTTATACAATGAAGGTCTAAGTCTTAGAAATCGAATTAATCTACTAATTAGCTATAATATTAAGCTATTAGACAATAATTTTTGGAGGTAAATTATGATTCCAACACCACATATTAATGTAAGCGAACAGGGTATTATCGCTGAGACTGTATTAATGCCAGGAGATCCTCTCCGTGCTAAGTTTATAGCAGATACTTATTTGGAAAACCCAGTTCAGTTTAATACAATTAGAAACATGTTTGGCTTTACTGGAACATATAAGGGAAGGAAAATCTCTATTATGGGTTCTGGTATGGGAATGCCGTCAATTGGTATTTATTCATATGAGCTAATTAATTTCTACGGAGTGAAAAACATTATTAGAATAGGCTCTTGCGGTGCTATTCAGGAAAATATTAAGATTAGAGATATTATTATAGGCATGTCAGCTTCAACCACCTCAAATTATGCGTCTCAATATAATTTGCCTGGAACCTATGCGCCTACTGCATCTTGGGAACTTATGAAAAAGGCTATAGCTATTGCTGACAGCAAAGGTATCACAACAAAGGTTGGTAACATTTTGTCATCAGACATATTCTATGATGATACTGCAGATGTATGGAAAAAATGGGCTAAAATGGGTGTATTAGCAATCGAAATGGAAGCTGCTGCACTATATATGAATGCTGCGAGAGCCGGTGTAAACGCATTATGTGTGCTCACAGTATCAGATTCACTAGTATCACATGAAGCTACTACAGCTGAGGAACGTCAAACCTCATTTACAAATATGATGGAGATCGCGTTAGAGTTAGCTTAAACTAGATTATAGCACGCCATTGTTAAAATACTCTGGCGTGCTTTTTTGTACGTATAATTTGGTTCAGAATCTGCCATACTATTTCTGCCCTTTCCTTACTTTTTTATTACAATTATCAATTTATTTGCTTATCACTTTAATATTTATGCCTACTTTGGTATAATCAACATTGCGTAAAAAGTGTATGTTTAAGAACAGCTAAATAATATAACTCGATAAAAAGCTCCTTCAAAAGTGGAGATATATTATTTAACTGTTCTATATTATTATTTGGAAGCTGGGAAGAATATGAAAAGTATACGTAGTAAAGTAATTGTAGTTATTTTAGCTGTAGTTATTAGTTTTGTAGATATTTTTAACAATGGGAATGGTTTTTTACAACTTATATTAGCCCTTTCTTGTGCCTTTGTGGTTTTTTATATGCCACAATTGCCCTTCAAGCTAAAGAAAGTACCATTGATTGTACTTCTTTTGGTAAATATAGGTTTTTTGACTCTCACTTATTTTAATCTTAGAGTGCTATTGATAAACATGCTCATACTCTCATATCTAATTTGGAGCATTATTACACCAAAACTTCTGAGATTTAAGTCGTTTTTACCACTAACCTTTTTAATATCATTTATATCTGTATACGCAGCGTCTTTTTTAGAATTTAGTATACCTCTCTTTATTTTAGTTTTTTATCCTGTATATGTTTTAGGTGCAATCGCCAATCAACATAATTTAATTAAAACAAAAAAAGTTTGGTTTTTTGGACTTTTTAATGTTTTGTTTTCTGCTTTTTTGCTTGTAATATTTATGTACAAGTCATTAGGCAACTCAATACTTGGTAGTATATTATTTCTGAACTTTAATAAACTCGGTACAGTGACTGCTGTATATTTGCCCTTCATAGCATTATTTATGACATGGTTTGCCGCATCGTCCTGCCTGCTATTTTACATGCTATTTGATAAGATTGAAGAAGGTAAACCTTCTTTTGACTTAACTTCTTTTATTAAGCCTATTTATAGCTTTATATCATTTTTTGCAGTTGCTGTCTTAGTTACATTAGTTTGTGAATTCTCTATAAGACAAAGCATTATGACAACAATAAAGGATATTCTTGATCCAAATATAGTTTTCAATATATTATTATTGTGTAGTATCTATCTTTGTTTAATTTCATTAATAGGTAAAGGCATTTCAAATATAATTATAACAATTCTGACTATCTTCCTGACTTTAGCAAATTATATTAAGTTTACTTATTTTAACGAACCGTTTTATCCTTGGGATATATACTTAATAAAAAACTTAATTGGTATTTCAAAGGATTACTTAAACATTCCAATAATTATTGCAGCATCAGTTGTATTTGTACTTGCAGTACTATTACTCATCACCTTTAGAAGTAATGTTGCAAAGTATTTGAAACCTAAAATAACGCTAATGTTGTTGCCCTTTGGTATACTTCTATTTCTTTTAAATACCAATGTTCTAACTCACAATCCTCTATCCTCTCAAATTGGAATAGAAAAGTCCTGGTATATCGGAAGAACTGAAATATTAGCAAATGGTATGCTAGCACAGAACTATTTTTACCTGAAGGATTTGGACAAGTATTTAAATCCAAAGCCAGAAGGTTATAGCAAGGAAAAAATGCTTGAAATTAACAATAAATATGAAAAGCAGGTAGAACAAATCGCTTCTACTTCAACAGCCATCTCAAATGAGAAACCAAATATTGTTGTTCTTATGAGTGAAAGCTATTGGGATCTTACGAAGTTGAATGGAATCACTTACAGTAAGGATATTGCAGCAAATGTTCATAAGTACCAAAAGGGTGAGCTTGCACCTCCTGCAATCGGTGGCGGTACGGCTAATACTGAGTTTGAGGTACTCTCAGGTATGACAATGTCCTTTATGAGTCCTGGAATAATTGCCTACAATGCATACTTGAGAACAGAAACACCTAGCCTGGCATCTGTATTTGATAGCAATGGTTATAATACTACAGCAATCCACCCTAACTCCGGATGGTTTTATAACAGAGATAAGGTTTATAACTATTTTGGTTTTAATAAATTTATAGATGTATCTAGCTTTAATATGGAAACTGAAACAAAGGGTCCACACATCTCGGACAATGCTCTAGTAAATAAGATTTTAGATACACTAAACTCATCTGACAAGCCATCCTTTATATTCGCTGTATCAATGGAAAATCATGATCCTTTTAATGATAAATATGATACCTTTGATGTGACTGCTGGCTCAGACAAGCTTGACTCCTCTCAGCAAGCTATTGTTAGCGGTTTTGCTCAAGGTCTTTATGATGCAGACCAATCTCTTGGAAAGCTTATAGATGCATTAAGTAAGAGTAATAAGCCTACCCTACTTTATTTCTTCGGAGATCACGCACCTAGATTAGGTACTCTTGATGATTATTATAAAATCTATGACAAGTTGGGTACAAAAGAAAAGCTAGCGAAAGAGCAAGGTTTGGGAGAGCTGAAATATTATACTACTCCTCTAGTGACATGGTCCAACTATAAAGAAATGAGAACCTTTCCAAGTGTTATATCACCATCACATGTTGGTTATGAAATACTGAAGGATGCTGGTGTAAATTATCCAAACTACTTTAACATACAGCCTCAACTTGAAACTACATTTCCTATCCTACATCTAAAAAATATAGAAAAAATAGATGCTGACAATGAATTGATTAAAGATTATCATTTAATTCAATATGATCTTCTCTTCGGTAAAAAGTATTTGCAAGAAATAGAAAAAAATAAATGAAAAATAGCTTAATACGCAGGATGCGTATATTAATCAAGTACTACCAGCTCAGCTGGCGGTTGTCTAAACAAATGAAAGGGGATGTTCCAAAACTAATTGTTTTACAACATCCCCTTTATTAATTTTTGTACTCCTACATTTTTCTTTAAAATTAAGACAAAGGAAACTGAAGTTCAGTCACATATTCTTCTGGATTATTTGTTGCCCATCCACCCCTATGGTATATTTCACGAACTGGTCCATCTATCTTATAATTGTTTTTTTCAATCCATTGACTTATAGCTTTATAAGTTTCTCCTATTGTATTAAATGAACCGTGATGAACAACACAAGCCATTTTATCTACAGCAGGTAACTCGTAAACTTTAACAATATCATTGTCAGTAACACATTTTGTAACAGGTTCAGCCACTTCTATATCCCAGGATTCTGCCATTTCCCAATTCCATGTTGAGTTGTAAAACAATGTCATACAAGGAATGGTACGTTTAGTTTCTGCTTTATCTATAAAGCTATTAACAACGCCCCACATTTTACCACTCTCTTCGAAGTCACATTTATTTATATTCTTTCTTGCCGATGCAATCAGTATCGGTTCAACCTTTTTTATTGTTATCTCGTTCATAATTGGCACACCTCCATTTTTAATTAGAAAAATATTTGTTCTAAGACGGTTGAGCCTTTCAGATTCATTTCTTAATACTTGATCAAGTATTTCAGCTTTATCTTCAAGCATTGAAATTATTGAATCAATTGAAGGAGAGCTATTTAAAATTTTAGCTATTTCACTAAGTGAAAGTCCTGCATATTTTAAAGCCATAATCTTATTTACAGTAACAAGTTGTAGGGCACTATAGTAACGGTATCCTGTAAGTTCATCAATTTGTTTAGGTTTTAGAATACCTATTTCATTATAATGATGTAAAGTATTAATAGATAGTCCACTAAGATTTGAAAATTCACCTATCTTAAACATAGCATACCTCCATTTTTGGCTTTTCAGGTGTGCACCCCTGTCGTCTATCTTTATTATATAGTAATGGGTAACCATAGAGTCAATACGGAAATTTAGAATTATGTTTAGGTGAGATTTCATGAATTGAATTGTATAGTCTCTTAACATTCTAGTCTCTAACTATGAAAACTAATAGATACTCTCTATCTTTATTCGCCTTATATCTTACTATGACGATTCATATTTGTTATTGCCATGAATCTAGTGATATCAACGGTTTTAATAAAATCTTCGTTTATTTGTGGTACGTCTCATTTTTCATTATTTTAAAAGCCCTATAAACTTGTTCTAACAAAATGAGTCTTGCTAATTGATGAGGAAAGGTCATCTTCGAAAGGCAAACTCTATAGTTTGCGGCATTAATGAGACTTTGGTCCAAGCCTAATGAGCCTCCGATTATGAATGTGATATGCGAATTACCTGAAAGCATTATACTCTCTAGTTTTGTTGAAAAGCTTTGAGAATCCAGCTGTTCTCCAGCCAAGTCCAGTAAAACAATATACGAGCCATCTTTTACTCGCTTTAGCAGACGTTCTGCCTCTCTATGCTTTACCTGTGACTCTTGTGCCGTACTTAATGACTCTGGTGCATGTTCATCTTCTACCTCAATTAATTCAATCTCAGCAAAGCGTGAGAGCCTCTTGCTATACTCTGATATTCCGTCTTTTAGATAACGTTCTTTTAGCCTGCCTACTGCAGCAATAGTTATTTTCATGTAACCTCTCGGTTTCCTTCACAGTATTTCTGTACTTCTACAATATGTTTATTTGCCCTACTCTGTCACGTAGTGCAACCTCCAAGGTCACATCACTGCCTACAGCAATCTTTTTATCAGTCAATGCATTAAAAGTTGTCTGATAAGCTAGCTCAGGAAAGTTATTTTCATGGCTTAAGTGTCCAAGAACGAAGCGTTTCCCGCCCCTTTCTGCCAGATATGTAATTACCTCTGCACAGGTTTCGTTTGACAAATGACCATGGTCGCCCATAATTCTCTTTTTTAAAGGCCAGGGATAAGGTCCTACTTTTAGCATCTCAATGTCGTGGTTTGACTCAAGTAATAGCAGGTCATTTCCCTCAATATGTGATAGTAACTCATCATTCATATGCCCAATGTCTGTAGCAGTAGTTATTTTCTTGCCTTGTACAAAGAAATTATAGCCTACCGGTTCCGCAGCATCATGAGGAATAGCAAAAGATTTTACACAGATGTCACCTATCTCAAATTCCTCTCCTGTACAGAAAGCAACTCTATTCTCAAGCTTGACTGGTCCTAGTCCACATTCCATCGCACACCAAGTAGACTCATTTGCATATATTGGGACATTTTGCTTCCTTGACACTATACCAGCGCCTCTAACATGGTCTATATGTTCATGTGAAATTAATATAGCGCTCAATTCCGCCGGATTTTCTCCTATGGAACAAAGCGCCTCAAGTATTCTCTTGCCACTTAAACCTGCATCTATCAGCAGTTTCGTTTTCTCTGTACCTATAAATAAAGCATTTCCACTACTTCCACTAAATAAACTGCAAAACTTAACCATTTAATTTTAACTCCATCTATATTCCTTAATCCTCTAATGTAACTCTACTAATGTCAGCCCCAAGCAAATTTAACTTGTGAACAAAATTCTCATAGCCTCTATCTATATACTTTATATTGCTGACATGTGTACACCCTTTTGCGGTCAACCCCGCCAAAACCATAGCTGCACCTGCTCTAAGATCGGTAGCCTTAACTGGAGCACCTGACAAAGTGGTTGCTCCATCAATTACAGCAATTCTACCCTCAACCTTTATCTTTGCTCCCATTCTATTGAGCTCATCTACATATTGAAATCTTGAATCCCAAACACCCTCTGTAATAGTGCTTACGCCTTCTGCCTGATTAAGTAAAACAGTTACCTGAGGCTGAAGGTCAGTTGGAAATCCGGGATAAGGTAAGGTCATGATATTAACGTTTTTAACTTTATTTTTGCCTACAATTCTAATAAAATCTTCATCCTCAATTACAGTAACACCCATCTCTATCAGCTTAGCGGTGAGTGATTCCATATGTTTTGGAATAACATTCTTAACAACAACATCTCCCTTAGTAGCTGCTGCTGCAAGCATAAATGTTCCTGCTTCAATCATATCGGGGATAATGGAATGTGTACCCCCACCCTTTAAGTGGTCAACACCCTTTATCTTAATAACATCTGTTCCTGCACCTCTAATACTGGCGCCCATTGCATTTAAGTAATTTGCGACATCTACAACATGAGGCTCTTTTGCAGCATTCTCGATTGTAGTTTGTCCATCGGCTTTAACGGCTGCGAGCATCAAATTGATTGTGGCACCTACACTTACTACGTCCAAATAAATCTGAGCACCTCTAAGCTGTGAAGCGTCAATCTTAACTATACCATGTTCTATCTGAACACGAGCTCCCATTGCCTCAAATCCTTTGATGTGTTGATCAATAGGTCTATATCCAAAATCACATCCACCTGGCAGTGAAACCTCTGCTTTTCCAAATCTAGCTATAAGCGCTCCTAATAAGTAGTATGAGGCTCTCATGCTTTTAACAAGTTCATAAGGGGCTTTCCAACAATCTATATTACGTGTGTCACAAATAACGGTATTTTCATCTTCTTTTGTTATTTTTGCACCCAATTTGCTCAATATATCCAGCAAGACCCTAACATCCATAATATCAGGAACGTTTTCTATTCTACTGATACCATTTATAATAAGCGCCGCAGGTAGAACAGCAACTGCAGCATTCTTTGCTCCACTAATGTTAACTTCTCCGTTTAAGGAACATGGCCCATTAATAACGAACTTATCCAACCTCTTCTACACCAACCTTCAGACATCTTTTTTATTAATCCTTACGCGCTAGTCAACATTATACCATTTACTTTTAAATTATACCACTACTAATATTACAAATAAATATTTACCAATTTCTACTTTACTTCATCTCATCACCATTTCTGGCACTAAAATAAAATTCTTTTCCACTATCAGTTAGTATTCTCCAGGATAGGCTTTCATATAAGTTTTTTGTTTCATTATCAACCTTACCTTTAAAGCCCATATCAACATTTATAATTGTAGTATCGGGGTGTTTGGTCATTTTGGTTATTAGAATCTCATAAACTGGGACAACATAAATATTTTTCTTAATCGTTATACTAATGGGCCTATTATAGTGATACTTTATTTTCTTGATACCAGAACTTCCAATCTCAACATCAATGTAATTGTCGAATACAGCATACTTCTGGTATATCCCCTTATATACTACTCTAGCCCATTGACCGGTCTCAGCATTAGGACTGTACTTGCCATCTAGTCTGAACTCATTAAAAGGAATGCCTATTTTCTTTGAAAGCTCCTTTAAATATTTATCCACATCCCTCTCACTATATGATTTAGGCACATTACTAGTTTCTGCATTAACAAATTCAAAACCTGAATCGCCATTAAAACTAATGCTCTTAGAACCGCTTCTATATGAATTATTACCCACTTGAGAATAGTTCTCGCCAAGTAATATTTGCATTGTCTTATCTTTTTTTAGCGGTGTCTCCTCATACTGTAACATATAGTCATTACCAGTATATTTGGGTATAGGGAATTCAATACGTACTCTATTATTTCGTAAAATCTGCGTAGTATTATCAATAGTCTGTTGAGAAACCTCTTCCACTTTGAGATTATTATATAGGACAACAGCTAAAACTATATTCAACATAAAAAACACTGATATTAGAATTGTCTTCGCTCTTTTCCAGTCCATAGAATCGTCACC
>JAEWAX010000079.1 GCA_023391425.1 Bacillota bacterium | reverse complement strand
GTATTAACAGTTAGAAACCTAAAAAAGGTATATGGCTCAAGGGGAAATGTATTTACAGCTCTAAATGGTATTAATCTTGATATAGAAGAAGGAGAGTTCATAGGTGTTATGGGGCCTTCTGGTGCTGGAAAAACTACACTTCTAAATATTATTTCCACTATTGATACACCTACATCAGGGGAGGTTATTATAGGAGGGGATGATATTACCAAAATGAATGAGGACAAGTTATCCTTATTTAGAAGGAAAAACCTTGGATTTATGTTTCAAGATTACAACCTCCTTGATACTCTCACATTGAAGGAAAACATTACTTTACCTTTGGCCCTTGCAAATACCCCTTTCAAAGAGATTGAAAAAAGACTTTTAAATATGTCTGAACTATTAGGAATTAGTGATATTCTGAGTAAATACCCCTATGAGGTTTCTGGCGGACAAAAACAAAGGACGGCTGCCTGTAGAGCGATGATTTCAAATCCAAGATTGATTTTGGCAGATGAACCTACAGGAGCATTGGATTCACGTTCTTCGGCTGAACTTTTACAGGCCTTGAGTGATTTGAATAATAAACACGGAGCAACCATTATGATGGTTACACATGATGCTTTTGCAGCAAGTTATTGTAAAAGAATTCTATTTATTAAAGATGGTATTTTATTTTCTGAGCTTGTGAAAGGCAATACTGATAGACAAGAATTTTTTAAAAAAATTCTTGATGTATTAGAGGCAATTAGTGTGCGCCTAGATAGCATGCGAAACTGAGAAAGGGAGGATTAGAAATGACCTTATTTAATATTGCGGTTAGAAATATAAAAAAGAACCTAGGCAACTATTTCTTATATTTTATTTCCATGGTATGCAGCATAATGATTTTCTATACTTTGAAGGCAATACAATTTAATCGGCAGATAATGGATCTTTCAAACATTAATCAAAAAGTTGAAAATGCTTTTAGTATGATATCTTTTGTAATTGCATTGTTTATAACGGTATTTATATGGTATTCAAATACATTTTTTGCTGGCCGAAGAAAAAAAGAAGTTGCACTTTATTGCTTAATGGGTGTAAAGAAAAGCCAGATTGCAAGTATGCTTTTTTATGAAAATCTGCTAATGGGTTTTATGGCACTTGCGGCTGGCATATTATCTGGAATAATGTTTTCAAGATTATTCTCCATGGTTTTAGTAAGGCTGATGGGGTTTGATCTAGAGGTTGCAATATCTATCCCGCTTGATGCAATTATAAGCACGATTGGAGTTTTTTTAGCACTATTTATGGTTACTTCATTACACGGATATATGTTAATTTATAAGTATAAGTTGATTGACCTTTTCAAGTCAGAAAATAAAGGTCAAAAACAGCCGAAGACATCCTTTATTCTAACATTGGCAGCCGTTTTGCTCATTGGAAGTGGATATTGGCTGGCATTGCATTTCAAATATAATGGATTAACCAGTATAATGCTCATTGTTTTTTTAACTGTTTGTGGTACATACCTGCTTTTTTCCTCTCTTATTGTGTATTTAGTGAAATTTATGAAAAATAGAAAAAAGCTATTCTTTAAAGGGCTAAATATGATAACCTTTTCACACTTAGCTTTTAGGAGTAAAAGTAATTCCAGGTTACTAGCGACCATTGCAATCCTAAGTGCATGCACACTAACTGCAGTTGGAGCTGCAGCTGCCCTTTACTACGATAATGTGACAGGAATGGATAAAATGCTACCCTTCAGTTATGTATATCAAATTAAAGATAAAAATCTAGATAGCAATATAGAGGAAGTAATTTCAAAGCATAAGGAAAATAAAATCAAGAACTCTATTGCAGTAGAGGTAAAACAAGTAGAGGGAAATTTCCCATCGGTAGACAAACTTAATAAAGGAAAAAAGGAATATGAGAAATCAGTAGATAACGTCATTTCAGTGAGCACTTTGAAAAAGCTTTTGGTGGCTATAGGTAAGGATTCCAATGTATCGGTGAAGCAAAATGAAGTGCTGCTATACTTTTATACAATGTTTTCTGAAAAGGTCATGGAAAATCCTAACGGAAAAAATATGTTTTACAATATAGATAAAAAGGAAGTACCTTTTAAAATTAAAGACTGCATTAATTATCCTGTAATAAACGAGTTGTTTAATGGAAGTAATTCAATTGTGAATGTGGTGGTAGTAGATGACAAAGTTTATTCAAAACTTGTAGATAGCACTCCACCAACTACTTTAAGGCTTATAAGTGTTGAGAATCCTAAAAAAAGTAAAGCTACTACAGAAGATATAATTAAAACCATGCGCCAAAGTCATGTATATAATAAAAATAGCTATGGACAAAATGCTTTGAATATATCTGCTTATTACGATGAATATACCAGTTCGATGACAGAATTAGGCATGACAATCTTTTTAATAACTTTTGTAGGAATTGTATTCCTAATATGTACAGGAAGCATGATTTTTTTCAAGCAGTTATCAGAGGCTAATGAGGACAAAGAGAGGTATAGAATATTAAGTAATATTGGAGCAAATAAGAGAGAGTTACAGCATTCAATAGCTAAACAAATGAGTATTATTTTTGTGTTACCTCTAGTTGTAGGTATATCACATAGTATAATTGCCTTAAAGATTTTGGAGCCACTGCTTAAGGCTAATATTTGGTACCCTATACTTGCAGTAGCAACAATATATGTATTAATTTATTTAGCCTATTATTTACTGACTGTGAAGTTCTACTGTAAAATCATAGGGAGAAATTTTGCGGTAAGATAAAAGAGCTAGCTGATAGTTTATTATATGCTGTACAAAATGAAAGATATTATCAACGCTTACAATCGGGGACTATTATGATAAGCAGCTTACGTTGTTTTGAAATATTAAAGAACCAGCTAACGTTGTTTTAAATATTAAAGATTCAGCATACGTTGTTTTAAAATATATAAGAACCAGCTAGAAAAATATTGCTTTTTACTAGCTGGTTTTTTTATGATTAAGCAGTATTTTTCCTAATACAAAATTGATTACATTTCTGAATTAATACTCTGTTCAAATAAATCAGCATCAAACTCGTTATTAATAATTCCTCTAGTTTTTAATCTATTTACTATAATTTTAAAATCTAGTCCATATCGCGCAGCAATGTCCTTAGCGTAACTTAATCCTTGAGGGGGGCTGGGTTCAATCTTGTATGTACGTTTTATAGCATCCTCGCTTTTTTCATCGTCGTTTAATTTTGAAATACCTGATAACATACTTACTGCCTTACTGTCTCCTGGTATGCTTTTATTAAATTCATCAAGGTTTTTTGCAAGACTATGAAAGTGCGTGACAAAGATTGCACGAACCTCCATGATTTTCAGTCCTGCAAGAACCTCTCTAGAAATATATAAGCCCTCATCAAAACTAGTACTTGATAGAGATTCATTCAGTAAAACCATGCTATATTTAGTAGCAGTCATAAATATATCGTTTAATCGTTTTGATTCTTCACCTAAACGCCCAAGGTTTGAGTCTGGCTTTTCTTCTATAGGGAAATGAGTAAAAATACTATCAACAGCACTAATGGAGGCTTCAGATCCAGGTACAAAAAGTCCAAGCTGAAACAAAAATTGAGTAATGCCTACAGACTGTACATACGTAGTCTTACCACCACTATTAGGACCAGTAAGAATGAAGATTCTCCCTTCTTCTCCGAACTCTACATTATTAGTGACAATGTCATTACTTAAGTCTTTTTCACCGGATTTGTTAATCATGTTGAAGGCAAGGTTAACATTATATATGTTTTTTACTTTGAAAATTCTCTCATCCTTCATGCATATATTAGGTTTACATATAGGTAAATTAGCAGCTTTTAACTTATTAAAAAACTTAACAGCACCTAATAAGAAAATAATATCCTGTTTTAAACTTACTAAAAAATCACTATTTACGCTTGTATACTTGTGCAAAGTGGATGCAATTGGCTTTGCAATATGCCCAATAATCTTGTTTAATTGATCAAAAAGAGTAATCTGAAACGCATCATATACTGGTTCGTCAAAAAGTTGTTTATTTAGGTTTTCAATTTTTAAGAGAGATGAAATACCTGTATTATGTTCACTACCTTCAACTACTTTACCAAATAATTTTCCGACTAAAGAGCGACCTTTAAAAGGCTCATCATTAATCGATAATATAGTTGCTTCATATGGGCGAAGATTAGGATCAAGATTCACACCAATAGTAATACTTGCTAGACTTTTTAGGCCACTTCTTAAGTTTGGAAGCTCATTAGCAATTGAATTAAAAGATTCTTCGCTTGTGAATAAATCTATATATGAACTAAATTTTTTTAAACCCTCAGATTTTAATCTTGTAAATATTGAATCAAATACCAATTTAAATTTTTTAACACATTCAATATATAGATCTAGTTCTCCTATTCTCCATACAGTCTGTTGTATAGGTGTTGCCATATTATTAAAGGATGGTTTCAAATTTGATAATTCATCTATCATGGGCAGTATATCTTCAAAACACTGAACAAGTTGTGACTCATTTAATAAATCATCTATTATATCCAATCTGTATCTGATTACTTCGTTATTGTCAGTTAAAACAGATAATAAGTAAGCATCATCAATCCTGAACACTCTATTGTAGCTAAAAGCTTTGGTTAGGTTATCTATGCTTAAATCATTAATACTTCTATTAGAATCACCAAAGAAATTCAAATTCCTACTAATTCCACTTTCTGTAGGCCAAATTAGGCTAAACTTTTCTTTATCAATGTTAACCACTTATTTATACCTCCCATGTTAAGTTATTCCGAAGCTATGCCCTTAATTTGCTTAAAACACATTCTACCAATTCAGAATATAATTTACAATGTTTCATATTGTAATTATGTGGTTAATATTGCATTTGATTGTAGTTGTGTGGTTATTCTTGCACAAAGTGGGTAATATTAACTATTGTGTAAAGTATGAATTATGCAATGAATTTGACTGAGAACACATGCTTTCTATTGGTTGCGTTTCTATTATTATAGTATTATTATTGTTGTAACAACAATTTTGAAATCAATTGTGGTATGCTTTGTGAATAGGCACAGTGCCATTTTATTAGAATTTTAGGAGAAATTACGGTGATTGAACAAATACATATTGATGACTTTACTGGGACATTAAAGAATATTTTGGAAGCAGAATTAGCAGCTGGAAATGAAATTAGTGAAACCTGGTGTGGGTGGCCCTGTGGGGGTTTATGTATAGCATTAAAAAAGCCATTTCTCACACCGATTCAAAGGAATTTAGCAGATGTTGTTTTTAGTAATATTAATGATCCTCATTATTGGAAAGCAGATTATACGGATAAGGCACTTAATCAAATGCTCATTTGTGGTTTTGGAGGAGTCCCTGATTTTTCAGATATGTAGGTAATAAGTGTAAAATTGATTAATTAGAAGGCGATGGGGAGGTTAGATATGCCAAGAAAAACTTATGTTACAAGCATGCCAGATAAAACTGGAGCATTCCTGCTTGCATCAAAAATCATAGCAAAACATAATGGGAATATTGTCCGTGTTAGCTATAACAAGGCGGTTGACCTGCATACTTTATTTATTGATGTTGAAGCAACTGAGGAGGATCTTTCTCAAATTGCTGAGAAATTAGAAGATATAGGTTATATTAACGATAAAATTTCTGAAATCAGAGTTGTTATGGTCAATATAAAAATTCCAGACGTACCTGGCGCTGTATTGCCAATACTTAAGATACTTGACAGGTATGGCATAAATATTTCATACATGAACTCAAGTACGAATAATTCTGAGTATCAGAATTTTAAAATGGGGCTACTGATTGAAAAACCTAAAATAATTAAAATGTTACTTGATGATATAAGTGAAGTCTATCAGATTGACATTACTGATTATGATGATTCGGAAAAAAGTCTAGACAATACTATTTTTTATATCAGGCTTGCAAATGAGATGCAAAAGCTTTTAAGGCTGAGCACTGAAACAACGATGGAATTCATATCAGAGTCCAATAGAATTATGCAAAAGCTTCAGGATAAAGGTGAGAATCCGGATAAGGTATTTGGCTATATCCGCAGATTTGCTTATTTCATAAGTCAGCACCAAGGCAGTAATTTTAAAGCAGATATTGAAAAGGTTAGAATCAATGACTCAGTCACTCTTTATAGTATTGAACCGTCCTGTGGCAGTAATACGTATGTTCTTGAGACTTCGGATGAGTTGGTGCTTATTGATACAGGTTATGCAATATACTCAAATGAGATGTTTGAGGTTTTCAGTAAACTGTTTAGTAACTGGGAGAAAAGAATAAGAAGAGTATATATTACACATGCAGATGTTGACCATTGCGGTCTTTTAGCAAAACTTGAAGGAATTAAGATTTGCCTTAACAAGAAGAGCGCTGATAGTTTAAATCGGCAGTACCTTGGAGTACCAGATGACAGAGAGCATAACCAGGTTAGTTTGGGCTATAGTAAGCTGAGCCGAATCATTTCGGGATATATTCCACCAAGTGCAGATAAATTTGATATATTGGATGATGGTACACCAGAGGAGCATAAGGATTTACTTCATATTGGAAATTTCACTGTTGCAGAGCTTGAATTTGAGGTGCTTGAGGGAAGCGGAGGCCATGTGCGAGGCGAGATGGTTTTCGTGTGCAGAAAATATGGAATTGCTTTTACAGGAGACATTCTGGTTAACATAAGCGGATTTACTCCAGAAAGAGCAGAGTTCAATTCTCTTGCCCCATACCTTATGAGAAGTGTGAATTCCGATTCTGTAAAAGCAACAGAAATGAGAAATCAAGTTACCAGTCTTGCCCAGGAGATTGGCAACAGTAATCAGAAACCTTGCATTATCTGCGGTGGGCATGGCCCGATTTCCACAATTAAAGGCGGAAAAATTGTAAAAATGGAAGATATAGAAACTGTAGTGCTATAAGATAAGTATATCTAACTGAATAAGTTGAATCAAATATATCAGAACAGTTTCTACCCCACCTTTTCAAAAATAAGCTCACTACTGTACGGCCTGAGAATGCTGGTGATAGCTGTATTCTCAGAAATGACAGTACGACCAGCAATGCTAGAACTATCAGTATTAGCACAAATATCTGTATTCTTAGAATTGCCAGTACTGCATGTATTACCAACATTATTAGTAATACCTGTATTGCCGAAACTACAAGAATTATTAACAAAGCCACTGTTACTTGCATTCTCTATATTTCCGATAGTTATCCAAGTAGCTGCTTCGGCTTTACTCAAAATTACTGGCATTCTAGTGTGGATTTGAGACATTTGGATATTTGCATCAGTAGTGATTATGACAAAGCTAGTAAAGGGAAAGCCGTTTTTATCAATAAAGTTATTGTACAGGCCTGCAAAGTACATTAATTCATTATTTGTTGGGCGAATTAAGTACTTTTCCTTATGCTGAGGGGCAGCCTTCCATTCATAAAATCCACTAGCGGGAACAAGGCATCTGCCACAAGCGAGAAGCTTCTTAAAAGTAGTCTTTTCATGTAGGGTTTCGCACCTTGCATTAATAATTACCCCGCTAGGTTGCCTGTAGTTTGGAAAGCCCCATTTAAAAAGGTTTACTGCTCTTTTGCTTCCCGAATGTCCAGTAATCACTGGAACAATATTGGTTGGGAATATTTCACCGGTTTTCATCTTTGGAGCGTCTTGCTTGTAACGCTCATTTATATCATTTATAATTTCTCTTAGCTCCTCATTTTCTTCTTCAGTAAAAACCGCATAGCGTCCGCACATTAGTGTTTCTCCTTTTAAAATATACTTATCCAATTTTCTTAGTTAGAATCATTACCAAACTAGCAAAGTTAATAGCTTCTAACTCCAAAGTTGATTATACTCATATTATATCAACTTATTTTCCTTCAATAAACCATCGATTATCCTCAAAAAAAAGAAAGATATCCTTTCCCTTAACTCTACACCTATAACGCACGCCATGTCCACCAACCTTAAGGCTTGCAGATAGCTTATGCTCATAGACTCTATCTATTTGATAGCTTCTGCCATCATCCCACACAAAGGAACGTGGAGTGAGCTCTCCACCTGATGAAAAAACTGCATCTACTTCAACATAAACCTTTCTCATAATATTAACACCTACCTAAAGAATGAAACTGGATGTATAGTATTGTCTTCAACAGGATTGCCATTAAGGGCTTTATCCCTAAGCAAAAGTGCTCTTTGGATAGAATAATGTCCAAAACGTTTTCTTAGATCATCAATACTCTGTTCAAGAGCTTCAAGCTTAAACCTTTTGTTTTGGTCTTCAAACAAGCAAAGCTGAGTATAGGTATCAGCTGTAACCAAATCTGTAGTTCTTATACCAAGGGAACGTATGGGTTTATCCCAACTCCAATTTTTTTTAAATATGTCTAAGGCCTTATTAGCTATTTCACCAGAAATATAGCTTGGGCTCTGGAGCTTTGCTTGCCTTTCAATAGAACCAAGCTCATTGTCTCTTACATATATCTGAATGGTTTTTCCCATAAAGTTATGTTTTCGGAGTCGCTCTGCAACGCTTTCGGCAAGAACATAAAAAGTAAGCTTCACATCATCATTATTAACTAAATCTCTCGCTGTAGTCATGCTATTTCCAATACCCTTAACTACATTTTCAAAATCAATAATTGTAACCTCAGTATCATCCATGCCATTTGCAAAGGTCCAGAGAATATCACCCCATTTGCCAAGCAGCTTTCTCAAAACTGTGGGGGAAACAGTAGCAAGGTCACCAATAGTCATGATACCAATATTGGTCAACTTCTTTTTGGTAGAACGCCCTACATACAACAGCTCACCTACTGGGAGCTTCCACACAAGCTCTTTATAGTTATCTTTTGAAATGACAGTAACAGCATCAGGCTTTTTCATGTCACTTCCCAGTTTAGCAAAAATTTTATTAAAGCTTACACCAACCGAAGCAGTAACTCCAAGCTCATTTTTAATGGTTTCCTTTAACTCATTTGCAATTTTCTCACCTGAACCATATAGTTTAGTGCTTTCAGATACATCCAGCCAGCATTCGTCAATACCAAAAGCTTCTATAAGATTAGTATACCTAGAATAAATCTCTCGTGCTTCCTTTGAAAATCTCAAATACAAAGAGTAGTTTGGATTTATAACCACGAGGTTGGGACATTTTTGTCTTGCCTGCCAAATAGCCTCGCCTGTAGTAATGTGATATTTCTTTGCAATATAATTTTTTGCAAGCACAATCCCATGCCGTAAATCCTGGCTGCCACAAACAGCTACAGGACAATCTCTAATTGATGGGTTATATAAGCATTCAACTGAAGCAAAAAAATTATTAAGATCACAGTGCAATATAGTCCTTTCCATAAATTCACCTCTATACAGAACATGTGTTCGTAAATCAATTATACAACACGAACATATGTTCTGTAAAGCGGGAATAAAATGTAATATAGGCAGCAATTTGAGGAGGTAAAACTATTCTTTTTTAGAGAATTTTAGAGATTTGTTACAAGAAATGTTGAATTTTGGTAAGGTATGGGGTAGTATGGAGGTAGGTGGTTATTATGTGTTTAGAACAATTAGAATTTGTGTTGTGGGTTAAGGGGAAGTTTACATTGCAGGATATAAAGTCTGATTATGGCTGCAATTGGAAGTACGAAATTAATTGCATTAACAATCACCGGAATTAGACAAATATATTAACTGAATTTTGAAAGGGGTATTTACAATGTTTCGAAGTTTTATTTACGTCAATACAGAGAAGGTATATGAATACTATAGTTTATTAGATGAATCAATAAAAGAAAAAATATTATCTAAAGAAAGAAGTATTACAAATAAAGCAGGTCTTTCAACAAAACCTATTGGACTTGAACATTCCAAAACTGAAACAATTAAAAGCGAAATTAGTAGGTATTTTCTTTCCGATTATAATAAATTTGAAAATGAACTAACAAAGATAGATGGAGAAAACTATTTCAATCTAGATGAAAATTATAATAAATATGATATCTCAACAATGCCACGAGCCTCAATTGGAAAAATGCAAACAAAATTTTATATACCGGAAGAGTTTGACTATATAGAATTGATTAATATATTTAAACCAATTATTATGTCATCTTTAGATGTTAAAGAATCTGAACAGGATTTATATGATGCATTTTTAGGTAATACTAAGGCAGATATTCCAATTATTATGGAATATGATAATAAAAGTATTTTCGGAAAACTTGACATGAGATTTTTAAATGAAGATTACAATCAACTAGAGGAGTATGAATCTGAAGAGGTTACAGTTTTATTTAAGTTAAATTCTCATGATACTGGTAATAAAGTTACTCTATTTGATCCACTGAAGGATTTTATAAAACTAAATCGTACAATGAGAAGAAGTCCTGATCTTAAGAGTAGCTATACAAAGGAATTTTCACCCATTATCATTAATGGCCCAGTAATAAAGGTGGAGGTTTTAGCAATATATAAATAGTATTTATTTTAGTATATACCTTCGTTAACAACACACAATTTTCAGCGAATTACAACTTTGCAAACTATGATGAACTTTAAGGGTTTGGTGTATGTATGAAAAAAAGGAAAAGTCATGTTTCTTGATTAACATCCTTGGATTAAGCCTTGAACTATAGGTTTGGCTAATAATAGGAATTTGAAAAGAAAAATTGAGGTAGTAGAAAATCGTTATTATATTAAGTCAGAAATTTACTATATAATCGGAGGATAAATTATGGATAAGAATCATTTTATAATTTCTCAACCACAGACATATTTTGAAACTCAAAGTAAGTCGCTTCAAGAGAGGCTAAACAATGTGAAAATAGATGAAAATAAAGAATGTAAAATCATTAATGAAAAGACGGTAAAAACCATTAGAGATAAAGCTTTAGGATTGTTCAAAATAGGAGATGTTATTTCCACAGTATTAAATTGGAATTGTGAGATTGATAAAGAAATTGATGAAGCAAAAAAAGCCATTTTATTGGAGCAATACTTTAACAGAGCTGATAAACAGGAAGATGCTATAAATAAACTTAGAATATTTTTAACTAATCCACAAGGGAATGTACTTTTTAATAAAATTTTAAGAATTTTAGATGATAGTCCGCCAGACCAGGAATTAATATATCATTTATCATCAGTATTGAAATATATTACCGATGATGATAATTTTTATAAGATGTTTGAGAAACATAAATTCGCATTATCTCAAATTGAAAAACTCACACCTCAAGCTCTTACGATACTAGCTGACTATAAAAATTATCCTACTTTTAAATTAGGGTCTGCAATAAGTTTTGGACCCAAGGTTACATCTGAATGGAATGTGCAATTTGTTAATGCTTATTGCTTAAAAAAAGGAATATCTTCACAAGAATTTGTAACAAGAGTTTCACATGTTATAACACAACTCCAGACTCAAGGATATATAGAGGCTTATAAAACTCAAGAAAATTTGTTTGCCTGTGAGGTTAGTAGTATTGGGCGAGACTTATTACCTTACTTAACTTCTTGATGCCCAAATAGATATTGCTACTCATATATAAATACCGGTTAGTTATGACTATCGTTTTATTTTTTGCTAACTAAACTTCCTATTATCCATAAACAGTGGGTAAAAGCGAGGTCATAGTAATTTACTAAGTTGGGTGAATTTGTGTAAAAGGGAGTTACACTTTATATAATTAGAACGGTTAGAGAGGAAGATTTTTATGAAGGATAGCCAAAAAGTCTTTGAATTAGTAAATAAACATGGATTTAATGAGGGTACGGCAATTGCGTATTTGGAGAGTAAGGGGAAGTGCGTTTATTGTGATAAAAATTTATTGGAGGGTTTAAGTGATTTTTATGCTGCGGATATAGACCACTTGCTTCCAAAATCAATGTATCCGGAAATTGAATGGGATATAAATAATTGGGTTTTAAGTTGTAGGGCTTGTAATTCTATTAAGGGCAAAATGAATATCTCAAACTTATCTTGGACACCAACGGAAGCTATAAAAAACCACAAGAAAGAGCTAATTGCTATGTTCCGTACTTTTTTGCAGGAAAGACGAAATACAAAGGAGCTTGAGTTTAAAATGATAAAGGAAATTATACAAATAGTTGAGTAATAACCGTAATATATTTAATAAACTATGATCTTCCCATTATGTTTATACTGGGTAAGGACACGGAACTTCAGATTAGGCTAATAATAAGCAGTTGGACTTAGGGCATATTACTCAAATAGATCGCTAGAACAGAATAGTTTGATTTTATGTCTTAATTATTTAGAGGAGTGATACATAATGAAAAATTTAACCGCTTTTTTTTACGGAATAGGTACCTTTATATTAGGTGTAATCATTACAGGAATTTTCAGGATTTTATCTTTTGCGCAAGGAGCAGAAACAGTAAGCCATGGTACTTTTCTCACTTATTCAAATATGATTATTTTTTCAATATTATTTCTTGCTTCCATTGTTGTTGTTTGTACAGTAGTAATAATAAATGCAATAAAGGAACAACAAAAATAGAATTTTATTACTTTGCATTTTTTATAAATTACGAGCTTCTAATTATCCACAGCATAAGAACTAGATTGACTATTAATTAGCCGAATAAAGGCTACGAATGAGATTGTGATTATTTTACTATTTACAGGAGCTAAAAAATGACCAATTCAAAGAATCCTAATTCATGGAACATCCGTACTTCAGCGGATGACATATTAAACTTCATTGTGTATATTGGATGCATATATGGGTTAATTGATAATGAAAAATATACAGGTAAAGAAGCTTTATGGCCATCAAAGTCCTTAAATACTAGGGCTAATAGTGAACAATGGGAAGAATGGTTTAAAGAAATTGTTACTTTAAAAGCTCAAACAATTAAACATGGAGGACACCCATATGTAGTTTATGAAGAATACATGCCCCCTGAGTTTTCAAAGGTAAAGTGTACGATTTTAAAAGAGTGTTGTAAAAATGCTTGGCCTAAGTTTCATGAATGGTGGAGTATGACGGCTGGAGGTAAAAATGCAATTGCCTTTGTAGAGCAAATTGGTCATGATAAAATACATAAATATGTAAATGAGGTTGAAAGTAAATTGGGAAGAAAATTGAAGCCGTTTACACTGAATATTGATTTATTATATACAGGTATTAGTGAGCCGATAGATATTAATAATGAATTTGTAATTGCTCCATTAAGTCCATTAATTAATTTGAATAAAGAATGGTGGATTAAAAAATTAAATGAAATTGGGTAGGTATTTAATCATAAACTTAGTTTGTGAGGTGAAATATTTTGAAGAACATAATTTTCATAAACGGAACCATGGGCGTTGGTAAAACAGCTACAAGTAGAGAACTACAGAAGTTGCTTCCCAAGAACGTATTTCTTGATGGTGACTGGTGCTGGAATATGTCACCTTTTGTTGTTACAGAAGAAACAAAGGCAATGGTGCTTAATAACATTAGCTATTTGCTTAATCGCTTTATAGAATGTTCCGAATACGAAAATATAATTTTTTGTTGGGTGATGCATGAGCAAAGTATCATTGATGACGTTTTATTACGATTGAACATAGAAAACTGTCATTTGAAGCTATTTTCACTTGTTTGCAATGAAGAGGTGTTAACCAAGAGGCTTTTGAAAGATATTCAGGCTGGTACACGTGAAAGAGATATTATTTCAAGGAGTATTTCGCGAATTGATAAGTATAGCAGTCTTGATACTGAAAAAATTGATGTCAGTTTTATATCAGCCAAGCAAGCGGCAGAAATTATCAGCAAAAGATGTTCTTTCTTGGTTTGATAATATGAATAACAACCCTATACCGACTTGAAATGCTACACAGTTTTATATTCGCTTGTTTTATTGTTGAGTATCTAACAATTAAAAATATTAAATTGTTCCAAATACTTATATCTCAGTGAGTTTAGAAGGAGCAGATAATGAATCAAATAATTAAAACGAGAGTCGTCTGGCAATTATTCAATAAAAGCTTCCAAAAGCAAATTGAAATGAAATTCGATATAGCTTTTGCAAAAAAAGTGATGAAACGTGCGGAAAATAGATATTTAAATATAGTACATAATGCACCATCAGTCGGCAAACATAATCCGAAGTTAATCGATATTTTATTCACCGCTTTTGTATCATCCATCTATATTGCAGGTGAAGGAAAGATTTCCTCTGAACAAATGGGTTCACTTATAACAGATGGTATGGAGCAGGTTTATCTATTTCGTAAATCAGTCGAAATGGGAGACCACTTTTGTAAGCATTGGCAGGATAAACGCTATAAGCAATCGCTTTTCTCACAGCGAAGAGTGTATCCAGCAGATTTTGTATCTGAATTTATATATGGAAAAACATATAACGAATATGGCATTAACTATTCTGAATGTGCCCTCTATAAGTTGTTGCAACGAGAAGACTGCGTTGAGTTGATCCCTCATATATGTAATTTTGATTATCTTATGGCAAAACATATGAAAGCAAAGCTTGTGCGTACAAAGACTTTGGCAACAGGAGGAGATATTTGTGATTTCTGGTATACCAAACTGAAATAATTGATACTATTATTTGGTATATTACAAAAATCAATAGCAACAAACCTATAGTGTATACTTGTATTATATGGTGAATGAAACGTTGTTTTAAAATAATATAGTAGGTGAGATAATGAATTGCTATTTGTGTGGAAAAAGAGCAAGGAATTGTACCCCATGGAATGATTACATATGTGATGAATGCCTTGAAGATATAAATATAGAAAATAACCGTATTAATAATTTGGGTGACAAAGAAAGATGTGTAGAATTAGAAAGTTCTATTAATGATTTGATTAAACTAATTGAAACCGAAAACGAAGGACTATTTCCGAAATTTTATGACTATTTAAAAATTATGAAAAAAAATCTAAGTATTTGTATACAAGATAATTTTGAAGATTTAGATGAATTAATTCAATTGCTTAAAGAAGATTGGGCAAATTGCTGGCAAGTACATTGCGGATTAGATGAATGGTATATCCAAAGAGAAGAATATGTAGAACAAGTAAAAATGAATCAGTTATTAAGAAAAATTGAAAACAAAATTGAGAAGTTGATGAAATTTAAGGGTAATGTATAGACTAAAATTACATCGCAATCTTTATAAATAGTAAACTGCGCAATCTCCATAAACAAGTTGTTTTAGTGACTGCAATGAAAAGCTTGTTACACACTAATAATTTGAAATAGAAAAGGAAGAGGCTTTTGAAAGATATTTAAGCTGATATACGTGAAAAAGATATTATTTGGAGAAGTATTTCGCGAATTGATAAGTATAGCAGTCTTAATACTGAAAAAATTGATGTCAGTTTTATATCAGCCAAGCAAGTGGCAGAAATTATCAGCAAAAGGTGTTCTTTCTTGGTTTAATAATATGTACAGCAGTATACCGACTTGGTATGCTATAATTTTTCAGTAAAGTAGAGATAAACAAAAATTTAAAATTAATGGTATTTATATTTTTTATAGGAGCTTATATATATGAAAGCAGTAATACTAGATATGTATGGTGTAATCTTACAGGACCCAGGAGAAGGATTTATAACCTTTGTGAATCGCACATTTCCAGATTTAAGTCCAGCTGATATCTATCTACATTGGGATAAAGCAGATGTAGGAGAATTATCTTCTTTAGAAGTTTTTGAAAGATTAGGGTTTAAAGGCGATTTGGGCAAGATTGAAAAAGAATATTTGGATACAGTGGGAATTAATGAATCGTTTTATGAATTTGCTTCAAATATAAAGAAATATTACAAATTAGCTTTGATATCGAACGATTCAAGTGAATGGAGCAAATATTTACGTGACAAATATAAAATCAATGATTATTTTGATGTCATAACAGTAAGTGGCGACATAAAAATAAAAAAGCCTGATGAACGAATATTTAAGCTTACAGTTGAAAAACTCGGTTGTCTAGCGTCTGATTGTACATATATAGATGACAGACGATATAATTTAGCAGCGGCACAATCCCTCGGCATGGACACCATATTATTTAATAGTAGAAATGTTAAATACGAAGGAAAAACCGTTATAAATTTCAAAGAACTTGCAAATATGCTAATAGATTGGTAGTATTTAAAACTATAGTGTCGAGGTAATTAAAATATGATTGATATATTTAAGAATGAAGATAATTGGCAAGATGTAAAGGATTCCACTATGAATACTATAGGAAAAACAACGGGATTATATCCTACTTCTGAGTGGAAAAGGAAATTATTAATGTCAGAGCATTCACCAATTAGAAGAATAAAAATCTATTGGAGGTGGAAAGACCTTAAATATTGGGTTTCAGTACATATAGTTCGTCATAAGATAGGTATTGAGCACTGGGTAACTACTCAAAGAACTGATAGAACAGGCGTGGTTAGAGATGAGTCCCCACAAGGAAGTTTTGTTAATCATGCTTGTGAAGCGGATGCTCAAGCATTAATTAATATAAGCAGAAAACGCCTTTGTTATTGTGCAAGTAAAGAGACTAGAGAAGCTTGGCAAGAAGTTAAGGATAGGATTGCTCTTGTAGAACCAGAAATTGCAAGTGTTATGGTTAAAGAATGTGTTTATAGAAATGGCCTCTGCCCAGAATTTAAGTCTTGTGGTTATAATCAATCAGATGCTTTTAGAATTGAGCTAACCGAGTATGTAAAAGGGTTTGAACAACAAAATTACTATGGAGAAAGCAACTAAAAATGTGGTTAATTTGAAAATATTTATATAATTAAAGGCTGGTGGTAAAGTGAAAAGGTGCATTGTAATTACTGGAATAGTTGAATAATTAAATAAAACTTAGGAGGATTTTTATGACTATTCCAGATGAAAAAATATATCCACGAACCAATGACTTTGAAACAGTATATTTAAAAGGTGTAATTACAAATCCCAATGTTATAGTTGGTGATTATACTATGTATAATGATTTTGTTTGTGATCCTACGAAATTTGAAAAGAATAATGTGCTATATCACTATCCTATCAATAAAGACAGATTGATTATTGGCAAGTTTTGTTCCATAGCTTGTGGAGCAAAGTTTATTTTTAACAGTGCCAATCATACTCTTAAATCCCTTTCTACTTATCCATTTCCAATATTCTTTGAAGAATGGGATTTAGATAAAAAAGATGTTAAGTCTGCATGGGATAATAAAGGTGATATTGTAATTGGTAATGATGTTTGGATAGGATATGAAGCAGTTATCTTATCAGGTGTTCATATTGGCGACGGTGCAATCATAGGAACAAGAGCAGTTGTAACAAAGGATGTTCCACCATATACAGTTGTTGGTGGTATACCCGCAAAAGAAATCAAAAAGCGTTTTGAAGAAGAGACAATTAATAAATTACAGCAGATAAAATGGTGGGATTGGTCTTTTGATAAGATACAGCAATTTTTGCCCTATATTATGAATGGGGAAATCGATAAGCTATAAAATATTTTTTTACTGGCTTAACTTGCAGCTCATATTTCACAATGTGAGCTGCAAGTTATCAATATCATGAGTGTCTAGAGAGGCTTGTAAGTAGGAGAATAATTGTAAGAGAACAAACCGATAGTGCATTTAGAAATATCGAACAAAAACTATTTACAAGAAAGAGAAAAATATTATGTTAAAAGTTAATTTTTATAATAGCATTGATGACAGATTATTGAAATTTGCTGTAATTGTTTCCAAAAGCCAAGGAAAGTGGGTATTATGCAAACATAGAGAAAGAAATACATATGAATGTCCGGGCGGTCATAGAGAGGCTGGAGAAGATATTTTATCAACTGCGAAAAGAGAACTTTATGAAGAAACTGGCGCAATTGATTACTCAATAAAGCAGATATGTGTATATTCTGTTTTTGCTAATAACGGAGTATTTGAAAGTGGAGTTGAGACTTTCGGTATGCTTTATTATGCTGATATTTCAAAGTTCGGAGAATTACCAACTTTTGAAATGGAAAAAATAGAGCTTTTTGATATACTGCCTGGTAACTGGACTTACCCAGAAATTCAACCGAAATTGTTAGAAAAAGTTAGCACGTTATATGAACACAAATGAAGTATATTGGCGAGGAACGGCAGATGAACAATAAGAATATTGAAGAACTTATATTTATGTAACTGGGAAGTAGAGCAATCCTACAACTAACTATTTAATAAAGTTAGCATTATTGAGAAAGAAAATAAAGAATTCCAAGATATAGGCGTATCTGCAAGTGAAACCTATAACAGCTGCCGCTGTTGTGTGCAGCTTTTATAAAGGGAGATATTATAATGAAAAAGGTCATATGTGCGATTTTAAGCTGTGCTATGGTTATGTTGTCATCGGGATGTAGTTTCTTTGACATACCAACCCGTGGGAAGATGTTAGATTCGGAAGTTACAAATATGAAAAAATCAAATTTGGAAATAACAAAGGATGTTTTAAACTGCTTTAGCGGGAAAGATGCAAAAGCTCTAAAGACTTTGTTATGCGAAAAAACGCAGGGACTGACAGACATTCACGAACAAATTCTTGCAGGCTTTGACCTTTTTAAGGGTAAAGTTACTTCCTTTAATGAATACGTATCTGGGTATGAGGGGGATTCTACTGAAAATGGAAGAAAAACGCTTCTTGAAAGGTCTTGGAATGTTGAGGATATTGTAACGGATGTTGGCGGAGTTTATAAAATTTCCATTAACGCATACATTACTAACGAGGACGATAAAAAAAAGGAAGGCATATCGCAAATTACCATTACCTGTAGCGATGGCAAGAAATTAGAAATAGGCTACAAATGGCCTAGTTATTATAGTGAAGGCAGAGACATGTCATGCAAGGTTATTAAAGCATTTAGCGAAAACGACATGGATGGACTCAAATCTATGCTCTGCGCTAAAACCCTAGGAAAAGTGGATATTGATGCACAAATTCGAGCGGGTCTTAGCTTTTTTGAAGGTAAAGCAACCAAAGGGAAAGTCGAGGGGGAATATACAGTTTATGATGGCAATCACGATTATCATACTTCTGTTAGCGATGATGAAATTGTGAAAAATAATAAACCAACTCGTACCTCTATAACAGTACTTAACGAAAACATTGAAACCGATGCGAGCAAAATATATAAAATTGAATTTTACGCATATCTTCTTTGCATTGACGATGAAACCTGTAAAGGTATATCTCAAATAATAATCACAGGCGATGATGGCAGAAAACATGTAATAGGCGAGAGATTAGATTAAATGCTTACAATACTATAT
>JAEWAX010000140.1 GCA_023391425.1 Bacillota bacterium | reverse complement strand
CCCTTGCATATTAACTTGTTAGTTTGTGCAGGAAGTAAGGAAATTATCCATGAAGTGATTAAATGCTAACTTGATAAAATATGTGAAATGTGATGAACCAAGCCCCTTAACCGAAAGAAAGGTTAAGGGGCTTGGCTTGGTCTTGTGGTAATAAAGTAAACTGTATTGATCAGTTGTATAAAATAATTGATAATTTAATGATTTTTTACAAAACATGTTGATTTATGGTAAAATAGAGTGTGGTAAAATTTGTTACCAATTATTATATTATTAACGAGGAGAACATACATGAAAAAAAGTATTGTATTTATAACTATATGTATAGCAGTTATTTTAACTTTCTCAAATGTTTCTTTTGCAGCTAGTAAAGTTGTAGAAACCCCAACTATAAAAACGTTTGTCAGCGGGAAACAGGTTAAGTTTAATACTGTCCCAATTTCTGTTAAGGGAGAAATATTAATAAGTGCTGATGAGCTATTAGCTAAATTAGGTGTACCAAATGATAGTAAACATATAATAGTAGGTAAAAACAAAAAGAACTTAACAATTGATAACGGTAAGATTAAAATTAAAATGACAACGAACAGTAACAAAGCAACAGTTGATAAGACTTCTAAGACATTGAATTCTGCTCCAATAATATACAAGAACAAACTCTATATACCAGTTAAGTCTTCTACTCAGCTATTAGGAATGAAGTTTGCTTGGGATAATATTGAAAAAAGTGTTTATATTCAAACTGTAAATGATTATAACAAGGTTAAAGCAATTCTTGATAAAGCTATAAAAACTACCAAAAAAGTTGACAAATACATTGTAAATTATTCGAATGCTACGTCTGTAAATAAATTTACTAGTGAAAATAAAATTGATAAAAATAAAATGATAGATTTTTCAAAGTGCGAATCTTCAAATATCAATATAGATTATTATTTAGTAAACAATACTTTGTATCGATACTACCCATTAGAGAACAGAGAAATTCTTCCAAATGAAGAAGAATGGGTACTGAAATCCTTTTCGAAAGAGCAATGCCAATTATGGATATCGCAAGACGATGTAAGTAAATTTGTAATATCTGATATTTTATATTGTGGATTAAATATTGAAGATAGTGAAAAAGATAATACAATAAAATTAAAAGGGAATGTATATCTTAATGAAGGAAAGGCATATCTTGATATGAAAGGTCACAAAGTCGAACCTATAGATGCATATTCGGAAATTTATATTAACAAAAGTAATTACCTAATTACAAAAATTAATCATACATATAGTGAATATCAGAAAAAAGCATCTGAAAATAAGAAGCTTTACACTACAACTGAATCATATACATATAAAGATTTTAATGGTGATTTTAGTAACGATTTCAGTGACAAAACCCTAGATGAAATTAAAAAAGCTTTAAAAGAAACAAAGATTTACTTAGATGAAAAAGATGCTGAAGAGGCTAATTCCCTTGATATTAACGGTGTTTCTGACACCGAGGATATTATTTCTTTTGAAAAATATATGCAGAAATTTAATGAACAATGGATTGGTTTTACTGAACTTGAAGATAAATATGGTATATCTCTATCGTTTTCAGGAAACAAGATAGTTTTAACTACACAGGATAAGGATGGGAAAGATATAAAATATTTTATTGATAACTGTCCAACAGAATCATTTGAGCAGGGTAAAATATACAAATCATCAAATGGTATAAAATTCCAGCATATTGAAGTTATAGAATATAAAGGCGGAAGTGCAAGCATTTTTGAGATAGTGTTTGACAGAAAAACACTGGAAGCAAATTTAAAAGCTGAAGGACTTATAAAGTAATTTCTAAAGAATTATAGACTCAGAATCCAGCGGGGTAAACCCGTGCTGGATCAAGTCCGGCCTCTGGCACCAAGTGGACCAAGGATTTCAGCGATTAGTTGAAACCCTTGGCTTTTTTCACTTTAAGAAAGTATAAATGCAACTAAGTTTGAATTGACCACCAAAATTCCATTAAAAAAATTACATATACAGACCCAAAAAGTCTAAATGGTTAGGTTGCTGGTAAGAACCAATTTGACGCTTTAAAATATGACCCTTGGGGATTTATTTTTTAATATGCCGGAGGTAAATGAGGTAAACACCCATAAAACAAAATTTCTCAAAAAAAGATATACGGATTGTCAAAACACTCGAATATAACTATTGTAGTAGGAGAGTCAGGCGCCATTTATTATGGTACAAAAAAAGGGCAGAACGCATTAAAACAAGTAGCATTTACTACTAACAGAAACGTTGTTGATAAATTGGGAAATGCAGTGATTCTATGTGTTGGTACTTCCAAGACGTATGTTGAAAATGATTCTGTTGAGCAAGCTTCAAAAAAAGATTATAAAGAGTGAATACTTATTTATGATGTAAGTAAATTTAAAATTTCTGACATTTTGTATTGTGGATTAACTATTCAAGAAAGCACAAAAGAAAATTCAATTATACTAAAAGGCGCTGTTTATCTTCATGTAAATAAGAAGGATTATGATTCCGAATTTTGTAGTAATGCATTATGGAACAATTTCAAAAACAGTACCTTGGTTAAAATCAGTCACATTCATAGAGCCATAAACCCCTAAATATAGTCTGGTTTGATTTAGATTCGTTCCCAAAGTAGTATAATAAGCTGATTGAGATCCAAAATTATAATCGGTTTCAATAACACTAAAATCATTTAGTTTACAATCTGTTCTTACTCTGGTATAAGCTAAAACCCCTCTAATTGGAGGTTGAGATCCTTCATTCCGTGCAAAATCAGTAAATACAACGCTTCCACTTAAATCGGGGATTTCATTTCCCATATATGGTTGGACTCCTGTAAGTGCAGTTGCTCCAAACTTATCCGGCCGGGGATCTTTATGAAAATAGCTAATTAGAGGCGGAATACGCTTAGTTGAAGTTTTTACTGCATCCTTGTAATAAGCAATTATTTCCTCACTCAAAGTTGGATTTGAAGAGCAGACCTTTATAATAGAAGTAGGAAAAGCACCTTCCCAACCTCGCCAGCCAAAGTTAATGAATCCTTCCTGGTTAAGTTCGGATTCTATTAAAGAAGCCTGAATAATCTGAGAAACTGGTATTGGTTTATATTGAACAAATGAAAAAATTGACTCTACCAGATCCTGCCCAACAATTCCTACATATTTGATATACTGATTATGAAGTCTTTGGAATGAAATGCCAGTTATATTGCGAGTCCCTTTTGCAATTACCATAAGCGTTTCCTGAATAGGTGCAGGAAGTTCATTAAAACGTGTAATTACGGGTGGATTATTGATAAATGTATTCTTAGCTACATCAATTTCAATTATTTTACCGGCGATTTCCATATCATTCTGGCTTAAATTAAATGGATCATAGCCTGAGCCACCATCTCCCACTGTTAAAACAAGTTTTCCTGTTTCAGGTGAAAAGTTTAAGCTATTAACACTATTATGATTAAAAAATGGTCTCCTTATATTAAGTAATGTTCGGCGTTTTTGAGGTTGACCATTTGATTGAAAAATCCATTCTTCAACTGTATCAATATGATCATAGTTAACTTCTCTATTTAGCCACTTTTGGTTTAAGGTTCTGGGGTCACATGGGTTAGGCCTAAAAAATTCGGGAAGAGTTTGTCTTGAAACTTCTGAACTAGGAAGAGCACCTGGACCTTGTGTTCCAGCTACTGAATAATGAAGATAAAATAGACCGTTATAATAAAATTGGGGGTGGAATGCTAGCCCTAGCAATCCACGTTCGTCATATTTACCACCAGAAAAACCTAGCTTTATGATTCGCGGGCGTATATCTAAGAAAGTCCTTATCACTCCGTTTTTTACGTAAAATATCTCTCCTACCTGGGTTGCAATAAATAATCTTTCGATTGTGTCACCCGGTAGTATAGTTGTTTTCATAACAGTAGGTAAATTTATCTTACTGACGATAGGTCGTAAACTAACTTTAACTTTTATCAACTAACTTTACCCTCTTCATATTATATTCTTTTATAAGAATATGATATGAACTGTTCTATTAGTACCAAATTAGGGCCTGGCTATCTAATGAGGCATTTCACCACTTGAAGAAACTAATAATCTTCCAGGTCCTAATGAAGGAGTAAAATTATTTACCTAATACAGTAGTAGTTTGGAAAATAACGCATATATAAAAGTATATAAAGAACTAGATTTTTAGAGAAAATGTAGTGATTGTGAGAGAGTTTAATGTCAAAGAAATTAAAAAAGTCTTATATTATTTGCCGTGGAGGTATACTAACAGGGATAGCAGTTTTATTTCAGTCAGCCCCTGTCTTCTTACCTGTGATAGGGATGGCTTTAAGTCCGCTAAGTAGCTTACCTGTGTTGCTGGCAGCTGTTATAGATATACCAATGGGAATAGTGGTTCTGTTTTTGTCTGATATAATAATTTTTATAGTTAGCCCACAGGAAGCTATAATATTTTTACTAACTACTGGTCCCCTTGGAATTACTATTGGATGTTTATTGTATAGAAAAGGGTGGATATTTACTCTTCTTTTATCTACAATTAGTTTATTCACCGGAATAGTTATATTGACATATGTAGTAGATATATCGGCATTTGGGGATTTATCCAAGTCGTTTTCTTTAACTATGATTCTGTTTTACTTAATATTTTCATTCATTTATTCATGCTTATGGACTTTTTGTATGAGAAAGTTTATCAGTAAGTTAAAGAAACTAGGCTTAATACAATCCTTTTAGGAACAATACTTATGTATTCTAACATGGCACATAATGCTATACTCTTTCATCAGTTTTAAGATTGTCTTGGTTAAGAACGTATCCCCAAAAAACTTATAATGCTTAACTATCCATTATTCATAAAGTGGGTAGTCAAGGAACACTTTGACTTATGTGGTACATTGGAAAAGGTATTAATGTGTTATATCTAAACTTGTACAATGGGTTAAAGCTAGATAATATCACAGGTTAAATCTCTGGTAATTATGCTGTAATCTTTATCAACTCATCATCTATAAGTGTAAAAAACTTGCTAATTGTATCACGATCTTCATTACTACCAAATAAATTAACACTTAATGTCATCTTATTTTTAAAACTGCTTACAGCCATTTGAAAATGTGGCCTATATTTAATTGATCCGCAAACGAAAACATTTAATATAGGAGCACCTTGGAATACTAACTTATTCGAGTCAATAATTCCAATGTTCGTCATGCAGATATTGGGATTATTTAATGAATGCTTTAGTATTTTGTAGGGAAGCCTGCCTTTACAAAGCTTGAATAAGAAGTCTAGCTTTAAGAAAGTATTTAGCCCTAAATAGTTATTTTTTTTACTTTTCATTTCGTAATTTATTTTCTCGAGGGTTTTAGAGAAACTTTCTTCCTGATAAACAGCAGCATTTATAATTACAGTTGAAGAAAGATTAGTAAGGGCAGTTAAGTTTTTATCAGTTAAATGTCTTCTCATATCAATCATAATTGGTATACCAAAGGGTTGACCATTGATATTTAGGACTTTTGACAGTACTCTAAAATAAGCAGTAAGCATTACATCATTAATGGTTACATTGTTTATTTTGCAATAATCTCGCATTTGGTTATATCTTTCAGTTAAAATCTCATGAGTTAATATAAAGGGTGAAATGTTTTCGTTTTCACTCATTGGGAATTTATGGATATTGTTTTGATTATTATCTGTTTTATTTAATATCAGGATTTTGATTTTCTCAGATAGGCTTAATCCCGATAGTACATGATTAAAACCTCTGTCGCCATCTATAACATGTTCAGGCTTATAATCTGAATCAATAAGAAGTCTTGAATATATATCGGATAGAAGATAAGCGCATTGCTTTATTCCTGCACCATCAGTAACCATATGGTTAAGCACAATTGAAAGTGAATCTTTTTTAGATTGCAGCAAGCAAATTTTAATTTGTGGGCCAAACTCTTCATTTGTTTTAGAAAAAGTAAAAGCTTCAAAGTCTTGATAATTTTCTACAACATAAAAATACTCTGATTTATGTAGAATACATGAATCCTCCCAATATGCATTGCCTTCGTTGTGTTTGTAGACTCTTGATAATATAGGTATAGTTTTGATCAATACTTCAACTGCCTTTTCCATAACTGATGAATCAATCTTTGACTCAAAGTTAATTACACAATGCAATTGATGGTCATTCCAGCCTGTCGTATTGAATAAGTATTGTAAATAATCAAAAGTTTCAGCTTTATATTTCATATAAATAACCCCATTTCATAAGTTCTCCAATAAGCACACAGTATAAAGTATAAAGTTATACTTTATACATATTATGATTATATTTTCAATATGTGTCAATATATATTTCAATGAGTTTTTATTTGACAAGTAAAAAGCTTTAGTTTACACTTTCGTTGATGGGGTGATAGCGTGAAGAACAAATCCGAGATTAAGAAAATGATTCCAATGAGGGAGCTTGAAAAATTAACTAACATGACTCGAGCTACAATTAATTTTTATATTAAGGAGGGCATTTTGCCGTTACCGCAAAAATCAGCGAAGAATATGGCATATTATGATGAAGAATTTATTGAGAAATTAAAGTTTGTAGAAAAAATGAAAAATGCTGATTTTACGTTAAATCAAATAAAGAAATTGGTAAACTATGACACAAATATAGTAAATGAATTTGGCTTGCAGATACTCGAATCTGTAAATAAATTATTACCTTATGGCATTGATCAAAATCCAGTTAGCATATCACAAATCAAGGGGATTGGTTTTAGTGACGAACACATAAACGACTTGATTAATCTCCGCATAATTATCTCTACAGACAAGAGTAATACAATGTTTCCGGCTTACAGCATGACAGTCTGCAAATTTCTTAAATACTTTATTGATATAGGTGTACCACTAACTGTAGCAAAGGATATGTTAGTAAAGCTTAAAGAGCTGGCTGACATTGAAAAGAATGCGTTTATTAATTATATAAGAAGCCCAATGCTTGATAGTCACTTATCCCAAGAGGAGCAAAAGCACGAAGTTCAGAAATGTATTGAAAATATAAATGGTTTGCTACCAATATTACATTTGCAGCTAATTAAGTTACCTAATGAAGTTTTTCAGAAAGATTAGATCGAGCTGCATATGGGGCGCTTATTTGTGTAAATAAGAACTAATAAACTGGTCCACATAACCACTTTCATTTCCAATATGTGAATTTTTGAGGGTAATATCTGAGTTTCCCAGTGAGAACTTCCGATATTAACTTATTAGTACAGCATGTGAGGAATTTATGCATGGATTTTAATTTGATATATTGTGTATTTTGTGGTGGGCCAAGCCCCTTAACCTGATATGAATGGTTAAGGGGCTTTTCTTCAGTTATTGGCTAAAATAAGCAATTACAAAGTATTACATGTTATGGTAAAATAGAAATTATGTGGAACCAGGAGGTGCGCTGAATTTTGATTTATCAAAGGGAATAGATATTTCAAACAGCATTTTTTATGGATGTGGAACTTACGGGATTATTGCCAAAGATACTGAGAATTTAAAATTTCGTTAAAATCTCACCGGCTTCGATATGCTCGCCATATAGACTCTAAATAATGTCCAAATCTTTAGAATTTGGTTTGCATACTCTGAATTTTCGTGCTATATTTTTGTTTGGTAAAGGACTAGTTTATTAAACACATTAATAATATATGGAGGCATATTTTGAATACAAATCACGAAGAAAATACAAACTGGTGCCAGTCTGTTGGTGGAGTTGTTCTGAAGGGAAATGAAGTTTTATTGGTAAGGCATACCTATGGTGCAGGAAAGGGTAAGCTTATTATCCCTGGCGGATATGTAAAAATGAAGGAAACTCCACAGGATGCATTGCGTCGAGAACTTTTAGAGGAGACAACTGTTGTTGCACAACCTACAAAACTAGTAGGTGTTCGATTTAATCTAAAGGATTGGTACGCAGTATTTTTAATGGACTATGTATCCGGAACCCCAAATTCTGATAACAGGGAAAACAGTGAGGCACTTTTCATGGACATATATGAAGCTGTTAAATCTCCCGACGTTCCGGATCTTACTAGAGTAATTTTGCAGGGAGTTATTGATAACTCTGAGAATGCTCTTAAAAATATTCCATTTGTATCAAGGGAGAAAAATGGAGAGTACTCTTTCTATGGTATATAGCCTTAATAAGCAGCTGGAGCAATTTTTTCTCGTGCAAATATAAATTTAAGGGGACGACTTACATGATAAAACAAATAAAGTCAAAGAAAATAAGTAAGAGCTTACTTGTTTATTTCTTCATCATCGCGCTTACTGCATTTGGGTTGGGACTGAGCGGTGATGTAATATCTAACTATTTTAAGGATGCTTATAACGTGACAGCATATCAAAGGGGTGCAATAGAGTTCCCTAGAGAACTACCTGGACTTATTCTGATATTCGTTGTTGCTGGTTTATCCTTTTTATCTGACATCAAGATATCTATTATTGCTCAGATACTTAGTATAATAGGCATAACCGTACTTGGACTGTTTACTCCAACATTTGCGGTAATGCTGGTTTTTATTTTTATAAATTCCATGGGACAGCATTTATTTATGCCTCTTCAAGATAGTATAGGTATGTCTCTTATAAAGGATGACAATATTGGTAAGCGGATGGGCCAATATAAAGGAGTTTATACGGGGTTTGCTATGTTGGCAAGTGTGTTGGTATTTATTGGATTTAAAACAGGATTCTTTAGTTTTACATCAAAAATTAAATGGATTTTCTTAACATCCGCATTTGTATTAACTTTTGTACTTATTCTTTTAATTTTTTTGCAACGAATAAATAAAAGTAGTGATATACATAATCAAAAGAAGTTAAATTTTATTTTTAGAAAACAATATAAATACTATTATATTCTTGTTGTTATGTTTGGTGTTCAAAAACAGATGATGATAGTATATGGACCCTGGGTGTTGATAGAAATATTAAACAAAAAAGCCGACACAATTGCAATTTTAGGTATTGCGGGTTCGTTAATAGGAACCATCTTTATCCCCGCAGTTGGAAGATGGCTTGACAGATTTGGTATTAAGACTATCCTATATGCAGATGCACTGTCATATATTGTTGTATACCTGCTATATGGCCTAATGAGTGCAGGTTTTGTCGCAGGTAAACTTGCATTAGTTGGTATTCCAGTTATGCTAACCTATGTTTTGGTTATTCTGGATAAAATGTCTACACAGTTTGGTATGGTTAGAACTATTTATTTACGTTCTATAGCTATAGATGCAGCAGATATTACACCAACGCTTTCTCTTGGAGTAAGCATGGACCATTTCGTTTCAATAATATGTGCATACTTGGGCGGAATTGTTTGGAGTGTTTGGGGACCACAGTATATATTCTTTCTAGCTGCAGCACTATCGTTAGTAAATCTTTATGTTGCAACGAAAGTAAAGGGGAAGTATGAATAAATCTTCTTTGTTTTCAATAAATCAATTGTCGTAGTTATTAATTTACAGACTTTATGGTATAATTTGGGTAAAGTATTAATGTTTCTATTATTTGTATTTAGAAGGGAAAGAAATGATGGTTAAAGTAACATTAGGGAAGACAGGCATTTGTGTTAATAAAAATGGGTTTGGTGCCTTGCCAATTCAACGTATTAGCAAGGAAGAAGCAAAAATTATACTGAGAAAGGCATATTACAGTGGAATTAATTTTTTTGACACTGCAAGGTTTTACACAGACAGTGAAGAAAAAATAGGTTATGCTCTTAGTGATGTCCGCGATAAAATTTATATTGCATCAAAAACAATGGCTACTAATGTAAAAGATTTCTGGGAACAGTTAAACACATCTCTAGAAATGCTAAAAACAGAGTATATAGATATTTTTCAATTTCATAATCCTGCTTTTTGTCCAAAACCGGGTGATGGTAATGGAATGTATGAAGCAATGCTTGAAGCAAAGGATAAAGGAAAGATTCGTCATATAGGTATTACAAATCATAAAATTAAAGTAGCCATAGAAGCAGCTGAATCAGGTTTATATGAAACAATTCAATACCCATTCAGTTATTTAGCAACAGATGAGGAAATTGAATTAGTAAATAAATGCAATAAATATGAAATTGGCTTTATTGCTATGAAGGCATTATCTGGAGGACTTATTTCTAATTCAGCAGCAGCTTATGCATATTTAGCTCAGTATGACAATGTACTGCCTATTTGGGGTGTGCAAAGGGAGGCAGAGCTCAATGAATTCATCTCATATATTGAAAATCCCCCTGTTTTGAATCAGGAGTTAGCGAATATTATTGAGCATGACAAAAAGGAACTCGGAGGAGAGTTTTGCAGAGGCTGTGGCTATTGTCTGCCATGTCCTGCAAACATCGATATTCCAACCTCGGCAAGAATGTCCTTGATGGTAAGAAGGGCACCAACTTCTGTATATTTAAATGAAGAATGGCAGGAAAAGATGAAAAGAGTGGATGACTGTAATCATTGTAATAATTGTAAAAATCATTGCCCTTATGGATTAGATACTCCTGAACTGTTAAAAAGAAATTGGAATGATTATAAGAATTTTATTTAGACGTCTAAAAAAACATTGTAAATTACCAAGTTTTGAGGTATAATTCATTTAATTACGTTAAAAGGAGGGTAGATCATGGCAAATATAGTTAGTATAGATGTGGTTTCTTTGAATAAACAATGGAAATACAGTAGCGCCATTTCTAAAAGCGCAATTTCAGCTTTCAGAGGGAGAAGTGCGTCCTTTTTTAGAATAAGTACTGACTATTGTATAATCCATGATTCTGTATCTTTCGATTAGCAGCTTTCACTATATATGAAATAATATTGCTAATTAATCAAGATTTTCTAAGACTCAGGGTTTATGCCTTGAGTCTTTTGTTTTTTACATAGGATACACCTACTTCCATAAGCCTTTTATTGTCTAGCTCATCTAATAGTTATCTATTAGGGAGCATCAGACAGTGGGCTTATTTTTATGCAGTGAATTGCAGAGTAATGATATTCCTACTGCTAAAGCTTAGAATGACTAAAAATGAAGAAATAATAGGAGGAGATTATAATGATTGAATTAGCCTTAAACAAAATACAAAAGTATTATGGAGCAACTATGGTTCTAGAAGATATTACCTTTGAGGTGCAGACCTCTGAGAAAGTGGGTATAGTAGGCAGTAACGGATGTGGAAAAAGTACACTTTTAAAAATAATTATGGGTATTGAAGGGTATGAGAATGGTATGCTGTCAATAAAAAAGGGGGCAACATTAGGCTATCTTGAGCAGATACCAATTTACCCTGATAGCTTTACGGTTATTGATGTATTGAATTCAGCTTTTGAAAAGGCTGATAGCTTACAGAAGGAATTAGAATTGTTGGAAAAACAGCTTGCAACCGTTGATGAATCCAATATGGAGAGATTATTAAATAAGTATTCAAAACTTCAGAGTCTGTATGAGAACTTGGGTGGCTATGAACAAGAAGAGAAGTTAAGTAAAGTTTGTACTGGACTTAAGATTAATGATAAGTTCAAGGAAAAATTGTTTTCGCAATTAAGCGGTGGCGAAAAAACCACAATAATCCTTGGAAAAATACTGCTTCAAAATCCTGATATTTTATTATTGGATGAACCCTCCAATCATTTGGATTTAGATACTATGGAATGGCTTGAAGCATACCTAAAAGATTACAAAGGTATAGTAATAATAGTATCTCACGACAGATACTTCTTAGATAATGTAGTGACCAAGATAATTGAAATAGAGGATAGGGCATCAAAGAGCTACGATGGCAATTATACAAATTTTGTAAAAGAAAGGGAAAGACAGCTACAACTTCAGATGAGTGCCTTTTTAGATCAGAATAAAAAGATTAAAGCTATGGAAAAGTCTATTGATCAGCTGAGAGATTGGGGAATGAGGGGGGATAACAGTAAATTTTTCAAAAGGGCAGCCAGTATGCAAAAGCTTTTGGATAAGGTCCAAAGAATAGATAAACCCGTACTTGAAAGAGAGAGCATTAGTATCAATGTAAATAATGCTGTCAGGTCTGGAAATGATGTTGTGATAATTAAGAAGTTGTGTAAGAGCTACGGTCAGAAAGTTCTCCTCAATAAAGTTGAGTTGTTAATAAAAAGTGGTGAAGCTGTAGCATTGATAGGTGTAAATGGTTGTGGAAAATCAACCATGCTGAAAATTCTATTAGGAATTGAGGAGGCAGATGATGGATTTGCCTCGTTGGGGAGTTCTATAAAACTCGGATATTTGCCTCAGAATATATTCTTTGAGAATGAGAATAAGACCATATTAGAATGCTTTAGAGAAGAGATAGCAATAAGTGAAGGAAAGGCAAGAGAATATCTTGCAAAATATATGTTCTTAGGGGAAATGGTATTTAAAAAGGTCGGAACACTATCTGGTGGTGAAAGAAGCAGACTTAAGCTAGCTGTGCTTATGTATAATGAAGTTAATTTTCTAATTTTGGATGAACCTACAAACCATTTAGATATTGATTCAAGGGAAGAATTAGAGGA
Organism: Bacillota bacterium; assembly: GCA_023391425.1. Classification (GTDB taxonomy): domain Bacteria; phylum Bacillota; class Clostridia; order Acetivibrionales; family DSM-1351; genus Ruminiclostridium. Next base: position 38,706 of record JAEWAX010000140.1, on the reverse strand, counting down.
TTACTTAAAAGCATTTAAAGGTACATTGTTATTTGTATCTCATGATAGATATTTTTTAAATAATATAGCAAGCAGAGTGGTAGAACTATCCAAAGGCTATCTTAGATTTTATGACGGCAATTATGAATACTATAAAGAAAAATCAATGCAGCTTAAGAATGCGTCAGTAACTGAAAATTTTTGCGATGAGAACAAGATATTAAAAGCAAATAAAAAGAAAATACCTGAGTCTGCAAAAACCTACAATACTGATTGGGGGAAACTGAACATAGAAAAACAAATAGAAGAGTTGGAGGGCAACTTGAAGGTTGTAGAAGAGGAAATTAATAAGTTTTGCGATAACTATGAAAAATTAAATATATTATACGGTGAAAAGATTGAGATGCAGAAGGCTATTGATAGGTTGATGGAGGAGTATTTCAATTAGTAGTCAGATGGCAGGTTCGTTGCTTAGTTGAAAGTTTGATAAATAAACCTTTGAGAAATATGCAGAGTAATCTTGCAGTATATCTCAAAGGTTTATTTGCCATATGGGTTATCCTGAAAATACCATTTCTAAAGTGTTTGAGTTGCAGATGTTACAGTTATTTCTAACACCCTACTTAGAAAAGGAAATTTTTCTTTCATCATATCAAATTCTAAACCTGATTCAATGAATTTTGCGGTTCCTTCAATCAAGAAGCCGGTTCCTGGGTAGTTATAACCCATAACTTCTTTACTACCTAAAGTGAGCTTTACTTTATCATTTTGCTCTACGTTTTTTTGTGTTCTTCGCATTCCAGCAGCAGGAATTAAAAGCCTTTCGTCGGATGTCACATTTAGATATAAATTCCAAGTGTTAACAACGTGGGGCTCAGCATTACCCCAGGATACGATAGATACAACTCCTTCCTTATTTTTTACTTCAAAAAACTTTTCTGTAAGCATTGTTTAGGTCCTCCTAAAATTTTAATTATAATACAACAGATAGCAACTATCGTTGATACAGGTTTGAATGGTTCGAGAATGTTAAATATTGTAAAAAAATTAGTTGTCTATGGTATTTGGTGATTATTGAGGGATTTTACAAATAATACTTATTCTCTTAAAATTTGTAGAGTTAAACATCTAAGGCTACCACCGCCGGCTAGCAAAGCCTCAGGATGAAATTGTGTAGAATGAACTCCTAGTGATTCCAATACTTTCTGGGTCGCAGGTTTTAGAGAAATATCGTAATTAATAATATGGTTAGGTGCTAGAGAAATAAACGATGTACCCCATTTCTGTTGCTCTTCATCAGATATCGGAATTAGTTCAATAGTTCTCTTTTTCATCCAAGATATAAAATCGATTTTTTGTCGACCGTTTTTTGTGATAAGCCAGCAATTAAGAAAGGCTGGAGGAAAAACTAACCCCAATCGATCTGATATCATGTTGAATATCATGTCTGGATGCATAAAACGCCTTTCTTGCGGTATTTCTGCATAAACTATATATTGAAAATGCTGTAGGGCAAAAAGAAAAAAACGTTCAGCCGATTCCTTAGAATGTCGTTCTGTATCTGCTACAAAGATAGTATCAGGAAACAAGGAAATAAAGCCTTCGAATTGTTCCCCTGGCTCAACGTCATGCAGGATTGGAATTGAAAGAGCTGTCAGTGCTTCTCTAACAACGATTTCTTCATATTGACGACCACCAGGACACATTGATGATAATATTGCCCCTTTGCTTGTTATGACCGCTATGTCGTTTAAGTATATCAAATTGACGAGGTAGGACATTAATTCCCTATTATTGACTATAAGATTAGATAATTCATGAACTTCAACTCCATTATCTGTCAAAAGCTTATGGTAGGCATAGTGTTCATCAATAAAACGATTATAATCAGGTACCTTGTCAAAAAGGTAAAACTGAAGATTGTTCTCATTTACTCTTCTTATGGAATACTCTGGGCTATGCAGCAGCACTTCCTTTAAACGACCTGGTCTATCTATTCCGTATCTTTGCATATCGTTCATACCTCTATCTGTTCCATATCGCTGTATATCATTCATATTTTTATTGGTTTTATATCTTTGCGTATTGATCATGTTTTTATCAGTTCCAGATATTTGTGGGTTGTTCATATTTATTATCAGTAACTCCTATAGTGTTTTATATAGTATTCCCAAAGAAACAGCATATATAAATACTTCTTTTGTGTCTATTTTATAGATTCCATTTTGAAATCACCACTGGCTTTTTTATATATAAAATGCATTAAACTTAAACTTCTTTGGAATGATTATTCATGAACATATTTTAAATATTCTAAGTAATTTGAAAAGTTGGTGATTAATTATGACAAAACCTCAGGAAATCGATGTAATGCAACCTTCCGGACGAGAATTTCCGAAGGAAAAGTATAATGAGCTTGAGGCTTTTATTGATAGTCTTGAGACAACTAAGGGTGCGCTGATTGAAATACTTCATAAAGCTCAAGGCATTTTTGGATATCTACCGAGAGATGTGCAGCTCTTCGTTGCACGAAAGCTAGGTATCCCCGGTGCAGAGGTTTATGGTGTAGTCAGTTTTTATTCCTATTTTACAACAAAACCTAGCGGAAAACACACTATCAGTGTTTGCATGGGAACGGCCTGTTTTGTGAGGGGAGCAGATAAAATCGTTAAAAGTTTTAAAGAAAAGCTTGGTATTGAAGCTAATGAAACAACGGAGGATGGGTTATTTACAATTAAGGATGTCCGATGTATAGGTGCTTGCGGCCTTGCACCTGTTGTTATGGTGGATGATAAGGTTTACGGTAGAGTGAAGGTAGAGGATATTGATGATATTTTAAATGTATATCGCCAGAAGGAGGTACAGTATGCAGATAAGATCCCTAGCGGAGCTAAATAAAGTAAAGCAGGAAGCCTCTGGACAAATTAAGATAAGACAACATAGAGGTACTACGGAGACAAATAAAAATATTTTGGTCTGCGGTGGCACTGGTTGCATTTCAAGCGATAGCGATAAAGTCGTCAAAAACCTGGAAGTGATTTTGAAAGCCCGAGGATTGACAGAGAAAGTTAAGGTAATTAGGACAGGGTGCTTTGGCTTTTGCGAACAGGGACCTATCGTTAAGATTGAACCTGATAATGTATTCTATGTCCGTGTGGGAGCCAAAGATGCAAAAGATATTATAGACGAACATATTGTGAAAGGCAACAGATTAGAAAGGCTTTTGTATGTAGACCCGCAGAAAAAAGAAAAAGTCTATACTCAGGAAGATATGACTTTTTATAAAAAGCAGCATCGTGTTGCACTAAGAAACTGCGGGTTGATTAATCCGGAGGATATCAATGAATATATTGCAATGGGTGGTTATGAAGCTCTGGGAAGAGCACTCACTCAAATGACTGGGGATGAAGTTGTTGAAACCGTGAAAAAGTCAGGACTACGCGGACGTGGAGGCGGAGGATTTCCAACAGGACTAAAGTGGGAGATTACCAGAAAGCAGAGAGATGAAGAAAAGTTTATTATTTGTAATGCTGATGAAGGAGATCCGGGTGCTTTCATGGATAGAAGTATTTTGGAAGGAGATCCCCATAGTGTGATAGAGGCTATGGCTATTGGTGCATATGCAATTGGTGCTGATAAGGGAATTGTTTATATTCGTGCAGAATATCCCTTGGCAATTCACAGGCTGACTATAGCATTACAGCAGGCAAGAGAAATGGGGCTTTTAGGGAAAGGAATTTTTGGAACAAGCTTCAACTTTGATATTAAACTCAAATACGGGGCAGGTGCCTTTGTATGCGGAGAAGAAACAGCGCTAATAAACTCCTGTGAGGGCAAGAGGGGAGAGCCGAATTATAAGCCGCCATATCCTGCTGAAGAGGGCTACTGGGGACATCCGACCTGTGTAAATAATGTCGAGACCTTCGCCAATGTTCCGGTAATTATGGTTAAGGGAGCAGAGTGGTTTGCGGCTATGGGTACTGAGAAAAGCAAGGGCACAAAGGTCTTTGCTCTTGCGGGTAAAATAAATAATGTAGGGTTGGTAGAAATACCGATGGGAACGACCCTTCGTGAAATTATTTTTGACATCGGAGGTGGGATACCCCACGGGAAAAAGTTTAAAGCAGTGCAAACAGGAGGTCCTTCCGGTGGTGTCATTACTGAGGAAAATCTTGATACACCTATTGACTATGACGGCCTTCTGGCTATAGGTACTATGATGGGCTCTGGCGGCATGATTGTCATGGATGAAGACGATAATATGGTTAACATAGCCAAGTTTTATCTTGAGTTTACAATGGATGAGGCATGTGGAAGATGTGGTCCAGGCCGTATTGGTACTAAAAGACTTTTTGAAATGCTTGTCAAGGTAACATCAGGAAAAGCTACGATGGCGGATTTGGATGCAATGAAGCAACTGACATATATGGTCAAGGACAGCGCATTGTGTGGACTTTGCCAAACAGCCCCTAACCCAGTTCTTAGTACTATGAAACACTTTTGGAATGAATATTTAGATTTCGTGAAAGATGTAGATCATCCACATGGAGAAGGGAAGTTTGTTCCCAAAAATAAAGTAGGCATGAAATCATAAAACGGCGGTGAAAAAATGAGCGAAAACCAGAATGATAATGTAAATAAAAAAACCGTGCATATACGTATTAATGAACAGGAGCTGGACGTCACTGAAGGAATAACAATCCTTGAGGCAGCACATAAGGCAGGGGTAAAAATCCCAACGCTTTGCCATCTGGATTTGCATAATTTTCAATTGTATAACAAAACCGCTTCCTGTAGGGTTTGCATGGTAGAAGCAGTAGACCAAAGGTTTAACAGAAACAAGCTTGTACCCTCCTGTGTTACCAAAGTGCAGGAAGGGATGGCGGTACGGACAGATACCAGACGGGCTATCTCAGCTAGAAGGATGGCAGTAGAACTACTTCTGTCTAACCACCCAAATGAATGCTTTACATGTCCCAAAAATCTGGAATGTGAGCTTCAAGCCCTTGCTGAAGAACTCAATGTAAGAGAAATCCGTTGGGAAGGTGAAAGAATGAGCTATCCCAAGGATATGTCCAGTGATGCTATAGTAAAAGATGCAAATAAGTGTATTTACTGCAGGCGCTGTGAAACTGCCTGTAATGAGGTACAAACCTGTGGAATTCTTTCAGGCATTGGCCGGGGATTTGAAGCCTTTGTTGGCCCATTTGCTAACATACCAATGGTTGAATCCTCCTGCACATACTGCGGACAATGTGTACAGGTTTGTCCGACAGCAGCTCTAACCGAAGCTTATCATTGCGATAAAGTATGGGAGGCAATAAACGATCCTGATAAGTATGTAATTGTACAGACTGCTCCTGCAATTCGTGTTGCACTGGGGGAACTATTTGGAATGGAAGCAGGGACGATTGTCACTGGTAAAATGGTAACAGCACTAAAACGGATGGGGTTCGATGCTGTATTTGATACCGATTTCGGTGCAGACCTCACCATTATGGAGGAAGCTTCCGAGCTAATATATCGTCTCAAAAACAATAAAAATCTTCCTATATTGACAAATTGCTGCCCTGCATGGGTAAAGTTTATTGAACACCAATTTCCAGAGTTAATCCATGTTCCATCAACTTGCAAATCACCTCACATTATGCTAGGAACTATTGCGAAAACTTATTATGCGCAAAAGAAGGGAATAGATCCAGATAACATCGTAATGGTATCCGTTATGCCATGTATAGCAAAAAAAGCTGAGGCTAAACGTCCTGAGTTGACAAAGGATGAAAATAATAATGTGGATATTGTAGTAACAACTCGTGAGCTTGGAGCAATGATTAGGGAAGCAGGAATAGAATTTACCATGTTGCCGGACAGTGAATTTGATAGTCCTTTAGGAGAAACAACTGGAGCATCTGTGATATTCGGCTCGGCTGGAGGAGTTATAGAGGCAGCATTACGCACAGCATCCGAGTGGATTACTGGTAAATCTCTTGAAAATGTTGAGTTCGAGGAACTAAGAGGAATGGAGGGTGTTCGAAAGGCTACTGTAAAAATAGGTGATCAGGAGCTAAACATCGGAATCGCCAGTGGTCTTGGAAATGCACGCCATATACTGGAGGATATCAGGGATGGAAAAGCAAATTATCATGCTATCGAAATCATGGCTTGTCCCGGTGGGTGTGTAGCTGGAGGCGGACAACCTTACCATCATGGTAATGATGAGATTATCAAGAAACGTAGAGAAGCCATTTATGAAGAAGACAGAAGTAAAAAAATTAGAAAATCTCATGAGAATCAGGAAATACTCGAACTATATAAAAATTATCTTGGAGAACCCTTTGGAGAAAAGGCGCATAAACTTCTTCATACACATTTTGAAGAGAGGGAAAGAATCTAAACTATTTTCAGTGAAGTGTAAAAAGTCAAGTTCCTTACGTCTATAGTTAAACGAACTTGACTTTGTTTTGCTAAAAGGGTAACTATAAGTTTCTCAAATATTACACAACAGTAGGCTCAAGTATGGTTATAGTATTATTTATTGTATTAAGATTAATTCTTGCGCCGATTGGCAAAGCAGCCTTATAGTACCCATGTGCTGTTGTAAGGTTTGTCATAAGTGGTTTGCCTAAGGGTACCATCACATAATTAATAAGGTCCTCATACGATGTGTTGTAATTGTCAAAGCAACCAGTACATTCTCCCATAATTATCCCAATACAATCACTCAATTTACCTGCCAGTTTTAAATGATTTATGTATCGATAAACGATACTTATTGGCTCATGTGTATCCTCAATTAAAAGAATTTTACCTCGAGTATCTGTTTCATATGGAGTTCCTAAAGTCCCAATAAATGATGTTAAATTTCCACCTACCAAAACACCAGTGACGTTACCCATTACTCTGCTCACAAGAGGTATATCAGGAGGGTTTAGAATTTGTTTTGGAGATGCAGCTGATGATGTGACTGAAAAAAATTGATTGAAATTGTATAACGGTGTCATAGAATTAAAATCAATAAGTAAAAGGCTTTGAAAGGTTATTAAATCTGTTAATTGATATAGTGTATTTAATAAAACTGTAATATCACTATAGCCGCTAATAATTTTAGGGTTTTCTCTTATAATATTATAATCTAAATAAGGAAGGATACCAGCCACTCCCACGCCCCCTCTAACAGGTAGGATAGCCTTTACATCCTTGTTCTGAAACATACTCATCAAATCTGAGGCTCTTTGCTGATCTGTGCCAGCTAAAAAACCAGTACTTGAGTAAACGTACGTTCCAACGACAGTATTATAGCCAAAGCTTTGTAGGTATGAGATTCTTTGATCAATTACCTCTTTGCTTAGTGGGCTTCCTAACGTAACTATTCCAATAGTATCTCCAATTTGTAACATAGGTGGTGCAACTGCCATATAGATAACCTCAATCAATTATTTTTACAAGCTATCAGGTGTTATTAATTATAATAAATTAATTTTGTATTTGTTTAGAGTATTCTATCCAAAGTAATGTGTATAGTGTTATAGTTCATTTTTGTAAGTCATAATAATTCTTAGTGATAATTATGAACTCCTTGACATTAGTTCATAATATAATATGAACTAATTGCTGTGCAGATGCATAAAACCATAAGATAAAATAAAAGTTAGACGTAAGGAGTTTATTTGGAATAATCAAACTTTATAAAGAGAACTATATATAGGGAATGTTTAAAAAAGTATTCTAAAAGTATAATCATTTTACATAACAATTTAATGGAGGTATATATGCCTTTAGACAAAAGTATTTCTGTATATAGTGAAATTGGTAAGTTAAAAACAGTTCTTCTTCACTGCCCTGGTGCCGAAGTAGAAAATATAGTTCCGGATTACTTAAGAAGGCTTTTATTTGATGAAATAGTATATTTGGAACAGGCTCGAAGAGAACATAATCAGTTTGCTGAGATTCTCAGAAGTGAAGGAGTAGAAGTTCTTTATCTTACTGATTTAATGGCTGATATTTTAAAAGATCCAATAGTCAGGGAAGATTTTTTAATGGAATTTATGGTAGAAGGAAAAGTTGTTACGCAAGGGCTCCAAGAAGCAGTAAAAGAGCTTTTCAGTGCTTTTTCTTCAAAGGAGTTTGTAGAAAAATGTATCGCTGGTGTCAGACAGGAAGATTTAAAACATATTAAACCAAAATCACTAGGTGATATGGTTAAGAATCCTTATCCTTTCTATCTTGATCCGATACCAAATATGTTTTTTCAAAGAGATCCATTTGCAGCTATAGGGAAAGGAATTTCTTTAAATGTTATGTCAAATGAGACTAGAAACAGAGAAACTATATTCGCTAAATATATTTTTAATTATCATCCTAGGTTTAAAAATGTACCTAGATGGTATAACAGAGATAAAACACATCCAATAGAGGGTGGAGATATATTAGTTCTTTCAGATAAGGTTGTGGCTATAGGGATTAGTGATAGAACCAGTTCAATAGCTGTTGAAAGAGTAGCTCAAAATCTTTTTAATTCGGAAGATTGTTTTAATACAGTACTTGCATTTGATATACCTAAAACAAGGGCTTATATGCACTTAGACACTGTATTTACCATGGTTGATTATGACCAGTTTACCATATATCCGGGTATTGAGGAACCGTTAGATGTTTATAGTATTACCAGAGGAAGAAGTAAAGAGCTTAATATCAAATATGAACATAGAGATTTACCATCTATATTGAAGGAACATCTGAATTTGTCAGCGGTAAATCTTATAAGATGTGGGGACGGTGACCGCATCGCAGCCAGCAGAGAGCAGTGGAGCGATGGTAGTAATACCCTAGCAGTTTCTCCAGGAAAAGTCATCTGCTACAATCGAAATCAAATAACAAATAATGTACTTAGAAAGAATAACATTGAAGTTCTTGAGTTTGATTCCTATGAGTTGTCCAGAGGCCGTGGAGGTCCAAGATGTATGAGTATGCCTCTTATTAGAGATAATCCCTGAGTCACGGTCTTTTTAGTTGATTTATATACTTCGGACAAGATAAATTTGAACTATATACGAAATAACTTTTCTAAATATTCATATCTATCATGCGTTAGAAGTGCATCTTTGTCGGTATTCTTGAGTTTGATAATATATGTCCAGCGCCCATAAGGGCAAATTTTGCTGATCATCGAAAGGTTAATTATATAAGATTTGTGACTCCTAAAGAAAAGTGATTTGTCTAAACGCTCCTCAATCTTACTTAAACTTTCGGATGATGTTATTCTTTCATTGACAATATGAATTATTGTATTGTTTTTTTCACGCTCAATAAAAATAATATCTTTACAATCAATGAAGCTAGTACCTTCCTTATTTTTAATTACAAGCTTAGCAAGGCTATCCTTATTGTATGTGGAGTGTTTTGGCATAAATTCATTCTTATTTATAAAAATTTCTTTAATACGTTCGAGTGTAGTACGTATTCTATCAATTTTAAAGGGCTTTATCAGATAATCAGATGCATAAACCTCAAAAGCTTCCGACATATAGTTTTCGTGTGCAGTTGCAAAAATGATAAAGGTCTTAGGAGCAATATCAATAATTTTTTTTGCACACTCAATACCACCCATACAGGGCATTTCCACATCTAAAAAGACTATTTGGGGGCAAAGGGCTTCAGCGAGGCTAAAGCCGGTTTCCCCGCTATCAGCCTCACCAACCAATTCAAAACCTTCAGTTTTATTTATTATTTTTTTTAATACTAATCGCATACCTTCATCATCATCAATAATCAGAACCTTGATTTCCATATAGTATTACCTCTCGATTTTTTTGCCTTAGGGGAACCAAGTATTTCTGACATTATGAATCCTTGTACTAAGTTGTTATTAATTAAATCTGAAACTATATTTATTTCATTAGGTACATTTGTGTTCTTCGATACACCTAAATTTTTCGATGCACTTAAATTATTCAATACACCTGAATTACTAGGTGCATCAGTCTTTTTAGGTATGGCTTGAACTGTAGCTAAGTCCTCTGGTGTAGTTGAATTTTCAGACGAGTTCTCTGAAACAGCGAAATTGCTATTTGATTTAATCATTTCACCAGCTATAGCCTTCAAAATATTAGGATCTGTGGGATCAAGTTTATTAGCCCCCATTGCTAGAGGCATAAAATAATTCATTCCCTTCAAAATAGTCTCACTCCTTTATTGGATAAAACGTCAGGTGCATAATATGATTTTGTATCAATTGTTTCCAGAACGTAATTCATATTATGCTTTATTTTCAATACTTTCTGGAACTTCAGGCTTACCTACTTTAGATATGGTATCCCTCATCTGGGTATCAGCTATTACATTCTGTAAATTATAATAATCCATTACGCCAATCTTTCCTTCCTTTAATGCATAGGCCAGTGCTTGTGGTACGCTAGCTTCAGCTTCAACAACCTTTGCTCTCATCTCTTGGACTGCGGCTTTCATTTCCTGTTCTTTAGCAACGGCCATAGCCCTTCTTTCTTCCGCTTTAGCCTGTGCTATATTTTTATCAGCTTCAGCCTGAAGAGTTTGAAGCTGAGCGCCTATGTTTCTACCAACATCGACGTCTGCTATATCAATTGACAGGATTTCAAAAGCTGTTCCTGCATCCAGACCTTTTGAAAGTACTGTTTGAGATATTTTATCTGGATTTTCAAGTACTTCTTTATGTGAAAATGCGCTACCTACAGTTGTTACAATACCCTCACCGACCCTCGCCAGTACAGTAGTCTCGCCGGCTCCACCGATTAGTCTGTCAAGGTTTGCTCTTACAGTTACTCTGGCTTTAGCCAAAAGCTCAATTCCATCTTTTGCAACTGCAGACACATTTGGGGTTTCGATAACCTTAGGGTTTACACTCATTTTAACCGCTTCTAAAACATTTCGACCTGCAAGATCAATAGCTGCAGCCCTTTCAAAGGGAAGATCCATGTTGGCTCTGTGTGCAGCTATAAGAGCATCTACTACTGTATCAACATTTCCTCCGGCAAGGTAGTGAGCTTCTAGTTGGTTAACATTAAGATTGATTCCTCCTTTAATTGCCTTTATAAGGGGAATTACAATTCTATCGGGCTTTACCCTTCTTAGTTTCATACCTATAAGATTGAAAATACTTACTTTTACATTTGCAGCCAGTGCGGAGATCCATAGACCTACAGGCACTAGGCTGAAAAACAAGGCAAAAAACAATGCAATTGCTCCAATGATAATGATTAAACCTATTGAATTTGAATTCATAAAAATCCTCCTTTTTATTAGTAAACTTATATTAATTTAAAAAACTGATAATAAATAATAAAACATACAATTATAATTCCCTAACAAGTATACTCCTACCAACTACTTTTATTACCTTAACTTTTCTATTTTGAGGAATAAATGCTCCTTCTGATACTACATCAATTTTTACACCATCAAAGTCGGCTACCCCGGATGGCCTTAAAACAGTAGAACTGATTCCTTCTTTGCCAAGGAAAAACTCAAGATCTTCTATCCCAATATAGCCAGTTTCTTTCTGTTGTTCGTGTTTTAGAATAAGTGGTGACCTTGATAATTTTCCTTTGGTAGCTGAGTGAAGGATGATACTTAATGCTATTCCCAATACAGCTAATATAAGGATTATTAAAATCAAAGCTTGTTGGAATGTTTTTGCTATAAGTACTATTCCAATCACGATGAGAATTGAGCCGGTGATTCCAGGAGCACCAAAACCTGGATGGAACATCTCTACTATTACCAAAATAACACCAATAATTAGAACTAGGCCTTGGATTACACTAATTTGCGTAATGAAGCTAAATATATCCACAGTTATTTTCCCCCTTTCAAAAAACCTTTATATATACTTCTAGAATTCATTATATTAGATTTTTATTTCTCATATAATAGATAGCTACCGTATAATACATTATATAGCGATAAATGTCGTTTCTATGTGCCCAAAATTCATTTTGGTATTTGGCCTTCAAATATAGTTTCACAATTATCAACATATACTTTTATATTACCGCCATACTTGATTAAGGTTTCTTTTGTGATGGCAAGCCCCATTCCTTCACCTTTATTATCTTTTGTTGTAAAACCTGCTTCAAAAATTTTGCATATAATCTCTTTAGGGATTCCAGAACCATTATCTTTTATTCGGAAGTAGTATGTTTTGATATCTTCATATAAATCAATCTGTATATATTTATCTCCTGAAATGTTTTCCAAGGCATAAATTGCATTATCTATTACATTGCCAATAATTCTGCAAAGCTCCCATGCAGGTATCTTAAGCTGATTGAATTGAGAGTTAATGTTCAGCCTTGTCTCAATACCTCTTTTTTCACCAGCAAGAACTTTTGCTTGCAAGAGCGCATTAAGTGCGGGGTTCGATGTACGCATTACCCTGCTGACTCTTTGTATATCATTATAAACGTTTTCAATATATCCCTTTGTATCGCTAAATTCTTCAAGCTCAATAAGGCCATAGACTACCTGTAAATGATTCATGAAATCATGTCTCTGGGCTCTAAGAGTTTTGTTAAGATCTTCAAGCTGAGATAAGGTTTGCTCAAGCATATCATTTTTTGAGTTAATTAACCCTAATTTTTGAATATCTTTTATGTTGATAAAAGTATTGAGAAAGGAGATTAATACAATTATTATATATGAAATGGTTTCACTGTTAAAAGTAATAACAATTGTTGCATTTTTAATAAACTGAAATATTAAAATTACAATAAGGGTTCCTATCTGAGCAACATTTAGTATTATTACAGCTAAAATTGCTTTGTTAAATACTAGGTTTCTCTTCATTGGCATCACACTTTCAATAATTTAATAGGTACAACTAATTATACAAAATGCTGGCTGATTTAATAATAAAAAGATAAGAGCAAGCCAGTATTTATTCGGATAGTAACTTATTAGAATGTGCAAGTAGCAAGGAATTTATGCATAAGTTATTATATCTTATAACTAGATAGATGTGAAGAATGTGATGAGCCCAACCAATAACCTGTCGGAGGGGTTATTGGTTGGGCTTTTATGTTACTATAGAAATCTGCTTATCCGATGCCTAGAGCCGCTAAAATCCTGTGTCTTTAAGCGGCTCTACGACCCTGTATTGCGATTTCTAAGACTCAGGGGAGCAAAAGCACCCTCCCCCTGAATCTAAGAAATCTGCTTATCGTACCTCCACCGGAGTTGGATTTTGAACCTTGTTTGGTGATATAGTAAATCCTCCTGGATAGTCTAACATAGCAGATATCACTCTTACCGCTTCGGCTCTAGTTATTGTACCTTTGGGTTTGAAGGTTCCATTAGGATAACCTGATAAAATGTTATTCATAGACAATACAATAATTGATTTATTTGACCAAATATTTGTTTCTGGAGATACATCACTGTAAATTCTTTGAGAAAAATCTACAGTGTCAGCACTGAATAATACTTTGTCGCAAATGACGGCATACTCTTCTCTTGTTATTTTTCTTTCAGGGTAAAATAAGTTGTTTTCATAACCCTTAAAAATACCATACTTTTTTACTATAGATATTTGTTTTTCAGCCCAGTGACCTATTGTATCGGAAAAGGTTTCAGTGCTTGTTTCATTTTCTAACTTCAGCATTTTTACGAATAATGCTGCTGCTTGGGCCCTTGTGAGATTTCCGCCTGGCTCAAAGCGCCTGTCAGGCATGCCACTAATAAGCCCTTTCTGGTAAAGATCAATAATATAACTCTGCGCCCAATTGTTTTCTATATCTATAAATGGTTTTCCTATCAACCATGCACTATAGTTCTGCCAGAAATGATCGGGTTCTTGTCCCAAAGCCCAACTTCCTGCACCCAAAAGACTATATTTTGAAACTAAAGATAACTTTTTTTCAATTGATGCTTCATTTTCGTACCAAATGTCATAGGTTCCTGCTGAAAGCTTTTCGCTTCCCCAGATAACAGCATTGTCCGTTTCTGATACAATCAATGTTGCACGGGCGCACTGAGCTACAGCATCGTACCAAGTTGTAGCTTTGTAGGTGGCTACAAGCCTCTCTACATCTGATACCGTAATCCCAGCTCCACCACTAGAGGCACCTTGCTTCCAATATCTCCCGTAAAATGGAATGCCAATTACAATTTTCGAAGACGGTATATATTTTAGAGCGTAGTTAACAGATTTCTCAACAAAAGGGAAACTGGCAACTGCTCCTGGGGTACTGCCATAATAGTGTTCGTCGTATGCCATTATGAAGATCTGGTCGCTTATTTTACCTAAAGCGGTATAATCATAAGAACCCTGCCAACCTGTCGTAACACCCCAAGGGTTTGGAGCAACACAAACTGATATGAGTTTAGATGTAGGAAGTGTAGCTCTTAATAGCTTGATAAATACGGTAAATGCATCTCGGTCTAGTTCGGTAAGGTTTTGAATATCAATATTTACACCATCACAATCAAGTTCTATGACTTTTCCCACTAGCTCTGTGACAAAGGTGATCTGATTTGCAATAACCGCCCGACCAAGAGTTCTATCCCAGTTATTGCTTAGATAAGGTGTAACTTTTATACCCTTGGCATGCATGCTTTGAACAAACAAGGGATCTGCTTTAATTGAACTTTTTAGAGTACCATTACTATTTATTTCAAAATAATCAGGGCAGACTGTTTTCAAATTTGTACCCGTACGCTCAACACTTTTTATATAAGTAGTTGTGTTGCCTGCATATAAATAGGTCACACTTTCATAAGCATAAGAATTAAGCTCAAATGCAAGTGTAAATATAATAAATAATAGAAAATATCTTTTTAAACGCATAAATTGTTCCTTCTCCCAGATCATCCAGATTATTTTATAACTATTATTTTAAGTGTTTCTTTATTATTTTCCTGTATATCTCTCGCTATTCTACGTAAAAATTGGCAGATTAAAATTTATAGAGGCTGAAGTTATACATTTACTGATTTAGATAGGTTTATTATTTTTTTAGAAACTGATTAGTTTTACCCATTTTGTAAGCAAGTAAAATTATACTCTGTTCTTCTTGAGTCATTTTTCGAGCATACATTTTTTCAAATTGGTTTAGAAGGTTTTCTGTATCAATCTCTCTTTTTGGTTGTCTGGGCTTGATAGTAATATTGGTTGGGTCATATATTTTTGGCTGAATAAAGGAATTATAAATCTTCTTAAATATTTCAGATGTGTAATAGGCATCAAAAAACGCATTGTGAAAGGTATAGTTTATTGGAAGGTTAAGTGCTTCAACTGCATGTTGAAGCCTTAGCAGATTTTTAGGAGGAAGATTAAAATACATGGAAACATAGGGTTGAATGTTAATAAACCTTCTGGGTAAATACTTGCTATTTAATTCATGCTTCTCAGCATTTCTGAATAATTCTTTTATATCTGATGTGCCCCATATACCAAAAATAGAATCCGACCCACCAATAAATTCAGTAAAGGCTTTATAAATCTCTGGAAATTGTTTTTCTGATTGAAGCTGTTCTGTAGTGATACTAGTTAATTCTGTTATAAAGGGATTTATTTTTGTATAGAAAGTCGGTTTTACATACCTGTTAAAATTATCTACAGTATTAAATTCTGAATCTAATTTTACTGCTCCAATCTGAATGATTTCAAAGGGTGCTGATGATTTATTCTTATATAAATCCTGTAAAGACAAAAAGTCTTGATTAAGTTCCAGATCAAATACAATAAAATGCATATGAGGGCTCCTGTAAAAAGCTATTATGTATTTACAGTATGGATTATCCAAGGGAATTATTCATAGTCTCAAGAACTTCCAAATAATCTAAATAATAATGAAGCTAAAGTGTAATGTAAGAATTACATTACTTAAATAAAAACCAAGTGAACAATTTGGTAAACTATGGTACTATTAAAGGGTAAATATAAAACCATTCCTAAAAAAATTGGGGAGGAAAAATTCATATTAAGGAGCATAGATTTGATGCGTACAATAGCAGAAAGATGGAAGATGGTAAGTATTCTTGTAATGATATTTTTAGTTGGCTTTGTGCCTATCCTGCCTGATACAGCTAATGCTGAGAGTACTGATATGGTTTGGGAGAATATAGACTTTGCTAAATCAGTAAATTATAGAGATATTGTAAAAAGTGACAAGGAACTTTACGTTGTTGTAGGTGATGAAGGGACTATTAAGACATCAAAAGACCTTAATATATGGGAAACTCAGAATTCAGAAACTAAGAATTACCTTTTTGGCTGTGCATGGGGAGATGGAAAGTTTGTTGCAGTTGGAAGTAATGGTACAATTCTATATTCTGATGACGGTGTTAGGTGGCATGCATCAGAGGTGGATAGTAAAATAGATTTATATGGTATTGTATGGGGTAATGGTAAATTTGTAGCAGTTGGTAGAACACAACCTGGTGGAAAACAAATAATTCTATCATCAACTGATGGGAAGCAATGGGCAGGCGACTTTAGAATCACAGGTGACTTCGAAATCACAGGTGATTCTTGCTGGGATAAAATTGTGTTTACCAACAATGTTTATTTTGCGTTAGGATTTTCTCATTATGCGATATCTCAAGATGGACTGAAATGGACTGTGAAAGCTATGCCAAAAGACTTGTCTCCTAATGATATATTATGGGATGGAAAGCAATATGTTGCTGTGGGGGACGACTCTATAGTATATGTGTCTAAAGATGCTATGGAGTGGAATTCTGTTGCAACAAATATTAGTGATGGATTATTTCTATTGAGTATTACTAAGTTAAAAAATAAATACATAGTCATTGTAGAAAGTGGTTCTTCTTGCTCTATAATATCTTCCTCGAATTTAACTATATGGAGCGATGTAAATAAAAGAAACTATAGTGAAATAAGTAAGATAATCATTACTGATGACAAGCTAGTTGCAGCAGGATGGCATGAAACCATATTGCAAACAAAGGATGGTAATGAGTGGAGTGTCAGCGAAAAATATGCCCCAAATCTAATGAAAGTAATATGGAATGGAAAACAGTTTTTATCTATTGGAAATGATGGTACAGTGTACTTCTCGAAAGATGGTCGTACTTGGAATTCAAGTGTGATAGAAAGCAATGATCCAATTGTTGATGTGGTCTGGACGGGCAGAGAATATGCAGCCTTATCTGTTGCTTTTGATACGAAGCCAGATAGTTATAATATACTCAAATCAGATGTATATACATCATTAGATGGTATCAATTGGATTTGTACAGGATGTATAAAACAAAAAAACATCGATAAACTATTCTATTTTGACAATAGGTATTTCGCACTTGGAAGAGATGGAGAAATACTTGTGTCTGAAGATACTAAAAATTGGATTGCTGCCAATACTAGTACAGATAATTGGCTGAGTGGGCTTGCCTGGAATGGGAAACAGTTTGTCAGTGTTGGAATGTTTGGAACAATTATAAGTTCATCTGATGGGATAAACTGGTCAAAACAGGTATCAAAATGTAATTCTGATCTTTACAGTGTAATATGGAATGGAAATACATTCGCTGTTGCTGGAGATTGGAAAACAGTCAGTATCTCAAAAGATGGTATTAGTTGGAGTACTACTACTAGTACTTCCCTGTGCTCACTGGAGAATGTGATTTGGGATGGGGAAAAATTCCTATTTATTGAAAATGTAGGTGAAATATATTCAACAAAGGGCTTAAAACGCCCTACACTTATAGCAACATCTTCGTTGGGTTCTCCATCTAGTATTGCATGGAATGGAGAATGTTATATTATGGTGGGACGCAATGGTACTATTGCATTATGTGTGCCTCAGAATCCAATAAAGGTTAAAATAAATAATTCACCTACTCTTTTAAATGATGCTCCATTTATTATTAATGGCAAGCTTATGATTCCAGCGAAAGAGCTTGCTGAAAAGCTGGATGCAAATTATAGCTGGAATCAAGCCGATAAAACTATGAAAATAACAAAAGGCGGAGCAGCTATTATATTAAAGATTGAAAGTAAAACGGCTAGTGTGAATGGCAAAACAATAAAACTCGAAACTCCCTCTATAATAGTAAATGGTGTAGTAATGATTTCTGCTAAGTTTTTAATTGATAATCTTAGTGCTAGATTTACATGGAACGGTGATACAAATACAATATCAATTATAAAATAAATATTATCAATTAAATTAATGTAAAATATGTAAACACATCACATATCCATAATCAAAATTTGTTTGGTTGGGGGACTTAATATGTTGAAATTAAAAACATGTAACTCGGTAGTCGTGGTAACAGTATTCTTGTTAGCATTGTTTTGTTGTACACCAGTTTATGCAGATGATACCAGCCTTGGAAGGACTCCGGAGGGGGTTTTTCCCATGCAAGAAAATGATGTAATAATGGAATCGGAAGAAATAACTGTTGATCTGGAAAAGAATAGTGTTGAATGTATTTTTGTATTTCATAATACAGGAGAGAGCAAAAATGTATTTATGGGTTTCCCAGGAAAACTTTATCACGAGGAGGATGGACTCACAGACGCTGCAAACCTTGAGCTTTACCATTTCAAAACATTTGTAAAAGGAAAAGAGCTGCATATTGCCCATGAGAAGAGCACTAAAAATATTGATAGCAAAACTTCAGGTGAATTAAGGTACAGTGAGTATTTTACATTTACAGTACCTTTTAAAGCGGGTGAGAAGGTTACAGTAAGAAACACTTATGATTTCTTTCCAACATATGATTCGTTGGGTGATGTATTTTCAGGATATGTACTCAAAACAGGGGCTATGTGGAAGGATGCAATTGGTTCAGCCAAGGTTACCTTCAAGCTCGGAAGTATACAACCTTATGAACTTACAAAGATAAAGCCGGGTGGCTTTAAGTTTGTGAAAAATGAGCTGGTTTGGGAACGGAAGAACTTTGAACCTACTTATGACCTTCAAATAGAGTATAATACCTATCGCTACAGAACTGAATTTTTAGGAAATATAACAGATGACGAGAATAAACTTAAACTAGAAATAAAACAAAAAATAGATAGTTACAACAAAATAAAAGAATTAGCAAACAAGGGTAAAACAGGTGAATTGCTTGCTTTGTACAAAAAGGCGATTGAAGAAAGAGATTCTATTCGGGCTTTATATATTAGAACTTACTTGCCTTCAGATAAAATATACAATGAAATATCTGATGAAAGCACTATCCTTGGAGACATTCGTGTTGATTTTATAAGTGAGAAAACCTATGAGGTAAGCTGTGGTGTTCAAGGAGCAGAGCCTGCAAACCTCGAACTCAACATTAGCCATTTTGAAAATGGTATTAAGATCATAGATGTACAAGAAAATATCTTTTCGTGCTATGTTGATTTGAAGCCGGGCGTAGAATATACGATTACTTATTTATTAACAGACTGGCTGGATCAAACAGAGCAAAAAATCTTGAAGTTTAAAGCTCCAGAGAAGTCAGAAGAACCTGTAGAAAATCAGACTCAGACCTCTGTGGCTGATGAAAGCTCTTCTAGGGCTTCCTCAGATGATGAACCCGTAAACGCAGCAATAAATGAAGCTGTAAGTAAATCAACAAATGAAACCTCAAGTGAATTAAAAAATGATTCTACGAAGGAATTAGTAAGTAAATCTTCAAGTGATTTTTCGAATGAATCAGATATTAAACCTGCAAATGAATCAATAAATAAATCATCAAATGATTCCATCAATGAATCATCAAACAAATCATCAAAAGAATCAACAAATGAATCAGTAATTGAAAATAGCGATGGCACTAAGCTTATTTTTTGGATGTCACTCGGAATTATTGTTGTTGGAATATCAGTGCTATCAGTTATGATGTTGAGTAGAAAAGAGCAGGATTGAAGGAGTTAAACTAATATTTAAAATCAACGGCTTGGTTTGCTATATATGGATTAAGTGGCAGCATATATATTAATACCGCAGAAATCGTTTTGATAAAGTTTTAAGGCATAATCCAGAAATGCATGGTAAGTGGCGTTTCTGGATTTTACTTTTAAGGGCAATATGCTGCAAATTGTTTATTTATTCTTTCATCAATTCATGACATTTACTACAAGGAAAGTTATTCGCTTTGCAAATATTCATGTTACAGTTGGCTGTTTCTTTAATATAGCCTATACCCCATTCCATAATTTGAACCATTACAGGAATGAAACTTATACCAGTTTTAGTTAAAGAATACTCTACCTTTGGTGGTACTTCTCGATAAACCTTTCTGTTAATAAGTTTATCACGTTCAAGATCTCTTAACTGTTGGGTTAACACACCCCGTGAAATTTCCGGCATAAGCTTTTGAAGTTCATTAAACCGCCTTGTTTTTTGATATAGAACCCACAAAATTGATAATTTCCATTTTCCCATCAGTACATTTTGGGTTACGTTTACGGGACATAGTTTTGATTTATAATCCATATAAAGCCACCATTCCTCAATAGTCTGATTTAAATGACTATGTAATATTAATGTGCGTACTAGTAATATGCAGCACATAACTATATTATTGTAATTGTAAAAAATAAAATAGTCAAGGAGATACAAAAATGGAAAGTGTATTAAAATTATTAAAAGAAAACCAATATGGATTTTTAGCATCAGTTGATGATGGAAAACCAAGAGTAAGACCATTTGGATTTATGTTTCAGGAGGAGGGGAAACTTTATTTTTGTACAAATAGTAAAAAGGACGTCTACAGGCAATTAATTGATGTTCCATATGTTGAATACTCTGTTACGTCAAAAGATATGGTGACATTAAGAATAAGTGGAGAAGTAATCTTTACTGAAGAACTGGATAAAAAAGAAAAAGTACTTAAAGCATCTGAAATGGTAAGGATAGGATACAAATCAGCAGATAATCCAATTCTAAAAGTATTTTATATTGAACATGGTACTGCTACAATTTCTGATTTTTCAGGCCAACCGCCTAAAAAAATAGAATTTTAGAATAGAAACACTAAGTGTAAGCCGAGTACTCAAAAAAACTCAAAAAGAGAATGAATAGTTCTAAATTTTAAAAAGCACTTGATGCTTTATAATATAAATAATCAAGTGCTTTTTCATGCTATATGATTAATATAACAAAACTGTGTGATATTACAAATGTATAAACATTTTAATCCTCGGACGAAAGCTGATTGGTGGACATGCCTTTTTAGATTGGTGTTTCCAGTAATTGCAGCTTTAGACTTTGATAACTCACTATTTTAAAATTATGTTAATTAATGTATAATTAATTTTGGAAAAATTTATATTTAATTTGGAGGTTATTATGCTAAGTAATTTAGTTAATGCAGGTTTGTATTTTATTGTAACATCAGTAGTAGTACTGCTAGCGATTTTTGTTTTTGATCTCTGCACAAAATACAAGATTTGGGCTGAAATAAATAATGGAAATATAGCTGTTGCTTTTGCAACTGGTGGAATTGCATTAGGTGTTGCAAATATTATGAAAAATGCTATTTCCGCAAATGATAAGCTTTTAGATACTATTATCTGGGGAGGCGTTGGTACACTAGCTCTTATAATAGTTTATCTGGCATTTGAATTACTTACACCAAAGCTTAATGTTTCTGAGGAAATAGGTAAGGGGAATAAGGCCGTTGGATTTATTTCACTTATATTTTCAGTTGCTTTTAGTTTCATTATTGGAGCATGTATTTCTTAATATGGGTTTATTATAAAGGGGATTTATTGATTATGAAGGATATTTATTTTTATGAAACTATGGATGCTTGGGTTAATGAGAATCCAGCTACCTCAATAAAAGGTTATGTACTAAGTAAAAATCAGAATTACATAGAGATTTCGGATGAAAATGGGTTTACGCAGATAATAAACATTAACAAGCTTTTCGCTGTTGTATATTAGGTGAGAGATGGATACTAAACTTTCAGATATTGATCTTTTTCAAGTATATAGTAAATGGAATAATGGTTTAAATACTTTTAAGTGCTTTTTTAGGTCAACAAATTTTGTTTCTCTTAAGCATTTTCCTGATTTTCAACTTAACACAGTTCCTGATGATGGTGGAGAATATTTTAAAATTATTAGCAGTCAGATGGAAAAGTATAGCCTAGAGGAAACGCTTTTTATTATTGATATAACAGGAACTGAGGCAATTCGAACTGCATTTTTTATTAGAAAATTGTTTTTGTTAGCTCCGACTCTTGTTTTTAATGGCGTTTTACACCCATTTGGACTAATAGGAGATAGCGATTATATCAGTTATTTACTAGGTTATGGAATGTTGATTGAAGACATAAATATTAAAGGTCATTTAGTAGTTCTAGATCACAATAGATTCGGTGAATACTCTGATGAGGAATTAAAAGAAAATTTTAATAACCAGTATGAACTCGGAGAAGAGGATTTACCCTCAGTCGAAATGCTTAATTTACTTGGATATAATAAAGTTGTTTATATTTATGAAGTAGATGAAAAAGAAGATTTGGAATGTTATTTGGAGCATTTATCACAAAACAATATTTGTGTTGATAAAGTAAATATTGCAAATCATAATGGTTAATGTTTTTGAAGTAGAAAGGATATTATCTAAGATGAAAGATAAAGACAAAATTGAAAAAGTTAAAAAATCAATTCCTGTGAATAAGGCACTTGCACTAAGTATGGCTGTTGCTATGACTTTGAGTGTTTCTTTATCAGGCTGTACTGATAGACAAAATGAGGATGAAGAGGATGATTCCTATTACTATAGTAGCGGATATTCTGGCGGACATTATTTTTATTCCAGTGGAAGCTCTTATAAAAGTAGTTCTTGGAGCGGTAGTTCTTGGAGCAACTCTAAGAGTAGCTCCAAGATTTCATCAGGTAAAAGTGGTTACTCTTCAAGTCATGGGGGAAGTATAGGGGGCTAAGCTTAGGTAAATATGTACATAAATCAGCAAAGACTTACCGAAAAAGCGTTATTTGAGTATTATATGGTCAGTTCCTCTAGGGACACTGAGGTTTATTCGGCATTCCCATATTACTTAGACAAGCAATCCTACAAGGACATGGTAGATTCTACTGTTATTCTCGATAGACTTGTTAAAAGACTCTTAAAGAAAATGTTAGATGAGAAATGCTTCAAAGATGTTCTTATTGATGATTTTGAACTTAAGGATGAAGTATTTGGACTTAATATAGAATTGCCACCTTTTTTTTGGGCAAGATATGATGCATTTGAACGTGAGGAAGGGGGCATCTTTTTTAGTGAGTTCAATTATGATAAACCATGTGCTCAACGCGAAATTGCAATGTCTGATATGCTGCAACCTTATAATAATCCAAATAGTAATTTCATAAGTAGTTTTGTTGAGGGCTTCAAGAGCGCATGGGAGGATTTCTCTGGTGGAGATACCTCTCCGGTAGTTGCTATATTAGTAGATCCTGGGCATTATGAGGAATTGCACCTAGCTTATCTATTCGTAGATTTATTAAAACCTTTAAACTACAATTTTATAATTGTTGGTGGAAACAACTTTTACGTGGAAAATGATAGTGTAATGGCTTTCAAGCAAAAAATTGATGTTGTTCTAAGACTGTTTCCAACAGAGTTTTCAAGTGAGATTAATCAATTCAAGGATATTTTGAGGCTCTATAATGAAGGCAAGTTGCTTTTACTAAATGATCCTAGATCTATCATTATCCAATCTAAAAGTTTATTCGCTACTTTATGGAGAATGGCTCTAGACAAAAGTGATTTCCTTTCAGACATTGAAATCAAAGTAATTGAGAAGACACTACCATATACACAAATATTTGATATCGATATGATAGATAAGCTTAGAGCCAATAAAGACAAATATGTTATTAAAGCAGCTTTTGGACGTTACAGCGAAGAAGTATATATTGGTAAGATGCATGACGATATTGAGTGGGAAGAGACAATTGAGTATGTCAAAACCAGCGAGAAGATTCATATTGTACAGGAGTACTGCCAGGTAAAAAAACAGCGCGTTTTAAAATATAATGGGTTCTGTAATGAAGAAGTAGATGCGTTTGGCAATTTTGGTTTATATATGGTTAATGGGGATTTTTCAGGTGTAAGCCTAAGATTCAGTCAAGATTTCCTTTCACTAGATGAGAATGTATGGATTAGCTCTGTTGGAATAAGGGAAAGAACCTTACATATTAACAAATACATCAAGGAAGACAAAAACTTAAAATGGGATAATATTAATAATTATGCTGCTTTTAAGCATGGATATACTTGTGGATATACTGGCTGGTATAAGTCATTTTCCTTGGATAGTTTGGTTCTACAAAAGGAAGTTTACCAAGAACTTGTTGTAGCAACTCAAAGCATTATAGATGTTTTTAAGAAGACTCGAGATTATGTAATTAAAAATATTGATATTATTGGTCCTGTGTTAGGAATCAGTGATAGCTTAATTGAACTAATAAAGTATGAGCATACCGACAAGTTCACATTTATAGGTAGATTTGATTGGGTTATGGATAGCATCGGGAATTTGAAGCTTCTTGAATTGAATTCTGAAACTCCAGCTGGTATGATGGAAAGTTTGGTGTTGAACCCTGCTATAAAAGAAGAATTAAAGATTGCCGAAGAGGATCCAAACCAACATATGAAACAGCTCATATGTAATTGTTTTATTGATATAGTTAAGGATTTTCAGAAGGTCAAAAACATAAAGAAAGTTGGATTTGCATCAAGTACTTATGGAGAGGATTGGTATAATACTACAATAATACGTGATCAGCTTCAAAACCTGCCCTATGGCTTTGAACTGGGAGAGATAGCAGGACTAAATGTTGAAAAAGGTAAAATCAAACTTTATGGAAGTGAACTAGATGCAATTTTTAGATACTACCCACTTGATTGGTTTGATAAGGATGCCTATTATGAAGGTGTAGTTGATGCAATGAAAAATGAAACGCTAAGTATTAATCCACCTTCAACAATTATTAGCCAAAGCAAAGCTTTTTTTGCATTAATATATGAGCTTAGAAATAGTAATTTCTTTGAAGCTGAGGAAGTTAATATCATAGACAAATACATACCTAAAACCTACCTTTCGCCTCCAAAAGCTTTTAATGGAATATTTTGTGCAAAACCTTACTTTGAAAGAGAAGGTAACAGTGTAGCATTTAGCTTCAAACAGCCCTTTCTTTCAAGAGATATAAAGGATTATGTTTTTCAGGAGTGGATTGATATACAGAGTGTTAGTATGGATATCTGTACAACCGAGAACACTTCAAAAGAGTTAGTTTACCCTGTAATTGGTACATATGTGATTGGAGATAAATTTGGTGGAATTTACACCCGTGCAGGCAGCAGTATTACGAATAAGTGGGTAGTGTTTTTACCTACTTATATAGAAAATTGACAAAGGAGTTGATTTGTTATGGCTGGAAATCCGAATATTAATAAAGGAATACCAAAACAGAAGGTGCTTTCGAAGAACTCAAGTAAAAAGAAAAGGAAGTTTTCAGATTACTATACTATTGCACTTGCAGTAGTTATTGTGCTGATAATAATAGCAGGAGTAATTAATGAAAATGCACCAAAAAATTATTATCTTAAAGACATTAAGATACTTGAGTGCTCTGTTACCCAGAAAACTGAAGAAGATGGGAAGTACTACATAAGAGTATCTGTGGGGAATACCTTTTCTCTTAGTGAGGATAACTCATGGGTTGAGGTAAATAGCGATTTCTATAATAAACAGATATATGATAGTAAAATAGGTGTAAAGTTCGCTAACACAGATGTTTATTCGAAGAAATACTGGGGCTTATTTGGAGATAAGGGACAAACCTTTGAAAGTAATAGTTGGTCTATAGAAGATATATATCCATCCTTAGATGAGGCAAATAAAGCAAATCCCACTAAAAACTATACATCGCAAGCAAGTATTCAAAAAAAGAAAATTACACAGAAGGGTGACCACTTTTTTGTAGTAAATATAGACCAGAAAAGTATGCCTGTCATGGTAGAAGAAGAGATATATAATAAATATAATGTAAATGATAAAATAAACTGTGAGTTTGAGTCTATAGGAGAAGTAACTAGATTTATAAAGTTGACAAAATAACCAAATCTAGGTTGAGTGAAATTTATTAACTTAGATACTTAATGATATAGAAAAAAATATTTGATGAGATTTAACATATTGAAAGTGTGGTACAAATGTCCAGTCTAAAACAAAAGATTTTTGAAACAATTGAAGAGTATGTCTCTGATAGTTGGGTACACAAGGTATTTGATTGAGGCTTTTTAGACTCCTAAGAATTTTAAAGCTGACCAGATTTTTAGATTCATTAAAATGATAATAGTAATATATTATTTGATGTTAGTGGTGGCTTTGTGTAAAAAGCAACAATAATTTTGCGTTATGGCAAAATAATAACATAAAATTTGTTATAATGATTATGGAATATTATAAAATGTTGTGTTATAATAAATGACAATAAAAGTTTCTTAAATTTCGAGGGAAAAGCACCTCTGGATCTAAGAACTCTGATATAAACAGTAGCTTATTTGTGCAATTCATATATGCAAAAGAAGAATTTAGCGAAGCGATACAATTATTAATATTAGTTTGATGTTGAGAGGAGTTATACAATGAGAGACGAAACAAAATGCTTACATTCTGGATATACACCCAAGAATGGTGAGCCAAGAGTAATGCCGATTGTACAAAGTACAACTTATGTATTTGATACTACAGAACGTATTGGGGAACTTTTTAATATGCCAACAGCGCATATGTATTCTAGATTTTCTAATCCGACAGTTGAGGTGGTTGAAAAGAAGATTGCAGATTTAGAAGGTGGAGTAGGCGCTATGTGTACTTCATCAGGTCAAGCTGCATCCCTTTTATCCATACTAAACTTATGTAATAGCGGAGATAGCTTTATCAGTACATCTACAATTTATGGTGGAACAGTAAACTTATTTGCTGTAACTTTGAAGAAATTAGGAATTGAATGCATTTTTGTTGATGCTGATGCAGATGAAGCAACTATTCAAAAAGCTTTTAAGGCAAATACAAAAGCGGTATTTGGAGAAACTCTGGCAAATCCTTCACTGGCAGTGCTCGACATTACTAAGTTCGCAGAAATTGCACATAAAAATAACGTTCCATTAATTGTTGATAATACCTTTGCAACTCCTGTTTTATGCAAACCAATTGAATTCGGTGCAGATATTGTCGTTCATTCGACTTCAAAATATATGGATGGGCATGCATTGCAAATTGGTGGTGTCATTGTAGATGGTGGTAAGTTTGACTGGACAAATGGAAAATATCCAGAATTTACAGAGCCTGATGAGTCCTATCATGGTGTTGTATATACAAGAGAATTTGGAAACATGGCTTATATTGTTAAAGCAAGAATGCAGCTTATGAGAGATTTAGGTGCTTATCCAGCAGCAAATTCAGCTTTCTTATTAAACCTTGGACTGGAAACTTTGCCAATCCGTATGGAGAGATACTGTGAAAATGCGTTAAAAGTAGCGAATTACTTTAAGGAATCTGATAAAATCGAAGCTGTAAGTTATGCGGCATTAGAAGGAGATAAATACCACGATTTAGCTAAAAAATATTTGCCAAAAGGTACTTGCGGTGTTATCTCAATTACTATAAAGGGTGGTAAAAACGCTGCAATTAATTTTATGGACGGACTAAAACTTGCCTCTAATGAAGTTCATGTAGCAGACATTCGTACCTGCGTGTTACATCCTGCAAGTGCAACACACCGTCAATTGACCGATGAACAACTTATTGCCGCAGGTGTAAACCCAGGTCTTATCAGGTTCTCTGTTGGACTTGAAAACGTTGAGGACATTATTGCAGACATTGAACAGAGCTTAAAGCAAGTGTAATACTTTTCACATTTTAAATATAGAAAAGTCATATTAGCTGAGCTCTCTTTACATTAGAATGAATTTTTGGTGATATACAAACTTCAAAAGCTACGTCTCCTTAACTTAGTGGTATAAGGAGATGTGGCTTTTATTGTATTAAATCATCTAAATGCAAAGATGAAAGATTAGAGTCAATAGATGTCACCTTCTCTTAAAAATACAATAAAAACAGTACCCAATAAGTCCAAACCCTCCTAGCCAGAATAGATTTATCAACGGTTTTGAGGTATAGGTTACAACGGCTTGGTTTTCACTGCTTTGCAGGAGTTTTATGTTGCTGACAATAAAGTCACCAGCCACCTTATTTACCATCAAGGTTTTATGGCCTTTAATTTGTTGTGCAGTAAAGTCTTTATCCTGAACAGTTATTGTATTGTTATGAATATTCACAATATCCATGAACTCAGCTGAAAATCCGGATGAGGCTATTGCACCTAGAATCAGTAGAATAACAAAAAAATGACTGATGATGTATCCACTCTTGTACGCCTGCTTTATCGTTAAAATATATAAACACAGTGGAATCAGGCAGACCCAAAATAACAGCATTATTTGAAATTTTATATCTCTGAAAAATAATAATACTACAATTGTAAGAAATGTATTTAGTAGCAATACATATATGAAGCGCTTGAACTCTAGTTTGTTGGCGAGTTGGAATTGATACCATACAAGCATTAAGCATATTAAAAGAGCATAAATTGCGGTTGTAATATTATAAAATGTCAGAGTTACTTCTAGGTTAAAAATAATTGGTATTACAGTTGCAACAAGTATAATCCCAGCGTAAATATATGTTAATACCCTAAATAGCTGCATTTTGTCGCTTAAAGAGATTGTGTGAATATGAACTTTTTTGAGTTTGATTAATAACACGATACACAGTGCCAATATTACAAGAAAGGCTATAAGTACTATTAATGCAAAATTACTATTGGAGGAGGCGTACGCATGAACAGATTTATCTTTTAGGACACCACTTCTCGTCAGAAAAGTTCCGAATGCCGCAATTGAGAAGGGAAGTATGCACATAGTTTTTGTATAACGCGTCTTGCCGTGAAGATATGCACACATAATAAGCCAAGGAACCAGGGCTATATTTTCTATTGCATCCCATGCCCAATATCCTCCCCAACCAAGAGCTCTGTAGGCCCAAACACTTCCTGTCAGAATACCTAACCCCAAAAATGCAAAGCTAATCCTTAGCCATTTTTTAACCAATAAGGCATTAGTACTCACTTCCGAAAAAAGTACATTAGTATTCACTGACGGAAAAAGTGAAAAAAGGATGGCCATTGCTGTATAGCCAATAAAGACAAGAGGCGGGTGAACAACCATCCACGGATCTTGAAGTGCAGCATTTAATCCAAGTCCATCAGTTGCTGCAGGCATTGTTTTGAAGGCATTTGTAAGCAGTGCCAATAATGAAACAAAAATAGTTATTATTGAGTAAATACCTAAACACTTTTTACTACCATACTGGTAATGTCTAATGACAAAATACCCAAATAATGCAAGTATCACAGACCATAATAACAACGAACCTTGTTGTCCAGACCACAAAGCGGATATTTTAAATACTGTAGGCAGTGATTTTTCAGTATGCTCGTACACATATGAAAAGCTATAGTCTCCTGTGATTTGGTAAAAGATTAGCAATATTGTTGGAAGTATTATTAGTGCTGTTGCTACACTCCAGAGTATGTAGGCTACATTCTTAGGGAACTTGCGCTCTGGCTGCACAAAACATGCAATGCAGCCGGCAGATAAAATTATTATTGCTGCTAAAATACTTAGGTTTTCTAATCTCATTTTGTCTCCTTTATATGCATACTGCCGGTTAACGTTTAGTATGTACTTTCCCCTCGCCCTCATGGCAAACGGTGCATTTATCTATATAGCTGGCATATCCCAGCAGGCTTTGTGGCAAAGCGTTGTCAATTGGCAGAGTGGAGGGCCATTCCGCATGGGTGCTATTGTGACACGATTGACAGCGAATTTTATCATTCATTTCTTCACCAGGAGCGTTTTGTAAGTATGAATTTTTGTAAAGAGTATTTGGATTGCTGGCATATTCCTGACCATGACAATTTCCGCAGTCCGGCTCTTGCAGCCACGCTTCTCTACCATTCTTTTGAGTAGCTGCGACATTACCCATTGTACCGTGGCACTTTGAGTTGTCACAGGTAATGCCAGCTTTTT
Source organism: Bacillota bacterium (assembly GCA_023391425.1). Classification (GTDB taxonomy): domain Bacteria; phylum Bacillota; class Clostridia; order Acetivibrionales; family DSM-1351; genus Ruminiclostridium. The sequence goes on along the minus strand of JAEWAX010000140.1, from coordinate 8,623 downwards.
TCATTACACCTCTATTGCATTGGGTATTTGGGCCCGGATGGCAGACACTGCATTTGGGCTGAATATTTGTAAGCTCCATTTTACTCTGATGGAAGCCATGCATAGCCTCTGATAAAGGCTTGACACCCTCTTTACCTTTTTCATCTAAAGCATTATCTTTGTGGCAATCAGCACATTTATGACGAATATTATTTTTAAAATCCTGTACTAAAGTAGTTCCAGAGAGTTGGTCATGTGATTTCAAAATAGAGAGATCAGTGTCCGTTTCTCCATGGCATGCAGAACACATCATTTCATCAGATACTGGTACTACTACTGAATCTGAAAGCGCAATTGGCTTATTTGTCTTCTTATCCAAGACAGTAATTTTTGCTAGCTGATAAGCATTAAATTTTTTAGGGTCACTATCGTTATACGGTGTCACAGGAATAGCAGTTGCTTCATAGTACTTTTTATCACTTGAAAGTACCATTTCACCGCTCAACTTATTTCCAGTAATACCTACATCATCTGCCACATTGTACCCATAGTCTTTGGCATACTTCCAAAAGTTTAGCTTATTGGAAGAAGTGGTGTTATCAATTATTTCATATTTAATGGTGATTCCTGATTTTATTAGTGTTGCGCCATTTCTACCGCCTTTTTTGAATACCTGCACCCTCAAGTTATTGGCAGGCGGAAGTAGTAAGAAAGTTGAATAGTCATGTTGAATGCAGTGCATGCCATGGTCATTGGCTGCTAAAATGACATATTCGTCTGAAGAAGTAGTAGCAATAGTAGATACGTTAGTGGAAACAGACGACATAGCCCTGTTAATAAGCAGAAGGGCAGCTATGCAGGCAAATACAACAACTATGCCAAGTACTATTGCTCGTTTACTTATGTAAATGACCTTAAAACTTTTAAATAATTTATGCACTGATAACATCCTTTACATACTATTTTATCCCTGCAACAACTCAATTCTTAAGGCGAGAAATAAGTGGGCCATGAATCGGAATAAGTGCGATAAAAACTTGGCTTGCACACCAAGCCACAGGCGAAGGCAGAGGCTTAGTTGCACTTATTCTTTTTTTAGGCTCAGAGTTCAAGTGGAGTAGTCTGCATCTGGACTCTATTCTTCTTTATATAAGTTTATGTTTTGTTTTGTGGAATATGATAGGTTTTGGGTGAGGGAAGATGGGGGAATATAAAACCTATATATTTATCGGGATTGTGATATAGATACTAGGCTTTAGGATTATTAGGCGTAATAATTAACTGGGGTGAAAACTTGTGGGATTGGTCTTGAATATGTAATGATAATTTTGGATAAAAAGTGGATATTTTGTTAAAATTATTACAAAAATTGTTGGATAGTGGTAGAATAAGTTGAGAAGTGAAAATGAGATTTATTAGTCAGAAGCAAATGGATGAGGTTTATTATGGCTATAATGGGAAGCTGATATTACACCCATAATACAAATTATTTATAGATTCTCGGGGGGACGACCTTGCTAGAAAATTGCTATACCAGAAGTCGTTATATGGAAATTCTGGAAGTATTTTAAAATATGTACAATGGAGGAAGTTATTATTGGTACTCGAATATACACAGTAAAAAATATTGCTAAATCTTATTTACGAATGATAGGATATTGAAAATATATAGAAGACAGAGCTTTAGGGACATGATCAAGGAGATGAAAAAATATGAATAGAGGAACTGGAATGAATGATGAGGAATTTTTAAAAAATATAATGCCTGATATTGAACAATATCTAATACAAAATAATAAACGGTTTATTATAAAGCAAGGATACGAATGGTTTAGAGAAGTAATAACATTATATGCTAAACAACATAATTTACTAGAGGCGGCTATGGTTCTTATGGAGAATGGAATGAATGAAGAAGCCTTAATATTAGCAAGATCTGCAATGAATAATTACTTTTTAATAGGATATTTATTAAATGATGATGCTAATAGAAATAGATTAAAAGAGTATCAGACTCAGCCGCTGATATCCCAAAAATACTTATTCGAAAATATGAAGGATATGCTTAATGGACAATTTGGAATAAGAATGAGGGAAAAAGGATTACAGCTATCGTATACAGTAAGTGATTTGGAAAATAAAATTAGTCAAATTGAAAGTCAAATAGAAATTGAAGGATTTAAAAAGGCTGTCAAACCATTATCTATACGTAAATTAGCAGGAAAATCAGATATTCAAGGATTCGATTTCTATGCTACTTATTATGGGGATGCTAGTAGATTTGAACATTCAGATATATCAAGTTTGGACATCTATAAAACTGCTATTGATGAGGGAACTACAGTAAATAGTGCATTCATTATGGATTTAAATAAAACTGATGAAAAATTAAAGGAAAAGATAATCGCAATGTTTATTATTAGTTATTTAGATTCTTTTTTGAAAATAGCTAACGTAATAACTAAAGAACAACAATTACAGATAAATTATGATCCTAATAGACTAGCTGAAATGATGCAAAAAACAATAGCATTTATTAATTAATAAATTATCTATATTAGCAATAATGAGAATGTAAACATTATTTCAAATCTAGAAGATAAAAAAATATAGGTTAAATATAATGTGAAGTTGCCCGAAAAACTTTTTACTATAAACAATTTTGTGACTTGACCTTTTTATGGAATAAATATGCACTGTGGTAGAGTTTTTATTAGAATTAATGATGCTTAAGAAACAAATTGTTTGTTAGTTGAGTTATATTCTCATAAGGCGGAGAAGGACAAGTTACATGAAACCGCCTAAGCAGTTCAGCAGATAGAAGAGGGGGAAAAATGTGATTAGAAGAGGCCATTATATAGGAGAAGTTTTTGATGCTTTGATTGCTTTTAGGATGAGAGGATTTAGCCTGATGAAGAGAATAATTTCAATCTGTTTGTTCATTTGTATCGTACTAGTCCTAGGATTGAGTACTTCTGCAGCTCAAAATAAAACGGAAAACCTAGTTGTAAAAAGGGTTCCTAATATTTCTGCTGTACAAATGCACAGCATTGCATATGGAAATGAAATATATGTTGCGGTGGGCGATTTTGGAACCATAAAGGTATCAAAGAATGGGACAGATTGGAATGAAACCACTGCAATAACGCCTAACCATTTATATAGTGTGGTGAATGGAAACGGACGATTTGTTGCAGTAGGGCTAGCAGGAACTGTCCTTGAATCAAAGGATGCAAAGCGCTGGCATTTAGTCTCCATGCCTCTTGAAGCAAAAAGTTTAAGTTTTAATAAAGTTATTTGGGATGGAAAGCAATATACTGCTTTTGCATACGACTATGTTGGGGTCTCAAAAGACGGACTAACATGGAAAAAATACAGTCTTCAGGGGCAAAGATATATAACAGACGCTGTTTGGAACGGAAAATTATATATGGGTGTGGGGAATGGGATTTTTAGGTCAGAGGATGGAATTCATTGGTCAGGAAAAATCACGGGAGATCGTATGCTTTACTATTCGCAGATATTTAGTGCAGAAAAGAACATTATTATTCCAGAGTTGGGCATATCAACAGATGGAGTAAAATGGAATGCATTTAAATTTGAGGAAGGGTTTCAAGCCATTCAAGTTCTTTCAATGGACCGTAAATTGTACGTGCTGGGTGTTAAAGCCGATTCAGATGGCCAAATGAGGGCTGCTGTATCCATATCTATAGACGGACAAAAATGGGATACGCGATTTATTGCCATAAAAAGTTGGCCAATGGATGTTTTATACAACGGAAAACAGTTTGTTTTTATTGGATATGGTGGAACAATAGCTATATCTGATGATGGATTAGAATGGAAAACATTTTTAAATGATAATCGAGTGCTATCAAAAATTGTTTGGGATGGAAAGCAATACTTAGCTTGCGGAAGCGGAGAAGATAATATCTATCTTTCAAAGGATGGAGAAAGCTGGAGTAATGTTCAAATTCCGATTTGTGAAACAGATGAAATAAACGATGCAGTTTGGTTTAAAAATCAATATATTCTTATTACTCAGCAGGGTAATATACTAACATCTGAAGATGGGCATAAATGGACACTGGCAGATCAACTTCCTAAAAATATTATTGGTTTAAGCCATATTGCATATAAAAAAGACAGCATCATAATCAGTGGATGGACAAAAAATGATGATCGATTTATTTTGCGTTCCCAGGACGGCAAGCGTTGGACGCAGGTTATGGTGGACGGATTCTACGTCTGCAATGAAGGTAAGTATTACTTTAATTACTATTCGGGCTATAAGAATGGGAAGGTTTTTCGGTCGGAAGATGGGGTGAAGTGGACTCCTTGCAATATCTCACAGAAAGGGATCAATGCAATTAAATTTATTGGTAAGAATTATGTCGCGGTAGCATCGGACGGAGTTTATACGTCTAAAGATGCTGTACGGTGGAAAAAAACTGTTTCAGATGGTTTTGACAAAGTACTATGGAATGGCAGTGAAGTTCTTGTAATTGGAAATATGCCTTCACAATCAAGCGGATATTCTACAAATATTATGATCTCAAAAGATGGAGTTCACTGGAAAACAATTAAATGTGATCTTTCTAATTTGAATAGTCCATTAACAGTATTTTGTTATAAAAATAGCTTTATCCGATTTTTATCGAGCGGTGTGGAAAGTTCACAGAATGGTATAGACTGGCATAAAATCTCCCAACAGGGAACGTACGGTGGGGATTTCATTCTTGACATGGCATGTTCCGAAAATGGATTTGTCGCTGTCGGGCAAAGCCGTATAATGATGTGTGGGTATGAAAAAAAGTAGAATTACATGAGTATTTAGCATTAAAAATTACGAATAGGGGCATGGAATAGCAGTAAAGACATTAACCTTTACCCTGGAGTATATGGCTCTATTGACGAATCTGAGGAAATTAATACTTTTTTAATTAGTCATGAGTATGAGAAAATTCTAATACTAAATAAGAGAAAGAATGGAATAAGGACACTTAGAAATATAGAAGATGATAATAGATAATGAAAGTGGTACTTGGTGTAATAAAACAATTAATCAATTGCAGAGTCAAGGACTAGAAATCCAAAGGAAAAAACATACTCATAGAAGCTTCAGTTAAAGAGCAGAGTTAATTTTTGAATTACTATAGGAGGTTTATGGTAATGAAATATGCACAATCATATATTGATAGGTATTTTAGTGATATTAAAGAATATGATTCCAAGATAGAACTCATGAATATCGCATATGGGGAACTTGATAAATGCTCAGGCACTGATAAAGAGTGGATTATTGCGTTAAGTGAAGTTATGAGTTGGCAGGCTGCATCATACAGGTCAGGGGTATGGACATATTATGACGCATTAAATGGTGATTCAGCAGAAGTAATGATTAATTACTCGAAAGGTAATAATGAAATTCTTGAAAAGTATGTTTTAGGAATTAGAAACTATGAAAATGAAGAATTAATGGATGAAATAGACGTATGGATTCAAAATAATGAAGGGAAAATCTATGAATATTTAGAAAATATTCTTCAGGAGAATAAAACTTGGTTCTATAACATTATTTGACAATTCATTTTTTGTAAACTTGATAGTAATATTTTAAATTTATTCTGTTAAGAATGATTTAATATTGCCTCCATCCAGGACAAAAAGGATAACTGAGAATATTTTTGCTGTAAAAACTATGATGGTCAATCTATTGTAGGTGGGGCTGGACATACAACGGAAACACATGCTTCTGTTAAATAAATTCCAATTTGAAGGACAGATTTTCTATATAATCTTTATATGTTGCGCATCAGTAGAATTTAGTGTAGTAAAGATAATTTGTGGGGCGAATACATTTGAAAAAAATTGGTATCATTTGTGCAGTGGAAAAAGAACTGCAACCATATTTGAATGTTTTAGAAAAGAAAGTTACTACAACATATGCACGAATTACTTTTTACGAGGGAACCATAGACAATATTAAAGTAATCACATTATTTTGTGGAGTGTGTAAAGTTAATGCTGCTATTGCAACTCAAATCTTAGTTGATAAATATAATGTTGACTTTATAATTGTTTCTGGAACAGCGGGTGGATTAGATAATCGATTAGAAATTGGTGATACTGTTATCTCAACAGAAATTGCGTATCATGATGTAGCTGATGGTATATTAACCGAATATCACCCGTGGATGCCTGACATATATTTTCATGCGGATAAAAATCTAATTTCTTTAAGCGAGAATATATTAAAAATTTCCAAATTACCACAATCAGTTTTTTTTGGTAGAATAGTCACAGGAGAAGCATTTATTGACCAAAAAGGGCGAGCCGAAATAAATGAGAAATTTACCCCATTATGTGTTGACATGGAAACAGCAGCAATAGCTCATGTTTGCTACGCTAATTCAATCCCATTTATTGCTGTTCGTTCTATATCAGATACAGAAGAAAAAAGTGGAGAAAATAACTTTGCTCTAAACTGTGATTTGGCTTCAAAAAATTCGTTTGACGTTGTTAAAATATTACTACATCAAATCTTTTCATTATATACAAACGAGCATAATCTAATATTATGACTAGTTCGCATTATCCATATAATTGGTACTATGCCCGAACTTCATGTTTATAACGCACAAAGATAATAAGGTGATAATATTTTTATTATCCATATAATGTAAGTATTGAATCATGCTAATAAAAAAGACTGGGTTGATTTTAATGACAGATTTGAATAATCAAAACATTGAAAATTCTCCTAAATACCTATAATTGTAATATAATATTGTGAACGTTAATTTACTAGCTTATTTTATTAAATTAGTTTTATGAGAGGAAGAAAACAATGTTTGAAAACAAACTTGGACAACCATTTGATAACCTTGCCAGACGCATAATTTATTCTTACTTGGCAACCTACCCTGAATTTAAGCCCGTTGCAAATAGCGATGCAAGTGAAGTATCGCAGAGGCAGATGTACGATTTTTTGTATGACACTATTGATACAATCTATAACAATTTATCACTTATCAATGTGGTAGATGAACCTGACGGGTACTATGAATGGTGGCAGTGTAACAATACCAATCCAGAGCTTATTTTGAAAATGCAAAAAATTGAAAAAAGATTCTTTGATTTTTATGAGTTTTTCTTAAAAATGGGGTTATTAGGTGAAGTTTTTGATAACAAATTAATCATAGACAAGTCTAGTATAAAGATTACACAGAAAATAAAGGACAAACTGTCACTTTTTGAGCTTATTTGTTATGAATTTAAAGATAGTTATATATTTACACACAATAAATATAAAGAGCTGTTTCTTGCTTGGAAGCTGCATTGCAGTTTACCAAAGGAGGGTAAAATCCGCACACAAAATATGATAATATTCCTGCATGGCATATTTGGCGACAAGCTTTATACAGCGTCAGAAATGTTCGGCAAAATTTGTAATAAGGTACTAATAGCTGAGCTTGAAAGTTACTTTCTAGAAAAGGGATATGCAACTTCAAACAATGAAATGAGTGTTATATACGAAAAAGAGTATTCCAAAAAGCAAAGAGCATACATGCGAATATTTTACGATTGGCGAAAGAAAAATCAAATGGTGTTTGACTTTAAGGTACCTCAATTCAGCACCTTAATAAAATCATACAAGAAAATGGATGATGAATTGAAAACCTTAGTATTCAACAGGACAAAAACCTGTGATGGCTGCGGCTATTGCAACCAGACTGATAAAACAGGAAAGCGTCCTCGCCTTGCCTTACCACTTAAATTTAATGAACAAACACTTTTAAAATGTCCGCTTTATCCTGTAATTGCATGGAATAATACAGATGAAACAATGATTAATGTTGTTAAAAAGCTTTACGATTTTGCGGAAGAAACATTACAAATAAATCAAAAAAATATGGATAAATTAAAGCAGTAGTTGAAATAAAAGGAGATATTACAAGGGAGGGCTTTATGAAGCAAATTGATTCAGTATATCCAACTAATAAAGAAGAAATGTATAGGCTTTTACTTGCTCAAATGAAAGCGCTGCTTGAAGGTGAACATCATGTAATTGCTAATCTTTCCAATGCATCTGCTTTGCTGAATGAGGCGCTTAGTGATATAAACTGGGTTGGTTTCTATCTAATGAGCAATGGTGAATTGTTGCTGGGGCCTTTTCAAGGGAAGGTTGCCTGTGTGCATATTGCAGTTGGAAAAGGTGTTTGTGGCAGGGCTGTATTAAAAAACGAAACACAATTAGTAGAGGATGTTCACAAATTTCCTGGGCATATTGCTTGTGACAGTACATCAAATTCCGAACTTGTTATACCACTGCGTTGCCAAGGCAAAATTGTGGGAGTCTTGGACATAGATAGCCAGTCTTTTGCCCGATTTAATGATATTGACGCTGTAGAATTAGAAAAGATTGCTCATGTTATTGAAGAAGCATGCAATTGGAATTTATAATACTTTTGCGCCTAATCAAGGATGGTTCCCTAACAATTTTAAATTTATAATTTACCAAGTTTAGTTATACATTTTGTATATATATGGTATAATATATCAATCATAGGTACATTAGTTTTTAGGAGGTTTATTTGTGGACTACATATTTCCAATAATAGTATTAGCTATAATTTTTAGC
>JAEWAX010000128.1 GCA_023391425.1 Bacillota bacterium | reverse complement strand
AAAATTATAGATATTCATCTTGGTTTAAATTACTTGCTATAGTGTTATGTGTAGCAGGAATGTTAACCTTTGCATATGGACTTTTGAAGGCTCCATATTTTGAAGATGCAATTCAGAATAAAGACTTCAAAAAAAGCAATATATGCAACGGTATACTAGAGCATACATATTATCAAGTCTCAGAGCTTGCTTTTACATTAAGAAATGAGGAATATATAAAGTCTGGTAGAAGCATAGATCAAAATTATCTTGAGGAAAAGAAAACAAATATTAATACTTACAGAGAAAATGAAATTGAAGAAATAAATAATAAATATAATAGCCTTATTGAACAGAGCAGAAATAATGAAATAAATGTAGAAAACCCAAATATCGACAATAGTTCGGCTTCAACTACTCCCGCTAATGATAGTAATCAGCTTTCTAATATTCTTGTTAAAAAAAGAGACAAAGAATTACAAGACGTATTTAAAAAGTACGATGCCTTAATTGAAGCTGCAAAATCTGATTGTATAAATGAACAATTATCTGAATATGAAAATAAACTAGAAAACTTAAAACAACTCGATGGCATATACTATACTATTGTGGAGGGTGGAAAAGTCACAATCTCCAACATAGATGGTAGTTCATCAATACAAGAATACTATAAAGAATTGCCTTATTACGCACAATTATCATCTGAAAGTGACGTAAATTCTTTTTTTAACTATGATTACTATTATAAGGACTTTACTTTTCCCAATAATACAACAGTATACTTGGGTATGTCACAAAATAAATACAATACAGAACAAGTAAAATTTAATGAAAATGCAGCCAAAGGACTTTTAGGCATAAAATTATCTTCAACAGGTTTACTTGTATTCCTTATCGGGTTAAGCTATCTTATCTATGCAGCAGGAAGACGCGTTGATAAAGAAGGTGTCCACTTATTAGTTATAGACTCTGCGTATCTTGATATTACTTTAGCGGTTGCAATTGGAGCAATAATTCTATGTATGGCACCTCTATTTGAATTTGGCAGATATATTTTTCGAGACAAAAACTATTTAAATAATAACTTGTTATTATTACTTTCTGGAGTAATTATTACTATTGGAACCTTAATAGGAATATTATACGTTACGATGTTTATAAAAAGATTAAAGAGGCATGAGGTTATTAAAAATACATTTATATTTAGGGTTTGTAGATGGTTAATTCGGGAAATCAAAAGTATTTATACTAACTTATTTTCTGAAATTAAAATTATACTTGATAAAAGTCCTCTGGCCAAAAGGCTCGTTCTGACTTTTGGAGCATATGCCGCTATAAATATAATTTGTATACTGATTATTGGAAGAGGATTCTTTGCAGGCTTAATAGATCATGGTAGTACAGTTTTTGTTACTTTTATAGGTTTCATTGGAATAGGTTTCGCCGGAATAGTAGGAATTAATGTTTATGCAATTAAACGTTTACTGAAAACTTATAAAGCTTTTAAAGACATAAAAGACGGTGCAGAAAGAATTCGGGCTGGTGAATTGTCCTACAATATTCCTGAGCAAGGGATTGCAGAGTTAAGACAACTAGCTGAGACAATAAACGAAATCGGAGACGGCTTTAAAACTGCCGTTAGCAGTCAGGTTAAATCAGAGCGTATGAAGACAGAGCTCATTACAAATGTCTCACATGATTTGAAAACACCTCTGACCTCTATAATAACTTATGTTGATTTGTTAAAAAATGAGGGCCTTCTGTCTGAAAATGCTGATAAGTATTTATGCATTATTGATACAAAATCTCAAAGACTTAAAGCCTTGACAGAAGACCTTTTTGAGGCAGCAAAAGCAAGTAGCGGCAATATATCCGTAAACCTCGAGAAGTTAGATATCGTTTCACTAATTAATCAAGGCCTAGGTGAATTATCTGATAAAATAGATGCGTCTGGTCTTGACTTCAGACTCAAATTACCTTCAGAAAAGCTTTATGTTAATGCTGATGGGAAACTGTTATGGAGAGTAATAGAAAATTTATTATCTAATGTTTTCAAATATGCATTACCAAATTCAAGAGTGTATATTGATGCATTTGCAACAGCTGAGAACGTACGCATAGTAATCAAAAACATCTCAGCTTATGAACTCAATATCAATGAAGATGAATTGATGGAACGATTTAAAAGAGGTGATGCTTCTCGTCATAGTGAAGGCTCTGGTTTAGGACTATCTATTGCTAAGAGTCTGACTGAGCTACAGGGAGGAAGCTTTCATATCGAAGTTGATGGAGATTTGTTCAAGGCAACAGTTGAACTTGTGGGGGTGTGAGTAAATAATGAAACAAAAAATTATAGTTATTGTTTTAGTAGTCTTAATGGTAATATTATTGGTGGGCTGCACCTCCTGTAACTTTCCTGTTATTAATACATATAAAAATATCACAACTTCATCAATGTCAATGAAATATGATATTTTTAATGAACATAAAACAACAAATCTTTCACTAAAAGAAAATGAAATTGTAGATGTTAATATGAATATTGTTTCTAAGAGCGGAAAGTTAAGTGTATCTATTGTTAATGAAGATAACGAAACTATTTATCAAGGTATAGATATACCTACTTCTTCTTTTGCAGTCACCCTTAATAAAAAAGGAAAATATCAGATTAATATTGATGGAGAGAAACATAAAGGTAGTTTTCATATTTTTTGGAAAAGAACAAATGACACCAAAGAAGAATCTCCAAACAGAATAAGTAAATTCCCTAATTAAAAAGGGAGTGTCGCAAAACTACTTAAAAAGTAGTGAGCGATACTCCTTTCTTTTGCTTTTGATATTTATAGTTGTTAAATTGTTGATTACTCTATAGTAAATTAACAATTTTGTGAATTTTGAGCGTACTTTAATAGGCCTATTAGATTTCGTTGGAATTTTAGCAGGCTTTTAATTCATGAAGAT
>JAEWAX010000081.1 GCA_023391425.1 Bacillota bacterium | reverse complement strand
GCCCTGTTTTCTTTGAAACATCCTTCATCGTTGTTGAGATATAATCACCTTCCATCGCGAAACGTTTAGCTTACTTTTATTGTAGCAGGATTATACTTTCATGTCAATATTACTTTTAAATTATATTTGATACTAATTTGCTTTTAGAAAAATCAAAAAATAAATCATAGTATAATAGCATCAACGGCGTTCAGTACTGATTTTTCACGGACTATGCAATCTGTGAATTATTGAGTTTTCTATTGCAAATTAGTATCAGTATCCCAATTAACAGTTTTATCAAACTCTGTTCATTTGATAATTTTCTGAACGAAGGTTACATTTTCTGGCATACCAGAGTATACACCCTTACGTGAATGAATTGTGAGCTTTCCTTCACTTTCTGACCAGGTAAGTTCAGTGGTTGCATATTGTCCTTCCTCATAGCCATACCCATTCCGTTCATCCTGATATAGTGTAAATTCACCATCTGCACCCGGGTATACAACTAGCAGAATTTTATCATCCTGCATTTGACCAGTATGTTGAATTGGTTCCGACATAGGAAGTATTGTACCAGCTTTAACAAAAACCGGAATTCTGTCAATAGGTGCCTCAGCCTCTATGGTTTGACCGCCTTCATAACGTTTTTCACTCCAAAAATCATACCAAACTGTTCCTTCAGGCAAGTAAACTGTTCTTGTCCTTGATACATCTTCAAGCTGCTTACTGTCTATTCCATAATACATGGCTGTAGTTATTGGGCAGACCATTAAGCTTGGGCCAAACATAAACTGGTCATCAATATTGTATACTTTTTTATCATTAATAAAATCAAATGCCAGGACTCTTAATATAGTGTTGTGCTTTTGAGTAACCATACCTGCAAGTGAATAAATGTAAGGCATCAGGCGATATCTCAAATGTGTAAACTTCTCTATGGCATCATAAAACATCTCGCCTTTTTTACCAAAGTTCCAAATTTCTCTTCTGCAGTCAGTACCATGAGATCTGAACACTGGAAGGAATGTACCCAGTTGGTACCACCTGGTATAGAGTTCACGATACCCCAAATCGTCGTAGCAATTTTCATAATCTCCATCCCAAAACCACATATGACCTTGTTTGACAAAAAACGCTCCGATATCCAAAGTCCAGTACGGTAAACCTGAAGCACAGCAATTTAATCCTGCAGCGATTTGTTTTTTAAGAGTTGACCATTTAGCGCAAATATCTCCAGACCACAGGATTGTTCCATATTTTTGTATACCTGTATAGCCACTTCTGGTAAGATTAACAACTCTTTTCTTTTCGGTAGTCTCTCTTTGACCCTCATATATAGCTTTAGCATGCATAAAGGGATAAGCGTTTGTATATGCCTCGCCCATATATGTTTTACATGTATTGTGAAAAGCTATCATATTCTGATCCGGCTCAGGCTTTATAGGGCTGTTCCACTCAGGTGTAAAAGGCTCACTGGAATCACACCACCAGGCATCCACCCCCTTTGAAAACAAACCTTCTTGAGCCTGTTTCCAATATAGTTTCCTTATATCAGGATTAAAGGCATTATATATTTCAGAGCGTTGAAATAAACCGTTATGCGCTTTCATTTCCAGATAATTTGCACAATTTGTCACCATAACAGGCCATATGGATATCATGAAATGAGCACCTAACTCATGCAGCTGATTCGTCATATTTTCTGCATCTGGGAAACGGCTTGTATCAAATGTCTTCTGCCCCCACATTCCCTCTTCCCAGGATTGCCAATCTAGGACAATACTATCCAATGGAACACCGAGTTCACGGTAATGTTTAACTGTATCAATAATTTCCTGTTGGGATTCGAACCTCTCCTGAGACTGCATAAATCCAAAAGCCCAGAGGGGAAGCATCGTAGCACGTCCTGTTAATTGGCGGTAACCCCCAATAATATCGTCAAAGCTTTCTCCCTTAATAAAATAGAAATCCAGTTCAGCAGAAGCCTCACTATATAGGTATGAGCCGAAGGCATTATCGTTAAATACCACAGGAGCATAAGTATCCAGCAGTATTCCATAGCCGTTGGTAGACATCAGAAACGGCATGGCTATTTTCATATTAGCCTGATGAATATATTGTCTGGTCCCCCTAAGGTTTAAATAGCCTTCCTCATTTTGACCCATGCCGTACAAGGCTTCTCCTTCCTCCCATTCAAAATGTAGTCGAGTATGAAAAAGCTTTCTATCAAATTTTTTCTTTGCGTCCAGTACTACTTCCTTGATTCCGTCAGGTGTTTCGATTTTGTCCACAACTGCGGTTTCGTCTAAAATTGTTTTATAGGAGTCAAAAGGAACTAATTCCTTTCCATTCTTTTCAGGTTCTCTTGCAAGCCGGTTCCCAACGGCATCATAATATGTGAAAGCACTGTTGGATTTATTAATTACCAGTTGCAAATCAGATGTTTTTAGCTTGATTATATTCTCCTCATCATAAAACTGCCAATCGCTAAAGGGTTTCTGTGGTTCTATTCCCAGTCCCTGTACCTGTGAGAATTCATCTTCGAGTGTATAAACTATTCTCAAAATATTTGGATTGACTGGTACTACCTTTATCAAACCGTTTTCAGTCTCCAGAATAAGGGCATCTTCTTTTCGTTGAACTCTAATGATTTTAGCCAGTTTGGGTTTAATTACTTCTAGCATATTGGTATCTCCTTATTAGACGAGTTTTTATTTGTATGATATTATCATTTTAGAATCCAAAAAGCATTATATCAACCTCTGATTTGCACATTTATCTGTCTTATTTGAACATTTTTATCCGATTTCGGAGATTACCAAATATGACAAACTTGACTTTAATCTGCTGTGATACTTCTCGATTCTCGTTCTGCAGCCACTTCCTCTGGAGTTTTTACCTTTTGCCTTACTGCTCCCATGTAACCTTCATTTGTTGGAATCAAGCCACCCTGAGCTACTCTCTCTTTAGCTGCCTTAATAGCGTTTGTATACTGGGGAAGCCACGATTCCTGTGCTATCAGCATCTCGTCAATCATCTGCCATATCTCAGGAGGATTGCAAACAGCTCCTGTGAGGGGATCCATCAAAGCGGCCTGCTTGAGCAGATTTACATCACCTGATACTGCGGCCTCCACCGCCAAGCGCTGAACCCATATCGATTGTGAGCAAACAGCTGCACAACCCAAGGGCAGGTCACCTATTTTAGGAACTGATATTCCATTGCCATCCACATAACATGGGACTTCAACCACCGATTCATATGGAAGGTTGGTAATACATCCTTCATTCATAATATTAAAATGACCTCTGTACTTCCTGCCTGTTTCCAGGGACTCAATTATATAGGAGCAATGTTCACGTCCTCTGGAAGAACCATCAAATTTTTTAGGAGGCTCAGCAAGAATTTTTGGAAAATCAGTTTCAAACCAGTTACGCTCTTCTCTGGTTATTCTCAAGTAACCGCCTGTCTCACCGTTTATCCAACTGTCAAGATTTATCCACTTTAATATTTCATGAGGTCTCTTGCGATACCATGCCACATACTCAGAAAGGTGCCCATTTGACTCTGTTGAATAATATCCAAAACGTTTTAACACGTCAATTCTGACCTTTTCTTGCTCACTAAATTTCTCGTGCGCTTCGAAACCGGAAAGAATTTTATCCAACATTTCTTTCCCTTTATGTTTTACCGATATGTACCAGGTTTGATGGTTAATGCCTGCACAGATAATGTCAAGCTCATTTCTTGGAATACCAAGAACTTCTGAAATCTGATCTTCACCGTGAATTTCACCATGACATAGACCTATGGTGCGAACTCCACCATATTTGTTGCAGGCCCAGGTTGCCATCGCATTAGGGTTTGAATAATTCAACATAATAGCCCCGGGAGCTGAAACCTCTCTTATATCTTTACAAAAATCAAGCATTGCAGCTATAACACGTTGACCATACATGATACCACCTGTGCAAAGGGTATCTCCAACACATTGGTCAACACCATATTTAAGTGGGATGTCTATATCTGTTTCAAAAGCTTCTAATCCCCCTATACGAACACAATTTATAATGTATTTTGCATCTTTGAAAGCCTCTCGGCGGTTGGTTGTCGACTGTATTTTTGTAGTAATTCCATTCGATTCAAGGTCTCTTTGACACAGGTCTGTAACCTTTTGAAGGTTATCCTGGTTAATGTCGGTAAAAGCTATTTCAATATTTCTGAACTCAGGTACCGACATGATGTCAGTAAAAAGTGTTCTTGCAAAGACCAGACTACCGGCTCCTATAAAAGCAACTTTAAAACTCATAATAACTCACTCCTGTTATAAATTATTTTATTGAATTTTTTAATTTAATGGAAAATTAAAACTATATTATTCTTTAACCATCTGTCATTAGTATATATGTTTGTGTCTATTGGCGTGTAATAAATAATTATTATCTTTTTGAAATGCAATATATTGTTGTATTTTTTTTATTTTTGAATTATTATCAAAAGGTAATGTAACACTTAAATCGATAGTATTTAATATGTAAAATTGCTGTAATTTTTTGTTTAAGCTATCAAGTGACAATTGAAGGAATGGATGGAAAAAACATGAGTATATATGACCTCCGCAACCGTTATGCAAAACCTGAAGCATTTTATGCCTTGAATCTTACTGAATTTCAGATGACTACTCACACTCACAACCGTTGCGAAATAATGTATGTAGTTTTAGGCAGCTGTGTAGTTTCAGTTAAAGATGAAATGTTTAATCTTAAACAAAATCAGTTTATTTTTATTGATCAGAATGTACCTCACTGCTTATATGTTAAATCAAATTCGCCATGTACAATATTAAATCTAGAGTTTACTTGCCGCCCAGATAAAAGTGAAATTGATTTAAATGAGTTGTGGGGCAACTGTGAAGCTTATCGGAGGTTTGTTGAAAACAAAGAGGATTTTCTTATTCTCAATGACAACGGCAAGGTAGAGTATGCTTTAAAGGACCTTATTTCAGAGCTTGAAAAGAAAAATATCAGCGACCACTTTCTGCTTCGTATACTTTTTTTTAGAATATTTATAGAACTTACCCGTTCTTCAGCACTAGATGGTCATTATATGGGAATTTTGCACTTGAAGAAAGCTCAGAAATACATTAGTCAACATATTTATGAAGATTTAAGCGTTGAAACCATTGCAGCACAGGTAGGAATAAACCATACCTATCTACAAACCCTGTTTTCAAAGCAATTCCAGTGTGGAATTATGACTTACGTCAACAGGATTCGGATGGAACATGCTACTTTTCTACTCAATAACAGTAGCATGAATATCACTGATATTGCATTTCATCTTGGTTTTAATAGCCGTCAGCATTTCGGATATACTTTTGAGAAATTTTACAAAATGAGTCCCCAGAAATACAGAAAACTTAAGGGACAGAATATAACAGCTGATACAGGAATGGTGCAATGGTATGCAGATGAGAATGGAGATTTTAGCAATCAGGCTCTGTTTAAAAAATAAGCGTACATTGCTCCACAGCAACAAAAATTAGGGTTCCTTTTAATAATCATACTTGAACAATTTTATACTGATTAGGAGATATCAAATGGAATTTACAAATGCCAGTAATTATGAGCACATAAGATTTGAGGAAACAACTTTTCCATTTAACTGCTTTTTTATAAAAAACTCAAATACACTCCCACATTGGCATAACCATTTTGAATTAGTTTCTGCACAAAATGGCAACTGTACTGTATATGTCAATGGTTGCAGTTTTTCAGTATCAGAAAAGCAGCTGGTACTGATACCACCAGGAAGCCTTCACAGTATTTTTCCTAATGGAAGCTGTGACTATTACGCTATAGTAGCAGGTGAAAGTCTTTTTGAAGGGCTACGTACAGATTCACATATCTCTGATGTATTCTCACCATTTATGTCAATAGGAATGTATGAACCCATTCTTTTGTCTGTCCAGAATAATGCTTATACAAAATGTTTTGACCTAGTCTATGAAATTCGTAGAGAAAGCACACAAAAAAATAAAGGATATCAGGCAAGAATCAAAAGTTTGCTGATACTGCTTTTTTCCTTGGTTCATGACATTCTGCCGGAAAACTTTTTTGAGAATAATAAAATATCGGATTCGACACATTTGATAAAATCTTCATTGGATTATTTGAATCTTCATTATAGCGAACATATTACCATTAGCCATATGAGTAAATACTGTCACCTGAGCATCCAGCATTTCTCAAGACTTTTTAAAGGCTACACTGGTAAAACCTTTGTTGAATACCTTACCTTGTTTCGCCTGGAGCAGGCCAGAAAAATATTGATGGGCACAGATATTCCTATAATTCAAATACCTGATCTAGTTGGATTCTGTAATGGAAATTACTTTTCAAGACTCTATAAAAAGTATTATGGACATCCCCCTTCTCGGGACAGATTACGTTGAAGGGCGACATCCACTTTACATGTTTCTGCTGTTGCCAATCATAATATACCGACTTCCCCAAACTATTCACAAAAAAACCAAAAATACCATCGCCCGGCTCTTTGATTATATCTAGCCGGATGATGGTATTTCTGATATTCTGTACCTCTAGCAGGATGCTAACGATACCGTTTTTTTATTAAAAATGGTTGTCTTACTTATTGTACAGCTTGTAGATAATTACAGCAGTTTCTGCTCTGGTTGCTGTTTTCTTTGGATTGAGCTTGTTATCACTGCCTGCTATAATTCCTTCTTTTACTAATGCTGCTACCGCATCCTGTGCATAGCTGGATACATGTGCTGCGTCCTTGTAGTTTGCAATATCTGTTGCTGAACCGTTATTTATGTCTTTTCCAGCCGTTTCCATTGCTTTCTTTACAAGTACCATCATATCCTGTCTTGAAATATTTGCCTTAGGGTCGAACTTATTGTCTCCAACTCCGGTTGTTATTCCAAGTTTCTTTGCTATAGCTAATGAATTGTAGTAGTAGGTTCCCGCTGCAACATCATCAAAGTTGTCATCTACTTTTGCATTGAGTCCAAGTGCCTTCACCAAAAGTACTATGAAATCTGCTCTTGTGATGTTATTACCAGGTGTAAAGGTTGTCTCGGATGTTCCGCCTATAATTCCCTTTGATGCCATAACTTCTATTTTGTTCTTTGCCCATGTGTAGCTGTCTATATCTTCAAAGGTCTTGTTGACATATACTACTGCATAGTTACCTAAGTCATTTGTTGTAAAGGTTACCTTACCTGTCTTTGCATCGTATCTTCCGCTTGTTACTGCCTCAGCAGCACCGTTTTCTTTAATAGCCCATACTGTAATGTGTTCTGGGTTCTTGAGTTCCTCTGCTGTTGGTTTGTAATCAAGTGATACTTTTATAGCTGCCTCAGGATTATTTAGTGAAAGTGTACTTCCATTGGCAGTTGCATTTACTTCAATTACAGGTCTGTTTCCAACTGTTTGCTTTACATCTTCATTCTTGATAGTAGTCTGATCTTTAAGACCTATTGTAAGCTGTACCTTGTCCCCGTTTACTTCTTTTGAATCAAACATGTTACTTGGTACAACTACTGTTCCTATAGGGCTTTCTATTTTCAGACTATTATTGCTGCTTTCAGTTAAGGAAGTCTTTGGCAATTCTATGCTATAGTTTTTAGCACCTGTTACCTCTGCAACCTTAAGTGTAACTGTTTTGCTTCCGTCGCTATCTGCTTTAGCTGCTTCTAGAGCTTTTTTCAGATTATCAGCGCTTACTTCTGCTTTTGCAGTTGATCCGATTAATACTGGCTTAACCTCAACCTGTGAAGATGTTACTGGTGTTGTTGTACCTCCTGAACTTCCGTTTCCACTATTGCTTCCGTTTCCACTTCCACTTCCGCTTCCACTTCCACTTCCATTTGAAGAAGTAGATACATTGGCTGATGGACCGTTTTTACTCCAGTTTCCAGCTGCATCTCCTGCTTGAACCATAAATGTATATGTTGTACCAGATGATAATCCAGTAACATCAAAGCTTATGGCTGATCCTGTCACAGTTCCTATTAAATCTATTCCTCTGTATATCTTGTAGCCAGTTACTGCAGTATCATCCTTTGCTGGTGTCCATGTTAATGTAAGTCCGCTGGTTGATACATTGGATGCTGTTAGTGTACCCTGTGGCCAAGTTGGTGCAGTTGTATCCTTAGGTTCATAATCAGACATAGTGGTTATAGTTGCTGTAAGTCCAGGATCGCTATAATTAAAGCTTGCATCTATTGCAATGATAGTAAATGTATATTCAGTACCTGCTGCTAAGCCTGATATTATACAGCTATTTTCATTTCCTGGTACTGATCCCAACTGTTTATCACCTTCAAACACAACATATTCTGTTACTTCTATATTATCCTGTGCTTTAGGCCAGGTAAGAGTTACACCATCTGTTGTGATATCTGATGTTGTAATACTGCTTCCTTCCGGCCAGGTTGGTGCTTGTGTATCACCTTCACCGTTGTCTACTTTAGTAGACAATGTAACTGTTGGTCCATTTGTACTGATATTGCCTGCATCATCATATGCCTGAACTGTAAATGTATATTCAGTACCTGCTTCAAGGCCTGTGACATTATAACTGTTCATATTGGCTAATACTGTACCGATTTTTTCGTCTCCATTGTAGATGTCATAACCAGCTACTGCGGTATCGTCTGTTGCAGGAGTCCAATTTAAAGTAGCAGCATTTATTCCGATTGCTGATCCAGTTACTGTACTTCCCTCTGGCCAGATTGGTGCAGTTGTATCTTCTGGTGGAGTTGGCACTGAGAAATATTTCTCACTTATGTACGTGTTAACACTTCCCAATTCATCTGCAGTAAGAGCGTGGTCATAAATCATAACCTCTGCTATTCTGCCTTTGAAAGCATTAGCCTCAGTACGATTACTTGCCTCATCATTAAGAACACCACCTACTCCTAGGATAGTTCCAAGATTCTTAAACTCATTTCTACGCACACTTGAGTCTACGGCATTTCCAATCTCTCCGTCCTTATTGTTGATATTAACAGAGAGAACATTAGCATTTTTCGTACCAATAATCGAAACAAGACTGTCAATATTAACTTGCTTTCTTACAACTGGTGCTGGACCATCGTTCTCAGCTCCCACCCAAGGTCCCATACCATTTCCGAAACGACCATGAACTCCGTCTGTAGTAGCGGTTATACCCATACCGCCCCAATCGCCTACAGTATTGATATATACCGGTGAGAACTTGTCGCCATAGCCACCAAAGTCATTATGTTTGGCTGTCGGTTGAGTAACAACGATTACCGACATTTGAGTACTTCCATTGTAATTCTTAAGAATATTACCTTCAAGTCTACTATCAAGGGAGTCAAAATTGATGTAGTTGTATGGTACAGCTGCTTCTTCATCACGCATCAATTTCGCTGCTGCAGCGGGATTGACAGGAGTAAGAACATCGCCGTTTACAAGATTAGCCCATTCAAGTACTCTATTATCTGCATCCTTGACAATGTTTACATCATCAGCTTTTAACCATACATCAAGACCTGCCAACGGAACAAGAGGGTCAGGACCAGCTGGTGTTTTTGCTGTTCTTATTGTTGTTTTTGCTGCCGTTGAAGCTAATGTAAGAGCTGTCTCAGCTACTCTCTGATAGAAGTCGTACTCCGTATCAGGATTTAGTCCAGTAAATGTAAAAGCAGAGGTAAATGCAGTCGGAGCTGGCGCATCTTTAAGAACGAATGCGTATTCATAGCCCGGTATAGCTTTGAGAGTTACATTATTATGTTTTATAGTATTCGCGCTAGGCGCTATAACTTCACCATCATAAGGTACTTTCTCAGCATCTTCACCTACAAGTGTAACCACACCCCATTTTGAACCGTTATTCCATGACGATCCGCTCTCATCATGCCACATTATGACGTCCTGACGGCTGCCAGATGATCCTGCGTCATTGATTTGCGAATCAAATCCAATTACATGCCCAATCTTAGGAACTACAGGAACACTATTAACCACAGCCTTAAATGGAATCTTAGTTTCAATGTAATAACCGCCATCCACGACTTTTGCATAAGACTCAAAACCGGTACTGATACTACCCGGATTAAAGGATTTCTCATTAAGATAGTTAATACGGTATTGCCCCATACCTGTGCCATAGGAGGTTGCCTTACTGTTAGTCTCATCCACAAATATCTCTACTGAGTCCTTCTCATGAGCATTGGCGCTACTGCTGTTTAGTACAGGGTCTTTTACACGAACAAGCACATATAGGTTAGCATCGTCCCATAGTACTTTAGTGGTACCGCTCGTCGGGCCGTTTGCCATTGTAAGATGCTTAAGGTTTGGCAACGTTTCGGTCTTATCCCAAAGTGGGTCAAGTTGTTCGCCACCGAGAGTAGGCGTACCGTATGCCGCAGTCCCAATGCCGCTGGGTTTCACAGTAAGCGCTTTGAATGCGTCACGCAGCGCATAATATGAATTATCTGCTTCTTCCTGCCCAATATCGGCATTTGTGACAGCTGTTTGTGCCACACTTAAGGCGTTTGCGAAAGCGTTCCATGAATCAACTGTATAAATCTCATTGTCCAGGTTATTAACGTCATTAATCAAGTTAGTCAACAGAGTTTTGTCGACTGCTTGGCTAACTGGGTTCGCAGGTCCACCACCGCCAGCTTTGACTAAGTTAAAATATGTTTCTACTTTCGAAATTTCGTCATCTGTCAGCACCCTGTCATAGATGAGAACCTGTGCGACTTGCCCCAAGAATCTATAAGGTGTTACAGCTGACATTGTGTAACCTATGCCCAGATCCGATCTGTTCCCTTTAAGTGCCGTAGAGTTTGTAGCACTGCCAATGAGGCTGTTATTAACATAAACACTTCGATTGGTTCCGTTTAGCTGCGCCCGAACGCTGGTCAGACTACCAATGTTTGTTGCAAAAGTTGAACCACCGCCCGACCATGCAACTGCATTACCAAATCGGAGAGTAACTCTATCTGTTCCTACTCCCAGGTTAAGACCACTCCAACCATCGTTGGCAGCCCAATTTTCGTAAGATTCGTTCAATCCGAAATAAACAAGACCACTTTGGTCGCTGGAGTTATTGGCTTTGGTTTTTGGGTTAGCCAGCGTAAATATCGTCATCTGAGACTTTCCGTTATAATCTTTAAAGCCTGCAGCTTTTAGTGGCCTTGATGCCGCATCGAAATTTACGTAGTCGTATACATCTTTCTGTAGCTTTGGATTGCCAGATGGTTGTCCAAGGCCATCACCACCGCTACCTGGAACGTTCGCTGGTACAAGCGTTGCTGGAATCTGTCCCATATTTTTCCATTCAGTTATGTTTCCAGTCTCATCTGTTCTCACACCCTCATCAGCCTTAAGCCATAAGTCAAGGCCATCTCTAGGAATATCAACAGGTGTCATGTCACGTACCACAACACGAGCGTGTGACTGGCTGAGTACTGCGTTGTCCTTTGACAGTACAAAAACAACATACGTACCAGGCAACGTAGGCACAGTTATCCCAAGCTTATCGCCAGAGGTAATTGTTTCATCTTCGCCTCCATCAAAATTTCCGTTGCTCGGCGAGGAAATTCCTATTTTTTTTGTTGGGTCGTTCAAATCGTACGCAAACCTTACTGTTCCACCAGGAGCTACTTGCACGTCAGCTGTAAGAAGCTTATTTGCCTCCGATACTGTGGTAGTAAAGTTGATGGTTTTGTAATTCGGCTTCGTCGGAGTGCTGAGTACTAAGGTCCAGCTTCCTTCAGTGGCAATTTGATACCCGTTCACCACAGGCTTGCCGTTTAGCGTATAGGTGTAGTCTTGACTTAAAGTCAATTTAAGAGGTTGTACCGCTGAAACTTCGTAACTTTTCCCGTCTTCCACATTAACCGCTGATGCGCTTGTGTCGACATACGCTGTATATTTGGAAGTCGCTGTTGGTGTAATGCCGTCTCCATATACGATATATAGTTTATATTCTCCTGCGGCAGTAGGAGCATTGATTGTCTTTGCGTCGCCGGCAGCCTTTGTCATAGTAGTACCTTCAACAAAGGTAGTTGTGTTCGCAGGCGCGAGCCAAACAGTATCTTCAGGTTTTAGCAAACCCCTACGGTTCAGCGTTTCACCCTTACCCAAGATGACATTTGAAGCCAATTCATACTCGGTATCGGCAATGAGGCTCTTTGGTACCATATTAACATATTCGTCGGTAAGACCTGAATTCAAAACGATTTCGTTACCCTTAATCGGCCAAATTCTATCTTCGCTTTTGTAGCTATTATAAGTAATTCTAGGACCGCCGTTCTGGTTGTTATTCCCGTCCACGTAACCATCAACAGCATACATATCGCCTTTACGCTTCCAGTTGTTAAACTCATAAGCACGGCTCTGTCCAGGAGCATAGGAGAGCTTTGACTGTACGACGTTGCCTATCATCTTAATGAACGTGCTACCTTCGTCTGGATGGAACCCGTTCGTCCAGTTGTTTGAGTCCTGAGGTCTGTTAGTGGCATTTGGGTTAAGGAAGTTGTAGTTCATCTCGGTGAAATTCGACCAGTTATTAGGATTCCAATTACTGTTCGGGTCGGTGACTGGGCTGCTTGTCAAATTGTTGACGGTGTCCCATGTCCCTCCGTCTGGCAAATTACCAGGATCACCCTGGCGTCCCAGTGAGTAAATGGCTCCGGAGTCGTTTACTACCGTACAAATTTCCTCTACTCTGTTATAGTTTATATGGTTATTTCTGGATGTAGTTGATATTTCTGGTGACCTTCCTTTACTAGTTTCACTAGTGCCAGTGTAAGGACCGCCTGCTTGGGTACCGTTAAAGCCGTATCCATCATACTCACACCAGCCCCAGCCAATGCTCATAGCACCGTAAGTGGAGTCATACAGGTAGTTGTGCAGTACACTCATGTTAGTTGTGTAGAAAGAGGTTAGTGAGTTGGCGCCTGGGAATCCGTAGCAGTTTCTGTACAAAAAGTTATTGGTAATATAAATATCCTGTGGTACGGCCTCCGTACCTGCCTTATATTTTTCCTTATCAACGCCAGCCCAGCTCGCTATGTTCTTATCAATTGATTCATGAACAGTTGGCTTATCGTTTTCATAGATATGCGTTGGATGTCCGACTACAACGCCGGAGCTGAGCGTATCTACGATATAGTTGCCAGTAACTTCAACATCCTTGACATCGTTTTCCAGGTGAATGCCATTAAATCCGGTAAATCCGATCTCGCCATTCAGCACTTTGATGTTCCTCGCAGCGTTAACCATTACCGCTGCTGGTGGTATGTCATATCCGCGGTAGAAAGTCTCATGCCAGTTTATATTGCTGGGGAAGTAAACTTTGTTCACGATACAGCCCTGAACAGACGCGAAGCCTCGGGAACTGGTCGTTACTGGACCGGTTCCATCGCTGAGTGTATATGTACCCGTCAGTTCATACAGTTTATAGTCGGTGTGGGCAAAAGTTAACCCGTTGAAGGTTATGTTTGTGACACGTCCTTCATTAGAGCCCTGAACAGGGTTCAAACGGTCTCCCACAGGTATCCCTCTTATGTCGACAACCGTCTCAAGCTTTGGAATAACCACCTCGGCGGTATTGATATCCTCACCTTCAAGCGGGATGTAATAAAGTGTACTAGCCGCCTGGTCGAAATAGAAATCTCCGCGCTTGTTCAGGAACTCGAAAGCGTTACGAATTACTTGATTGTTATTTGGATTATATTGAGTGTTATTACCCAAAGACTGTGAAATTGCCGCATATGGCATCTGGAAACGTAGCATGGTGCCACCGGTCATGCCGCTGGCTGCCGGTGCTGCTTCGGCAGACGCGAAGCAAACAAATGGCCTTGCCCATCTTGCACCGCCTAAACTCTCTGCTTCTATGTTTTGTGGGTTTTTAGTATCCTTCGTCAAACCTACGCTGGCGCTGAACACGATAGCAGCCCGAATGTTGCTACCGTTCTGCCAAGCCCAAGGGTTATCAGTACCGTTAAAGCTAACTGTAGGGGTACCGGTGGTGGTTCTGTTGGTTGAAGCTATTTGTGGGCTCAGCGTCATGTTGGCACGCTTATCGTTTACATAGATAGCACGCAACTTTTCGCTACGATTAAGGGTAGTTTTATACGCCTTTAAGCCGCCAGTCTGGGTAAGGTCGGTAGCTTCTGTCCACACGCCTTTCTCCAGCATTTCACCTCCGCTGATTACTGGCTTTGCACCAGGTGCAGCCTCATAGCGAATAGTGCAAGTTGCACTTCCTGAATCATTCTTGTCAAAAACCAGGGTTTCATCGAGAGGATAAAATCCATCTGCAATTTGTACGACGATGTCACCGCCGGTCTTAGGCAGAGTCCTTACAAATTCTTTTGCCTTGGCAAGCGTTTTGAACGGGCTTGCCTGTGACCCATCGTTGGTGTCGCTTCCAGTTGGAGATACGTAAATGGTTGCCTGTGTTGGAGTCTCGCCTGCAGCTGATGCAACCATTGGGAAAGCTGAAAAAGTTAAAAGACTGCTAAATACAATTGCTAAAGAGAGAAATAATGAAATACATCTTTTTGAAACATTTTTTGATAGATTATTTGATAGATTGTTTGGTAGATTGTTTGATAGATTGTATAGTACGTAGTTTTTCAAAATATTTTACCTCCTAAAAATTTATCTCATTTACCTCTTAAACTTATATTCTTTTTGTATTTACTTACTGTTTTATCTTTTGTAAAACCGAATACTTGTTCACTCCTTTCTCTTTAATTTAATTAAGCTATTCCTTTTTCATCCGCCCCAATGACCGTTTTCTTGTAAATAATTGTCGAACTCAAAAGACGACCTTTCTTGAATGTTCACTTTTCCTACTATAATGATTCTGCTTTGTTGTGATTTATTTCAAACCCTACTGCTACTAAAAATGCCATATTTACATCTTAAAGACTCACTTTCCATTTCTCGTAATAAATTTATAGCATTGTTTGCAAAAGGGCATAAAATGCTTAACAAAATAACCATATAACATTTTAATTCATTAAATTAATCTTCTAAGAGCCAAACAAATTTTTATTCTCATAAGTCTGAATGTACAAACCCGACCGTTACGATACGTTAATCTTAAGACTTTTTATTACATGTTTCAGCACTATTTCAAAATTGCACCTGCTGTAAGTGCATTTTCTATTTGCTCACTTCCAAGCATATATATAATAACTGTAGGTATGCTTGTAATTATCATTGCTGCTCCAATCTGTCCCCAGTGTGATACTCCGATACTTACGAAAAAGTTTAATAAGCCCACTGGTAGTGGTCTGATTTTATCATCAGCCGCTAAAATGAAAGCTAAGAAAAATTCATTATATGTATTCATAAATATTAGTACAACTTGAGTTGAAAGTGCTGGTTTTATGGCTGGTATTATTATTTTGAAAAAAGTTTGATAAATATTGCACCCATCAATACATGCCGCTTCTTCAAGTTCCTTCGGTAAAGTTCTGAAAAAAGCATAAAGCATAAGAATACATGAAGAAAGAGCAAAGGCTGCATAAGGAAGTATTAGTCCAAGATGAGTTCCCTTTAAGCCCATTTTTCCAACCATAATCAGCAATGGAATAATTACTACCTGAACAGGTACAATCAAACCCATTGAAATATAACTCAAAGCAGCATTCTTGTACTTCCAATTCATTCTGCTCACGCAATAGGCAAACATGCTACCAAGTATAATTGTTAAAAATATGGTACCAACTGAATATATCAAGCTATTTGATAAATACCTTAAAAAATTGAATTTTTCAAGTGCATCGCCGTAATTATTAAATACCCATTTTATCGGTAAGCCAAATGGATTATCGTATACTTCACTTCTTGATTTAAATGATAAATTAACCATCCAATACAATGGGAATAGGAATGTTATTCCTATAGCTACAAGTATTACCCCTACTAGTATTTTAATTGTTTTTTGTTTCATATTAATACACCATCCTAACTAGTACTCAATTTTTTCTCTTGCAACGAACCTATTTATCAAAAATGAAAGAATCAGACACTCAATTACAAATATAATTGCAATTGCACATCCCTGGCCGTAATCAGATGTTGAAAAAGCTTTATAATATAGTTGGTAGATTACTGTTCTCGATATATCTCCAGGTCCGCCTGCAGTCATTACTCTTACATGTGCAAATTGAGACATACTTCCTAGTACAGACAATGTGAGCACATATTTGGTAACATCCTGTAAAAGAGGAATTGTTATTTTTATACTGGTCTTTATAAACCCAGAGCCGTCAATAGTGGCTGCCTCATAATATGTCTTTGGAATAGACGTAATACCAGTATAAAACAGTAATGTATTAAGCCCTATATATTGCCACAAATATGCTACAGTAATTGCTATTAGAACTGTCCTTTTATCTGATAACCAAACTAATGCTAAGTTATCTAAACCAACCGCCCGCAGAATACTATTGATTAGACCCCATTGTGGTTCATAGATTGCAACCCACATCTGACCTATAACAGTTACTGATAGTACCGCTGGAAACACGCTACTGTTTTTAAAAAACCTTCTTACACCATCGGACTGTCTATCCATTACTAACGCTAATAACATCGAAACAGGAAGTGCTATACAGGTTGATATCAGCACTATTATGAACGTATTACCATTAGATTTCCAAAATGCTCCAGACTTTAAAACCGCTAAATAATTTTCCCATCCTACGTATCCCAAACTCTTAAAGCCGTTATTACTTTGAAAGCTTATTCCAATTTCAGGGAAAATAGGATAAACTACAAAAAGTGTAAATAATAATAATGTCGGGAAAGCAAATATACAAATTGCTAATTTATTGCTATAGTATTTGTTCATATTCATCACCTATTAATCAATATCCCTATATGAATCAAACGTTCATATAGGGATATGTATTGTAAAACCATTCATTTTAAAACTTGATTATACTATTTAAAATTCTCAGCCCATACTGGATTTATAGCCTTAATGAAATCATCTGGTGAATACTCTCCTGTAAGAAGATTACTGTCCAAAGTTGTAATCTCAGCTGACATCTTTGTATTATAAATTGCAGACCATAATGATGGAACTTTTAAAGTTGCAGCATTGAACTGATCTAAGTTCTTAGTTGCCAAAGCTGACAAACCTTCAATTTTCACACCAGTATCAAGTGCTGTTTTCTGTTTGCTTTCTGTATTGTAATATAGAGCGTCTTGAGTTGCACAGAACATTGCAAATTGAGCAGCCACTTCAGGGTTCTTTGTTTGAGATGATACTAGATAACCACTCAATGGAGCACCCCAGTACTGAATTGCGGCATTTGCATCAACACCTTCTTTTGCTGAAGGCCATACAATGAAATCAGTATCTGGAGAAGCTTTTTCAAGATTTGGTAGCTCCCAAGTGAACATTGCAAGCATTGCAGCCTTATTTGAAGTGTACATTTCAACTGCAGGACCGTAATCAATATTAGTTACACCATCTGCAAATGCTCCTGCTTTTACAAGCTTCTGTATTCTACCTAAAGCATTCTTAACAACAGGATTGCTGAAATCAGTTTTATTATTTGCCAAATCAACTGCAACCTGTGGATCTTCTGCCATTATCATAGTTTGAAGCATGTGAAGATTAGGAGTCCAGCCACCTTTACCAACAATAGAAATTGGCACAATACCTTTTCCTTTTAAAGTCTCACAAGCCTTAACCAATTCATCGAAAGTCTTTGGTTCCTGAATATTATTTTTAGTAAAAATGTCCTTATGGTACCATAATCTTGGAGTAAAGAATTGGTCTGCACCTGGCTGTACACAGTATATTTTACCGTTTGCATCTGGTGCAATTACTTCCTTTATAGTAAACTTCTTATCGAAACCTGTTTTCTGCACATATGGTGCTAAATCCAAAGCATTTCCTGCTGCAACTACTACTGAAGATAGATTTTGTTCGGAGAACCATACATCTGGCATATCACCTGATGCATTGTATGCCTTCAACTTATTGGCATAATCATCTCCACCACCGCCTAAGTCATATTCAACTTCTACGTTTGGCATTTCTTTCTCAACATTTACCTTAATGTATTTCTCTCTGATATTATTTCTATTGTCATCAGAACTTAAGGAGAGGAATTTTAACTTTACTTTCTCTGCAGGTGTAGCCTCTGCAGTGGTTGATGTTGATGCTACAGAATCTGAAGCTTTTGCAGTATCCTCTGTCTTTGCTGTGCTACCACATGCTGCCAGAGAAACTACCATTGATAAAGATAGAGCAATAGATGCAATTTTGGTTAACTTTTTCATTTTACAGCCCCCTTAAACATTTTTAATTTTTACTTACAAAGAAACTCTTTCGAAAGATATTCTTTAACATGATTTAATGATATATTCTATTTGTTTTTTGTTGAAGGGAAAATTCTCTGTCAACAAGGAAATTTGAATGGTTAATTCATAATTAAATTACTAAACAAAAAAGGAATACCAGTAACTCCATATATTGCAGGTATTCCTTGTAGTAAACAGAATTATATTTTACCTTTCTTAATCGTTGTTACTTTTCACTATTATTTTCAATCCATATCTGATCAATATTTTCAATGTATTTTTTTGGGGCTAATCCATAATGCTTTTTAAAACATTTTCCGAAGTAATTCGCATCAGCATAGCCAACCCTTTTTGCAATATCAAGTACCGAATGATTTCCGCTATCAATATATTCTTTTGCCTTTTTCATTCTAAATTCAGTCAAATATTCATTAATAGTAATGCCAGTATCTCTCTTAAATATGAAACATAAATGACCATAATTAACAAATAGGTTCTTTGCCATTCTATCAATATCAAGTTCTTCATCTTGATAGTTATGTAGTATATATTTTTTAACTTTCTCAATAAGTTGTGATGCTTTAGAATTCTTATTCTTTTTGATATATTGTATGGTTTCTGTAAATATCCTTTTAACCCAATTTTCCAATTCGTCAATAGACCTTTTGGATTGCATCTCCTCAAAAATACCTAATTGATTACTTGGAAATATATCTCTAAAGTTCAAACCCATCTCCACAATAATTTCCATACATATTGACACTATTTGAATACAAACGACAAATAGTATTTCATGATGGATATTTCTACCTCGTATCTCTTGAAATAATTGAGTTATCAATTTATCAATCTCTTGCGTATCCATTATACGCATATTCATCAAAAGTTGGCTTCTATGTTCAGCTGTAAACAAGTTAAACTTTAGTTCTAAGTCCTCAACAGAGCTATATAATATTACTTTGTTGTTTCCAACTGTAATCCTATTCTTTAAAGCTATTAAAGACTCCTTGTATGATACTGCAATATCTAATATATCATCTTTTATATTTCCAATACCTATAGTTATAGAAAATCTTAAGTACTTATAAACTGCTGCTCTAACCCGCTCTAGCTTTTCCTCTAGTTGTGAGTATAAATCATCCTCTTTTCCATTTGCACTTATTATTACACATATCCTGTCATCGCTATCGTAGCACATTTCAAAAACGAACAAATTCTCTAAAATTTCATTTGTAATATTTGAAACAGCAAATTTCCATAATTGCTTATCTTCATCATTCCACTCTGGGTTTTCTTCATAATCTAATTCAATAGTGACTACCTGATAATATTCAGATAGTATATTCAAATTTAGATATTTCAATTTTTTAATAACTTCTTTTGCTTTTGTAATTGAATTTCCCAGTATCAATTCATTTAAAAATTTATCCTTTAATAACGGAATGTTTTCTTTAACTTGTTTTTTTAACTTATTAACCTCAATTTTTATATTTGCTTCCTTTTCGATATCCATCTTTATTTCACGCAATGAATTAGCCAATTCTTGTTCATTTACAGGCTTTAGTAAATAATTATATACACCCAGAGAAACTGCTTGTTTCGCATAATTAAATTCACTATGACCAGTCAATATTAGAATTTTACTATTAATTCCTTGCTCCTTAACCCTTCGTGCAAACTCCAATCCATCCATAATAGGCATATTTATATCTACAATTGTTAAATCTGGATTTAGCTCACCCATTTTCCGCAATGCTTCTTGACCATTTTTAGCTTCACCACATATTTCAAAGCCCAGTTCTCTCCATGGATGGGATATCTTAAATGCCTCTCTGAAATAGTACTCATCATCAACAATCATAACTTTTAACATATTATTTAACCCCTCATAAAATAATTGCTGGTAAGTTCACGGTGACCTTAGTATATTCACCAACCTTGCTATCTATGTTTAATCCATAATCTTCACCATACAATAGCTTTACTCTTGAATCAACACTATTCACTCCAAAATCAGTGGACTTATTGACTTTTGAAGAACTGTGAAGTATTGTAAAAATTTTGTCTTCCGTCATCCCCATACCATCATCCAGAACCTCAATTTTAATTACATTGTCCTCATAATATCCTTTTATGGTTAGCATACCTTTAGTCTCTTTTTGTTTTAAGCCATGATAAATAGCGTTTTCCACAAGAGGTTGTAAAGTTAACTTTGGAATCTGGTATTTTAATATCTCCTCATCAAAGTCTAATTGATAGTCCATATATTCTACATACCTTAACTTTTGTATTGATAGATAATTATTAATTAGGCTAACTTCATCTTTGATTGTTATAATATCATTACCTTTGCTTAATGAAACTCTGTAAAATCCAGCGAGATATTTTGCAGTCATTACCGCATTATCTTTTAAGTCAAGTTTTATAAATGAAATAATGGTTTCAATGGTATTGTATAAAAAATGTGGTTTAATCTGTGACTGAAGAAGTCTGAATTCATTTTCCCGTTTTAATTTCTGTTCTTTATAAATCTGGTCCAGTAAGCTATTTACCTTGTCCATTAAGCTGTTAAATCCATCTCCAAGCATTCCAATCTCATCGTCAGTATTAAAATCAGCTCTCAGATTCAAATTGCCATGTTTTATTTCTTTCATAATTTTTACAAGCTTTAATATAGGTTTAGAAATTGTATAAGATAATATATACGATGCAATAAAGGCAAATATTAAACAAACTATACCAATAATAATAATAAGCCTGGTCATTCCTTTATTTTCACTAGTAATCTCGCTCAGTTGAATAACACTTATTATTTTCCAATCAAGTCTATTAAATTTATGTATAGTTACAACAGATTGGATACCTTCTATATTTGTAATAAGACTTGTATCATTGGGAATCTGTTCTAGTTTATATTTACCGCAATATTTTTGTTCATTAAACTTTTTGTATAAGTCATTTTTATCTTGAGTGGATATAATATTTTTTTGATTATCTATAATAAAGAACTTATCATTGATGTTGGACATATTATCCAAATAAATTGAAGCTATATCTTTTTCTCTTAAATATAGTATTGCCGTTCCTAAACTCCGCCCCGTATTCCTTCCAGTAATATTTTTAGCTAAAGCAAAAACATTTTCATCTTCGCCATATCTATATTTTAATTTGAATAAGCCTGTCCAGACAGGAGTTTTCTTTTTTGTTATGAAATCTACTAAATCATTATCAAATACTGCGTAAACACTTGAATTATCTGCATATCCTATTTCAAAAAGCTCTCTATCTGATGACATAATACTCGCTGCTGTAATCCGTGTAGTAGGCTGTACAAAATTACTTATAACCTCAATTAATGTTTTTTTAACACTCATATTTTCAATCACATCTAAATTATTTGCCTGCATTCGTTCAAGTTGGCTTTGTAATCTATTTTCCATAGATAGCATCCTTAAATAATCCTCAGAATTTTTAGTCAAGGTCTGAAGACTTTTATCAATAAGAGTTAATTCCCTATCTGCGTTTTTTGTAGCCTTATCAACTATTGCCTGGTTAGATATATTGATAGTTAATAAAGCAAAAACTGATAGTGCAATTCCAATAATAACTATATAAAAAAGAAATATTTTGCTTTTGATTGATATATTTTTAAATATATGTTTGAGATACTTGTAATTTTTCATTTTTTTAGTCCTATGTATTTACATAATATATTACTTTTTTATTATACCACATTTAAATTAACACTATAATGGCAAAACAAGTATTTTATATTTTTAAATGAAAGTATAGATATTGCTAGTAAAATGATAAAGACAGATAATTCCCCCGCGATTTTAATGCAATTTTCAACGATTTACAGTACTTTTTTAAATCAAGACGTACATGTCTCGTAATCAAATCTGCCGGTAGTAAAATCACACCTTATCCTTATTAATTTTTCAATCCGTTTTTCAGATTGAACTCTAGAAGTGAACAACTCCAAGAGTTTAATCTGAACAACTAAATTGATATTTTTAAGAAATATGGATACCCACTAATTATTTATATAACGGTCCATATGCCTTACAAGCTCTGAAATCAGCGCCTTCCAAATCTTCAGTTCCAAATGCTGCCCATGTATGTGGTCTAAATATTTTTTCTTTTGGTACATTATGCATGTAAACAGGAATCCTTAACATAGCTGCTAATGTTATTAGCTCTGCTCCAACATGACCATATACAGTAACGCCATGGTTAGCTCCCCAATTAGCCATTACACTATAAACATCCTTGAATGCCCCTTCACCTGTTAGGTTTGGTGCAAACCAAGTAGTAGGCCATGTACGATCTGTTCTTACATCAATTGTATTATGCATATCATCCTCAAGCACAGCTGTTTGACCTTCTGCAATTTGTATTACAGGTCCAAGTCCTTCAACTATATTTACTCTTAGCATAGTAACTGGCATTTCTGCAGCTGTTCTAAAGTGTGATGAGAACCCACCACCTCTAAAGTATTCATAGTTTGCATGACACCAGTCAGTAGCCTCCGTACATGCTTTAATATCTTCTTCAGTCATATCCCACCAAGGCTTCATAACTCCATTTCCATTTTCGTCTTTGACAGCACCAGTAGCATCAAGAGCTGTTGCACCAGAATTAATTAAGTGGATGAAACCATTCTTAGCAACACCAGTAGGAGCTTTTCCTGTAACCCGTTCACATGCTTCTGGACTCCAATAGGTTCTTACATCATGGAAACATGGTGCTCTGTCTGAAACTAATGTTCCAAATAACATCGATACACCATTTAAGGTATCATTTTCTGTTGCAACTGGAATTGGTTGTCTAGCGCCATTCCAGTCAAAAGTGGAACTAATAATAGCTTCTGAAAAATCAGCGTTTGGCAGCCAATCTGTCCATTGTCTTTGCCCTTGGAAACCGCCAAGGATTGCATTACGACCTAATGCCTCTTCATGCCAACCCATTTCATCTAATTTAGGGTTTCCTATCATAATATCCTTAACAATCAATGTCATCTTAACAATGAACTCCCATTCTTTATCTGCTGGGACAACTTTAGATTTAGTTATAATCTCAGGCAAATCTTTACCTGCATTAACATCGAATCCTTCTTTACAATTGACTTTTGTCCAAGCTAATGCTTTTTCATATTCTGATTGACTATAAATACCAAGTTTAATACGACGAAGAATCTCAACCATGGATACCCATTCGGCTCGAATACCAAGGTATTTTTGAAAAAAAGCCGGATCACAGAAAGAGCCTGCAATGCCCATTGCTACTCCACCAATATTAACATAAGCTTTATTTTTCATTAGGCCAACCGAAATAGCACATTTGGCAAACTTTAAGATTTTTTCTCTTACATCTGCAGGAACTGATGTGTCATTCGCATCTTGAACGTCATGACCATAGATGGAAAAAGCCGGCAATCCTCTTTGCGCATATGCAGCTAGTACAGCTGCTAGGTATACCGCTCCCGGTCTTTCTGTGCCATTAAAGCCCCAAACTGCCTTTATTGTGTTTGGATCCATATCAAAAGTTTCTGTACCATAGCACCAGCATGGTGTTACAGACAATGTAGCGCAAACATTTTTTGTTGAAAATTGTTCTGCACATTTCGCAGCTTCTGCACCACCACCTATTGTTGTTTCTGAAATTACACATTGAACCGGTGTTCCGTCTGGATATTTTAAGTTCTCACTAATTAATGTTGCAGCAGACTTTGCCATCCTCATAGTTTGTTCTTCAAGGCTTTCTCTGACTCCACCCCAACGGCCATCAATAATTGGCCTTATTCCTATTTTTGGATAATCCATACTATACCCTCCTAATTATATTCTTGTACCTTTCATACTCTTTATTCCATATCTTATGCTCAAATGGACTATATTTTATTGTTGCAAAAGAAGTTTTAATAACCTTTCTACCTTCTTCGAGGTCCTTTATTTCTCCTCTAGCTATAAGTTGAACCAGTATATTTCCTATTGCTGTAGCCTCAACAGGTCCTGCTATAACCTCCATACTGGAAGCTTCGGCTATCATCTGGCAAAGTAATGAATCCCTGGAGCCACCTCCTACTATGTGAATCTTTTCATACTTTTTCTCTAGACATTCGCTTATTTGCTCGTATGTGTATCTATATTTAAAAGCTAAACTTTCATATATACATCTTATAACTTCACCGTCTGTTTGAGGAACTCTTTGCCCAGTCTCAGAAGCATACTCCTTTATTCTTTGCGGAATATCACCAGGTGTCATAAATCTATCAAGATCAGTATCAATGAAACATTTAAATGCTTCTGCTTCTTTCGCCAGTTGCTCTATATCACTAAACGAATAGTTTTTACTTTCTTTTTCAAATTGGTTTTTGGTTTGTTGAAGTAGCCAAAGGCCTGTTAAATTTTTCAAAAATGTTGTTGTTCCATTTATACCCATCTCATTTGTAAGATTGTATTCCAAAGATTTTTCTGTAATAATAGGTCTCTGTAGCTCTGTACCTAATAAAGCCCAAGTTCCGCAGGATATAAATATAAAGTCTTGTTCTGCTGGTACTGCAGCGACTGCACTTGCAGTGTCATGTCCACATACTGCTATAACTGTTTTTCTTTCTATATTTATTTCTTTTGCAATATCCTCTTTAATCAGACCTATTTCAGTGCCTGGAGATACTAATATAGGAAAAATATCTTTTCGGAGCTCTAACTGCTCTAATAAATAATCATTCCATTGCTTTTTATATGGATCAATAAGTTGAGTAGTAGAAGCTATACTTCTTTCAGCTTTCTTTTCTCCTGTTAGAAGAAAATTTAACAAATCAGGCATCAACAGAATTTTGTCAACACTATCAAATACTTTTTTATTATTTAACATCTCATAATAAAGCTGAAATAGTGTGTTTATTTCCATTATTTGATTCCCTGTAAGGCTGTAGAGCTTATCTCTGCTAATTTTCTCAGAAACCTTCTCTAACATTCCTTTTGTTCTTGGGTCTCTATAATTTACAGGCTGTTTAATAATATTGCTTTCTTTATCGATGAGACCAAAGTCCACCCCCCAGGTATCTATACCAATGCTTTCATAATCCTCACACAAGGCTAATGCCTTTTTTATCTCACCAAACAGGTAATCTATGTCCCAATAAATATTATCATTTTCATATATCGGAGTATTTTTGAATCTATGTATTTCTTTTAATTTTATCCTACCATCTTCAAAACTACCCTTAATTGCTCTTCCGCTGGAGGCACCAAAATCAAATGCTAGTACTCCCTTTGACATTTATAGCCCTCCTATCTATTAAATTTCACATATCCAGGGTGCTTTCCTGTTACTTTATAAGAGCTTCTCATATCAATTAACCTATCAATGTTTGCTCTGGAGATTTCTTTTTCTCCGCCTAACATTTGCGCTACAAAACTAGTTTTAGCCCATAGTTCCAGTGTTTCCATTCTGTAATAAGCGGTAATAAGGTCTGCACCAACTGTCAGTGCGCCATGATTCTCCAAAAGTATAACATCATGCTTTGGTAATAATGGAGCTATTGATTCAGGTACTTCATTTGTAGACGGGGTTCCATACGGTGCGATTGGAACTGCTCCGATTGCTATTACACACTCTATAAGAGAATATGTATCCATAGCCTTATGCGCTAATGCAAATCCTGTTGCTGTTGCTGGGTGAGCATGAACAACTGCACCAACATCAGGCCTCTCATCATAACATCTGAGGTGCATTTTTATTTCACTTGAAGGTCTGTATCCTTCTAAGGCCTCGATAATTTCACCTTTTCTATTTATCTTGACAAGCTTATCTGGTTCCATAAAGCTCTTGCTTATTCCTGTTGGTGTTGCTAAAAATGTATTTTCATCCAATTTAACAGTTACATTACCATCATTCGCAGCCACCCACCCTTGCTGCCACATTTTGTAGCATATATCACAAATTTGTTTTCTTGCCTCTTCTTCTGTCATCATATCCTCCATCTCCCTATGTGCCAAATGATTATACTATTGTACATACAAAAATTATTTTGTGTAAATAAATTAAAACTCATAAATTAATTATACACACCTTTAGAAATTTGTTTATATTTGAACATTTTTTTGGTATTATTAGAATTACATTTGAGTTATTTGTTTATTTTAATTCAAATTCGTTCATAAGCAAAGTATAAGCTTCAAGGTAATTTTTAATCCCTCTGAATCCTATACATTAGGTAATAGCAATTTAATTTTGTAGCCATATTAGCGGTTATGGAGGAAAAAATGTATTCAAAAGAAAGATTAGACAAGATAATTGAAATATTAAAATCTAAAAAACATGTATCCTCTACATATTTATGTGACCAGCTTTACGCAAGCCATTCAACAATACGAAGAGATATTTTGGAACTTGAAAAGTCAGGAATAGTAAAGAGAAGCCATGGTGGAGTCACCCTAATTTCCAGTTCAAATATTGAGTATTCTTATGTTTTTCGTGAAATGGAAAATAAAAAAGAGAAAAACTATATATGTAATCTTGCTCTGGATTTTATTTCCAACGGATATGCTATTTTTTTAGATTCAAGCAGTACAGTAAGCAGCATTTGTCCAATGCTACAGAAATTTGAAAACCTAACTATTGTGACAAATGGTGTAAAAACAGCATTTGAGCTTGCTCAAATAGACTCAATTACAACTTTTATCGCAGGAGGGCAGCTCAAATCAGGTTCAACCTCTGTTGTTGGTGAGTTGTCAGGCAGCTTTATCGATAACTTTCACGCAGACTTATCAATCATATCCTGTAGAGGAATTAACGAGGATGGAGCTTTTGAGGCAAACCAAATGCAGGCCTTGGTAAAACAGCATATGATTAATAACTCAACTGCTACAATCCTTCTCTGTGATAGTAGTAAATTTAATCAGCAACATTTCTACAAATTAAGTTCTTTCAAAAATATTGAGGCTGTAATTACAGACAAACAACCTTCCTCCAAAATATTAAACAGTATCTTATCGTATGGTTGTGAAGTGCTTTATTAATATTACAAAATTTGAGTCAAGTATTTAGCGGTAGTTCGTCCCTATGAAACTCTGTGCTCTGATAAAGTCCTAGTGATTTGTGTAATATCAACTTTTCCTATAGAATTATAAAATATATAATAACTTAAGTGCTATTCAAAAGGAGTTTATAAAAAAACTATGATTAATATTAGAGATTTTAAAGAACAAGATAGTGCAATTTTTATCAATATGTGTACAAGCTTTTATTCCTCAGATGCTGTGCTGCATCCCATTTCACAAGAAGCTATGTCTAGAACCTTTAATGAAATAATGAGTAATAGTCCTTATCTCAGAGGATTAATTATTGAGTATAACTCTTTGATTAGCGGTTATGTAAACCTATCTTTAACTTATTCAAATGAGGCCAACGGACTTACTGTTCTATTAGAGGAAATTTATATTATGCCAGAATATCAACGAAGAGGTCTTGGCTCATACGCCTTAAAATGGGTGTTAGATGAATATAAAGATAAGGCTATGCGTTATCGTCTTGAGGTTTGCAATTCAAATTCAAGTGCAATTAAGCTTTATGAGCGATTTGGATTCAAAAGCCTAAACTATAAGCAAATGATTATTGATGTAAAATAAGCAGATTTATTAGATTCAGGTGGAGGCGATTTTTTCTCCCACTGAGTCTTAGAAATCGCAATCCAGGGTCGTAGCGCCGCTTTACTGCCTCTTATTTGAAGTACAATATTAGCGGAGGTAGACATCGGGTAAGTAATAAGGGGTGTCATAAAACTAATGTATACCCCCCTTATACTGTATCTTCTCATTAATCATTTCGCCGCTAAGCCAGCCATATTGAGTATATTCCAGGGCTTATTGTAATGTGGCTGGAAGAAGAAATCCACAAATGCCAGCTCATCTATCGTCATTTTGTTTTGTATTACCACAGATAAAGTATTAATTGACTGCGTCATATCCGCCTTTGACTGAATTTGTGCACCAAGTACCACTCTAGACTTACTATCAAATACTACCTTAAGTAGAACCTCATCATAGGTTGGCATAAATTCAGGTCTATAATTGTCTTTTACTGTCACAGTATTTACATCCAAATTCATCGCTTTAGCCAAGCCTTCAGTAAGTCCTGTAGCCGCGCAGTTTAACTCATAAATCTTTATCCCCGAAGTTGCTTGAGTTCCCATATATTTAATGGTTGGTTGTACAAGATTCCTTGCAATCAGAGTTCCCATTCGAACTGCGTTTGTGGCTAGTGGAATGTATTGGTGTTTTCCTGTTGGATTGTAATTAACTGCACAGCTATCACCAGCAGCGAAAACATCCTTTACACTTGTTTGCATATATTGATCAACTATAATTGCTCCATTTGGCAACATTTCAAGCTTTTCTTTAAATAAAGCAGTACTAGGTTTAAAACCTATGCTCAAAATAACCATATCAGCATTATAAGCCGCTTTATTGGTTATTACCCGCGACACCTTATTATTTTGTCCCTCAAACTTGATGACTGTTTCCCCCAAAGAAAGCATTATACCATGACTTTTAAAGGTCTCCTCTGCTTTGTCAGTGAACTCCTTATCAAAATATTTACTTAAAATTCTTTCCTCAGTATCAATTAATGTTACACGTTTGCCTTGCTTTGCAAATGCCTCTACAAGTTCTACACCAATGTATCCAGCTCCAACGACCACAATATTTTCAGCCGTCTTTGCTTTCTCAATTATTACTTTTGAATGGTCATAATTTTTTGATAGGAGAATGTTTTCCTGGGTTATTCCTTCAATATTTGGAACGATTGGCCAAGAACCAGTTGTAATTATTAGTTTATCAAAGTTGTCGATAAACTGCTTATTACCTTCAACGTCTTTAACAAGTACGGTTTTATCCTCAAAATTAACATCTAAAACCTCATGTTTCATCCTTGTCACAACTCCAAGCTCCTTTAGCTTCTCTGGTGAGGAATAGAATAGACCACTTGGATCCTTTACAACACCTCCTACGTATAATGCAATACCACACGAAAGGAAGGAAATATTATCGTTTCTCTCATAAACAGTTATTTCTGCATTCTTATACAAATTAGCAATATTAGTAATAGCTGCTGTACCTGCATGTGTACAACCAATAACAACAACCTTCATAGTAGCCTCCATGAGATGAATTTGTATAGTCAAAAAACAGAGTTCCAAGTTTCAGGAGGAGTTCTTATTCAATCTGAAACTGTTATTTATTGACCAAACTAACTATTTATATACCACTTTGAATATTGAATAAACAAGTTAACCGGACTTTACTTGCCATTATTATATTATGTATATTGTAAATTGGTTTATGTATTAGCTTTCAGTTATATAAAAAAACGGCACATTTCTAATTTATAATCATAAGAAATATGCCGTAAAAATCTGCAGTTATTTAATAGTGTACGCTTTATCAGTCTCCAAAATATGTTTTGCTATCCAATCTACAACAAAGTTCATCAATTCAAATAAATATTGCTCATGGTCTAAATCAATCTCGTCCATATTTACATTACTGATTTTTTCAACAAAATCCTCATGTTCAACCTTATGAGTAAAAAACTTTCTATATCCAATACTTTGCATATATTCTTCTTCATAAGTAAAATGAAAAACTGTATAGGATTTCAGCTCTGAAATAAGCTTTACTATACCGTCATACTTGTCTGTTACAAATTGATTTTTCATTAGTGCATAAATCTCACCAGCTATCTCAAATAACCTTTTATGTTGCTCATCTATTTTTTCTATTCCTAATAAATAATCATCTTTCCATTCAATCATAGTAACCTCCAATTTTCTTTTCATATGCCAAATTATACATTTATATTTTTAATAAATCAATATTAATAGAACTATACAAAGAAACTTGACGGGATTTAACAAATTACAAATTCTCAACGCTCCAGATATTCTTTTTTCCCAATTTATTTTTATACATTTTCATATCAATTTCATGTATGAATTCATCGATACTAACATCACTATTATCGTATGTACCACTGGCACAGCTATATTTGATTCGATAAGGTTTAGAACCCTTGTTGTTAAATTTATCAACAAGTTTTGTCATTTTTTTTAGTAACTCGTTTATTTCCAACGTGGAAATCTCATAAATCCAAACAAGGAACTCATCCCCACCCATGCGAATAACAATACCTTTATCTGAAAAAACCTTTTGCAGCAATCTAACAAAGGTTCTAAGTGCATAATCACCTTCTGAGTGTCCATATGAATCATTAATATTTTTAAAATAGTCCAAATCTATCATCACAACTGATAAATTCTCAACTGGTTTTCGGCGATGTGCATCAATACATTTTTTAAGTACCAATCTGTTTCTAGCTCCTGTAAGCGAATCTCTATACAACTCTCTTTGCTGGATTAAAATAAACATAAATACCAAGATGATTGTACTACTACACCACAAATACTTTGTTTGACTCGCAAAAAATTGAATAAGAACAAGTGAACAAGTAAATAAACACATTGCAATTATATAAACATATTCAAAACTAATAAGCATTTTCTTGCTCTTAAATATCACAAATACGCTATATAATAAAAAAATTAGGCTTATAAAAAATGGCACTATATATTCTGTTATCTTTATGCTTTCAAGGGATACTTTCGACTTAAAAGAGAATATTGCAACAATTACATTTATAAAAATAAATCCAGAGAAAATAGACTTTGTTAATCTCTTCAATTTATATGGTATTG
Source organism: Bacillota bacterium (assembly GCA_023391425.1). Classification (GTDB taxonomy): domain Bacteria; phylum Bacillota; class Clostridia; order Acetivibrionales; family DSM-1351; genus Ruminiclostridium. Next base: position 24,142 of record JAEWAX010000081.1, on the reverse strand, counting down.
AAAAATAGCTACATACAAATTTTAAAAATAGATACGATAAAAGAGGCGAAAGCGCAAAAATCAATCCTCCAGCGATACGAGGGAAAATCAGTGATATATTATTAATTTTATTAATTGAATTAAATGTTACAGTAAGAGCAATAAGTATTAGGTTCAATAACAATGAGATGAAATATAATTTATTAATATTAGATTTTCTGTCCAGTACATTCCAAGAGTACAACCAAAAAAGTAATAAAACAACAGCAGAGATAATATTCATCTGTTGATGAATTAATATTTGCATAAAATCCTTACTCCTTAATCCATTGCTTCGCTTTACTAATATAATATCATTTTACTAAATATAATATCATTTTACAATAAATCTCAAAAATTTTCAAATAAATTCTATACTGTAATACAGTTAATATTAAAACTATCGGAATCAAATTCTAACAGAAATATATATAATAATAATTCATACCAATTGCATTACTTAAAATACTATATTATAAAAAGCTGTCTCTCAAACAACGCTATAAAAAACGTCGTTTTTGAGACAGCCCTCGTTATATTTGATATGATGATTTAGTTCAAGCTTTACTTGTTAAGCAGGTAGTAGAGCACACCAGCGATTTCTGCTCTATTGGTTTGCGTCTTTGGCTTAAAAGCTTTATAGTCAACACCTTTGAGCACACCTGATTCAGTAAGCTTAATAATAGCATCAACTGACCAGTTTGAGAATTCCTTATAGCTGTTAATTTCGGAATCTTTTGCTGGAGTGGCTGTTGTTTGAATTTCACCGATAAACTTCATCATGTTATAAATTAGTTTTAACATCATTTCATTTGTCAGTTGTTTATCAGCACCTATCTTGTTATTGCCGACACCAGATGTCAGACCAATTTCTTTTGCCTTTGCATAATAGCCTGAAAATTCACCCGTTGCATCTGAGAAATTATTACTTGGGTTTTCAATAGGCTTGATATCAAATGCTTTCAGCAACATAACTATTGCCTCGCCACGAGTAACAGAATGCTTTGGTTCAAAGTTAGTTCCTGTAACCATCTCTCTAGCACCAAGATATATTGCTACAGAATAGTAACTATCAGTACTTTTCACATCTTTAAAGCTTACTTTGTTATAGCCTACTGCAAACTTTGAGAAGTGAGTTGTCTTAAATTTAACTACACCATTTCTGTATGTTCCTCTAACTGCATTCAGTTTGTTATTACTTTCAATATAGTAAACCAAAACTGCATTTGGGTCTTCTTCTTTTGCAAGAGTATATGGAATACTTGCAGTGACTGTACCGTTTTTAAAGTCAGAGACCTTAGTACTACCTTTTACTACAGTATATTCATATACCGGATGTTCTCCAATTATCTTTCTGATATCTGGCGATAACTTAGCTACTTTGGTAGCATTCAGCTTGGACACAGTTATTTCAGTTGTACCAATTCCAGCTGTTGATATTGATTCGATAGCCTTACTATCAAAAACAACTTCACACTGACCAGATACAATTTTAAGTGAAGACTCTTTATTAGCTTGAAGAATCTTTGTCAGAGCATCACTTGATAGTTTGAGGGTTACATCATCTACTTGTGTAGTTGATTTGAGTTTAATTGTTATCATAGGAGGCGCATCAGTCTTCTCAACCGAGGAAATATTCTTCAAAAGGTCATCTATTACACTGTCAGCAATACTTACTGTTGCGCTGCCGTCAGAGTTTAAGGTAACAGGTGAGGATACTACAACTTCCAATTTGCCACTCTGTTTATTTACGGTTACTTTAGTGTCAGTAGCTGGCGTACTACTGGTGGAGTTTCCGGTTGAGCTTCCAGTGGAGTTTCCGTTAGAGCCAGTCTGAGTTCCGGTGGAACTTCCTTTACCTGCCAGAGTAAGAATTCCATACATAGATGTATCCTGATATCCGTTTCCGGTAGTATCATTCCAAGTGGCAGCCCCTAGACGCGCACCATCTTTAGCATCATTAATTTGAGCATCGAAACCAATTTTTTGACTATTTACAGGTGTTACAGATTTAAAAGGTATCTTCATCTCAATGGTATAGTTTGTTCCAGAAACCTTCGAAGCCGACACAAAACCTTCCGCAATTTTTGTAGGGCTAAATGATGCCTCATTATCAAAATTCACTCTGTATTGTCCATCATCATCCTGGTAGAATGAGGTCTTTCCATTGTTTTCATCAACAAAAACCTCTACGGAATCCTGCTCCCATGCGTTCACACTTTGTTTGTCAAGTACAGAGTCGCTTACCTGGATCAAAACATACAGGTTTTTATCATCCCAGAGAGCTTTTGCAGTTCCAGTTGCTCCCTGCCATGCAGCAAGATTTTGATTTATAGGCATTACATCTGTAACCTGACTCCAAATACTATCTACAGTACCATCTATTACAGGTGTACCATATTTAGCTGATGCTTGTTTTGCACTTTCTGGTGTGGTTGGCTTATGTTCGGCCATAAATTTATCTGGATCAATTACGCCATAAAATGCTGGTTTGGCTTGAAGATTTTTATCAAACAGCAACGGATTATTAGCCGATCTCCAGCTAGTACCGTCATCCATTCCCCAAAATGTAACACGCTTTATATTTGCAGGATGCTCCTTAAATATATTAAATAATTGAGCATATAAGTAGCCCTGAGCCTCGGCAAGCTTATCGGATAGCTGGTTGTTGCTACCTGTCATAATGTCAAGCTCGGTTATACTTACTTCAACACCTAGAGAAATAAACTTTTCTAATGACAGTTTAACATTGGCTGGGTTTGTACTCACACTATAATGTGCCTGCATACCAATACCGTCAATAAGGAGTTTGCCAGGATGAGTTTTAGCATAATTCTCATTTAGTTCTTTAACCATGTTATATATAGCCTGAGCTTTATTTTGATTATCCTCGTTATAATCATTGTAATATAGCTTAATATTCCAGCTAGGATTTGAGTCAAGAACTTCTCTTGCAGCCAAGAATGCCTGCTCAATATAGTCAGTTCCGATAGCTTGATACCATGGGCTTTGTCGTAAAGATGCTTTCCAATCTGCTGGATTCGAAGGATTATCACTCATTGCCTCATTTACTACGTCCCATGATATAACTTTATTACCAAAATGATTTACGACAGTCTTTATATGAGTCCTCATATTTTCGAGAGCCTCATCACGTTCCAGAGGTTCACTTACACCAATTGCACTTGTTGTTGTATTCAGCCATGCCGGTGACTGCGAATGCCATACCAGTACATGTCCATGCATCTGGAGTCCTGCAGCATGAACCTTACTAATCATTGTATCTGCTGCAGTAAAGGTAAAGTTACCTTTTGTAGGCTGCAATGCATCTGGCTTCATTGCGTTGCCAGCTGTGGCTACATTATTATGCTTTTTCAGTAGGTCAAGTCTGATACCTTCAAGATCCTCAGCTGATATTGCGTTTCCAATCAAAAAATTATCTTTATAAACATCTTTTATAGGAGTTAAATCTTGTATTGGAAGAGATTCTGAAGCTGTTTTTACAAAGCTAATATCATCAATATAGAAGGAAGCTGTAGCGTTACTTGAGCTTTCTACATATACTGTCAGGTATTCACTTGCTACATTATTATAACGGTATGCGCCCTCATACTTAACCCAACCGTCATTTTTAGTAACAGTTCTAGCCATAATATTATTATAAGAAGCACTACTGCCATTTCCAACCTGAGTGGAAAGTTGAAGTTGTGAACTATCAGGGCTTAGCAATTTAACCCAAGCCGTAATTATATATTCGCTGCCTTGATCTACATTCTTTTCTACACGTATCGAGGGGCCATGCCAAGTACTTGTTCTGCCCTCTACTTTGAGTGAGTATGCACCGCCATCGGTATGATTCTCTTCGTTTGTTACGGTCAGAGTCTCAGTGCCTGCCCTACCAGAGAAACCTCCTGTGGTTTGATCTTCAAAGGTTATTGTTGTGAATGGCACAGCAGGATCTCTTGGCTGTTCTGGAGGAACAACAACATCTGTAGAAGAAGCAGTAAATAGTATATCATCAATATAGAAAGGAACCTTTGCTCCTTCAGTATTTGACTGAATGCGTATCCTATCATAAGTACTGGTATCAGCTTTATACTCAGCCGTTATGGTAAATGCAGCTCCAGTAGTCATCTGAACTTGACCCATATATCTATCATATGCTTCTGGTGACGGATTAACTGCTTGTGCAACAACTTGAGCACCTGTAGGTATAGTTACATCATTATCAATATAACCTTTAATAGTGACTGTGTATGTTTTTCCATTTTCTAGCCCTATATCGTTGAACATAAAATCGGCTGCATCCCAACCATTTGTTCTATTACTTACGTATAGGGCCTTTTTGTCATCAGTGCCTACATAATCTTTATTTACAGCTGTAAGGCTTGCTCCACCAGATTGTATTGCCTTTCCAACTCCACTTTCAAAGGTTTCATGGTAAACTGTTACAGTTGCAGCATTCACTGTCCTATTAATGGATATTACAGAAAAAAGCAGCGCTAACGTTAATAATATCGCCACAGCCTTTTTCAAACTTATGGATGTAATCTTAGTCAAAGTTAATACACCTCCATTTAATCTATACTATATTATTACCATATATGATGGTCACAGCTAAGAGCCAAGAAATACAGTAAGTTGTCATAATATTCAGTATTTCCCGTATTCACTAGCCGTTTCTAGGCTTTTTCATTAAATGGTTCTTTCTCTATTATCCCTTTACCCCACCTAATGTAATTCCGCTTACAAAGAACCTCTGCAGGAATGGATAAACAAGTAGGATAGGTACAGCCGTTACAATTGTGATAGCCGCCCTGATGGATTGTGGTGTTGTAACATTACCAACACCAGATTGTGCTGCTGAATTAGCTCCTCCCTGGCTGTTACCTGCGCTCATTGCACTGGCCAAAAGCTTTTGAAGTTCATATTGAAGCGTGGACAAGCTCTGTTTTGCAGAACAGTACAGTAATGTGTCAAACCATGAATTCCATGAACCAACTGCTACAAAAAGCCCTATTGTGGCAAGAGTGGGAACACTTAGGGGTAAAATGATTTGCAAAAAAATTCGAACTTCGCGTGCACCATCAATTTTGGCCGATTCTATAAAGCTTTCCGGTATGGACTTGATGTATGTACGCATAACGATCAGGTTAAATGCGCTTATTATGTTTGGAACCCAATATACCGAGAATGTATTAATCATATTAAGGTTTTTTATAAGCATATAATTTGGTATTAGTCCCGCGCTGAAATACATGGTCAGCACGAAAATTATAGTTATTGCCTTATTAAAAATGTACTCTTTGCGGCTGAGGGTATAAGCAAGCATAGCGGTAAAAAACAGATTGGTAACCACTGTAACTATCGTTTTAGTAACGCTAATAATAAATGCGCTATAAATCGTATCCATGTTTAATACTACCCGGTAATTCTGTAGTGAAAATATTCTTGGCCACAGATATATACCCCCACGCACCGTGTCCATTCCTTCGTTGAAGGATATGGCAAGTGTATTAAACAGGGGATATACCATTGCGATTGAAATAACAATCAGAAAAGCACTATTTAGAGTCGTAAAAATAACATTTTCCATGCTAAGATTTTTGCGTTTAATTTTTTGATTCATTTCGTTCACCCCCTATATCAGCTTTTCTTCGCCAAGACGTCCGGCAATAAAGTTGGCTCCTGCAATTAAAACTATACTTACTATAGTTTTAAAAATACCAGCTACTGTCGCCAGCGAGTAATTACCTAGTTGGATACCATATCTCAAAACAAAAATATCGATGGTTTCCGATTTTTCAACAACCACACCGTTGCCAAGGAAGTATTGGATTTCAAAGCCTGCCTCCAATATATAACCAATACTCATGATGAGTAGGATAACAATCGTAGGCTTTATGCTCGGCAGGGTTACGTTCCACATCTTATGATAGCGATTTGCTCCATCTATATCGGCAGCCTCATATAGCGCTGGGTCTATAGCGGTCATGGCTGCAAGGTAAATGATGGTATTCCAGCCAAGTTCCTTCCATAAGTGAGATCCTGCTACAACGCCCCAGAAATAGTTTGGATTAGATAAAAACATGACTGGATTATTTATAATATGTAGCTTCATTAGTATCTGATTTACTATACCGCCGCTGGATGGAACAGAAAGGCAGGTAGAAACCAGCCCTGCTACAATAATCCATGATAAAAAATGCGGCATATATGTTATGTTCTGAACGACAAGTTTAAAGCCAATATTTTTAACTTCGTTCAGTAGTAACGATAAAACTATTGCAAATATATAGCCAACCACAAGTGTGAGTACACTTTGCCCAAGAGTATTCCAGATATCTCTGATAAAACGTTCACCATTGATGCCAGTAAAAAGCTTTACGAAATTATCAAAACCGACCCATTTCTGATCAAATGTATTTTTAATGGCAGGTTTGAAATTTTGAAATGCCATAGTCCAACCTGTAATTGGTACATATGAAAACAATATCTTGTATAGAAGGAGCGGTACGCTCATTATAATCAGTTCACGCTGAGATATAATCTTGCGCCACCCGCTTCGTTGATTCTTTTGGAGAGACAGGTTTTTTACTGTCATTATTATATACCTCCTAGTTATAAAAAAAGGGGATTTACATCCCCTTTTTAGGAATAACATTATATTAATTGCCCCAATTTTTAATTCTTTCTTGAATACCAGCATTTATTGCATCTTCATAGGCCTTAACATTGATCTTGCTGATAGCATTAGTATACTCACTCCAAACTTTTTCAAAATCGCTTGGACTTGCAAGAATAGCTTTAGGTAAATACTGCACAGCAGTGTCTCTTATCTGTCTGTCAGCCATCTGCTGATCGCTACCGTCAGGCAATGCTATATTCCATGCTGGATAATATACTGGGTTCTCTGGTGGCTTGTTGAGGAAATCTCTCCATGTCTTTTTACCATATGCGGTCAAGAATTTCTTGTCATACTCTCTCAGTGTTGCGAAGAATTCTTCTGGCTGTTCATCTGGGCCGAATGCATTTCCGTCTGAGAATGTTCCACTATGCTTTGGAATCAGGTCTAGAAGCGCCATTAATTTGTTGGATGATCTCCAAACAAGATCCCTGTAATTGTTACGTTGTTGTTCTGTTCTAGAGAATTTACCATCTGCTCCTACTTGATAGTCCTCGCCTTCAATACCCCAAGACATGATTTTCTGCCATTCCTCGCTCATCATTGTTTCCAAGAAAGCAACAGCCACATCAGGTTGCTTACATGAAACTGATACAGCCATACCTTGGTTAATATTCATAACCTCTCTATCAGCATAATAAGGAGTTTTACCTTCATATGTAGGCATCAAAGATACCCATGTACGATTATCCTTATTAGCAGCTACAAGAGCATCATATGAATTAATGAAGTCCCAACGTTGGTCATACATACCAAGTACACGGCCAGTTGCTAGTTTAGCTTGATACTGGTCATAAGTCTGTGTAAATGATTCTTTATCAATAAGGCCCTTTGCGTTCATTTCGTTCAAGCACTTATAATAATTCTTAGCAATATCCTTATTAGCAAATATTGAGGCTTTGTTGTTCTCATCTACAATAACACCACCGTTATTGGGAGCACCAGCAAGATACTCAGGTGGGTTTGTAATTCCGAATTCTCTACCTTGAGCGTTTAAGATTTCAAAGCCAATTGTCGGTTGTCCATCAATTTTTGGATTTTTCTTCATGTAATCCTCAATTAGCTTAAAGTACTTTTCAAGAGTCATGTTGGAGAGGTCAGGATAGCCTGCATCCTCTAAAACCGCTTTCTGAAGCCAGAAGCCTGATGCACTGAAGTTTGTACCTCCTGTGATTTCTCCATAGAAACGGTTATAGTTAGGCAATACATAGATGTGTTTACCTGAACCACCGTCATAGGCGATACGGTTCCAGTATGGCTTAACATGCTCGTACAAGTTATTTGCTACGCCTGGCTTTAAATAATCATCCAGTGGTATCAATGCATTACCTGTAATAAAACGAGCATTTTGATCTGTAGTACCCATTAGATCAGCATATTCTCCACCCGCAAGCATAACACCTATCTTCTGGTCAGCGTTGTCTGGAGTAATTATTTCGTAGCTAAGCGTAACTCCCAGCTTATCCTTTAGAAGTTTTGAAATTTTGTTGTCCGCTGAAGGAGCAGTTTGTGCTGAGATCATCCATGTACTCAGTGTTACTGGTTTATCTGGAGAAAGCACTGGTAAAGAACTGTTCGAAGTTGTAGAAGACGAGCTGCTACTGCTGTTAGTTGTTGAAACCTGAGTAGTACTGTTTGCTGTTTCATCGCTTTTACCACAAGCAGACATTGATACTACTATTGCTGCTGTTAAAAATAATGATACAATCTTTTTCATAAAATCCTCCTCTTTATTTTCCAATAATGGGCATAGCGTATTAAAGTAAAAAATTTAATAGCTAACTATTATATTTTTTCATTTGCTTATGAGGTAATATTTTACTCGTATGCCTATTTATTGTATAATTGCATTATATGTGTTATGTTTTTTAGTGTAAATTATCAAATTCGGGATAAGTATAGGACATTTTTACAGGGGGTTGGCAAAATGCTCAAGGTAGTACTTGTAGATGATGAGCCATCTGTTATCGAAGGTTTACGGATTTTTGTTAACTGGAATCAGATGGGCTTTGAGGTAGTAGGAGAAGCATCTGACGGTATATCCTCTTTCTCGCTTATCAGTCAAACACGCCCTGAGCTTGTTATCTGTGATATACGGATGCCTGGTCTAAACGGGCTAGAGCTTATTGAAAAAGTAAATGCTAATATCTACCCTGCGCCAAAATTTATTCTTCTAAGCGGTCACAACGATTTTGCTTACGCACAGAGAGCTTTACATCTTTGCGCTATAGGCTATTTAACTAAGCCACTAAGCCCCGAAGAATTGACACGCGAACTTACAAATGCAGCGACCATGATACAGAATGAGAGAAACGCCAAGCAGGAAAATCTTGAACTTATCCGTTATACTACCAATCAACTCTATAATGATATTATGGATGGAAAGCGCGGCGAAAAACTCATCCGGAAAGCGCGGTTTATTTTCGATATTCCTGAAAATGCAAAAATACGCATTGTACAGTTTATCACTGACACGGGAAAGAAAACAAACAATAACCCCGAAACCAGAGTCTATGATTTACTTATGCGGCTGACAGGTATACAAAATGAAAATTGTGTATTTTACAATGGAAATGGCAACTATGTTATTGTTATGAATGATGGTATGCAAGTATTTCCATCTGATACCGAATTTGCTGAACAATTAGCTGCACATTTAATAAAAATAGACGCCCAAAGTTATGGCTTTTACGCTATTTGGATATTAATAAGTGGGGTATCCCATAATGAAGTTTTGGAAAGTATTTATAGCTGTGGAAAACAGCTTGAGCAGCTCCAAACTTATTGTTTGATGCACCCTGAAAGCAGTGTTGTTTGTTACAAATCAATAGATGAGAGTATGATTTTAAATAAGCAGTCAAAAACTGGTATGGAAACAGTATTCCCGGAACTGTTTTTTGACAACATTGTTAATGCTCTAAAAGGAAATGATGAGTGCAAAGTTTCAAACGTTGTAGAAAAGTTTTTTTACGAGTTAAACAAAAACGGGGGCTCACGAAAGCTTTATTCAATTTACCTTTACAGATTGGCTGATGTTGTCAGTAAAATGGCTTACGCGTATGGAATAGATGCAAACAGACTTATACATAATTTTACAAAATCAATTGACAATATAAATCCAAATTGCAAAAAGTTGGCATTAGACATGTGTGTCTTTGTTTTTCAAAAACAAAATATTAATAATAATAAGCCTCTGGTTTTACTGGAAAATGAGATTATCGACTACATTAAAACAAACTTCAGAAAAAGTCTCTCGTTGCAAAATATTGCTGAAATATTTTCGCTGTCGCCAATTATTATTAGTAAAATAATTAAAAAGAAAACTGCAAAAAAATTTAACGATTATCTAAACTATTTGCGTATTGAGTACGCCAAAATGCTTATTGCATCGTGCAATATAAAAATAACTGCTGTCTGTGATGAATCAGGATATGCAGACTATTGTTATTTCACCGAAAAGTTTAAGGAATTGACAGGAGTTTCACCATCAGAGTATAAAAAGAAATATTCATAATTATCGATATAAAAAAATGATTGCGAGGTTAACAGAGTTTATGAAAAATTTCTCCCTTCCTTTTGACAATATTAGCATCAGACGCAAATTCATATTAGTCTATATTTTTTGTATATGTCTTCCAGTCATCGCAGGATGTATCGTCTGGATGGCTTTTACTTCACAGGCAATGCAGCAGAACACAACACATTATCTGAATCAAACCTTTGAGGGAGCGGTCAGCGATTTTAATATTCTCACGCAAACCGCAGTTAATATAGCTAATCAGGTCAATGCTGACAGATCTTTACTAAATGATTTGTCCACAAACTTTTCTACGCCTTCAGAACATTATGACCTTTACTGGAAATCTTTGCGAAATCGTTTTTACATGTATCTGGTTAGTAACCCGGATATTTCAGAAATTTCGTTGTATATTGATGACCCACATTTTATCAACACCGATTATTTTCGTGTTTTAGATAATACAGTGCGTAAAAGCGAATGGTACAAAACAGCTACACAAAGCAAAGCAAATATTGTCGTCTATCCTGGCACTACAGCTATATCCATTACTCCGTATAGAAATAGAATAACAATCATACGTAAAATTAATTCACCAAATTATTTAAATAATGCAACAAATTACTTACTTATCGAATTAAAATTGGACAGATTTATAGCCAAACTCAAGCAAGAAAACGGAAGCATGGATACATATCTTACAGCCTCGGGTAAAAAAATCATCTGGAGCACGCAGTTCAGAAAGAATAATCCTAATGGGACAGCTCCTATTTTAGATTTTCCGCCTGATAACAATTATTATATTCTTAAAGACGGGATTGGCCCAATGCCTTATTTCAATGGTTGGGAGATAACCGGCGTATACGACAAATGTCAAATCTATAAAAAACAGCTTGTGGCTTTGGCTTATATTATGCTTATCACACTTTCTTTAGCTGCTTTTTCTGTCTATTTGATTTGGTCAGTACTTAATTCAATGCGTTACCGATTATCAGCATTGTCCAACCATATCAAGAAAGTACGTGAAGACCATCTTGAACCGCTGTTGCTTAATAGAACTGGAAAGGATGAAATAGGCTGGCTAATAACGGCTTTCAATAATATGATAGCCGAAATAAATGGTTTAATAAATGATGTTTATAAGCTGGAAATGCAAAAGAAAAGCATTGAGGTTGAAAATATACGGGCAGAGTATCAAAACTTACAAGCTCAGGTTGACCCACATTTTTTATTTAATACGCTCAATGCAATACTGGTTTTTTGTGTCAAAAATGGGTATACTGAACTTTCTACAGTCATTTCAAGCTTATCCAAGCTTTTTAAACGAATGCTAACTACTAGCAGCGACTTAATTACTGTTTCAGAAGAAATTGACTTTATAGATAAGTATCTCTTAATTGAAAAATTCCGGTTCGGTAATAAATTTGAATACGAAATCCAAATCACTCCGGAAGTAGTCGAATCAAAGCGGCTAATTCCTAAAATGAGCATTCAGCCTATTGTTGAAAACGCATGTAAGCATGGCCTTCAATCATCAATAGATGACAACCGTAGGCTAATAATTAAGGCTGAAATTATAGAAAAAGCGCTTGTTATCTCTGTAAAGGATAACGGCTCAGGAATGGCTAAAGAAAAGGTCGAGGCCATTTTGAACAATCTAAAAAATCCTAAAACTACAATGAAAGAAGAAATCCAAACCCATAATGAAATGGAAAGCGGTCTAGGTATCCAGAATGTCTACCGACGTATGACTATGAATTATGGTGAAAGGTTCCATTTTACAATACACAGTGCACCTGAGCGTGGCACTGAGATTATACTGTGCATTGAGGAGGTGTAATTTAATATTCTAATATTTTTTATTTTCTCACATATTGCGTGGGCTTTATATGTGTGATTCTTCCAAAATGTGAAAAAAAGTTATTGTAATTATTATAACCAACCGCTATTGATATATCGCTCAATTTCATATCCGTTGCTTCAATCAGTTGAATAGCTTCTGCGATTCTCATACGATGTTGGTATTCGTTTATGCTACAGCCGAATTTTCTGTTAAAAGCGTCTCCTAAATAACCTGCTTCCAAAAAAAACATTTCTGCTAATAGTGAAACACTCAATTCTTTTTCATAGTTTTTTTCAATATATGTTTTTACTTCATATAGATATCTCTGAGAATTTTTTCGCCTATCCTCAAGCATCAAACTAATAGTCTGTGAAAGAATATCTGTTATGTAATTTTTTAGTTCGGCAAAATTCCAGTTTGTATTACTTTCATGTTTTATTAATGTATTGAGCTTAATTTTCCATTCATAAGCAATACATAGTATATGATAAACACAGCTATTCACCATTACACGTGCATTTGTTAAGCTAATGTTTTTTAATTTAAAGAAAGCAAACAACTCATCAATAAGTTTTATTGCATCCTGATAATTCATGAGCTTTAGCGCTGTAATTAATTCTTCATCAAAGTCATCCCGTACAGATTTCCACCATGTACTACCGTTTTCTTCATCAGATATATCAATATCGGTATTTTGAGCCGATAAATTTTGGCTCATTTTATAGGTTTCAATTTCAGCTAGTGAAAAACCATAGTCAGCCAGGAATTTTGTATCTAGTTTGTTTTTAATATTGCTTAACACAGAAATTATCTCATCTTTGTCAAGTGGTTTAAGTAAATAACTGCATGCCTGATACCGCATCGCTTCCTGAACGTAGGCGAACTCAGCATAACCGGTTAAAATGACAAATTCAGTGTCAGTATCCAGTTTTCTCACTTCATTAATAAGCTCTAGTCCGTTTTTGTTTGGCATACGTATATCGGTTATTATTAAATGTGGTCGTAATGTTTCAATTTTCGAAAGTGCATCCATTCCATTGGAGGCTTCTCCACACAACTCAAAATCAAGCTTGCTCCATGGGATCATAATTTTCAATCCTTCGAGCACTGATGGTTCATCATCAACTGCAAACACTCTAAACATTATATCGCTATACCCCCTTCTAATAAGTAGTTATATATATACTACTACGAAGCCCTTCGAGAATTTAGCACTTTATTTCAACCTTTTTTTGGGAAGAGGCATTTGTGTTATTTCAATATCATCAATTATTTAAATTTTACTATAACTGGTATAAAAAATCAAAGATTAAAAATTATCCCATATAGGTATGTGTGTACGTAAACCTATTTGTTATAACCTGAATGTTTTGGGGTATATTTATAATAATCAATTTTAAAGTAATAATTAATTTATAAGCAATTTACTCAATGGCACTAAAAACTTTATTTAAACAAACTATTCTTATTTATTGAGGTATTGAATTTAAAAAACCGCTAATATTGGCTATTTTGTCTAAGCGGAGAGAAAGGGATGTGAGTTGATATGAAAAATAAATCAATTAGTAAAATAGCAATTGTAGGTACAGGTTTTGTGGGTTCAACAACTGCCTATACACTCATGTTGAGTGGACTCATTTCAGAAATTGTTTTGATAGACATTAATGCAAGAAAAGCTGAAGGTGAAGCTATGGATATGATGCATGGAATGCCTTTTGTAAGACCTGTTAAAATATATAGCGGTGATTATCCTGACTGCAAGGATGCTGATATTGTCGTTATTACTGGTGGTGCAAATCAAAAGCCTGGTGAAACCAGAATTGATCTTGTAAACAAAAATACAGCGATTTTTAAAAATATAATTGGAAATATAGTAAAGTATAATACCGAATGTATCTTACTAGTTGTAACTAATCCTGTAGACATTTTGACATACGTAACGTATAAGCTTTCAGGTTTTCCTAAGAATAGGGTTATTGGCTCTGGAACAGTTTTGGATTCAGCTCGCTTTAAATATATGATTGGTGAACATATGGGAATTGATGCTCGAAACGTACATGCTTATATAATTGGAGAACACGGTGATACTGAAGTTCCAACCTGGAGCCTTGCTTCTATCGCTGGAGTATCAATGGATGATTACTGTAAGGAATGCAATTCCTGCAATAGTGATAACTTTAAGTACGAAACTTTTGAAAATGTAAAAAATGCCGCATATGAAATCATTGACCGTAAGGGTGCAACCTACTATGCAGTTGCTTTAGCAGTTAGAAGAATCGTGGAGGCAATTGTACGAAACGAAAACTCCATTTTGACTGTTTCCAGTTTACTCGAAGGTGAATACGGCTTAAATGATATTTGTCTGAGCATTCCAAGTCAATTAAATCTAAATGGAATTGAACGAATTATCAACATTCCCTTAAGTGAAGAAGAAACTAGACTACTCAATAAGTCAGCAGAGTCACTCAAACAGGTTATCAGTAGTCTGCCTCTATAGATTAATTACTGTTAATCTTCATTTATCTTAATAAGGGAAGATGTACTCGCTATGAAAGCGGCTGCATCCTCCCTTGCCATGAAAAGTAATTCTTCTAATAAAAAATTCATCCTATTCACTTCAAAATTCTCTTCAGAATTTCGTCATTCCTTAGAATTTGCTTAGCCTTAACTCTGTTTTCCTCAACATGAAGGTAGGTATATCTATTAGGTTTTATTGTTGGTGCTAAATCAATTGCTCCCTCGAAGTCATCTGCCCTCAATTGTAAGGTTTCCACATAATCAAAAAATCCAGTTTCACTCAAGAATTTTTTAATTCTTTCATATCTATGCTGTTGAACTAAACTCATAAGATATGTGGAAATTCCGACTTGAATACCATGCAGTTGAGGCTTTTCAAGTAATTTATCCAACGCATGTGAAATAAGATGCTCACTCCCGCTTGCTGGAGCACTGTTGTCTGCTATTTGCATAGAAATCCCACTCATAGTCAAAGATTCTACCATTTCTTTAAGGAAGAAAACCTCTGTAATCTGCGTATAAGGCATTCTAACAATACTATTAACAGATTTTTTTGCCAACATTGCTGCAAAATCATCTACTCTAGCGGCTTTATTTTGCTCTTCAAAATACCAATCATATACTGCAGTAATTTTCGAAATAATGTCTCCTAATCCTGAATATATGAACTTCATTGGTGCGTTTTTTATAACATCTAAATCAACTATTACCCCAAACGGCATAACTGCGTGTACTGATGTTCTTCTTCCGTTTATTATCAGTGAACAACCCGAGCTAGAAAATGCATCATTTGATGTGGAGGTAGGAATACTTATAAACGGAAGATTATTGAGAAATGCTATATATTTTGCAGCATCTAGCACCTTACCACCACCCACACCAATAATGGCGTCAGTTGTAGAAGGTATTGAAAACGCCTTTGGCATAAGGCTTTCAATTCTTATATCATCAAAGTCATAGGTGTCAAGAAGTGTTAAAGTAGGAATTGAATTGATTGAATCCAGTATTTTTTGCCCAAATAGTTCCCGAATCCCCTCTCCAAATAGAATTACTACCTTTTTAATGCCTGCCCTTTCAACATACGAGCCTACATTTCCAAGTATATTGCTATAAACTTCCATTATTGTAGGTATTTCAATCCTGTGTATAGCTGTACCCATCCGCCTTACCTCCAAACCTTATGCTTAATTACTTCCTATATTGCACATTAGCATGTATACTTAAACAATTTAACTTTCCTGATAGCATCAGTAACCATGATTAATCTGTAGCAAATGAGATTACCTAGTCACATGGTAAATTAATTCATTTATACTCATTACTTCAGTGGAGAACTCGCCATAGCCCTATTCCAGCCAGCCTTGCTGTAGCATATATTTTTCCACCTCATTGAACTTGTTAAAAGGAATAAACGGAATATTCTTAGTACTAAGCAATTCCTGCAGATCATTTCTGGCAAAAGCGCAGTTTGCAGCTTTTGCAGCACCCATATCAGGCTCACTATCACCAGCAAAAAATACTTTTGAATATTTTTGCTTCAAAGATAATATTACCTTCGCTTTATCAATACCCCAAACATCTGAGTAAAATTCATTTTCTGGGTCAGGAAGTATTTGTATTCCTCTGTTTCTATATACTCCCTCCATAGAAATGACAGTAACATTCTTTATATTAAAATGTCCCAACAGTTTCTTGATATAATATGATGTTCCAGCACTTAATATGAAAAAGTCCCCACCACAGCTTTCAACCTTTTTAATAAAGTTCATTGCATATGGGTCAAGAGGTAGCTCAAGAATGTCCTCCAGGATTTCTTCTTCACTTCTGTCAATAGCGCCAAATATTTTATTTAAAAACTCAACATTTATCTTTTTTGTCTTTTTCCAATTTTCATAATACTCCCATGACCAATCCTTTAAATACTTGTCCATTATAATATGGTAAAAATCTCTGTCTGTAAGTGTACCATCAAAATCTGATACAAAAGCAAATTTCTTCATGTATACCTCCTGATTTATCTCAGCGGTGTAAGTATCTTTGTAGCTATGCCTTATTTATCAGTTCTCTCCCCTTTTAGGAGCGATTTTATTTCCACGTGAAAATCCACTCTTGGATCCACTATTATGTGAAGCTTTATTCTGCAATGCATTACTATGCGATGTCTTATGCTTTGAGTTTTTATTCTGTGACACATTTTTCTGTGAGGTTGTATTCTGTGCATTAATATGCGATTTCTTATTATTTGAGATTCTATTCTTCGGTGTTGCAGAATGAGGTGTTCTTTTTTCTGTGCTCTTAATTGTAGTTGGCTCTGCCTCCCTCATCGAAAATGCATGATTTTCTACAACAGGAATCTTCTTTCCTATTAATTTTTCAATACCCTTAAGATACTTTTTCTCATCCTCATCACAAAAGCTTATTGATATGCCTTCAAGCCCTGCTCTTCCGGTACGTCCAATACGGTGTACATAAGTTTCTGGAGAATCTGGCAAGTCGAAATTAAAAACATGAGATAGTTTGTCAATATCTATTCCCCTAGCAGCAATGTCAGTAGCAACTAAAACTCTTATCTTTTTTTCTTTGAAGCTGTTCAAAGCATACTGGCGCGCTCCCTGTGATTTGTCTCCATGTATTGCCTGTGTTTTAATCCCCGCAGTAACAAGTGTTTTAGCTATCCTATCCGCACCATGCTTTGTTCTGCTAAATACTAATGCTGACTCAATAGCCTTATCTCTTAAAAGGTTAACTAAAAGAGTTCTTTTGTCTTTCTTATCTACAAAATAAACAGATTGTTCGATAGTATCTACAGTTGATGACACAGGAGTTACTGAAACCTTTACTGGGTCTGAAAGTAAACTGCTAGCAAGTTTTTCAATCTCACTTGGCATTGTTGCAGAAAACAAAAGTGTCTGTCTGCTTTTCGGTACTAACTTTATAACTTTTTTTACATCCTGTCCAAATCCCATATCTAGCATTCTATCTGCCTCATCAAGAACAAAACATTTAATATATTGCAAATCAATATATTTTTGGTTGATGAGATCCAGAAGTCTACCTGGTGTTGCTATAAGTACATCGACTCCTGCCTGTAGCTTATCTGTTTGTGGTCTTTGAGCCACCCCACCAAAAACTACGCAATTTTTTATGTCTGTAAATCTACCGTAAGCATCAAAGCTCTCCATAATTTGTACTGCAAGTTCTCTTGTGGGGGTTAGAATAAGTGCTCTTATAGGTCTAACTTTCTTTTTGTTTATAGTTTCAGTAGATAATATTTGTAATATCGGCATAGCAAATGCAGCCGTTTTACCAGTTCCAGTTTGGGCACATCCAAGTAAGTCTCTTCCTTCTAATATTGGTGGTATTGCTTGTTCCTGAATAGGAGTGGGATTTTCGTATTTCTCATATTCTACAGCCTTTAAAATAGGCTCTATCAAATTCAATTCTTTAAATAACATCAATTTCTCCTTAATATAACATAAATAGTTTTTTACCATCCTTTATCATACCATATTTATTATATCTTATTTTAACTTTTTGTAATAAAAAGTATAACAGTACTTTTTTTTTCATACATTAAAACTGTATATTTCTACTATAAATATTTAAAAAAGCCTGCAAAAAGTAAATAAAGATTGCAAAACTATCTAATAATATTTATTATTAGATAGTATATAAAATTATTTAGAGTAAAGGAATAAAAATGGAAAATTTAAGTTTTAAGGACCTCAACCTTTCAAATGAAGTACAAAAAGCAATAACTGATATGGGATTTGAAGAAGCAACGCCTATTCAATCTCAATCAATTACCCACATTCTCGATGGTAAGGATTTAATAGGTCAAGCTCAAACCGGAACTGGAAAAACTTGTGCCTTTGGAATACCTGCAATTGAGATGATTCAACCTGAAATAGAATCTATTCAAGTATTAGTACTCTGTCCTACTAGAGAGCTAGCAATTCAATCTTCTGAAGAGCTTAAAAATTTATTGAAATATAAAGACGGAATACGAATTCTCCCTGTATACGGTGGTCAACCAATTGACAGACAAATTATGGCCTTAAGGAAACGCCCTCAGATTATTATTGGAACTCCTGGCCGAGTAATGGACCATATGAGACGCAGAACATTAAAGCTAGAAAACTTAAAAATGATAGTTTTGGATGAAGCTGATGAAATGTTAAACATGGGCTTCAGAGAAGATATAGATACTATTTTGGAAAAAGTTCCTGATGAAAGACAGACAATATTATTTTCTGCTACAATGTCAAGGGATATTCTTGATATTGCTAAAAAATATCAAAAAGATCCTATTCATATCAAGGTAGCTCACAAGGAACTAACTGTACCAAGTATTGAGCAGTATTATCTTGAGGTAAAGGAATCAGCTAAGTTAGAGGTTTTATCCCGTTTAATTGATACTAATGACATCAAGCTATCACTTGTCTTCTGTAACACAAAAAGAAAAGTTGATGAGCTTAGGGCAAGTCTTCAATCAAGAGGCTTTTCTGCTGAAGCTCTTCATGGCGATATGCGACAAGAGCAAAGAGATAAGGTAATGACTATGTTCAGAAAAGGTAATATAGATATACTTATAGCCACAGATGTTGCAGCTAGAGGTATCGACGTGGATGATGTTGAAGCTGTTTTCAACTATGATTTACCTAATGATGATGAATACTATGTTCATAGAATTGGTAGAACAGGTAGAGCTGGCAGAGCTGGAAAAGCCTTCACCTTCATATCAGGAAGAGAGATATATAAGCTTAAAGATATTCAAAGATATACAAAATCTCATATATCTCTAATAAAGCCACCTAGTATAAATGACGTTGAAGAAAAGAAAATGGCTAATATTCTTAAATCCCTTAAGGAGAATTTAGGTAAGGAACAAATATCCAAATTTGTAGGCCATGTTGAAAAATTTGTTGAAGACATAAACTCAGATTCTAATGATTCTTCCGATTCTGAAGAAAGCTTTGTTACTTCCCTTGACGTAGCTGCCGCGCTTCTTAAAATGTATATAGACCAAACTGGAACTCAAGTAAGCACCGTTAGCGAAATTGATGATGCATCGGATTTTTCAGCAGAAGGTGACATGGTTAGATTCTTTATTAACATCGGAAGTGAAAATAAAATTCAACCTAAACATATAATTGAGAGCCTTGTTGAATCAGCAGGTCTTCCAGGCAAAATGGTAGGTTCCATAGATATTCATGATAGATATTCATTTGTTGAAGTTCCAAAGGAATTTGCTCCAGAAGTACTAAAATCCATGAAGAACTATACAATAAAGGGAAAGAGAATAAATATTGAAAAGTCTACTCCAAGGAAAAAAAGTTCGCATGGGTATTCGCCTAGTGGTCACTCCTCAAGTGGTCATGCACCTAGCCGCAGTGGTCCATCTTCAAAAAGAAAACCAAGCTTTTCAAATAGTAATAAACCATATAAGAAAGACTAATAATTTTGTGTTATAAAAAAATACTAAATACGAAACATAACAAAATAAAATTGTTATTATAAGAACATTGATAAATATGAAATGATTGGTACAGAGATATCATTATCTGACCAGTCATTTTTTTGTGATTTTTTTTGAACTCACAGGGTATTTTATTTCAAACCAATTACAAATAGCGACATAATCTGATGTATTTGCCTTTTGTAATCATTTTTTTGCGCGGATAGAGTTTTATTTGATATAATACTATATATATAAAAATACATATAGTAATTTATATATATTTTTATATTAATGTATATGTATTTTTATTGTATTTTTATTATATTGAATTAGAGCATTATTGTTAATGGAGGGTATATGATAGATCTTGAACTGCTTAGATCGTGTGGGGTTATTAAAAAATATAATACTGACGCAGTAATTACACTTGAGGGTGAAATGGGGCAGGAAATGTTTTTTATATTATCTGGAAAAGTAGGTATATTCTTAAATACGTTTGCAGATGATGCTATCAAGGTTACTGAATTAGCTACTGGTGAAATTTTTGGTGAAATGAGCTTGCTGGAAGATCTCCCCCGCACTGCAACAGTTATTGCGCTCGAGCCACTAAATCTTCTCGTTATAGATAAAAATCATTTTGAATTTTTTATTAGCAGGCAGCCGGAAATGGCCTTCAAAATAATGAAAGCTTTGAGTGCTCGTCTTAGATGTGCTAACAAGGCATTATTAAAACCTGAAAATGATACCGATTTAACGAATTCTGCCAACATCGATCCTTTAAAGGTAGAGGAAAATGTAATAGTCCCAGCATTATTTCCAGAGGGACATAAAACCTATGATCTTCTTCCCAAAGCTGATAGTTCAGACATTGTATTTGATAGAGTTGTACCTTGCCCTATTTGTGGCAATAAATTTATAACATATGGTCAAAAAATGTCAAAGCTTAGATCTAAGGGCATGGATAATGATTTGCGTAGAAGATATGAAAATTTTGATCCATTATGGTATAACGTTTGGACATGTCCTGAATGTTACTACTCTAATTATTATCATGAGTTCCCTAGTATTTCACCTACAAAACACAAATTAGTTTCTGCAAAAATCAAATCTATTTTAAATGGCGAAAAGCTCAGCATTGTCAAAGATGCAAATATTAATCAGCTCTTTACTCAATATTATCTATTATTATTATGTACTCAAGCAGTTGCTGCACCAAATATAAAGTTAGGTAAGATATGGATGAATTTGATGTGGTTGTACAGAGATTGTGGTGATGATGAAATGGTCAAAACAGCCGCTACCTCTGCACTAAAGTATTATCAAGAAGCATATCTAAAGTGTGATACTGATTTTAAACCAGAGGATGAGCAACAGCTTTGTATTATCCTTTCTGAGTTATACATAATAAATGAAAAAACAGACGAAGCATTTAAATATTTAATGAAGGCACGTACTCAGCGTGGTGGAAACAAAACCTTTTCCCAGATGGCGGAATTTAGACTTGAGGAATTGAAAAAGCAATAAAACAAAAAAATGGCTTGAGCATTTTCCTTTATGCTCAAGCCATTTTTTTGGGGTAAGTTTCAAGTTTTGTGTAAACGGTAAAAATTGATGTTGAATATTTAATATTTTTTAGGGACGGTTGCCTGTTTTTAAAGCATCTGTCCCTATTTGCATTATACCTTTATTTTGTGGCATGTCAATAACAGCCCGGGTTTGGCTTTGAAAGCTGGCTTTATTTCAGCCTGTCTGAAAAGAATACCTCTAGCTGAGAATGAACCTTACCCCAGTCCCTACGGCTTTGAGTCCATTTTTTTGTGGCATCAATCATGGCTAGATATAGCATTTTGAGAAGACTATCGTCAGTTGGAAAAACAGGTTTACTTTTAGTCACTTTCCGCATTTGACGGTTAAATCCCTCGATAATATTAGTTGTGTATATTAAAGTTCTGACTTCCTGTGGGTATTTAAAATAGGTAGATAAGTTGGCCCAGTTATCCTTCCAAGACATTGATATTTTAGGGTATTTAGATTTCCACTTATCTTCAAATAGATCCAACTCAAACAATGCGGATTCTTCCGTTGGAGCAGCATAAACCTTTTTAAGATCAGCCATCAGAAGCTTAATATCTTTGTAAGATACAAATTTGGTGGTATTTCTAATTTGATGTATTATGCACTGTTGGAGCTCGGTTTTTGGGAATACGGCAGCTATCGCATTTGGGAAACCAGTAAGTCCATCCACACAGGCAATCAAAATATCTTCAACACCTCTATTTTTCATATCATTCATTACTGTGAGCCAAAATTTTGCACTTTCATTTTCACCAACCCACATGCCCAATACATCTTTAAAGCCTTCCATATTGATACCTATGGCAATGTATACAGCCTTTTTGATTATTCGACCTTCGCTTCTCACATGAAAATGTATTGCATCCATAAAAACTACAGGATAAACAGCCTCCAAAGGACGTACTTGCCATTCTCTAACTAAGGGTAGTATCTTATCAGTAATCCTACTTATCGTAGAATCAGATATTTCAATACCATATAAATCTTTCATATGGGTCTCAATATCGCCAGTACTCATACCCTTGGCATACATTGAAATAATTTTAGACTCCATATCCTGAGTAAGAGTATTTTGATGTTTCTGGATAAGTTGCGGTTCAAATTCACCCTTGCGGTCTCTTGGTACATCGATTTCAGTGTCTCCAAAACTCGTATGTACTGTTTTAGTTGAGTAGCCATTCCTGCTATTATCAGTCTCC
This sequence comes from Bacillota bacterium, assembly GCA_023391425.1. GTDB lineage: Bacteria > Bacillota > Clostridia > Acetivibrionales > DSM-1351 > Ruminiclostridium. Next base: position 1,327 of record JAEWAX010000081.1, on the reverse strand, counting down.
TTGTTACGGTAATCGTACCTAGTATAGCCTAATTCCTCATCTAATTCACCATCTAGACCATTTTCAAGAACTTGAGATATTAGCTCTTTAACTAAATCGTTGATGTCATTTGAGTCCTTGATAGGATTTTCTCTTAAAAATTCTCCGATTAAAGCTCTACGTCTTTTCTTTTCGGGACTTTCATCTCTTCTTCCCATTAAAAAACCTCCAAATTGATGTATTTATTCTAACATCAATTTGAAGGTTTACACAAACTTTGAAACGGTCTCTTTTTTTGTTTTTTATAATTAATTATTCCAACTAATTACTTAAGATAATTTGTCTTAACATTAGTAATACGATACCAATGTTAAGACTAGATTAGTGCTGATATATCTTATCTAAATCTAGATAAGACCTGCTTTTTTCAAAAGTTTTATGATTACAGTCGCGCTTTCTGCTCTAGTAAAGCTATCTTTTGGAGTAAGCTTTCCTTTAGTGTTTCCAGAAAAAATACCATACTTTGTACAGATTGAAGCAGCCTGTTTTGCATATGAAGAAATATTATCTGAATCCTTAAATTGCTTCAATTGTTGACTAATATCTGTTTCAGAAACATCCCCATTCATTCCTGCTATCTTTATAGCTTTTGAAAGCATTGTCATTGCCTGTTCTCTAGTAATTAGGTCCTGTGGTCCAAACTTTCCGTTTGTATAGCCTTCTAGTACGCCATATTCATACGCTGTGTATATACAGTTATAATATGAATCACTCTTTTTAACATCACTGAATTTATCAGTGATATTTGCACTCTTTAACCCTAGTGCCTTTACTATCATTGAAGCAAACTCAGCCCTTGTAATAGCCTTGTCTGGAGCGAAATTTCCATTACCTACTCCACTGTCAATTAATCTTGAGCCAATATCATTTACATATGTCTTAGACCAGTGCCTTTCAACATCCTTGAAAGTTATTGGATTCCATATTACTGTATAGGTACTGTTTGTCAAACTGTTTATCTTTGCATAGTACTTTCCCCCAATAACAGTAACAGCAGTAGGAACATGTGAGAAGGTACCATCTTTGTTTACAACAACACCTGTTGTTATCCTTGATGGATCAATTCCTTCTGGTATCGCAACTGTTCTTTCTACATAACTATTAAATTTTGATACCTCTACAGTCTTATTTCCACTTGTGCAAGTTATTTCGAATTCAACTGGCTTAACTACTAGCTGATAGCTGTTCTTTTTCGCTGAATCCTCTACTACCTTTACTGTGTCCTTTGAGGAATTTGCAATACTGATGTTTACCTTAATATCTTTTAATTCAATCTGTTTACCAATTT
>JAEWAX010000023.1 GCA_023391425.1 Bacillota bacterium | reverse complement strand
ATTCTAGTGTTAAAATGCTTATTTTATGTAATCCGCATAATCCTACAGGACGGGTATGGAATAGGCATGAATTAACCTCAATTGCACAATTTTGTGAAAAACATGACTTGATTGTGCTATCTGATGATGTCCATGGTGACATAGTTTTCGATAATGCAAGGTACACTCCGATTATAGATATTTCAACTGAGATAAGACAACGTACTATTTTATTATCCTCAATTACTAAAACGTTTAACGTTCCAGGCATTATCCTCTCAAATATGATTATTGCAAATGATAGTATGCGTGAAAAAATGAAGAATACCGTGGATCGATGGGGATTGCATAACCCCAATAGCTTTGCAGCAGCTATTCTTGAACCAGCCTATACGCAGTGCGATGAATGGTTGGAAAAGGTGATAAATTACATTGAATCAAATCATAGATTTATCTATGACTATATAAAGTCTAATATGCCATTATTTGAATGTGTTAATTCACAAGGTACATACCTTGCATGGATTGATTACCAAAAAACCGGATTTACCGAAGAGCAAATGAATAGTTTTTTCTTAAATAGAGCTAAAGTCACTGTTTATATGGGGTCACATTTTGGAGAAAGCGGAAGAGGATTCTTCCGGATGAACTTCGCTACCTCACATAGATATCTTGAGGAAGGGCTTAAACAAATTAAAAAAGCATATGACAAAACATTCTAAATAATGTTGCAGACAAATCATTTTTATATCTAAAATAGTTCTAGTATCTTCGCGGAGATACTAAACTCCTGCTCTTTGAGCATGAGCTAAGTATCACCAAGCTCGAAATAAGGGCGATAAAGAAAACTTAGCCTGTGACAAGCTAATGGCGAAGACAGAGGCTTAGTTGCACTTATACTTGTAAAGTGCTAGAATTCAGAAAACTTCATCTGAACTAAGTCTTCGTTATATGTTATAATACTGTTTGTCCGATGTCTACAACCGCTAATATACTGAGTCTATAAACGGTACGACCTTGGATTGCGATTTCTAAGACTCAGTGGGAGCAAAAAGTGGCTCCCCTTGAGTCTTAGGAATCTGCTTATTATTATATAAAGGGTTTGTTGAAATGAGAACTATTCAGAAAACATTTAATGTGACTAAAAAGAAGAGCATGCATGATTTCTTAGATGGAGCTAAGCAAGGTATCCCTATTGCATTAGGATATTTCCCTGTTTCATTTACATTTGGGTTAATGGCTGTAAACGGGGGTATCCCGGTTTGGATTGTAATATTGATATCAATGACTAATCTCACATCAGCAGGGCAATTTGCAGGAACAAACCTGATAATAGCTGGGGCTGGGTACGTTGAAATAACTGTTACTACCTTTGTTATTAATATCAGATATATGCTAATGTCATTATCGCTATCACAGAAAATTAAACAAGGCATGTCAAATTTAAAGAGATGGACTATGGCTTTCGGCGTTACAGATGAGACCTTTACAGTCGCTGCCATGCAAAAGAAGGATATTACTTTTGCATTTATGACGGGACTTGAGGTTTTACCATACATTGGCTGGGCATTAGGAACAGCAGCAGGCGCAATTGTGTGTACACTGCTGCCTGAAACGTTACAAAATTCAATGGGTATAGCGCTCTATGCTATGTTTATTGCGCTGGTAATACCTGCTGCAAAAAAATCTAAAGCAGCTCTCGTTGTGGTAGCATGCGCTATATTTGTAAGTTCTCTTCTAAAATGGATACCTTTTTTCTCTGTTATTTCAGGGGGATGGAGAATAATTATCGCTACAGTAATTGCATGTACCTTAGGTGCAAAGTTCTTTCCTATGGAGGACGTAGAAAATGGTTAAAACGTTAGTCGCAGTGCTATTAATGGCAATTGTTACATATTTACCGAGAGTAGCTCCTTTGGCTATCTTCAAGAATAAAATACAATCACGATTTCTTACTACATTTCTTAGTTATGTACCATTTGCAGTTTTGGGAGCAATGATTTTTCCAGACATATTATTCTCCACAGGGCACTTGTCATCTGCTATTGCTGGACTTGTAGTAGCTTCTGTGTTGGCGTATTTTGAGAGGAGTTTACTGCAAGTTGCTGTTTGTGCAATAATAGCAGTTTATGTGTTTGAATTAATTTTGACACTTAGTATAAATGTTATATAACCCCTTTATAAAAAATACTATTATTTTAATGTAAATTATTATTACAATTGGATAAAGGTTTAAATTATATTATAATAGAATGAATTAATATACATAAGGGGATTATGTAGTATGCAAAAAAGATATATATTATCAGTTGATCAGGGAACTACCAGTTCTAGAGCTGTGATATTTGATAATTTAACTGGCAAAATAGTAGGGATGAAGAGTGTTCCCTTACAACAGTTATATCCACAACCAGGATGGGTTGAACATGATGCCACAAGTATTTACAATGACCAATTAGCAGCAATTAGGGGTGCAATTACAGATGCGGATATTAGCCCTGAGAATATAGCCTGTATTGGAATTACTAATCAGAGAGAAACAGTGGTTGTTTGGGATAGACTAACAGGAAAGCCAATATACAATGCAATTGTTTGGCAATGCAGAAGGACTTCTGATATATGTGACAATTTGAAGATAAGTGGTCTGGGTGATACAATAAAGAATAAAACAGGCTTAGTCATTGATGCATATTTTTCTGGAACTAAGATAAAATGGATTTTAGATAATGTAGAGGGGGCCAGAGAAAAGGCTAATAAAGATGAACTGCTAGCAGGTACAATAGATACCTGGCTTGTTTGGAATCTATCTGGTGGAAAGAGCCATGTAACAGATTATTCAAATGCGTCCAGAACTATGCTTTATAATATTAAAGAACTCAAGTGGGATGATGAGCTTCTAAAGGAGCTAGGGATACCAACCGCAATGCTTCCCAAAGTAGTTTCTTCATCTGGAATCTGTGCCTATACTACCGAGGATATTCTTGGTGTTAAAATTCCTATTGCTGGAATGGCGGGAGACCAACATGCAGCGTTATTTGGGCAAGCTTGCTTCAAACCGGGCGATGCCAAGAACACATATGGAACGGGCTGCTTCATACTAATGAATACTGGAAATAAACCTATTGAATCCAAAAATCATCTGCTCACTACCATAGCATGGGGTATAGGTAATGAAGTGGAGTATGCACTAGAGGGAAGCGTTTTTAATGCAGGAGCTGCTATCCAATGGCTTAGAGATGAGCTTGGAATTATAGACAATGCACATCAGAGTGATATAGAGGCGGAAAAAGTAGCAGATACTGGTGGGGTTTACGTCGTTCCCGCTTTTACAGGACTTGGTGCTCCGTATTGGGATATGTATGCCAGAGGAACTATTATTGGAATGACTAGGGGCACAAATAGAAAACATATTATTAGGGCTACACTTGAGTCAATTGCATACCAGAGTAGGGACGTACTTGAGGCAATGAGATTAGACTCAGGAATTGAGCTTAATGAGCTTAAGGTTGATGGTGGAGCAAGTGTTAGCGAGTTTCTAATGCAATTTCAAGCCGATATATTAGATATAACAGTATTAAGACCAATGATAAGGGAAACCACAGCATTAGGGGCTGCTTACTTGGCGGGCCTCGGTGTCGGGCTGTGGAATTCAAAGGAAGAAATTATTAATGCTTGGAATTTAGACAAGATATTTGAGCCATCTGGAAATAAGAAGCACTTTGATGCGTTATATATAAAGTGGAAAAAGGCTGTTGAGCGATCTATGAAGTGGGATATTTGAGATTAGTCCAAATTTTATTATATATTAAAAGCCATAAAGGCTTGGTAGGAGGTTTTGTTATGGATATAAAGCAAATATGTGTTAATGCTAGTGATGCAGCAATCAAGATGGCTGCTTTAGACCCTGAGACCAAAAATAATGCACTTGCAAAAATTGCAGAAGCCTTGATTAGCAATAAGGATAGAATTATTGCTGCAAATAATAAAGACTTGAAAAGAAGTGAGGAAGAAAGTTTAGCTACTCCACTTTTAAAACGTCTTAAATTTGATGAAAAGAAAGTAAATGATGTGGTTGAAGGTATAAAAAGCCTGATAGGTCTGGAAGATCCTGTCGGGAAAACTCTACTTTCTACATTGTTGGATGATGGGCTTGAATTATACAGGGTCACTTGTCCTCTAGGAGTAGTTGGAATCATTTTTGAATCTAGACCAGATGCACTTGTTCAAATTTCTACACTTTGTTTGAAGAGTGGAAACAGCGTTCTTTTAAAGGGTGGGAGAGAGGCAATAGAAACAAATAAGGTATTAGCTGGTATTATTGAAGAGGCATCAGTAGCAGCAGGTTTGCCAAAAGGGTGGATTTCACTTCTTGAGAGTAGAGATGATGTAAATGAAATGCTAAAAATGGATGAATATATTGACCTTGTTATTCCAAGGGGATCAAATGAATTTGTTCGTTATATAATGGACCATTCTAGAATACCTGTTATGGGGCATGCTGATGGTATATGTCATGTGTACGTTGACAGTGCTGCAGATATTGATATGGCGACACGAATAACAGTAGATTCAAAAACACAGTATGTTGCTGTATGTAATGCAACTGAGACTTTGCTTGTAAATGAGGCTATTGCTGATATATTCCTCCCAGTTCTGAAAAAAGAGCTCGATAAGAAAAATGTAGAGATTTTCGGAGATGAAGGAACTCAGAAAATAATATCAGTAAAACGTGCTAGTGAGGCAGATTGGGCAACTGAATACCTAGATTATACTATTTCAATTAAACTAGTAGCTGATGTTGATGAAGCTATAAAGCATATTAATTCTTATGGCTCTGGGCATACAGATAGTATTGTGACGAAGGATAAGGATAATGCATTAAAATTTATGAACCTTGTTGATTCAGGTAATGTTTTTTGGAATGCATCTACTAGGTTTAGCGATGGCTTTAAGTATGGCTTTGGGGCTGAGGTGGGTATCAGTACCAGTAAGCTCCATGCAAGAGGGCCGGTAGGTCTTGAAGGGTTAACGAGCTACAAGTACATGCTGTTTGGTAATGGGCAAATCGTTGATGATTATGCTACAAGTAAGAAGAGTTTTAAGCATATAAAAATGAATAAACATATTGAGGATATTTGAAATTAGAGTAAAAATTATATGGGAGCTCGATTGAAAGTAAATGCTGAAACTGTAGGTGAAACAAAAGTGTTTTTAATTGGCAAAATACAACCGTTTATTTCAAACATTTACTTTCAGAGCAATATAGTGTTATCGATTTTATCTAGGTAGAAGCCTGATTTCCATCCAGTCAAATGCAATCCAGTCACTTGGGCCTGTAGTGGATGTGTTCTCTATTGTCACTCGGGTTACCCTTCTTTGATTGGTGATATTGAAAGGCAATTCTCTCCAGTTTGTAAATATGCCACCTGCAGGTGTTCCATGCTCTAGGGGTACTCTTCCATTATGCACGACTGTACCGTTGATTGTAATTCTTGCAGAGTAACGGTTAACTGGTACATTTGAATGGTCATCTAGAACAGCACGTATAATGATTCGGGCTCTTAGATTTCCTGGGACAAATAAAAATGCCGGTGTTTCAAAGGTCCATGTGCCGCGGTTTCCGCTATAGAGAATATCTGCATTCCTGCTGGGGTTCCCGTAGTTTGGATATGCTGTTAATTCCTTAAAAACAACTATATTGGTGGTTACGGGGTTGTTGCTTAATTGAGGATTTTGCCTTGGATTAGGATACATACCACCTATATCTGTATCATCATAAATGTCATAAGGAACTTGCAGTGGATAATACTGTGACAGTGGCATTTGCTGAGCATATTGTTGCTCAAGTAATTCGGATGGTGGCTGATACATTGTATCTGAATTTTGGCTTATAAATGGGTATCTCTTGTAAGGGAATAACATAAAATCATCTCCTAATAGTATTATATTCCATAATATTATGTATTTGAGTATTATGTTACCTTGTAGTATAAGTAGATGAATTATCGAATTTCAGGTTGAATTGTTATTGATTTTGTCCGATGTCTACCGACGCTAATACTCCTACTTCAATAAGCAGCAGTATATATAAGATCAATTAAATTAAATTGATAATATATTTGTAAACTAGTATAATTGGTTTAAATGTTAAAAAGTTGTTATAGAAATAAATAAAAGAGAGGAAGTGAGTATCTAGTGGGTTATATACTTAACATTATCTCACTAGGGATAAATTATGAGTTATGAAGTAATTTCTACAACTAAGGCGCCTGCAGCTATAGGCCCTTATTCACAAGCAGTAAAGGTTGGCAATGTTATTTATACTTCGGGCGCAATACCTGTTGTTCCAACGACTGGTGAGGTTGCAGCAGGAGGAGTAGTAGAACAGGCGGAGCAGGCACTGAAAAACTTGGGAGAAGTACTGGCAGGAGCAGGTGCAAGTCTCGAAAATGTGGTTAAAACAACAGTTTTCATTAAAAACATGAATGATTTTGCAACTATAAATGATGTTTATAAGAAGTACTTTACTAAGAACTTTCCTGCAAGATCATGCGTTGAAGTCGCAAGATTACCAAAGGATGTATTGATTGAAATTGAATGTGTTGCTGTGGTATAAAATTAGAGCTTAAAAAAGGACAGATTGAAGAAATTCAATGTGTCCTTTTTTAAGGTTGAGTTTATTAATAAGATTTTACAAATCCCTATAATAAATAAGATTCAATTCCATATCCTTATCCATAGGTTCATCCTTAAATATTTTAGCATATTTTCCAGCTAGAGATTTTGCTGTTTTAGCTCTGGAAGTATTTAGCTGCATTGCCAAGTCACTAAAGGCAGGCTGCTTTGCAAGTGCATTTCGGTCTTCCTTTGGTAAAATACAATAACGAAATAGTATAGAACGTGCTACTTTATTTAAACGTAGTACACCTTTCGATTCATAATTAATCCAGGTATCATAGTCACTTGTGAAAATATCTTTCATCATAGTCCTGTTCTTTTGAATTTGAACTTTTATCTTATTTTTTGCATCTTCTGTAAGGTCGTGATTCTTTTTGTAAAACTGAATGTAATCAGTATACTCCGAGGTTAGGGATTTCTCAGTAATATCATTCCATGAAACTCCCATCATAGTTCTGCAGAGTTCCCAACGGAAGGCACCGATAAGCTTTAGAACAATATCAGAAATATTCTCATCTGTGAAAGCAGGTAGAATAAATCTTCCAGGAGTGTTTCTGCCTCTACCAGTTATTTCTTGCCACATAGAGCCACGGGAACCAAAAGTAGGAACGATGATGATATCAGGTAGGATTTCCTTCATAATTGGCTCTTTTTCAATTCCTTTGAGTTCGTTCTTATACCAAATCTCTCTGTAGAAGACAGAAAAATCAACCGCTAATATATTATCAATAGCCCGTTGTATTTTAGTAGGTGTTACTACCGATTTATCTAAGTCTCGGGTAATGGTATCTTTATGTAGAATTGGGAAGTAGGTGCTCATTTGTCCATGACAAACCTTCTGGTTAGTCTTAATCATATTGTTTATCTCAAAACTTAGTTTTGCATTAAAATCTTTATCATAAGCAGCTTTATCTTGATCAGTTACAATTTTTCTCTTTTTCATATCTCTGAATACATCAAAATAATCTTGTCCAAAGTCATTAATGGATGGGTCTTTTTGATTTTTGTATATCTTATCTAACCAGCCTTTAGTGCTATAAATGGGGTATTCAGAGCCGGGATATTCCTTGTCACAAAGTCTATACAATGATATTGTCTGTTCTTTAGTCAATAAACGTTCATCCATATAACCGAAGTTGAGAAACATACTAATTAGTTTAGGGCAGTGAGTTTCCTTCTGAGATCTTTTGAAGGCTTCTTCATATACAACAAAAAAGTCACTTGTGATAGAAGCGCGAAGTTCTCTGACATCTGAATCTGTTGAAGCTTTGTCCTTTATAGCTCTAAACTGTCCGAGCCTTTTGTTGAAGCTATCTATTATTTCTTGAGAACAAGAGCAATATTTTAAAATTTTCTCAAGACTGTTTTCTAACTCCTGTGGTAATTCAGAATCTACTAAGGTATCATTTGAATTAAAGGTAGATTGGGTGATAGCAGCTTTTGACTTTATTATTTCAAAGTATTCATTTAGTTCCGAAGTATTTAAGGTTGTAAAACAATCAAATTCATTTTGTAGCTTTTCAACATTACTTGATATTATGTCAATTGACTGTTTTAGTATATTTAGAACATTTAAAGCTGCTTCTCTATCATCTTTTGAATCAACAACAATCTTACCATAAGTAAAGATGAGATTACTAGATGATGTGTAAAGACAATCAATGTTTTTAAACAGTGTAGAGAGAAGATTTTTGATTGCATTTGTTAAAAAGTCTAAAAAGTCAGAACCCTTCTGAATATGATATTCACATACAACCTCATCACAATTAAAAAAGCCCTTTCGTTGATCTAGAGGTATGTTTAGCAGTCTTGAAAAGTATTCAATACCTGAAGTATCTATTTCACCTTCATTATCTGGAGAATCTGAAATATCATATTGAGCTAGCAAAGACTCTGAATCTAAAGGGAAAAAGCTGTGATCAGAGTTTTTGGCAGTTTCATAAACCTTTTGGTATAGTTCAAGATTTTCTATGTTCTCGGTATGCTGAAAATAGTATTTATCCTTAATTGCCCAATAATAAACATAAAGATTCTGTGTTAATGTATTTATACTTTCACAGATAGGTAATAGCTTTTGATAAGCATTGAAACTAAGGTCTATTAGCGTTGCCAAGGAAGATACAATGTAAGTTGAGTAGTCTTTTTGAGTAGCTATTATATTTTGAATTTCTTTTAAGGAAGTAGCAGGGAAGCCATATAAAATGCATGCTTCTTTTGACTTTAAACTGAAGGAATTTTGTCCATTTCTTAAAACATCATTAATACTTAAAAAAGTGTTTTGATCCAAGGTAAAAAGGCGACAACTTTTAGCTACGATTGATTCATCTGGATTAGGTATATTATCAAAAGGGGATAAGAAAACATCCATCTTTCCTTTAAGCATTAAAATAATAGAAGAAGTTCTACCTCCTTCATATACTAACAGTTCATTTTGCTTTGATGAATATTGGCCAGCAAATTCTGATTTCATGCCCATAATGGTTCTCCTTTATTTACTGAATAATAAACATTAACATATAAATTAAAAAATAGTTTTTAAAATGCCAAATCGTATTTCAAATGGTTGTATATTATATATATAAAATAAATAAAAAAGCTAGGTTAATACACCTAGCTTTTTTATCGGCATAAATAGAATTTAAATTTATAACTTTTTACTTATAACAGATTACGTAATTATTTAGTCAACCGTTTATATTGATTATTATTTCGGTTGAATGTAGCCTTTTGCTTTAAGATATTCAGCCATAAGAACACCGCCACCTGCTGCACCACGAACTGTGTTGTGTGAAAGACACACAAATTTATAATCATACAAACTGTCTTCACGAAGTCTTCCAACAGAGATACCCATTCCATTTTCAAGATCTCGGTCTAGGTGAGTTTGAGGTCTATTGTCCTCTTCAAAATATGTTACAAATTGCTTTGGTGCGCTAGGAAGTTCAAGAGACTGAGGCTCTCCTTTATAGTTTTTCCAGATTTCTAAAATTTCTTCCTTTGATGGTTTCTTATCAAAAGAAACGAATACAGCAGCTAAATGACCATCGGTAACTGGAACTCTTATACACTGAGTAGTAATCAAAGGCGCTGATGCCTTTACTATCTCACCATTTACAACTGAACCCCAAATTTTTAGTGGTTCCTGTTCACTTTTTTCTTCTTCTCCACCTATATAAGGTATTACATTATCCAGCATTTCAGGCCAATCTGTAAAGTTTTTACCAGCACCAGAAATAGCTTGATAAGTACATGCAACTACATTTTTTATTCCAAATTTCATTAGTGGTGATAGTGCAGGAACGTAGCTTTGAATAGAACAATTTGGCTTAACAGCAATAAAACCATTCTTTGTACCAAGTCTTTTCCTTTGACTATTTATAGCCTCCGCATGGTCAGCGTTTATTTCAGGAATAAGCATAGGCACATCAGGAGTCCACCTATGTGCTGAGTTGTTAGAAACTACAGGAGTTTCATTTTTTGCGTATTGTTCCTCGAGCTTCTTTATTTCGTCCTTTTTCATATCAACAGCGCAAAAAACGAAATCTACTTCATCACAAATATCTTTTACTTGCTCAGTTGCATCTTTTATTACAATATTCTTAACTCCTTCAGGAATAGGAGTTGACATTTTCCATCTTCCTTCTACAGCTTGAAAGTAAGGTTTGCCAGCAGATTTTCCACTAGCAGCGATAGAAACAACTTCAAACCATGGATGATTTTCTAATAGTGAAATAAATCTCTGACCAACCATACCAGTACCACCGATAATACCAACCTTTAATTTTGACATCTATATGCCCCCAATCATAAATTTTCTTAGTTATTTTGAATGATCTCATTAAAAAAATCTGAAAATGTCCACCATCCAATGACAAATGTGTTTGTATTGTGTATTTTATCATAAAATAAATATAAATTCAACATGCATTTATATATCAGATAAAACTATTCATTTGAACTAATATTCATTTGAGACTTCATTTGATACTTTATTTAAAACTTCATTTAATACTTAAATTGACCTTAGTTTAACAGAGGCATACCGCAATATCAATAGGTTAGAGTAGTGTAAAATTTACCGCCAAAATTTCAACTATGAAAGTTGAGTAATTATTTAGTTATTTTCCACTGTTTTGTATCACAAAAGTGTCCTGAGTGATTCCCCATTTCTTTAGTTCAGTTTGTGTACCAACCCAAACATTTGATTTCATCGGAACAAGAGGAAATAGCTCTTCAACGCAATAGTTTTGCATTCTGATACAACCATGAGATGCATATGTTCCAATAGAATTAAATGAGTTGGTTCCGTGTATCCCATAGGAACCGTCTGTTCTATTAATTCCAAGCCATCGACTTCCTAGAGGATTTTCTGGTACTCCGCCTTTTATTGGTTTTGCAAAACCGCCGCCACCCCAATCAGGGTCAACGAGCTTACTATTTATAATAAACTTGCCTGACTTTGTGAGAGAGGATGGATTACCTACTGCGACAGCATATTTTTTTATAACTTTAGTACCTTCGTAGAGGGTTAAAATTCTTTTAGTTTTATTAACGACAATCCATTTGCCTTCGGTAGGGGCTTTTTTTACTGAATCTAAATATGTAAAGTCTAGACTTAGCAGTCTAGTAATTAGCATTGCTTTTGTTGCATCATCCCACTTGCCAGTTACACTCATATTATGATTGCTCTGAAAGAGAAGTAAAGTGTTTCGTATATTTAGCTTTTCATTATTAGTATAAATGTTTCTATAATATCCTAACTTCTTTAAGTAATTCAAATATGTATTACTATTGATTTCAGAATTGAATTCTTTTAGATTGTTTTGCGTAGTTAACTTTTCCTGATCCAGCTTTAGTTGTTCTTGGGCTTTCTTTAATTGTTCCTGATCACTTTTTAGTTGGTTTTGGTCATCCTTTAGTTGTTCCTGTGCTTTGTGCAATTGTTCTTGATTACTTTTAAGATTGCTTTGATCTTTAATTAGCTGTTGCTGAGCTTCGTTTAGTTCTTCCTGACCAAGCTTAAGTTGTTCCTGTTCTTTTGTTAACTGTTCATAATCTTTTTGGAATTGCTTTAATTGTGCCTGTTGAATATTAATCTCATCTTGCCCTACAGGTTCATTATAATCTGCACTGTAAACGGTTATACTCTGTAAAAGCAAAGTTATAACCAGGGCTCCCACACATAAACATTTTCTCACCATTGTATTATCCATCCTTGAAAGTTATAGTAAATTGCTACATATATCATACGAGATATAAATGGAATTAAATACCTATTTTTTAAAAAGAAATTCGAAATGGGGATGGGAGTAATGTTCTAGACTGTAAAAAATACAAATGTGTTTGAAAATATTTCCTGATTAAAATAGCTCTAAGATACCAAACTAGTAATGGAATGCAGTCTATGTAAATAGCGACATATTATTACAAAACAGGCCGATATACATAAAAATAATTATACATTACATTGAATTTTTATGCATTACGGTTTATAATTAACATACAAATTATATATAGAAATAATAGGGGGTAGTCAAAATGAAAGGGATATTTAAGAAAGTATTTTGCTTATTTATGGTAGCTGCAATAGGTATATCAATTGCCGGTTGTGGTGGTGGTAAAACAATGGATAAAATTGATAAGAGCGGAAAATTAGTTGTAGGTACAAGTGCAGATTATGCACCATATGAGTACCATACTATGGTTAATGGCAAAGATACCATTGTTGGTATTGATATTTCAATAATAAATGAGATTGCAAAGGATCTTGGGGTTCAAGTTGAAATAGTAGATATGTCATTTGATGGCCTTTTATCTGCACTTAATACTGATAAGGTAGATATAGTTATTGCAGGAATGAATCCTGATGCAGAAAGAAAAAAAGCTGTGGATTTCTCAAAAATATATTATGAAGCAAAACAGGGTGTGTTAGTTAGGACTGAGGATAAGGACAGTATAAAAAGCATTGCAGATCTTAGTGGCAAAAAAGTTGGTGCTCAGTTAGGTACAACACAGGAAAAAATTGCAAAAGAGCAAATGAAAGATTCTACACTTATTTCATTAGGTAAGATTCCTGATTTGGTAATGGAATTAAAGAATAAAAAGATAGATGCCTTAGTTGTTGATTTTCCAGTTGCTAATGGTTATGTTAAAAATAATAATGATTTAGTATTATCAAATATAACGGTTCAGGAAGAGTCTGGTGGATTTGCTATAGCAGTAAAGAAGGGTAATTCTGACTTAGTAAAGCTTATTGATAAATCACTTGATAGACTAATGGCTGATGGTTCTATTGATAAGTTTGTTGTGGAGGCAAATGAACAGAACGTGACTAAGTAAGAGAAGGAATATCTAAATAATAAATCTGATTTTGCCACTTCAAAAATGAGGAGTTATTATTTGGTTGATTCTTAAGCGTAGAAGTGGGGCTGTTTCTTTTGAGGCAGTCCTCATTTTTTGTTATCCGCTGTCTAGTGCCGCTAAAATTCTGCGTTTTTAAGCAGCACTACGACCATTGATTACGATTCCTAGACTCAGTGGGAGCAAAAAGCACCTCTCCTGAATCATAGAAATCTGCTTACAATTTTTTATAGGGAGGTATCATCTTGGATTTTAGTTTTTTGACAGATTATTCATATTATTTTATAAGTGGTACTATAAACACTATTGTCATTGCAATATTAACAGTATTATTTGGTGTAATAATAGGAACTTTTATAGCACTAATGAAAATATCACATAATAAACCATTGAAATTTATAGCATCTGCGTATGTTGAATTTATTAGAGGAACACCACTTTTAGTTCAGATATCTTTAATTTACTTTCTTATTACATTTCCAGAATTTACTTTTTTAGGCATTCAAATGGACAGATTTATACCTGGTGTAATCGCAATGTCAATAAACAGTGGGGCATATGTTGCTGAGATAATTCGTGCGGGAATTCTGGCTGTGGATAAGGGACAAATGGAAGCTGCTCGTTCAATAGGCTTTACTGCTGGTCAATCTATGAGATATATTATAATACCTCAGGCAATAAAGAATATACTTCCAGCATTAGGAAATGAGTTTGTTGTTGTAATAAAGGAATCATCTATCCTTTCTGTTATAGGCATTGTAGAGTTAATGAGGAGTACAGATATTGTCAAAACAGCAATTTACAGACCATTTGAGCCTTTGCTGGTAGCAGCAGGTATATATTTCATACTTACCTTTACATTGACTAGAGTATTAGGAGTAGCTGAGAGGAGGATGAGGACCAGTGATTGAGGTTAAAAATTTACACAAAAAATTCGGAAAGCTAAATGTTTTACAAGGTATAGATGTTACTATCGAAAAGGGTGAGGTCGTTGTTGTCATTGGCCCTAGCGGCTCTGGTAAAAGCACTTTTCTTAGATGCTTAAACTTACTTGAACAGCCAACTGACGGTAAAATAATATTTGAGGACGTTGATATTACAGATAAAAAGAATGATATTAACAAGCATAGACAAAAGATGGGGATGGTTTTTCAGCAGTTTAACCTCTTTCCACATCTTTCTATCATTGACAATATAACTCTTGGCCCAATAAAACTAAAGAATCAGACTAAACAACAAGCAGAAGAAAATGCAATGGTGCTTTTGAAAAGAATAGGACTTGAAGAAAAAGCAAATAATTATCCTACACAGCTTTCAGGTGGACAGAAGCAACGTATTGCCATAATACGTGCGTTAGCGATGTCTCCTGATGTTATGCTATTTGATGAACCAACCTCTGCACTAGACCCAGAAATGGTCGGGGAAGTTCTTGAGGTTATGAGGGAACTAGCTGCTGAGGGAATGACAATGGTGGTTGTAACACATGAGATGGGTTTCGCAAAAGAGGTTGGTACAAGAGTACTATTTATGGATGAAGGAAAGATAAAGGAAGAGGCTTCACCACAAGAAATTTTTTCAAACCCCAAAAATGATAGAACCAAGGAATTTCTTAGCAAAATATTGTAAACATATTATAGGTTATATAGCAATTGGATAAATCAGTTTTCTAGGTTAGAGTCGTTACCAGGCACAGTTATGGTAGATGTAACCCCTAATAAGGTTTGTGCATTATTCTTTGTGCGCCATTGCTATTAAATTGGGTCACCACGATATAATTTGTATATCAGTAATGGCTTGTCTTGCATTGTAGCTGTCGCACACACTCGCCCTCCATGGCTCGGTGTGATGCTTAAAACAGCATCGTGCTGTTTTATCACCTATAATGCATCGATTTCGTCAACTAATATTTACCAATTATATCTACCAGCTCCTAATTGAACATACAATGGATACACCCAAATAAACCATTTTTTACCTAAGAGGTTACATCTACCATCCTGTTAAGATTAATAAATTGTAATTGGAAAGCTGAGTTAAGAAATTTGTTCTTAGTTCCATAGGGAGGATAATTATGTTCACACTGTTAAAAGGCGCAACTGTATACGCGCCAAGTTGTTTGGGTAAGAAGGACATACTGTTTTGCTTAGATAAAATTATTTCAATTGATGATAACATAGAAACATCAACGCTAAATGGTATTGAAGTCGTTGATTGTAGTAATAAAATAGTTTTTCCTGGGTTTATAGACCTTCATGTCCATATAACAGGCGGTGGTGGTGAAGGAGGCTATACTACGAGAACATCCTCAGCTCAGGCATGTGATATACTTTCAACTGGTGTAACAACAGTTGTTGGAGTACTTGGTGCAGATAGTATAACCAGAAGTGTTGCTAATTTATTTGCAAAGGCAAAGCAGCTTGAACTACAGGGCTTGTCAACGTATATGTATACAGGCTCCTATCAGGTTCCCATTACTACTTTGACTGGCAGTATTCAGAGCGACATTGTCTTTGTTGATAAGGTTATTGGGGTTGGAGAAATATGTTTGGAAGATAGCAGAGCATTTCAGCCTACATTTGAAGAGATTAGCAGGATTTCTGCACAAACGAGAAATGGTGCTCTTATATCTGGTAAAGCTGGACTGGTACACTTTCATATGGGGCTTGGAGATAATGGCCTGGATTATTTATTTAGGCTAATAAGGAAAACACCTATTCCTAAAGCCCATTTTCTCCCTACACACGTTAATAGAACGCACAGACTTTTTGAACAATCAGTTGATTATTTGCAAGAAGGTGGGTATATTGACTTAACGGCTGGCTTTATACCATCAAAAGAGGATACTGACTGTGTTGCTTCCTATGAAGCCATAAAGAAGCTGATTGATATGGGTGCAGATACAAGTAGAGTTACTATGAGCTCAGATGCTTATGGTAGTGTTCCTGTTTTTGATGATAATGGAAATGTAATTTCATCTGATACAGTTAGTACAAAAATACTGTTTGAAGAGCTAAAAATTGCAATAAAGGATTTAGATGTTGATGTTGAAAAGGCAATATCTATAATAACGATAAACGCAGCAAAAACATTAAAAATAGATGATAAAAAAGGTAGCCTTGAAATAGGGAAGGATGCTGATTGCGTTATATGTGATAAAGATTTTAATATTGTAAACATATTTGCAATGGGAAAAATGTATTAATTCATTAAATGACTCAATACTATCATATAATTAAAACAATGGAATAGCTATTAAAATAGTGGTACCATTAAATTGGAAGACTAGTATGGGGGTTGAGAATTTTGAGTAAAGAATTACGCAAATCAGTATTGATTTTCCTTGTCATTTTTGCAATATTTTCATGTTCAGTTGTGGTATCAGAGATTATTAACTATAGACAAATTTTAAGCACATATCCAGAAAAAATGCATATTGCTGTGCCTGATGTGGTGACAGTCACAATGCCGTCTAAAGAAGCTTTTGATTTTCAAAAAAGCAAGGTAACAACATGGCTAATTAGACTGTTCCTTAGCTTCGTTGTACCTGCATTTTTTCTCTTTTCAAGGCTTTCAGTCCAAATACGAAATTGGGCAACGAGGAAAGCCAAACGTTGGATTCTGATAATAATTCTATATTTTATAGTATATTCAATAATTGAAACACTAATTTACTTACCATTAGATATGTACACGGGTTTTGTTCGAATGCATCAGTATGGCTTGTCAAATCAAACATTTTACCAGTGGTTTATTGAGCTGGTCAAGAGCTTTATAGTAAATACCCTTATAGCTGCTGCAATTGTATGGGTACCCTTCCTTATAATCAAGAAATCACCTAAACGGTGGTGGTTATATCTTGGGCTTGTATCAATACCTTATATGTTTTTTATGTCCTATATACAGCCAATTGTAATTGACCCAATGTTTAATCAATATAAGCAAATAGAAGATAGCGAACTTTCAACAAAGATTGATGCGCTGCTGAGCAAAACCTCTATTGAAAATTGTCAAGTATATCAAGTTGATAAGAGCAAAGAAACTAATCTAATGAATGCGTATATGACAGGAGTATTCAATACAAAAAGGATTGTACTCTGGGATACTACGATTAATTATCTGACAGTGGATGAGGTGCTGGGTGTTGTAGCTCACGAGATGGGACATTATTTAATGGGCCATGTCTGGAAGTCTATAGTTTTTGGTGGACTGGGAAGCATTTTTTTATTGTATTTACTATATAGAATGAGCAACAGGGCGTTGAAAAAGTCAAAGGGGAGGTTTGGATTTAGCAAACTTTCAGATGTTGCTGCATTTCCACTGATAATGCTACTCATAAATATAATGTTATTTGCCGCAGCGCCTATCTCAAATGCATATTCTAGAAATATTGAATTAGAAGCAGATAGATTCGAACTTGAGCTAACACAAAATAATTTTGCTACAGGGACAGGTACAGTCAAGCTTCATCAACAAAGCTTAACAATGCCTGAACCAGGCTTAATATACCTACTATGGACATATGATCATCCAACCTATAAGTCAAGGGTTGACTTTGCAAACGAGTATAGGCCATGGGAAAATGGACAGCCACTAAAATATCAGAAATACATGAAGGAAAATAACCCAGCTAAGTAGAATATGTAGTAAAAGTTTATGCTTAGCTAGTAATAGATTTATGAATTTACTCTAAGTATTCAATGATTAAAATTCATATTATTTTTTGAAAGTTGATGTACTAAATAAACGATTTGGAGGAAAATGAATTATGGAATTACTAAAAGGGTTTGGTTTCACCAATATGTCATTTCTTATACCTGTAATAATAGTTGTTGTTTTACTAATAATTGTAATAAAGGTAGCGAAGAAAGCGTTTAAGCTTACAGTAATGATTGCACTAATAGCAATGGTGGCAATACTGTACGTAAATGCTCCAAAATTTACAATTCATAATGGAACAGCAACTCTTGATTTATATGGGAAGCAACATAGCATTAATGTGAAGGAAGCAAAGGTAGTTTCTGAGAATAAGGATGGAGAAAAACAAACAGTATTGATTTCTGGGACTGAACGAATAGTTCTCCCATTTAGCAAGGATTTTGCTGATAAATTTATTATGGAAAAGATAAAAGAGGCGAAATAGAATAAGAGGTATACTTTGGAAACTATAGGAAGAATTCATTCGTTCGAAACATTTGGTACAGTTGATGGGCCGGGTATCAGATTTATTGTTTTTTTAAAAGGTTGCCCATTAAGTTGCAAGTACTGTCATAACAGAGACGCTTGGAGTTCAGAGGGAGCGAAGCTATACACTACAGAAGAGGTTATGACAGAGATTAGAAAGTACAGAAACTATATAGATTCATCCAAGGGTGGCGTCACTATAAGCGGTGGCGAAGCTCTTATTCAGCCTGAGTTTGTTAAAGAACTATTTGTAAAATGTAAGCAAGAGGGTATTCATACAGCATTAGATACCTCTGGGTATGTAAATGTTGAGGACGTAAAAGATGTACTAAAAAATACTGACCTTGTGTTGCTTGATCTAAAACACGCAGATGCCAAGAAGCATAAAGCTTTAACAGGTGTTGAAAATGAGAAAATTAAGCTTTTTACGCAGTACTTGAGTGATATTAATAAACCTGTATGGATAAGGTATGTACTTGTACCAGGGTATACAGATGATGAGGCAGACTTATTAGCTGCCTATGAATACCTGAAGAAATTCAAAAACATTGAGAAGATTGAGGTGCTGCCTTATCACGCTATGGGTAAAATAAAATGGGACAAGCTAAATATTGAGTATCCTTTAGAAGGTGTACCAGCACCAACTAGCGAGCAGGTTGAGAGGGCAAAAAATATATTGACAGTTGGAAGAACTACTTATTAACCAACTTTCCATTTTCCAAATATAGCACATTCCCGTTTATTGAGCTTAAAGAAGGCCAATTAGAAGTCACAATAAGTATGGCAATTCCTTTATCTGCTAATAAGTTTATCATCTGTTCTATGACTTGATTTACTTTAACATCAGTAATTGAAAAAGGTTTAATACATACTACAACCTTTGGAGCGTATAAAAGCCATCTGCAATAAACAATCTTTTGTAAGATACTGGGAGGTACATCACTGATTAGCATTTTAAAATACGAACTGTCTATTAATCCATTTAAAGCTTTGATAACGCTCTGGCTATATTTCTTCTTTAACCAAAACAAATTTACTTTACTTGAAAGAGGAATACATAAATTATACATAACACTTAGTTTTTTAAAGAGCATTACTTTTGTAGCGTTTTCCTCAACAAAACAAACACCTTTTGTCTGCGCCTCTCCGATGCTATTTACCAAGTAAAATTTGTTATTTATATAAATTTGACCTTCTTTTGCATGAAGTTTACCTTTTAAAAGCTCAATTAAATGATTTTTACTTGCATCGTCCATATATAAAATTCTTAGGATTTCACCACGTCGAATATCAAAACTAACACTATTTAATATCTCATCGGAAACATTCCGAAAAGATAATACAACTTCCTTTGAATCTAAATATGGATTGCCTTTGGTGGGGAATTTTTCATAATTGTTATTTAGTGGTTCTTTACATAGTAATTGATAAATTCTTTTTCTATCAATTTGACTTGAATCAAACATTCCTACTGTCTTGCCATTTTTAATAATAGCTAGCTTATTTGTCTGTTCAAATATAATATCTTCAAAGGTTTCAATAATAATAAAAGCTATACCAGTCTGCTTTAGTAGTGAAACAAGCTTAAAGAAAGTGCCTAATTCGGTATTATTTAAAATACTTGCTATATTTGACATTGAAACAAGTTTGCAGCCAAGGGTATAAGCCTTTAGTAATTCAATTGTAACACGCTCTAAATTTGATAGCTGTCTAATAGGTTTATCAACAGGAATATCTATACTGAAATTCTGTAAAAGCTCATATGCCATTTTTTCATACATTTTAGAATCTATAAAAATACTATTAAAGGTAGTAAAAAAAATATTTTCATAAATGTTTAGTGTTTTTATTAATTTCGAAGTTTCACTAATTGTAAATACATTTTTTTTGAAAAGTTTCTCAGAATTATTGCCTTTTATTAATTTTTCGTTGAGATATAATCTTCCATAACTCAATTTTTCTTCACCACTAAGTAACTGAATTAAAGCATTTTTTTCCTCCATATTATCAAATATAATTCCTAATGATTCTCCTGCAAAAACCTGCAAATATATGTCATTTAGTATACTAAAACCATTGATCTTAACTAATCCATTATCTATTCTCAAAACTTCTTCTTTCATAATATTTTTTCCATCCTATTAGTTTATGTTTTCTGAATTTTAGGTAGAACCAATCGTACATCAGTACCTATATCAACAGAGCTAAATATATGCACCCCATATTCATCACCGAATAATAACTTTATTCTTCTGCAAACATTTTTTAATGCAATTCCTCCACCTTTTTTATCACTATTTATATAACTTATGGCCACTCGATCCAAAGAATCATTTATTTTTGACAGTGTTTCAGGAAGAATTCCTAGTCCATTGTCTATAACATTTATAAATAAATTTTCTTTTGTAGTTTCGATATTAATATGAATATTACCACCTTCATATTTTCCTTCTAAACCATGAAAAATGGCATTTTCAATAATCGGTTGCAATGTTAATTTTGGGAGTTGCAATAGCTGTATATTTTCTTCGTTGTCAGGATAATTTATTATCATTTTATATTTGTTATCGAAACGATATTGTTGGATTGTAAAATAGTTCTCTACATTCTCAAGTTCATCTTCTAATGTTACCAAGTTTCCAACGTCAGTTATTGTGTACCTAAAAAAGGATGCTAATGCTTCTATAGTTTCCGCAATATTGGGTATTCCTGCATATAAAGCATCCCCTCTAATTGCTTCTAAGGTATTATAAAGAAAGTGAGGGTTTATTTGATTTTGTAATGCTAGATATTCGGCTTGCTTATTTGACATATTTATAGCGTCCTGTTTATTTAATAAATAATGGAAACGTTCCATAACTAATAATAGTTCTGGTGTCAAGTAATTTTTTTCTTGAAATAATTCTTCATAATTTTGTCCATTTAAAAACATTTTATATAAGTTTTTTATACGCAAATAAGGTGCAATTACGGAAATATAGTAAGTGACTACTATACCGATATCTATTAAGCCAATAATTATAATAAAGTTTATATGAGCAAATGGTAACGTTTGAATATACATCTCATGAAATATATAAGTAATCAATACAATATTTATTATAAGCAATATAGTAAAGCTAATGAAGGTTCTAATTGATAAAGCGGATATTCTTTTCATAACAATCACCCTTACTTAAGAATATAGTTTTCGGTAATCTGATGGGCTTAGACCAGTTGTTTTTTTAAATATTTTGGTGAAGTATTTAAAATCTTTAAATCCCACTTGCTCACATACATCAACAATATTTTTATCAGTATCTAGTAAAATTTGCTTGGCATTTTGTATACGAATCTCTGTAAGGTATTCGAGAAAATTCTTACCCGTTTCTTTTTTAAATACACTGGAGAAATATGTAGGATTAAATCCAATTCTATCTCCAATTATCTCTAAAGTTAATGGGAGATTATAATTCTCGTTAATATATTGTTTTGCAATTCGTATAGGCTTAGAATTTTCAAGTTTCTTTTCATTTTTCCAATCGATTAAACTATCGTTTGTTTTAAATAACAAATTATCAAAAATATCATCAATGCTGCAAAGCCTATAAAATTCTTTTATAAGAGAATCTTCAAGGTCCTTATTTTTGATTATAATCCCATAGTTTTTAATGCCAAAGTTAAACAAATCAATAATGTCTTTATAAATATTTAATACAAGTTGTCCATCAACATTAATTGTTTTCAAATTAGCTTTTAGTTTGTTAAATAATTCTATCTGTTCTGTCTGATTTAATGTCTCAATATTAAATAGAAATTCCTTTCTAAATTTGGTATCAATTATTTCTTCTGATTTTATTGAAGTATTTTGCATATTGCTATACTCCAGAATATCTGCATTCATCACTATTTTATTTAAAATCGCAATTTTTACTTCCTCAATACAATTGGTAACATCTTTAAATTCAGTTTTTTCTGAACTTAACGCTATAAATACTTTGATATCACCTATTACATCCTTTAAAGCTAATATAGCTGCTTTAATTTTCTTTAATTGTTTTTTTAAATTTGTTAGATCTTCTTTTGATCCATTAACAAGGCAATAAACATATTCCTCTTTACTTGATACAATAAATTCATTAAATACTGACAATTCTTCATTCAAAATATCCTTTATCTTTGATAATACAAAATCATATATACGTTCATCACTGTTTTGTTTAATAATGACAGGTTGAATTAGTATCATTTGATAATAATCTCCAATAAAATTGCAGCGATATTCTTCATTTACCTCTTCTATTGTATGTTCCTTCTTAAAACTATCTGTGTTCTCTAAATTTTCATTTAAAAGATTACATTTCAACATTCTTTCGTTCATGCTAATAAGTTTTTTTATTTCTTTTTTTTCGTTTATATTTTCTTCGATTACCTTATGCTTCATAATTAATTTATTTAATGTTTGAAGTAATTCTTTCTTTTTAATTGGTTTTAATAAATAGTCATCTACTCCATATTTTATTGCTTGCCGGGCATAGTCAAATTGGCTAAAGCCACTTATGATTATAAAGCTGACACTATTATTAAATTCTTTTATATTTTTTATTAATTCCAAACCATCATAATTTGACATTCTGATATCAGTTATAACGATATCAGGACTATATTTTTTTACGAAATTAAAAGCTGTTAGACCATCCTGCGCAGTACCAACAATTT
>JAEWAX010000165.1 GCA_023391425.1 Bacillota bacterium | reverse complement strand
GGTCCAGCATCATACTGCTTTGTATAATACTCAAACTTTGGTACATCGTCTGCTAAGTTTGCAATAAATAAGAAGTTCTTTCCACTTTCCTTTATATCAGCTTTCAGACTTTCAAGGTTCTTCTCTGATTCAAACTTTACTTGATATTCTGGTAATTGCTCTTGAATTTCTTTCAAGCTATTATTATAATATCCGCTCTTATCTATTAAGTAAACAATGCTTTTTTCTGATGGATTTTTGTCACTTTCGCTATTATCTGAAGACTGAACTTTAGTCACTATGGCAGGTACCAGCAATGCACCAACTACGATTATTAAAATAATAATTGTAGATATAATAAATGATTTTTGCTTTATATTTTCTTTGAAAGTATATTTAAAGACCTCTAAAAACTCTCTCATTTTGCTTCACCTACCTTTTCAATAAATATCTCATGCAGTGATGGTTCGCGAATTTCAAACTTATCTAGCCTAAGCTTCTTGCTCAATATTTTTTCTAGTAATTTGTAGGCTTGTTCTTCGTTTGAAATCTTAAATTCATAACCAGTCGCATTTTGTGAAATGCTTGTAATTCCCTCTTGTGTAGCTAGTTCAACAATATTTCCTTCACTATTAATTAAAAGATTACTTCTGCCATAGCTATGCTTTATATCTTTAAGATTGCCGCTAAGTACTGCATTTCCATTTTTCAGAATTAATATGTCTTTGCAGAACTCTTCAACTGTAGACATTTGATGGCTTGACATGATAATAAATTTTTTCTTATCAATCAATTCATATATTACTCCCTTGAAAAGTTCGGTATTAACCGGGTCCAAACCACTAAAGGGCTCATCCATAAATATGAGTTCAGGGTCATGGATAATTGACGCAATAAATTGAATCTTTTGCTGATTCCCCTTAGAAAGCTTTTCTGCCAGCATATTTGTATACTGGCTTGCTTCAAGTCGTTCTAGCCAATAAGCGATATCTTTTTTAGCCTTTTCGTGTGAAATTCCCCGTAGTCTTGCAAAATACACCAGTTGTTCCATTACCTTGACTTTAGGATAAAGTCCTCTCTCCTCTGGGAGATACCCAAAGTTTGTAATTTGCTCAACTGTGGGCTTGTCGTTCCACTTTATAGCCCCGCTATCTTTCTTCACAATGTTCAAAATCATTCTAATCGTGGTAGTTTTTCCGGCTCCATTTGTTCCTAACAATCCGAAAACACCTGGTTCTTTCATTTGGAAACTGATATTATTAACTACCAGCTTTTCTCCAAAGGTTTTGGAGACATTTTCAACCAACAGTCCCAATTTTTTCACCTCTTCTTTAATATTTTAATAAGTTTTTCTTTTTCGTAAAATACCAGTACTTATAAATCCAATAAATATAAAAACAATTGATAATCCTTGACAAAAACCAAGTGCAAAGTCAGTAAGATAATCGTTAAGCATTCTGCTAATAGTAGAAATCAGAAGCCCTAATAGAAAAAGTGATAACATTACATACTTAATTTTTTTATTCATCTATTTCCTCCTTCAAACTAATTTTTGCTTTAATAATCCTTTTTACTAAATTTTCTTATTTGTATCGCCAGATTGGTAATGACAAATGCAAAGAAGGCAAGAATGAAAGCACCTAATATACAAGTATATGCTAATCGTCCATTATCAGGGGAATTTAGTAATCCCCAAATCATACTTCCAAAACCTATAAATTCAATAAGAAGTCCACCAATCATTAATGTCAGCAAAGACTTATTTCTTGCGATAAGTCCTTCAAGATCCACATATAGATTTGGTTTTTCATCTTGATACTCTTTTCTAAGTATGTACCAACCGAACCCTATCTGATAGAGTTTCCAGCCATCATCATTAATTATTGTCATGTACTCAGGAGTTAACTTGGCTTGATAGTCAATGCAGTATCTAGCTTTAGTTGAGACACATTTTTCAAAGCAAAAGTATACCCCATCAAATCTAGTTTCAACTAGTCGTAATCCTCCAGCTTCCATTCTTTCAAGCCAGTCTTCAATTTCTTCGAAGTTCCATGCCCACCACCATTTAAATACTTTGATCATAACTCGTCCCCCCCAAAATACTATGACCATTAGTATACAATTCGTCAATTCTTTTTAATTCTTGTTCCAAAAGCCAAATACCATCATCAGTGAGTTTGTAGAGCTTTCTCCTATCTTCTTCTCCTGCCGACACAATAAGGCTGTCTTTTTCAAACTTTGTGAGTGTTCCATATATTGTCCCAGCCCCTAGACTAATCCTACCCTGTGTTATCTCTTTCACATAAAGTATAATTCCATATCCGTGTCTAGGTTCTTTTAGAGACAAAAGTATATAGTATCCAGACTCACTCATCGGTAAATATAACTTTCTGAGTTCTTTTTTCATATATACATCTCCTCGTGATATATCGCGATGTGATATATCGTAAATGTACTATATCATAGCTTGATATATCACGTCAAGATGTAAATAATTAAATTTTCCAAAAAAATAAGGCAGTTTTTTGCGGCGGTATACATCGGATAAAGGCCAGTATATCAACACTTATCGATATACTGGCCTTATGAATTTTATTTCTATTTTATTGTCTATATCTATCGCTAATCAGAGCGGGCACACCTTAAGCCTTTATACTCCTGCGCTTTTGCTTCCTCTTCTTGCGTGTTACAAACATAACCACTGCAAAAGCTATAGCTACAACTACTACTGCGCCCACAATATATATTTTAATTGCAATACTATTTGGATTTCCAACGATGGCTAGTACATTCTTATTATCATCTACAATTTTCCTACTATGAGTTTTATTATAGTAAACAGGAACCTCCGCTATGCCATCAACCTTATTAAAGGATTTGAGATATTGCGCAGTTGATAGCCACTCTTTCACTTCATTACCACGCTCATTTGAGGAATCATATATAATCTGGGCTTCAAAATCGGTAATTGGCCTACCATCTTTTGTTTTAGGTACGATTGAAAGTAGTCCAAAGGATTTATCTCCTACAATAGATAGCATTTGCGCATTATAAAGGCCTGTCACAACCCTATAAAGTTTTGAGTCCTCTATCTCCTCTAGAGTGCCATCAGTTTTTTGCAAATGCAAGTCCGTTACCTTATTAAATATCAATCTGTTTGGATTAAAAGTAAAGCTGATACCTGACATATATAATTGAGCACTACCCATTATTGGTGAAATCGAAGCATCCACCTCGCACAAATCTCTAAGTTCTTTTCCTGTCAAATAAACAGATATAAGTGGATAGCCAGAGATCCCGTCAGCACCTACACCCAGAGAGCTCGAAATAAATGCATCTTCTACTGTTATATTTCCCTTTACGAAAGAGCCACGCATTGTTCCGACTGTTACAACAGCAACCGTTATTGGTTCATATTTATCACCCTCAGCTTGCTTTACTGAATAGATATACCCATCTGTTATAAGGTTTCCCAAAGAATCTTCTTCATGTCTAGCTCCAATCTTCTCGGTAGGAACAAAGCTAAAGGGAGCCTTTGCTAAAACCTCATCAAATTTCAGGTTAAAATTATTTAAATACTTCTCCTGTACTATTGTTTTAAACTTATTAATAGAATCATTTATTTGTGAATTTTCTTCTAAGTTATTATCTATAGGTTTAAGCCTGTAGTCAATTTTCCATTGTCCATTAGAATCCTGCGCTAAATCAATAATGCCAAGATTGTTGCTATACTCGCCACATGACCCAATGACAGTTTTTCCAACAATTATAGGCTTCTCTAGCTTAGTATGTGTGTGACCGCTAATTATTACGTTTATCTCAGGGACCTTCTTTGCAAGTATTTCATCCTCTGATTCTGATTTATCAGCAAAAGTACCCGAATGTGACAAGCATACAATTAGATCAACCTTTTCTTGATTTTTAAGTTTATCAACAGTACTCTTTGCACTATTAACAATATCATTAAAAGTAACTGTAGTCATTGGAGCAGCCCCCGCAGAATCCTTTCCAATCAAGCCAAATACTCCGATTTTTATACCATTACGCTCGAGAACGGTATATTCCTTAACACCATAAGCTGACAAAGCTCCTTTTAAATCCAGCAATGACTTCGTCATATTCTCATCCGAAGGAAATTTCAGGTTTGAACTCACAATTTGAGGAAGCTTATCGCCACTGTTTTTAGCTGCATATAATTGCCTTGCTAGTCCGCTATCCCTAAAATCAAACTCATGGTTTCCAAATGTTGTTACATCATATCCCATTTGCCCCATTATTCTTAGTTCCGGTGCATCGCTAGCATAAATTGACTGGAAGAGATCTCCCATAGAATAGTCACCAGCATCTACCAGGATGGTGTTCGGTTTCTCCTTCTTTTGCTGGTCAATAGCAGTTTTCATTCTAGAATACCCACCAGTTTGAACAATCACATTATCTTTTTCAGTTTTGTTAGGAATTAAATGGTCATGCAAGTCATGAGTAAACAATATAGTCAGATTTTTCCCACTCGTACTAGCGAAGGTTTGTGAAAGATAGCTAGCTATGAGTAAGATGAGTACTAATACTATGCTTAAAATTCCCTTACTAATTTTCATTTTATTACACCCCATTATTTTTGTGATAATTTTCAGTTTGATTATACTTCAATACTTTCGTGAGAACTCTGTTTATATGCAACCTCATTGCTATGTATTCACCGTAGGAGATAATTTATCTTTTTAAACTAACCTATACTTTCCATTATATGTTTCAAAAACAAATTGAATGCGCTTAGAATTAGAAGTATATACTGTATTTCTCAATTATAATATATTTAAGTTAAATTTTCGAGCTGTTTAGAACTAATATAATTTAATACTTTTTGCTTTGATAATATGATTTGTCATAAGCATTTGTTATACTTTAATCATAAGCATTTGTTATACTTTAAATATATTTTATTTATGAAAGGACGAAAACTATGTCAGAGTTCAAAAATAAAACAGTTATCGTGACTGGTGGAGGTCAAGGCATTGGAAGAGCCATTTCTATAAGGTATGCATTTGAAGGTGCTAATGTTGTTTTAGCCGAAAACGATGTAGAAGCTGGGCTTGAAAATGAAAAATATATTAAAAGTTCAGGATTTGAAGCCACATTCCTAAGAACTGATGTATCGGACGTGGCTTCTGTTGAAGCAATGGTTAAATCTACCTTAGACAAATATAAGGGTGTTCACATTCTAGTTAACAATGCAGCTGTTTCTGGCTTCGGGAACATATTTGAAACATCTATAGCGGATTGGGATAAAGCCATTTCTGTAAATCTTTCCGGAATGTACTATTGTTCTAAATTTTGTGCACCTATAATGAGAGCTCAGAATAACGGAAACATAATCAACATGGCCTCAACAAGAGCATTTATGTCGGAACCTGATACAGAAGCATATTCGGCTTCGAAAGGTGGAATAATCGCCTTAACACACTCATTGGCTGCTTCCCTTGGTCAGTACGGAATAAGGGTTAATTCCATAAGTCCCGGTTGGATAGATACATCCTCATGGAAGAAAAGCTCTATTGCAAAACAGGAAACACTATCTCCAGAGGATCATAGCCAGCACTTGGTAGGAAGAGTTGGGATTCCTAATGACATTGCGGAAGCCTGCTTGTTTCTCTCATCTGATAGATCCAGCTTCATAACTGGGCAAAACATTACAATAGATGGTGGAATGACCAAGAAAATGATTTATTGCTAAAACATTTCATTTATAAGTACCACTTTTGTGTTCTATGGCTCTTGTATTATCCCTCACCCCGAAAGTTCTTATCATCGGGCATAATTGAAGTCTTGTAATACTTTCTTGGTGATACGCCAAACATTTTTGAAAAAGCCCTTACAAAGCTGGAATAGTCGTTAAAACCATATTTACTTGCTACCTCAGATGGAGAAATTCCAGCTTTAATAGAAACTGCACATTTTTGCATCCTTTTGTTATTAACATAAGTGTGTATGGAGTAACCAGTATTGTTCTTGAATTTATGCATAAGATAATATTTATTAATATAAAATCTTGTTGCTAGTTCAGCGATGCTTAGATCCTGCTCTAAATTAGAATTAATATATTGAATAACCTGTTGAATCTGCTCATCAAATTCAACCTCAATATTTTCAACACATTTGTCTGGTTTCAGTTGAAGTCTATTAACGTATACCATAAATTGTACAAATAAAGCATTACTTAAAACGCCGGCACAAAATTGTTTGTTTTTTAGCTCTTGTTCTATGTTCACAAGTATAGGCTTAATTGAATTGAGAGAATTTTGTCCAAGTCTCACCAGATGTCTATTTTCTCTGGCAATATTAAAGCATGACAAAAGATTATTTTCAGCATCGCCGTGTTCCTCCAAAAAAACATTATTAATCCATATTACTATTCTCTCGTACTCTTTATCCGGCTCTATTATGGGCTTATGAACCTGACTGCTCGGAACAAATAGTATATCCCATGGCTTAAGTTTATATGATTTTCCTTCAATGTTATAAACCACATCTCCCACAATAAATATAATTATTTTATTAAAGTCATGATAATGATGTTCAAATTGAATATTATTCCTATCTTTTAAATGAAAAAACATAAAATCATTATGTAAGTACCCTCTTTTGACTCCTTCTTCTTTATCCATCTCAGTCCCCCTAAATTATCATCGTAACGTTCTGTTGTTACTTCTATTTTATTATATGTTAACCAAAAACAAAATAGCAACAAAGCAGCTTTTGCACATTTTTAAACATATTATGCAATAAACTTTGCTAAAGCTTAGAATATAATGTTAGTGTAACATAAATAATCAAACGAGAAGGTACATATTATGAAAATAATCACTAAAACAAACGCTCAAATATTCTTACTACTAAACGCCTTATTTTGGGGTTCCTCGTATATTTGGTCTAAAATGCTACTCTCCTTTTTGCCACCGTTTTTTATTCTTTTCATCTGTTCAAGCTTAGGCTTAATAGTAACTACTATTCTGTTTAAAAAGCAGCTTAAGGGCCTTAATAAAAAAACGATATTGATTTCGGTATTAATATGCTTAATATCTGTTGCAAGCAATACCTTCTGTATGCTTGCACTTAAAAGGACCTCAGGGTCAAACACTGCATTTATAGTACAGCTTTCTATCGTCATAACCCCAATAATCATGGCTATACTTGAAAGAAAAGTTCCGACCTCAAAGACAATCATATTAGCAATAATGGCCCTTGCTGGAATATATCTGATTACTTGCTCCGGAAAAGGATTTCATATAAACCTAGGAGATATATTTGCTCTATGCAATGCTGTTTGTTTTTCACTATTCATAGCATTACAAAATAAGTTTTCTCAGGTGATAAACCCTATACAGTTTACCTTCCTTCAACATACCACAAATTTCGTAGCCTTTTTGTCGCTAGCACTTGTTTTTGAATCAAGCACCATTTCGCTTAGCAATATAGTGAACCCAATATTTTTTATACTTATCAGTGTAAATGCATTAGTAATAATATTTACATCACTATTCCAAAACTCAGCAATAAAATATGTAAGACCCGAAAATGCTACAATTCTATATTCTTTTGAGCCTGTTACAACTGCTTTGCTTGGTGCCATTCTTTTGGGTGAGCGTTTTTCTGGAATCACATTAATAGTTGGATGCATTATTATTTTATTTACAGTCGTAATATCAGCAATAAAACTACCCCGCATATTTACAAAAAGAACTTCTAGATTACTTTTGGAATCAACTAAATAACTAACTTCTAGAGTATCAGATACACTTGCTGGCTCATAAAATAAATTATAGTGACTTATATTTTTGAAAGGAGATTGAATTGGATAAGGATTGTAATAATAATGAGTGCGGATTTTTTTCCTTAAGTCCATGTGAACTTACATTGCTTGCAACTGCTGTTTCTTTAGCACTTTCTGAAGGAACGAGTGGTTGTCAGCGAGAAGTCTTAGGTAACTTTTTACTGACAGTAGGGCAGAATATTGTCACCTTTGCTTCACAAGATAATTGCTTAAATCAATGATGCAATTAAAAAACACGTATGTTACAATATGCCAAAATAATATGACATATTGTAAACATGCGGGTTTAATTGATTACTTTCCGTGTTTTGGGCCTTTTCCCATAAATTTCGGGAATTCTTTGCCATCCCAGTTATCTAATTCTTTATTAAAATCCTTAATTATCTTTTCTCCTTCTTCTTTAGTTATTTTCCCATCTTGCACTTCACGTTCAACATGGGACTTAAATTTTGTACTAAGATGTTCCTTTTTTTGTGGTAAAGATAGGCTATTGAATTCCTTTATTTTTGCGATATGCTTATCAATTTTTTTTGTTAATTCATCAGCCTTTTCTTTTGTTATCTTTCCTTCCTTATATTCCTTCTGAATATTTTCTTTTCTCTCCTCCAACCTTTTTAGAGGATCTTTATCACACTTGTCTGGCTTTTTATCATCTTTAAATAACCCTGTATTTTGTTCAACTGCGCCCTTGTTTTCTGATCCAGTAGAAAGCTCAGCTGCAAAGACACTTGAAGACATTATTGAGATTACAAAAGCGATAGTAATAAGAATTTGAAGTTTTTTCAAAACCATCACCTCCTTTCAACAATATCTTTCTCATCTATTGTGTAAATATTGTGTACAATTTGTAAATTTCCGAGTCCAATTTTATCCTCTATTTCTACAATTTCTTTACATTTTTATATTAAATCTTCCTCAAACCAAAATGCCACACCGTCTGCTCTATTTATAACACCATATTTATTATTGTGTGCTTTTTGAGTAGCTTTAACAATGGACAAACCTAATCCAGTTCCTCCATATGCTCTAGTTCTGGCTTTATCTACTTTGTAAAAGCTCGTCCATATATTTTCTATTGCTTCCTGCGGTATATTTTCACCAGAGTTAAAAACTTCAACTCTAACTTTATTATCAATAATCTTTAGGTCAATATTGAGTATTTTTCTATCATCCAAATGATTGATTGCATTACTCAAATAGTTCATCAATACCTGCTCTGTTAAATAATAGTCTGCATTTATTTGCGCGTGTTCATTTCCATTGGAATTAAACTTAACCTCCGCCCCTTTTTCAGCAACAATAAGTGAATCCTTTTTTATGACATTTCTAATCAATTCACATATGCTGAAATCTTCCCGCTCCAGAGATATATTTTTAAACTCCAACTCAGATAATTCAAGTAGTTTTCTCACCATGCTATTCATTTTGTTTGCTTCATCAATTATTACTTCACAGTAGTAGTTTTTGTTTTCTTCATCATCATTGATATTTAGTTTTAAACCCTCTGCATAACCTTGCACTAAGGCTATCGGGGTTTTTAATTCATGAGACACATTACTGATAAAACCCTTCCTCATCTCATCAATTTTTCTTTCCTTTTCGATATCCTGCTTTAATTTACTATTTGCCTGTCTCAGTTCACCTATTGATTCCTCCAACTGATCAGAGAGAGAATTTATGCTCTTCCCCAAAGTAGCTATTTCATCTGTTCCTCCTGCATCATACTTCTCACTGAAATCTAAAACAGCCATTTTTTTTGCAATTCCATCTAGCTTAACAATTGGCTTGGTTATCCTTGAGGTTAATAGCAAAATAATTACCCCTCCCAATACAATTGTTAGGAACCCAGTAAAAGCCGAAAATTTAACAGCTATTTTCGAGCTTTCCTTTATTGCCTCTACTGGCGTACCTAAATAGAGGTATACATTCTCATCAATTTGCCCATATAGTGAAACAAAATTTGCTTCCATCCTTTTGTCATATCTCATTTCAATTACTGGCTTACCTTTTTGAATCTTTTTAAATTTTTCAGATAATGTTTGCCCTTCAAGAAAAGGTTCTTTAGGCTCTTTAGGGTCCATGGGCTGGTTTTTCTTAAAATACATTTTTCTATGTGTTGATTGGTAAATTATATTGAAATCCTTATCAAAAAAGAGAATAATAATTCCACGAAGACTCTCAATCTTTTCTATATCCAGCATTATATTATCAGCGTCATTTTTATACGCCTTTTGTATAGTTTCAAAACTTTGAAGCATAATATCTTCTTTTTCTTTGTAGTAATACTTTTCTAACAATGTGCTATTTAGTATCAAGGATAGTACAACTGAAAATAATATTAATACAAAAAATGCCCCAAACAGCTTTGTTTTTAATGACATTTTCATTTTTGCACCTCAAACTTGTATCCTAGACCTCTAATTGTTTGTATATAATCTCCATTTTGGCCAAGCTTCAGCCTAAGCTTCTTTATGTGAGTATCAACCGTTCTTACATCACCGAAATATTCATAATCCCAAACAGAATTTAATATTTTATCCCTTGAGAGGGCTATACCTATATTATTGCAGAGGTATAGAAGAAGCTCAAATTCTTTTGGTGTTAGTTCGACTTCCTCACCATCAGAATAGACAGTATGTGCAGACTCATCAATTTCAAGCCCATCGTATACTTTTTTCTGATTTAGAGCTACATTAAACCTTTTTAGTACAGCTTGAACCCTAGCAATTAATATCATTGGACTAAAGGGTTTTGAAATATATTCATCTGCACCAAGCCCGAACCCTAATAGCTCATCTGATTCTGTACTCTTTGCTGTAAGCATTATTACAGGTAGTTTAGAGTGCTCTCGAATACATCTGAGCACCTCCCATCCATCCATTATTGGCATCATAACATCTAAAATCACTAACGAAATGGACTGCTCCATAGCTTTAAAATAATCAAGCGCCTGTTTACCATTTTCCGCCTCAACAACATCATAGTCCTGTTTCTTCAAAAAATCAGAAACAAGTCTCCTCATTCTCTCTTCATCATCAGCAACTAATATTTTAATTAAATTCATAAAGTTAACCTCCTCGAGTGCATTGCAACAGTAAATCTGTTAATTGCAATTATAGGCTACTTTTGTGTATTTTAAGTGAACTTTTTCCATAATTATGTCAATAAAGCTGCCTCACAGTAGAACTAATTCTACATTAAGACAGCCTCTGATATGTTACTCATTAACAATAGATTCCTAATAAAGCAATTACTAACCTGTTGTACTTATTAAAAACCAATTTTAGGGGTTACTTATTTTTCTTTGACGGCTCAGCCTTCTTACTTTTGATGAAAGCAATAACTGCTGGTAACAATGAAATTAATACTATAGCGACTGCAACAAGAAAGAAGTTATCCTTAACCGCAGGAATACCACCAAAGAAAAAACCACCAAACGAAAATATAGCAACCCAGCAAATTCCACCGACAATATTATAACTAATAAAATTCTTATAACTCATTTTGCCCATTCCAGCTACAAATGGAGCAAAGGTTCTGACAATAGGAACAAACCTTGCAAGTATAATTGTTTTCCCACCATACTTTTCATAGAAATTATGTGTTTTATCAAGATACTCTTTTTTTAAGATTTTAGAATTTTCATTACGGAATAATTTCATACCAAAGAATCTTCCAATTTCATAATTGCAAGTATCTCCAAGAACTGCAGCCAACATTAGTACAAAAATTATTACCGGGAAGTTTATATCTCCGCTTCTTGCTAAGGCACCTAACAAAAATATCAATGAATCACCTGGCAAAAAAGGTGTCACTACCAAGCCTGTTTCGCAAAATATTACTAAAAACAAAATAAGATATGTCCAAATCCCAAAGTCATTTATTAGTTGGGGCAAATGTTCATCCATGTGCAATATAAAATCAATAAATTGTATTGCAAATTGTACTATTGTATCCATATTTAAACCTCTTTTTTATTCTTTAGTCATGCAATTCTATGCATACTTTCATATCTATATACTACAATTTAAACCAAAAGTCTGGATATGTATACCCCTTTATTAATAATTTAATGAATTATTAATTATTCGTTAATTAATACTATTGTATAAACTGATAAATAAACTCAACTTTTTAGATGTCTAGAAACTATCACAGCATATATTATTTCTTCATTTTTTCATAGATTTTCAGTATATAAAAAAATGGCTTAAGCATTTTACTTTATGCTTAAGCCATTTTTTGTTTTTTAATTATTTACATTAGGTAATCTGCCTTTTAACCATTGATTAATATTAAATCAATGATAATACTGAATTAGTGCTAATACATCTTATCTAAATTTAGATAAGCCCTGCTTTTTTCAAAAGCTTCATGATTACAGTTGCACTTTCTGCTCTGGTAAAGCTATTTTTTGGAGTAAGCTTTCCTTTAGTGTCTCCAGAGAAAATACCATACTTTGTGCAGATTGAAGTGGCCTGCTTAGCATATGAAGCTATGTTACCTGAATCTTTAAATTGCTTTAATTGATTGCTAATGTCTGTTTCAGAAACATTTACATCCATTCCTGCTATCTTCATAGCTTTTGAAAGCATCGTCATTGCCTGTTCTCTGGTAATAGAGTCCTGAGGCCCGAATTTTCCATTTGAATAGCCTTGAAGTATGCCATATTCATAAGCTGCATATATATAGCTATAATTTGAATCACTCTTTTTCACATCACTGAATTTATCAGTTATATCTGTACTCTTTAAACCTAGTGCCTTTACTATCATTGATGCGAATTCTGCTCTTGTAATTGCCTTATCTGGAGCAAAATTTCCATTGCCAACACCATTGTCAATTAATTTTGAGCCCACATCATTAGCAAAGCTTTTTGCCCAGTGATTTTCAACATCCTTGAAGGCTACATGATTCGATATAACTGTATAAGTACTATTAGTGAGACTGTTTATTTTTGCATAGTACTTTCCATCAATAACTACGATAGTAGTTGGAACATGTGAGAAGGTACCATCTTTGTTTA
>JAEWAX010000118.1 GCA_023391425.1 Bacillota bacterium | reverse complement strand
AAAACATCATCAGTTGTATCTGGTAATGGTGACAAATCTTCAGATGCCGATGGCAACGTTGGAGTGCCAGATGTTGATGTTGTCGCAGGAGCTGAGTTTGTCGAAGGCACAGTTGGCCCGATAGTACCTGCACTATGAATAGTACAATATTCGCCTTGAGGTAGCTCATACATCCAGTCCCCAATTTGTTTAGCTAAAGTCAAATTACTTGGGTCTTTAGGAAGATAAGGAACTGGTCTCTGAATGAATACTTTTTCTTGTACAACTGAAGCAGGGCAATATGGATTTGCAAGCAAAGGCCTTCCATATAAATCCTTACTTGTTATATCAACCTTGGCTTTTATATGAACATCACATATATCACTGCTACTTGGCTCAGTGCCTTTAGCAAAATACTCTGTTATAATTGAACTGCCTCGAGGATCTTGACTACAATATGGTCCAGGGGTTTTACCAGAGTACATACACACGGATTTCTTAACTATTCCCTCAGGTTGTTTAAAATCTTTAACCTCTAGCTTTGCATGTATTCTGTTCATTACCTTACTCCATATTTTTAAAGCTTGATAATATTCACTACTTTTAAGAGCTTTAGGAGTATTATAACCGTACCAAGTAGCACCAACATAGTATGGAGAATATCCAACGAACCACTTGTCATAGTTATCATTCGTAGTACCTGTTTTTCCAGCTGTTGGGATAACTTTACCTGCTTGGTTTTTAACAGTTCCTAATCTATCTTTAGCAGCAGTACCACTGGTTACAACATCTTTCATCATACTAGCCATTAGGAAGGCAGTAGTTTCTTTGTAAGCGATATTTTTCTCTTGAGTCTTGGTTTTGTCAAGTAGTATATTACCTTTGGCATCAGTTACCTTTGTATAAGCAATTGGCTCAGAATAAACACCATCATTAACAAAAGGTGCATATGCAGCTGCCATAATTAATGGATTTACACCTTCATTTAGACCACCAAGAGCCATTGATACGTACCCTTCCTTTGGTCTGTCGATGTTTACCTTTTTTAAATATTCAATGGACTTTTCAGGTTTCAAGTAGTCTCTAAAAACTTTTGCAGCTACTACATTTATAGAACTTCTAATAGCTTTTCTTATAGTAGAAAGGCCTCTATAGTCTCCTGATTCTGCATTTTTAGGATATATTTTATCAGGAGTTTGATTATTCATGTAAACGGGAACATCATCTATAACAGTTGCAGGTGTTATTAAGCCTAAGTCTATAGCTGGAGCGTAAACTGCAATTGGTTTAAAGCTTGAACCAGGCTGCCTTTTTATTGAGGTGGCTTTATTTTCAGTAAAGCTACCTTTCTTCTCTCCATATGCACCATACATTCCTCTAATCTGACCAGTTATAGGGTCTAAAACAAGCATAGCAGCCTGTGCCTGCATATCAGGATTGCTAATTTTAGCGTTAATTGGGAAATTCTTTATATCAGTAAATTCTTCATTCATTATTTTTTGAATATTAGTATCCTGGGTTGTATATATGTGTATACCTCTGTTATATATTATATAATTGGCAGCTTCAGCAGAAATATTATTCTGCTTCATCAAATCCTTTTGTACTTGAGTTAAAGCATAGTCAACAAAATAGCTCTGTACATTCTTTGATATGGTTTCCTCAGTACTTTTTTCACTAATTTTCAGTTTTTCTGCAATAGCTTCATCATACTCATTTTGAGTAATTTTCTTTTGATCTAGCATCGCTTTCAGAATGATTTCTTGGCGTTCCTTGTTTCTCTTTTTGTTATTTTCACCCAAGGTAGGGTCATACCTTCCGGGAGATTTAGTAACACCTGCGATACTAGCACATTCGGCCAGAGAAAGATCCTTTACATCCTTATTAAAAAACTTTTTTGCTGCTGCTTGAACACCATAACAACCTGAGCCTGTAGTAATACGATTCATATAGTTATCAAGTATTTGATCCTTTGAAAGATCTTTTTCCAGCTGCATTGCTTGCCAAGCTTCTTGTACTTTTCTCTTTATTGTAGAATCTTGGTTTCCTGTAATGTTTTTAACTAGTTGTTGCGTAATGGTACTACCACCAAAACTAGCATCACCAAAATTAACTATATAGCTAAATGCGGCCTTTACGAAACGCTTGGTATCTACGCCATTATGACGTTCAAAACGCTGGTCTTCTATTGCAATAAATGCGTTTCTCATATTATCAGGTATTTCTGAATGTTCAACTACAATTCTGTTTTCACTACCCTTTATCTGGGCTATTTCATTGTTATCTTTATCGTATATAAAAGAGGTAAGCTTTGTAGTCAAATCAAGTTGGTCAGGCGTTATAGTATCAGCATTTTTTACATATCCAAGAACAGTACCACCTAGTACACCTCCAAAGACACACCCTAAGGCTATGAAGATAACAACTACTGTTTTCACAACAGCAAGAGCAAACTGTACATA
This sequence comes from Bacillota bacterium, assembly GCA_023391425.1. Lineage (GTDB taxonomy): Bacteria > Bacillota > Clostridia > Acetivibrionales > DSM-1351 > Ruminiclostridium. The sequence goes on along the minus strand of JAEWAX010000118.1, from coordinate 8,121 downwards.
AGGAGAAGAACTTTTCTTTTTCTTCTTCTTTTGCTCGTTACTGCTTGATGCAGTATTCTTATTCGAATTCATATATAACCTCCATGAACCGTAATTTACGGTCAAAATATTTAAAGTAGTAACCACTTTCTTCATCAATAAAATGAGAATAAAGTAGGTTATTTAATGCATTTGTACACAACATTATACCACAAAAAGTGTACAAGTACATAATATTTACTTTACAGTAATTTTACAGGAATGGCCATGAGAAGTTATATTGTTGTTTTTAACGAAAAAACCATTTCACGAAAGCATGAAATGGTTTTTTATATCAACTAATTATACTAATTTGTATTTAAAATGTGGAATCACATTTTAAATAGCCGCGTCTGCGGCGTTAGGGCGAAGTCCGCAAATGTTGTTCAATACTATGAGCCGCTGCTTATGTAGCGCACCGCGTAATCGGTGATTTAAAATATGGCTTTTCTATATTTAAATGCGAAATAGTATTATATTAAGTTCTAAATTATATTTGTGTTTGGTCCTCACCGATAGCCTCGCTTTTCTTGTAGTCTTTCTTCTTACCCATTAGCAGCGACTTTGCTGTCTGTGATTCAACCATTTTACATGTACCATCAAATACACTACCCTCATCGCATACAAAGGATTTTACTTGAATATCACCAATTAACTTAGATGTAGATAATAGTTTGAGTAGGCCTGAGGAAAATACGTTTCCCTCAACACTACCTGCAACATGAATATTAGATGCAGTAACATCACCTTTTATGTAAGCGGCTTCACCGACAAAAAGGTCACCTTGAACATTAATATTTCCAGTTACTTTACCATCAATTCTTATAATGCCCTTAGAAGTAAGGTCACCTTTTAATTCTGTATTTGCACCTACTAAGGTGTCAAATGTTGTTTTCTCAAAATCCGCCTGTTTGTTATTAAACAATTTAAAATCCTCCTTCAATTATTTTTAGATTTATAATCTTTTCTATAAAAAATACAGTAGATATATCGATTTCTAAGTTTCGGAGAGTAAAAACTAAGACTTAAGCTTAGAAATCTGGTTATTTAACCTACAAGGCCTATATTACTCATTTTTGCTTTAAGAGCCAAAATCAATATACTTAGTTGGGTCAACAGGAGTATTACCAATTCTTATTTCAAAATGCAGGTGTGGACCTGTGCTTAAACCTGTGCTACCAACTAATGCAATTTTTTGGCCTTTCTTTACCAGTTCACCCTCTTTTACTAATAGCTTTGAAGAATGCGCATATAAAGTATGATATCCATTCTTATGGTCTATTATAACATGATACCCATACCCACTGTTATAGCCTGAATATTCAACTGTTCCTGAGGCTGCAGCCAGAATAGGGTCACCTTTAGAAGAAGAAAGATCAACACCTTCATGAACTTTGTTTACTTTTTTTATTGGGTGATTTCTCATACCAAAGGGAGAAGAAATTTCTCCGTCAACTGGAACTAGTGTTGGAATAGCATTAACGATTTTTTCTAACTTTCCTTTTGATATCATCAAATCTGCTATTACTTGATCATCAGCATTAAAACTTCTATTTAATTCCTCAACAATATTACTGAGCTTAATTAAATCTAAACCAGTTTTATCAATGTTTTTGTTAGTAGAGCCTCTGTTGGATTTTGAAATGTATTTGTCAGCTATCTCAGTATACACCTTCGTAAACTCTTTAAGTTTGCTGTTATTAGCTGTAACATTAGATTTTAACTCTTGAATTTGCCTATCACTTGACTCCAAAGTCTTATTTTGCTCAATAATTAATTGTGATAATGTCTGTATCTGCTGTTGCAACGCATCCTTACTTAATTCATCAGTTTTAACCTCGACATTAATTGTGTGTGCTGATTTAAAGAAAATTGCCATTATTGATAATGAGAATATAACAAGCAACGCAAACATTACCTTAACAAAAGGTGCTTTAAGAGAAAACTTTTTAATCGAATCATTATTATTAGGAATTATGACGACTGAGTAAGTCTTATTTAATTTTTTAATAATACTAGCGACTTTCATTGATAAATACCACCGTTTTCTATTCATTTGACAGTATGCAATTATACTATCATAGTAAGTGCCCTAATTGAATTATTTCCAATTTAAAGGCATTAAATAACAAGGTAATAATCATAAGCCAATAAATTTAATATTTGCCTACAAATGTATTTATCATTAGTAAAATGTTATAGAAAAGTGAAAATAAGATTAAGAACGATGTTGCAATTTTAAATATTCTACAAAAAAGATAAAAATCCTTTAAATATTTTTTTCAAATACAAAATAAAGAGGATTTTTTACCATGGGAATCGAATTAATCCATAAGTGGTTTTCACTTTACGTAAAAGGAGCATATATATGAAAAACGTAAAAAGTACCATAATTGGTGCATTTAGTATAGTTATTGTTATATCATTGCTTTCATCTGCAATTTCTTTTTTGGCGTATACAAAGGTTATTGATTCTCTAAACAATTTTCAAGTTAATAAAGCTAATCAGGATAAGCTTCAGGAGCTTAGTGAGCTATCCAATAAACGACAGCAGCTGCTTACAACTTTCGTAATTTCTCTGAGTGATGATGGAAACAAAGAGTTTACGGAAATTGGGAGGAATATTGATGATATAGCAAAAAAACTTTCTAAAGCAGATATTAGTTCAGATGACGCGAAGGTTGTTGAAGAGCTTATTACCATAAACAACAAATATAATGAGATGTACACAAGCACTATGTCTGGTGATATTAAAGCATTTGATAAAAAGAGTATAGCGAATTTTTCAAAAAGTTCTCAAGTAATGTATGTTGATATGCAGAAAACACAAAAGGAACTAAAGGAATCGCTTGCAAAATCACTTGAAACTCAAATTGACATGTCAATTGACGATATTATTGACCTCAATAGAAGGGTTGGCTTAATCTACTCAGATTCGCAGAACATAGATGCTGCTTTTGTTGAGATAAAAAATCTTTTGGCTGAAGTGTTAGCACAAATACAAGGCAATACTGTAGAAAATGCTATTCCTGAACAGGAGTTTAGCAAGAAAATTGAAGATTTGAAGCAGCAAATTACGACAGCTGCAAGCGGTGCATCAACTGTATTAGAGAACTCACAGCCTGCTGACGGATTTGATAGAGTGCTTAGTATGAAAAAGATTTCAAGCCAATTACAAGCATACGAAAAAGTAAACGAATTGATTGCTTTAACAGATGAGAATAATTCACTTCTTATGTATTCTGCATCTAGCTATGAGGATACTTCCGCTAACTTTAAAGAAAATATTACCTACATAGATCAGATTCTAAGTGAGCTGGGAAGAAATGAGTCATATAAAGAGAAATTTGATTTACTTATCAACCAACATTCTGCATACAATACTGCTTCGCAAGAAATTTATAAGAGAGCAGCAATAATGAAAAAAGCAGCAATTGCGAATGGCTATAGTGATATGACAGGGATGAATAAAGCTTTCTCTGATAATATTATTAAGTTAAGAGAATCCTTTAATAACTATTTGGCTAATGATATAAAAACTTCGGAAAATACAAAAAGGGCTATTTTATTGATAATAGTTGGGGTAACTCTGTTTTCCATCATTATAGGAATGGTTATCGCCATCCTTTTATCAAAAAAAATAGCACATCCAATTAATTCATTGGCATCAATGTTAGCACGAGTTGAAAAGGGAGACCTAACTTTGAGAGCCGACATTAAGTCAAGTGGAGAGATTGGCAGTTTAGGAATGCAGGTAAACAGTGTTCTAGATGGGCAGCAAAGGATGGTTGAGCAATTTAGAGATACCTCAAATGAAATAAGTAATTTAAAGCAGAGATTAATAGTATTGGTTAAGCAAAATAGAGAGAGTGTTAACAAAATTTCAGAATATAAGAAGATAGATAAGTTAAAGGAGACTAGAACGTTTGATGCTGAAAGTATTCTAACAGATGTACGTTCTGTATCCGAACAAACACAAAAGGCTGTTGATGACAGTATGAGAGCTATTGAGGTTGCTAAGTCGAAAGAAAAAGAAGTAGAAGAAGCCGAAATAGTAATTAATACGGTAAATGAAACTGTTAAGTCTATTGCTTCTTCTATTTCAAAGCTAGAGTCCTCCTCAGGGAAAATTGGAGAGATAACAAATACAATTACACAAATAGCATCGCAGACCAATTTGCTTGCACTTAATGCGGCGATAGAGGCCAATAGAGCCGGGCAACAGGGTAAAGGTTTTGCAGTTGTTGCTGATGAGATAAGAAAGCTATCAAATGCAAGCAACAATTCAGCTGGAGAAATAAAAACACAAATCAAAGAAATTCAAGAAAGCATAAGCTTTGCAGTTGAAAAAATGAATTTGGGTGTAGTAGGGGTGGAAGACGGTGCATCTAGAATAAATGAGGTAAAAGAGGGAATAGTGGAAATAATAGAATCGGTTAACCTCGTTGCTGAGACAATCAAGACATCTGCAGAAAAAGCTAGTACCCAATATGAGTCTACAATGCAGTTTGTTGAGGCTTTAGATAACATATCAAAGCCTGAAAATGAAATAGCAACATCCTCCAATAATTATGACTTAGATAGCAGTATAGAACTCCAGGTAAGAACGCTAAAAGACCTAGAACAGATATCTCAGCTTTTGCATGAGGCCTCAGATGAACTAAAGAATATTTCAGATAAGGTTAAAATTTAATTTTATTTAATTCAAAAATATTTGGAAAATAAAGGTTTAAATATAGGCTGTTGTGGAATACTTATAATAACGGCATACTGATTCAAATAATAAACTGATTTGTCCCTTTTTATAGGGACATTTTTTTTGGAAATGAAAAGGGACTGCTTATTTTGCAACAGCCCCATCCACTATTAATCATACTTTTATCGTTTTTATAACAGATTACACAAATTTGAAACGGGAGCATAATATAAATTATACTAATTTGCATTTTTAATGTGATTAACATTTTAAATGACCGTCTCCGGTAGGTAGTATTATTACATTGCTCGGCCAGGAATGATTGCATCTACTATGCCGTATACTACTGCAGCTATTATTGCACCTAAAATCGTTACATTATATCCTGGAACAATAAACTTTATAGCGTAGATGATAATAGCGGCTAGTATAAACCCTGATATTCCTCTTCCAAATGGAGCAGCATTAATACCTGTTATTAGATTTACAAGCCAATCTAGTACAGATAGAACTATTGCGGCAATTAATAGTGAAAACCATGATGAAATTGCAAAGCCAGGGGTAAAAAATGCAGTTATTGCTAAAACAACTATTCCTACAACTAACCGTATTAGATATTGTCCAAAGCCTGATTTATGTTCTACTTTTTCCATGTTTATTTATCCTTTCTTTTTAGAGATACTAACTAAAGAATATCTTTTACATAATTTTAAATATTATTCTATTAAATTTTGGATTATTCAAAACTTATTATTTAAATGATAAATGTATTTAGTTAATAAAAAAAGCAAACAATAGAAAGACTTAGCAACAAAGCATAGATATCAATGGAGGTAAAGTAGATGAATGAAAACGAAATTGAAATAACAACGTATGATAGGCTATTAAGGGCATGGGAGAATTCAATGGAACTTGTTCGAGATTATGAAATGTATTCAAAAAGGATAGAGGACGAGCAAGTAAAAAAAGTTTTTAAGGAATTTGCAGAGGACGAAGGGATGCATGCATCTAAACTTCGCGGGATACTATTAGATTATAATACTAATCCGCATAAAAAATAGTAGCCAATATTTTTCACACGTTAGAAATGTATAAGTTCAACTAGGCTTCTGCCTGCTGTATCATACAATTAGTAAGGCATAGGGATACTGAAAGTGGAATTTTCAGTATCCTTATTAATACATTTGAATACCGGCTATTATTAATAAATTTTAATAAAAAACTTATATACCTTACTTTAACATTAGGGTGTCAATAGGTGATAAAGTCTTATAATTATAAGAGGAAACAACCCCATCCTGAACGTAATAGAGTTCATCGCCAATATATAGAGCACGACGGCCATAAGGTATATACATTCCAGATACCTCAGGCTGGATATAATCGATGATACCCTGTAATTTAATTGTGCTATTTCCAAAGTTAAAAACTGCAGCCCCATGTCTGTTTTTTCCCGATGTATCTGTAATAGAAGCATCAAAGATTACTTTATTAGAAGCAGAATCAAACATTGCAGCCTTGTGGTCATAGAATACATCGCTATAACTACCTGAGTCGCCGAGTACATAGTTTGAGATTTCTTTTGGCTTACCCATATCTGATACGTCAAACAGCGATAGTTTAATTCCACCCTGCCGTGTGCCTACTACCACATCATTGCCAGAAGAGTCTTTTTTAAATATTTCATAAGTATCTTGGCCTATTCCTAAAATCAGATCATCTCCTACAGGATGGAGGTAATTACTAAACCCAGGTATTTTCAGTTCTCCTGTTACTTTAGGGTCCTTTGGATTGGATAAATCAAATACAAATAGAGGATCCATCGTTCTGTAGGTAACAATATAGCCCTTATCTCCCATAAAACGGACAGAATATACTCTTTCACCCTTTGCTAAATCAGTCACTGAACCACAGATGTTTAGTGCATTGTCCAGTATAAACAGATTGTTTTCATTATTATAAGTTGTAGCCACCCTAAAATAGTTATTATACTCATCCATCGAAAACTGATTTAGAATATAACCTTTTACCTTACCGGAGCCAGCATAGCCAATGTTCATTCCATTGATTTTAAATTTTGTTATTGTGGATTGACCATTGTAGCCACTAGTAGTTATATATAGGGCTGAACTATTCATATATGTAAGGTCACCGGAAGTGGTAATTGCCTCAACTTGTGTTTTTTCAGAATTATTAATATTTATCGCAGAAACAACTACATACCCAGAGACAGGACAATCTGGCATTATCATAATATCATTCAATGGTACTGGGACGATTTCTTTATTTACATTGGTATCTCTCATCATAGGCAGAACTAAATCGTTATATACATATGCATTTGTAATAAGGTATACAATTTCGCCATTTTTACGACTGGATTGGTAATTACCTTCCATCTCATGTCCTTTAATAAATAAAGGATTTTTATGGTCTGAAATATCATAAACATCAATAAAACTATAGCTTTTTGAATAATATGGCATATATATTTTAGAACTTACAGCCATATCGTTTGACGTTAGAACCCCTTTCTCGGGGGGTGTTGCCGAGCCAGACTGTTCATACGGCAATACACGCTTAATTTCCTCATACTTACGCCCGATTAAGATAAGTCGATCCCCTTCAATATATATTTCACTTACATCTTTATTTTGGGGAAGTTTAATAGTTGCTATATCCTTCATTTTACCTTTATCTGCACTAACAATGCGGACAGCTTTATTCCCTGCGATGTAAAGGTATTTACCATCTGTTTTTACTATATCCGCCTCATCAATTCCTTGTACCTGTGTATTGGTAGTGGAGTAACCAGAATCGGTCTTGGCTTGTGACGGGGCAGTGCTACCTTGAGCACTACTTGTAGCTGTGTCAGAGGTAAGACTATCAGCAGTGGCAATAGAATTTGATGCGCCAGTCTCAATATTTTTTGTGAATACTATATCATCTGTTGTTCTTATGGTTTGCTGTGATAACATTGATTTTAATTGATCTATTGACTGTACTTTCAGAGCTGAGCCTATCTTTAACTTTACATCAGCTACAAGTGTTTTATTTGCTTGGAGATCAACCCTGCTGTCGCTTATGGCAATTATACTATTATAGTATGAAACTTCATATTTAAAGATATCTTCACATATTACTCTTAATGGTACCATAGTTCTATCATTTAAAATCATAGTCTTTGAGTCCATGGAAATTTCCTTTTTTGTAGTACCAGCTATTTTGATATACTTTTGCTGACCTATTGGAAATAGAAAACGCGTACCATTATAATCAATAATGGCCTTTCGTCCTGCTTTATCATAACTTACATCTGCTTTAAAATATTCTGAAAGTGCTCGAAGTGGTACTAACGTACGATTATTTACAATGGTGGCTGCAACATCTAAATTTTGTGGGTCGAG
>JAEWAX010000093.1 GCA_023391425.1 Bacillota bacterium | reverse complement strand
GATTTATATCAAGACCCTAAGCTAAACAGCTTAGGGTTTTGTGTTATGTGCAGATATTTTAACTAGTGAAAGATAGTCTATATGAATAGTGTCTATATGAATAGTGAAAGATAGACTATATGAATTTGGATATTTAGGAAATATGCATATATACTGTTTTATAGAGTTTTTCTTTTGAAAACTTATATGTCTTCCTTATTATTTTTTAATCCACAGATAGGATTAAAAAATTCATTTTTGTTAGAAACCCAATAGAAAATCAAACTTGTATACAGCAGTATAAATGAAGTAACTATAGTATTTATAAACCATTCTAAGCACTATAACCAACGAGGATAAGTACGACTAGATAGAGTATCTATAACACTAAATAGATTTTCACCGTCTGCAAGAGAGAAGCTATAATTACTTTTTAAGATGTTTATTGTTTGTGATAATATCCCAAACGCAAGCATCATTAAGTAAACCTAATATATCACAACTTGCATTAATTACAAAATTATTCAAATATATATTGACATATGAATACAGATAGTACTAAAATGATATTAACAGAATAATAATAACGAAAAATGGACAACGGATAATAAATATAAAAAACATCCAATATCAAGTGTGAGCAGGCTAACGACATTAATAATAAATAACATTATCAAATAGTAATCAATAAAATCTAAAATAAATTAGTAATATAAAATTGGGGAGATTATAATGAGTGAGACTGAAGTGATAAACAAACAAGGGCTTACAGAGGAACAATTTTTGTCAACGTATGATGCAGGGAAATATGAAAGACCGTCAGTAACAGTTGATATGTTGATTTTCACAGTAACTGAAAAAGAAAAGAACAACTACAGAAAATTGCCAGAGAATGATTTAAAGCTATTGATGATTAAAAGAGCCGACCATCCATACCTTGGACAATGGGCTCTTCCAGGTGGTTTTGTGCAAATAAACGAAAGCTTGGATGAAGCTGCTTTAAGGGAATTGAAGGAGGAAACTAACATTGATGACATTTATATGGAGCAACTTTATACATGGGGGGACGTAGTGAGAGATCCACGAACAAGAGTGATAAGCACATCCTATATGTCACTGGTTGACAGTGGAACGCTTAATATCAAGGCTAGTGATGATGCGGATGATGCAAAATGGTTTAAAGTTTCATGCAAATTGTACCAAGAGCAAAAGACTGTAACTGAGAAAGGGTATATACTGCAGAGACTATTCAAACTAATTTTAACAAATGAAGAAGTCAACCTTTCTGCGGTTATAAAAACAGTGAAGACTGTTGAGGGAAAAGTAACAAGAACGGAGAGAGAAATTGTAGAGTCGAAAGGAATAGGTTTTGATCATGCAAAAATCATAGAATATGGAATTGATAGATTACGTAGCAAAATTGAGTACACAGATATAGCATTTAACCTAATGCCTGAGTTATTTACGTTGACTGAACTCCAGCAAGTTTATGAAGTAATTCTAGATACTGAATTATTAAAAGCCAACTTTAGAAGGAAAACTGCAAATATGGTAATTGAAACTAATGAGTATACTAAGGATGCAGGTCATAGGCCATCAAAGTTATTCAAGTTTAACTCGAATTGGATGGAAGCGTGATAAGTATATTTCTAAAAGGAGAATATTAAAATGAGAATACCAAATAAAAATGATTTCTTGAAAAGAAGTACAGAAGTTCTTGGAGAAATATTTGATATGATAGAGAAGCTTCCTATACTAAGAATGGAAGATTTACAGGGTAAGAAAACAGCGCTTATTATTGTTGATATGATAAACGGTTTTGCTAGAGAAGGTGCATTAAAGAGCTCTAGAGTTGAAGAACTTATTCCTAGAATAGTAGATATATCAAAGAAGTGTGATGAATTAGAGATTTTAAAGCTTGCATTTGCAGACTGCCATACTGAAGCTTCACCTGAATTTGTTTCATATCCAGCGCATTGTATGGTAGGAACTTATGAAGCGGAAATAGTTGATGAAATCAAGGCAATAGGTGGATACAACCTCATTCCAAAGAATTCTACAAACGGATTTCTTGAAGAGAAATTTCAGAACTGGCTTAAAAAAAACCAAAATATAACTACTTTTTTAATTACTGGTGACTGTACTGATATATGTATACAACAATTTGCAATTACACTAAAGACTTGGTTCAATAAACAAAATAAAAAGGCTAGAGTCATTGTTCCTATAAGCGCTGTTGATACCTATGATTTGGGGTTACATGATGGCGATTTAGTTAATGTAATGGCATTATACAATATGATCATTAATGGTATTGAGGTTATTCAGTCAATTAAAATTTAGATGGGATATGTTTAATAAATTTTTGGCAAGTCGTGCTGATATTTACCAAAGGAGGATGAAATATATGGATAGGATGAATTTAACACTGTTAACTGATTTTTATGAATTAACTATGGCAAATGGATATTTACAGGAAGGTTTACAAAACAAAATAGCTTATTTTGATATGTTTTTTAGAAAGGTTCCTGACCAAGGTGGCTTTGCAATAATGGCTGGAGTTGACCAGTTAATCCAGTATTTAAAGAATATTAAGTTTGATGATAAAGATATTGAATTCTTACGAAATAAAAATATATTTAGTGAAGACTTTTTGGAATATTTAAAGACCTTCAAGTTTACATGTGATGTTTGGGCTATACCTGAAGGAACACCGATATTTCCTAATGAGCCAGTAGTGACAGTTAGAGGTCCTGTAATTGAAGCTCAGTTTGTTGAAACTATGATACTGTTAACAATAAATCATCAGAGCCTGATTGCTACAAAAGCAAATCGAATAGTTAGAGCAGCAGAAGGACGAGGTGTTATGGAGTTTGGATCAAGGAGAGCTCAAGGCTATGATGGAGCTATCTATGGAGCAAGAGCTGCATATATTGGGGGATGTATTGGAACTGCATGTACTATTTCAGAGAGGGAGTTTTCTGTTCCGGCTCTTGGGACAATGGCTCACAGCTGGATACAAATGTTTCCAACTGAATTGGAGTCATTTAGGGCTTATGCAAAAACATATCCTAGTGATTGTACATTACTTGTAGATACCTATAATGTCCTAGAATCAGGTGTTCCAAATGCTATAAAAGTATTCAATGAGGAAATACTTCCAAGAGGCTTTAGACCAAAAGGAATAAGGATTGACAGCGGGGATATAACATATCTTTCAAAGAAAGCAAGAAAAATGTTAGATGAAGCAGGTTTTGAAGATTGCAAGATTGTAGCATCAAATTCTCTCGACGAATTTATTATACGCGATATTCTTATGCAAGGCGCAAAAGTGGATTCATTTGGTGTAGGTGAGCGTTTAATTACTTCCAAATCTGAACCTGTGTTCGGTGGGGTATACAAGTTAGCAGGTGTTGAAGAAAATGGTAAGATTAGTTCAAAGATAAAGCTTAGTGAAAACGTAGGAAAAATAACTAACCCCGGATTCAAAGCTGTATGGAGACTTTTCGATAAAGAGAATGGTAAAGCAATAGCTGATGTGTTGACTATTTACGATGAAACTATAGACGAAAACAAGCCTTTTGAATTATTTGACCCTGAATATACAT
>JAEWAX010000092.1 GCA_023391425.1 Bacillota bacterium | reverse complement strand
TATTTAAGATTGTTAAAAATGTTTAAAGAATAACCTTCCGCAATGATACCCAATCCAAGAGTAGAATACAGATACAAAAAGAAGTGGGAAGCAATGATCAGTAAACATACCAAACGAGGTTGTAAGGGATACATTAAGAGACTTCCATAAGCTACTTGAACAATGCTCCAGAATATAAATAAACTCTACTACAATTAATTATAAACTAGACAACCAAAAAAACATGAAAGATATAGAAAGCATAGTTTAACTTTGACGAGAAAGTACAGAAATATTTCATAGATAATTAAGAAGGAGAATCCTCTGATAGAGGCTATTCTTCTTTATTTTGTTTACAATTAGATCATAATTAAGCGTTGCTAATAAACTCATTAAACCATAGACTTACAGCTTCGGAATTGATTCTCTGCCTGTTTAGTAATATGTAGCTTTCTATACTTGGCGGTGTGCTTTCGAGAAGTTTTACTTGTACTAGTGAACCTTTTTTCAGAAACTCCCTAGCAGCGGACTCCATCATGAAGCCAAAGCCAATCCCTTCCTCTAAAAATGTAATGATGTTACTACTAATATTGATATCCAGAGGATACACATAGTTTTTTGGAAAAACTGAGTAGAACCATTCTTGAAACGGTTCAGTCAGAATTGCAGAGGATAATAAGGGTAGCTTTCTAAGCTCATCGTCTGTGATACCGCACGCAGCGTAACTATTCTGTGACCCTGTAACCAATATAATGTTGTCACTATGGAAGGGCTCACATATAAATTGGGAAGATTTAATGTCCAAATATGTAAATGCAATATCTAATTGATTTTCATGAAGCATTTGTATCAGTTCTTCACTGTGCTCAATAGTAACTTTTATTGAAATTCTTTTATTTTGCTGCATATATTTAAGAATCATGTCTTGAACATGACAATCATAAATAGAGTGAACAGCGCCTATATTAAGTGTATCTTTGAATAATTCTAGAGCTTTAAGCCGAGAAATAGCAGATTCATGTATGCTTAATAATTGTTTAGCATAGGGAAGAAAAACTTCTCCCGCATTTGTCAGTACTATATTTTTATTTGTACGGATAAATAAGGTTTCACCTATATTATGTTCCAAATGTTTTATCCTGCTGGTGATGGTAGATTGAACCACATGGAGCTGTTCCGCTGTTTTAGTAAAGTTTTTCAACTTAGCTAAGCAAATGAAGGTTTTTAAAAGCTCATAGTCCATTGCTGCAAATCACTCCTCTCTATAATTAATATTTTCGATAGATGCAATTAAATATATTCGTTATACAAATATTAAAACCTCTTTTATAATTAAATTGAAATAACTTAATAAAAAAATATTCTATTGCCTGATATATTTCTGAAATAGATAAGTATTAAAATAGGAGTAAACGGTTTAGCATCAAATGATGATGGACGAGTTGTGCAAAAAGGTTTGAAGCCTTTGAAAAACTAATGGCAGAGTAATGTTATAATTGATGCAGTAGTTAGAGTCAATATTGTCTTGCGGTAATCATTTAAGACAGGCAATATAATGTTTGGCTAATTTGAAATAATTAAAAAAGATTATTTATTGAGAAAGGAAGTAAGTATATGAATAATATTGTTTTATTGGTCGTAGATGTGCAAAATGCACTAATTAAGAAACATCCTTATAATGAAAGGAAAGTAATTGAAAACATTAAGAAACTTATTTTAACTGCAAAAGATACTAATAGGGAAGTTATATATGTACGTCATGATGATGGAAAAGGTACCGAGCTTGAGAAAGGTACAGATAGTTGGCAGATTTATGATGATGTAGCACCTAACAATAGTGAATATATCGTTGAAAAGGAGTATAATAGTGCTTTTCATAAAACTGGATTGAGAGAGTATTTAGAAAGTAAGAAGATAGATACTATTATACTTGTAGGACTTCAAACAGAATATTGTATGGATGCTACTTTAAAAAGTGCATTTAATTACGAATATAAGATAATTATTCCCGAAGAAACAAATACAACTTTCGATAACGAGTTCCTATCTGGTGAAAAACTTTATGAGTATTATAATTATAAGATTTGGAATAAACGTTTTGCTAATGTTTTATCAATGGACAATGTAATAAAAATTCTGCTAGACAATTAAAACTCTAAATAATTGGTATCTTAAAATTCTTAACTATAAAAGCATTTCCAAGAGATATCCACTAATTCATAATTCTTAATGAACCGCTGTTTACCGTACGTCACGCACAGTGGTCGACTGAGAGGTTGCTGAATAAAATAATTATTCAGCTCCTACTCGATTAAGATTTAGAAAAAGTCTATGTTAAGATGGATACTGTGAACCGTACCATTAATAAGGTAGACTTTGTTTAAAACGTTGATATCACTAAATTTAAGAGAATGAATATTATTTTAAATTGTACTATAGAGCTTTTGTTATATCTGGCTATAATAAAAATTCATGAGGACCTGATTTAGCTGATCCCTTTTTCTTTTTCAAGTAAAAACCTATAGCTACTATTATTAAGGGATATAGGGCAAACCACCCGGCGAACAAAAAAACTATAGAAGACAAAAAAACACTTATACAAGCAGAGGCCCTTCCAATTTTAGTGGTTAGAACTTTTGCTGCCGCTACCATGCTGATGATATAAACCATAAGAAATGTTGCACTTGGAACGCTAATAAGAGCCTTTAGATCCCAAGAAAATCGATAGCTAAGGAATAAGATAATTATAAATAATGGAATGAAAGAAAATAGTGCAACATGAGGTGAATGATAACGTGGATGTAGTTTACCGAATGAAGCTGGAAAATTACCTTCTCTTGCCTCCGCATAAACGAGCCGAGAAAATCCTGCAATATAGGTATGCACAGTACAATAGCAAATGATGAATCCTAAAAAAGCTACTATCATACCTGCATTATTACCCCACCGATAAGCAATCAAATTAATCATTGCTGTTGTAGGATTACCTGTTTTGTATACACAGCTGCCTATTGTTACAAAGACTATAGAAAAATATAATAAATTAATCAGCAAAAAGCCTATTCCTAGACTTAAAGGGATATCTTTAAGAGGATTACAAAATTCTTCTGCTAAGTGGCCAATCATTTCCCAACCCATAAATGCAAAGAATAACGGAGTCATAGCTTGACCTATAGTAATCCAACCATTACATGCAAATGGATAAAAGACTGAGAAACTAACCTGAGGTATGGACGATACCACAGTGAAAATTAATATTATTAATATTATAGAAATAACAACTATCTGTATTTTACCTGATAATTCAACACCCTTGTAATTTAGAATTACAGTGAGAATAAGAAGGAGTGCTGCTGCTATATGAATTGAAGATGAAGACCATGAAAAAGCACTGCCAAGATAATGAGCGCCTATGAGGGCGGTGATAGGCATACCCAAAGGCATTGCACTTAGTATAAGAAGTCCCGTAAGGCGTCCCCAAAAAGGACCAAAAGCCTGACGGGAATAAGCAGCCATTCCTCCTGAATTAGGAAATTGAGAAGACATCATACCGATGGATATAACCATTGGAACAGAAAATATCCCCATGAGCAACCAGCTTAGTATAGATGCAGGACCTGCTATTTCGGCAGCAATTGCTGGCAGTACAAGAATTCCAGAGCCTAATACTGCTCCTATTGTAAGGGCGGAACCTTTAACCCATGTAATGCTTTTTTTTAGTTTAATTTCTTGATTCATAACTTTAACCTCCACAAAATTATCTTGAAATAAATTTTATAACAGTGTATCATAAAAGAAATATACTGATAAGTCGATTATTTCAATCAATTTAATCGGATATTACGATTGGAAGTGATATATTGGATGTTAAGCAACTTCAAACATTTATTGTTGTTTCGAGATTGTTGAATTTTAGAGAAGCTGCTGCGGAGCTTAATTATTCACAGTCTACTGTATCAGATCATATACGTAATCTTGAGCAGGAACTTGGTGTCAAACTCTTTGAACGGCTTGGGCGAAAGGTATTTTTAAACGAGCAAGGTAAGAAATTGATTGCTTCAGCTCAAAAAATGATTCAGGACGCAGAAGAGATTCATAATCTATTCAACAATGATGAAAAAGTTCAAGGTACTCTCAAAATAGGAGCTGCAGAAACCCTTTGCGTGTTTTGGCTACCACCGCTACTTAAAGAATATAGCAAAATCTATCCTCACGTTCAGATAATACTTAAGATGGCTGACTGCCTCGAATTTCCTGAAATGTTGGAAAAAAATATTATTGATGTTGCATTTGGTTTTCATGATGAGTCTGAGCAACTACAGCTATCTCAAATTAACCTTTTCGATGATACTACTATTTTTGTTGCTGCACCTGATCATCCGTTAGCTGCTTTGAAAAAAATAACTATGTGTAATCTTGAAAATCAATCGTTCATTCTTACTGAAGCAGGGAGCGGTTACAGCATGGAATTGAAAGAATTGCTTCTAAGTTTAAATGTTAAAGTGAAAACTATTATGGAATTTGGCAGCCTAGAAGCTATAAAACAGTGTGTTAAGAATGGACTTGGTATTACTCTTCTACCAAGAATAGTAGTTGACGAGGAAATTCAAAGGGGTGAACTTGCAATGCTACATCTAGAAATTGGTCAAATCCCTATACATGCTAATATGATATATCATCGAGAAAAGTGGATGTCAGCACCATTGAAGGCTTTAAAAGATATTGTATTACAAAAAAAGTAGGAATAAACACAAAGGATAATTTGGATTGAAAGCATCTAATATTGCATATATTGGTAAGATTTAATATAATGTGTAATATATTTGTATTATCACTATTTTTAGTAATGCTCGGCACAAATTATTAAGTAATTAGAATCTAGGAAGTGTTAATGCTTTCATGTTAGAGAAGTGAAAATTAATGGAGTTTAAAAATACATGGTATGATGTTTAGCAAGTTACACATAAGGTTTGGTTAATTAATGATAATAACATAGATAATATTTATTTGATTGAAGGTAAAGAGAAAGCTCTTCTAATTGATACAGGCTGTGGGGTGGGTGATTTAAAAGCTACCATTTCTACATTGACTTCGTTACCTATCATTGTTGTTTGTACCCAATATAGCAATCACAAATAGATGATAAGGAGCGGTTAGAATGGAACTATTTGACAAAATAATGGAACTAGGTGATATCCATGCCATCGATTTTATTGGTGTAGCAGGAATCAGTAAGTATAAAAATGAGATTAAAGATATTGGCGGCTCTTTGATAGATTCTTACCCAAGAGCATTATCTATAGGGATAATATTACAAAAAAGTATAGTTAACCTTTTAGATGACAGGGATACATATGAAAACCAACTTCAATATAAAACACATGCATATGATGTCATAACTAATAGGCTTGACAATTTTGCTTCAATTATTAGCTCTGTTATACAGCGTAATGGATATAAAGTAATGCCATTACCAGCGGGAGAACGTATAGATAGTAATAGAGTTTGTGCTTCAATATCTCATAAAATCACTGCAAGATTAGCTGGTTTTGGCTGGATAGGCAAAAGCTGTCTTTTAATCAATCCTACTTATGGGCCACGTATAAGGTGGACTACAGTATTAACTGATGCGCCATTTGAAGAGAATAAAGAAATATTAGAAAGCAAATGTGGAAGTTGCGACAAGTGTGTTAAAGCATGTCCTTCTCATGCAATAATAGGTAGAAATTATAATGAACATGAACCTCGTGAATTAAGACTTGAAGTATCAAAATGTGAAGAATACTTTAATAAACTTGAAGAATTAGATAAACTCAAGGTATGTGGTATGTGCATTAATGCTTGTCCATATAGTAAAAAGTAAGCAAATTTTTCTATGGATGTTTGACTATATGGAAAATTATCAATTGGCGTTTAAGAACCTAGTCAAGAAATTTTGGTTCAAGGTCGAACTGAGGCGAAAGCATTGAACAAAATCTGTGGCACACAAGGATTATATCTAGGAGGGATAAATGAAGAAAATTATTATAACAGCGATTAAGTTACTATTAGCACTGAGTATAGTTGTGCTTTTACTCTCATGTATTCCAAAAACTATAGATATAAACTACCCCGCTGTACAATATAGTCAAGATGACCCTACTATTGTTAAAAATATAAACATTACTATGAAAGGGAAATTGTACAAACCTCTTTTCTTTAATTCCAAATATGTAGGCACTTGTATTATTGAGGGCTATGACTTCACAAAAGATTATCAATTGATTGATATTAAATTCAAAAATAGAAACAGCGGACTTGGTATTTTATCTTATTCCACAATTTTAACTGATGGTACACCTGAAATAAAACAGATAGGAGATATATGGCTATCTCAAAGTATTAATAAACTAAATATTTTTGGTGTTGCCCCAAAAGATATTGGTATTAATGGCTCTTTTGAATCAGTTATCATATCTGCACCCGCAAATACTCTTGACGAAGCAAAAAGAATTACAGATGAATGGAGATCTAAGGTTAAGAAATGAATGAGGATATAAATGTTTAAAATAAATTAACTAAGTATTGATTAGTGAGGATTAATATCGGGGATAAAACGCAAAGTTTAAGGGGGAAAATTTAAGATAATGCTAAACATAAGAAGTGCTAAAGCTGAAGAATATTATATTTTATCCGATTTAGCTATTGAATCCGAGGCTTATTGGGGATATGATGCTGATTATATGAGCAAGTTCAAGTCTATTTATAATGTAAGTATAGAATTTATAAATAAAAATCCAACTGTTATTATAGAAGAAGATGAGAATATTGTTGGCTTCTACGGTTTATTTGCTGAAAATAGTGAGACTTCTTTAGAGTATTTCTTTATAGACCCTAAATATATAGGTAAGGGTTATGGAAAATTATTATGGAACTATTTAGTTAAAGATTGCAAGAAACTTGGTATAAAAGAGTTTAGCATAGTAACAAGTCCACAAGCTAAAGAATTTTATGTTAAAATGGGTGCAATACCAAGTGGGGAAGTAGAATCTCTTCTTAAAAAGGGACGAATTATTCCACGTTTAATTTATACAGTAGAAAAGCGAAATATATCTATATAAGTATTTATTATTTTAAAGAATGAATCTTTAATTTACTGTAACAATGGAAATAAGGTTAATAATTTTATAGAATTTAAGACACTACATAATAAAATTGGAAAAGAATAAATTAAAATAGCAGCTGCACAATTTAGTCCTAAAGATGGAATTATTGTACAAAATCTATCAGAACATTATAGGTTATACCAGATTTTATAACAAGATATTTTTTTATGGGAGATGTAATTAGTTGAAATCAATACCAAATTGTATTTCGTTTAGTAGAATAATTTTTTCAGTGATTTTATTTTTTATTGAGCCATTGAGTATAGCCTTTTATGCTATATATATTGTTTGTGGACTCAGTGATATTATTGATGGATTTATTGCCAGAAAATTCGGGATGACAAGCAGACTTGGTGAAAAGCTTGACTCAATGGCAGACATGCCAATGCTAGGTGTGTTATTAGTTGTACTTTATCCAATCATAAATCCTGTAAGTGAAATATTCATATGGATTATTTTAATATTTATTATCAGGGTAGTATCAACAATTGTAGCTTATAAAAAATATCATACCTTCGCTATGCTTCACACTTATGGGAATAAAATTACAGGCTTAATTTTATTCCTAGTTCCAATATTGCTCCCGTTTATTCATTCTACTGTGTTGATGTATATAGTTTGCGCTATAGCATGTATATCGGCAATTGAGGAATTAATTATTCAGCTAACTTCAAGAGAACTGCAAGTAAACAAATCAAGTATATTCACAAAATGTTTTTAGTAGATTCTACTACTTACTTATAACACTAATTTATGGAGAGAGAGCATGAAAGAAATACCAAGAGAAAAGTTAATAATAAGAAAGTCCTTCAAATTACCTTTTTCAGGTGGTGAAATTTGGGGTGAAGAACTTGATAGATTGAATATACATACAGATGTTGTAATAGAGAAATTTTTAAAAGATATGGTGACTATTAGAATGCCCTCATCACCAGGTCTTATTGCATTACATTTAAATGAAACATTAGTAGATGAAGGTTTGGCCAATGTTATTGTTACAGAGCTTGCAAAGGCTAAACAAGCAGTACATAAAGTTGTTTTTGTTGGACTAAATCATACTGCTAAAAAGCTCATGAAAGCTATATTAGAAAAAGAAAGTGTTTCATTTGCATATAGTTTTAATAATGATTATGAGAAGGCAAAAGAGTGGCTAGTAAAATAGAAAATATAGGAGAGTTAAATGATAAGATAAAGACCATACAAATCAAGTGATGCTAAATATATTCCCTTCTGCTCATCACTGCTATAAGAGCGTTGGATTTGTTGATGAATAACGGCTTAACAATGTAATTAAAGATATTGACACAAGATTATTACTTTTATTTCACGGATATAGATTATAGAACATTATTATGTGTATTGAAGATAAAGCAGTAAATACCATGGGAGAATAAATGAAGGAAAAAATGAACCAAGAGATAAAACAAGAAGTTGCACAAGAACTGAGGCATGAGATAAATCCAGAAGTCGCACAAGATTTGAGGCATGAGATAAAGCCAGAAGTTTGGCAAGAAACTAAGCATGAGACAAAGAATCAAAGATTGTACTATATTGACTGGCTAAGGGTTCTTGTAATATTAACTTTAATTCCATTTCATGGTGCTTTGACCTATACAGTAATAGGGGACGTATACATTAAAAGTCCAATTAAGGATATTAGGGTGATACCTTTCACCACAATTACTGCTATTTTAGATAATTTCTTTATGACATTATTGTTTTTCTTATCTGGTATTGGAACTTTTTATGCACTTAAGCACAGAGATAAAAGTGAATACAAGATAGAAAGAAGAAAAAAACTATTACTGCCTTTCATATTAGGATTTCTTTTACTTTGCCCTATACAGGCCTATACAAAAGGACTTCATAATGGGTTTTCTGGTGACTTTCTACATTTCGTACCGCAGTTTTTCTCAAAGAAAATAGTATATTATTTGGGCTATGGTCATTTATGGTTTTTATTATACCTGTTTTTAATTTCATTATTTTGCCTACCTTTATTTACGAAGTGGTTAAGTGATAAGACTAGGTTAAACAATTTATGTTCATCATTATGCAAAGGTAATAAAGTATTAATTCCTATTGGATATATCTGTTTGTTGGAATTAATTCTGAGGCCTATTTCTTCTGGAACACAAACTATAATTGGAGACTGGGCGAATGACGTTATATATTCAAGTATGTTTGTTTTTGGGTTTGTATATGCTTCTAATCTCCAGATACAAGAACGGGTAAGGAGTTTACTTAAGTACGCGACAATCGTTTTATTAATTGGTACGCCTTTACTTATGATTATATATTATATGTTTAACCAGTTAAGCTCAGCGATGAACTTATATGGACTTTTATGGCTTATAATAAGAGGTGCGTATGAATGCTCAGCAATAATCGTATTGCTGGAAGTAGGGAGAAAATATTTGAATAGAAAAAGTGCCTTATTAAGTTATCTAAATAAAGCATCATTTACTTATTATTTGATACATTTCTTACCTGTAAGCGTTTTTTCATATTTTTTAGTTACTACAAAATTGAATGTATATATTAAATATCTTTTGGTAGTTGTATTGTCCTATATATTTACTCTTGCTATATATGAGTTGTTAAGAAGAATAAGAAAAAAGTTAGTGATAGCGCCATCACAAAAGTGTTAAGTTTAAACATATATATAAGCATAATCCTTAAAAAACATAACCAATATTTCAGACAGATATGGAATACAACAGTATTATGAGTTTAGTTTCATTTGATAAAACGTTGGCAATTATATAGAATAATATGGACACTATCTTTTGTAGAGGGGCTATAATGAGAGGCATTAATATTAGCAGCATTATATTTCTTTTAATTATTGCATGGAATATAGTTGCGTTTAGTTTTTTAAGCTATTCGAAAAGAAAATCAGTTAAGCATAAAAGCACGGGAATTGGAATTCTTGTGGTTTTGATTGCTAATGTGTTATTTGTAATTAGTCTATTCTATTTCTCATCGAATATTGGAATTACACACTATAGTATTAAATCAAATAGACTTCCAGCTGAGTTTGACGGCTATAAAATATTGCAAATATCAGATTTTCATACTGGTAGCTTTAATGGTGGAACTGTAAAATTAATTCAAAAAGTAACAATCGAAAAGCCTGATATAATAGTTCTAACGGGGGATCTTATAGATGAGACAGCTAAAAATTTAAGCTCAGTTAGTAAACTGGTATCACGACTGGTTTTAATTGCACCAGTTTATTCTGTATCAGGAAACCATGATGTTTGGTATAAGAATTTTAATAGTATGCAACAAATGCTTAAAGACAAAGGTGTAATTTTGTTGGAAAACGAGAAAGTAACACTTAAACGTGGTAATTCACATATAAACTTATTTGGAATTGATGACCCGGATATATCAAATGATACTAATGCAGAGAGATATCTTAAACAAGAAATGAGTGGATTACAGATAGATACAGGCTATAATATTTTGTTGTTTCATAGGGCAAATATGTTTGATATTATAAAAGGTAACGGTTTTCAATTGGTTTTGGCAGGACATATGCATGGTGGTCAGGTGCAGCTTCCTTTTATTGGAGGATTAGTTTCACCACAAAAAGATCGTCAGTGGTTACCTAAATATACAGATGGAAAATACATTGATGATGGAACAACTATGATAGTTAGTAGAGGTTTAGGAAATAACGTACCAGTACCCAAAATTCTAAATCCTCCTGAAGTTGTTGTGGTTACTTTGAAATGCAAATAAAACTCAATCAGGAAATTCAGGCTCTTCAGTAAAGTGTCGCTACGACTCTGGATACTTAAAGCCAAGAACTCTGTTTATAAAAAAACATTGAATCACCACTATAAAACATGTATATTAGTATAGTAAACAAATGTTCGGTATTTATCATATGTCTAGCTCTGCTAATACCCCATCTTCTTCAAGAGGCGGATAAGCATCGTTATGATATGGGATAAGTGCGACTGGTGTTTAGGTGGAGTAAAAATTACATCCGAACAAAGTCTTCTATAAAATATACAAGGATATACTATGGAAAAAGCACAAATAAGGATTTCAATCAGAAATTTAGTTGAATTGCTACTTAGGTCGGGGGATATTGACAATAGGCTTGTTTCATCAACTAGAATGCTAGAAGGTACTAGAATTCATCAGAAAATTCAGAAGGAAAGTGGAGATAATTATAGTAAAGAAGTTTACTTGTCCTTTGATTATGAAATTGAAGGTTTTGTAATTAAAATTGAAGGACGTGCTGATGGTATAATATCAGAACCGGAAGGCATTGTAATTGATGAAATAAAATCTACCTCGCGACCACTTGAATATATAGATGAGGATTTTAGCTTGCTACACTGGGCACAAGCACAATGCTATGCCTTTATTTATGCTACAATGAATGAACTTCCAGAGATTTGTGTTCAATTGACCTACTTTCAAATAGATACAGAAGAGATAATGCATATAAGAAAGCAATTTCAGCTTGTAGAATTACAAACCTTTATGAATCAATTAGTAAACAAATATTTCATTTGGGCAAGCATGCAAGATGGATGGAATACTCAAAGGGACATCTCTATCAAAAGTTTGCAATTTCCCTTTGAAACCTATCGAAAGGGTCAAAGAGAGCTGGCTGTAGCAGTGTACAAAACTATTATGCAAGAGAAAAAGCTCTTTGTTCAAGCCCCAACAGGTATTGGAAAGACTATTTCTACGCTATTTCCTGCTGTGAAAGCTGTTGGAGAGCAGCATATTTCAAAAATATTTTATTTAACAGCTAAAACTATTACTAGGCAAGTAGCAGAAGAGGCTTTCTCAAAAATGAGATGCGAAGGACTTAGGTTTAGAACTATTACGCTGACTGCTAAGGATAAAATTTGCTTCAATAAAGAGGGAAGCTGTAATCCAGACTTTTGTGAATATGCAAAAGGTCATTTTAATAGAGTAAATGCTGCTCTGATAGATATTTTAAAGAATAAAGAGAATCTATCTCGTGATATTATTGAAGAATACGCATTAAAACATAAAGTTTGCCCCTTTGAATTTGCACTTGATTTATCGCTATGGGCTGATGGTGTTATTTGTGACTACAATTATGTTTTTGACCCAAGAGTATATTTAAAGAGATTCTTTTTAAGTAATAATGGAGACTACGCATTTCTCATAGACGAGGCACACAATCTGGTGGATAGAGCTAGGGAAATGTTTTCTGCTCAGATTAGTAAGTCAGCATTTTGGGAAGCTAAGAAGATAATGAAGGAAAGGCAGCCCAAGATAGCAAAACAACTTAGTAAGATAAATTCCTATATGGTTGCTCTGAGAAAACAATGCTCCGAAGAGGGTTTCATTGTAAGCAAGGATGAATTAAATGATTTATATAAAATGTTAAACAATTTCATAAGAGAATCAGAAGAGTGGATATTAAAGAACCAAAGCAAAAATATAGAAGGCTTTGATCAAGTGTTGGAGG
>JAEWAX010000161.1 GCA_023391425.1 Bacillota bacterium | reverse complement strand
GAAATGTTGAAACTCCAGAGCATGCTGCTAAATGTATTAAGGCAGGAGCTTGGGCTATTGTAGCAGGTGGAGCAATAACGAGACCACAATTAATAACTAAGAAGTTTGTAGATTCATTAAAACAGATTCAATTATAAATCAGTTTTTTGGTAAAACAAAAATAAAAATAATTAATTTCATGGAGGGTTTACAATGCTAAAAACTAAAGTGCTAACATCAGTACTAGCCATTTCAATGCTTGCAGGTATTTTTGCAGGCTGTGGCAAAACCGCAACAACACCTTCACCAACTACAACATCAACCGCAGTAACTACAGAAACGGGAACTAAGCAAGTAGAAATTACATGGTGGGATTATCCTAATTTCCAATCAGGTACTGCTGGTGACTATGAAAAGACGACTGTAGAAAACTTTAATAAAAAATATCCAAATATTAAAGTAAACATTGAAATGATTGATTTTGCAAGTGGTCCACAGAAGCTTAATACAGCAATTGCATCAAACTCAGCGCCTGATTTGGTATTTGATTATCCAGGAAGAATAATAGACTATGCAAGAAGTGGAGTAATGGCTCCGTTAGACGATATGATTACTGATTCTGTTAAAAGTGATATATCAAGTAAAATATTAGATGCATGTAAATTAGGAGACAAGTTCTATATGTACCCAATTAACATCGCACCAAATATGATGGCTTTCAACAAGACAATGCTTGACAAAGCAGGTTTAACGAATATGCTTCCGTTAAATAAGACAGACAGATTATGGACTGTTGATGAATACGAAGCGCTTTTAAAGGCGATTAAAGAAAAGATTCCAACACTAGCTGCTCCAACAGCAATTTATGCTAAATCAAGTGCCGGAGACCAAGGTACTAGAGCATATATTTCTAATATGGGTGGAACTCCTACAATAGCAGCAGATCTATCAAAATATACTATTAATGATGCTAAAGATGTTAAGGCTCTTGAGTGGATTGTTGGTTCTGTTAAATCAGGATTAACATTAAAGGGCGGAGAAGCACTAGCTTCAAATGATGTAATTGATATGTTTTTATCTGAAAAAATCGCTTGTGTACCACTTTATAATAAGACATTGATGTCAACAAGTGCAGCTAAGAAGACTACACCATTTGAAGAAGTATTTATTCCATATCCAACACCAACTGCTGCTGATAAATCAGCATTTGAAGCATTTATTGGTGGTATAGGCGTATTCGATAATAAGGACGCTGCTAAAGTTGATGCTGCTAAGAAACTAGTAGACTTTATTGCAAATGATTCAGCTACATTTAAGGAAACATTAAAACAAACAGGTAGTTTTTCAGTTAGAACATCAATCACAGGGCTTTATGATGATGCAGAATCAAAATATTGCGAGAGTATGATTAAATATCTAGGAACATACTATAACCAAGTTCCAGGATTTGCTGAAATGAGAACTTACTTTTTCCCAATGATGCAAAATGTATTACTTGGAACTCAAACGCCGAAAGCTGGATTGGATGAATTTGTTGAAAAAGCAAATGCTACACTAGTTAAGAAATAAACAGTGATTTAAAGTTTAGGGGGAGTAAAACTCCTCCTAAATCATAGAGACCCTTATCCAAGTCGGTAGCTTTGTTTATTTGGAGAATTAGCAACGGAAGGCAATCGGATAAGTCAAATATCTATAATAGAGTAGCTAGATTACTCCATTATAAAAGTCAAAACTAGTTTTGCTAAAGTCCTTAGCATGGCTAAATGGCATAAGCTTTTAATTGATGATAGTAGTAATTAATGGAGGGGTTCCCATGCAGAACATTCAGAACAGTAATAATAGCATATTGCATAAAAAAAGAGCAAGTAAATCGCAAATAAGAGAATGGACAACAGCTTATATATTCCTTGTGCCTATGTTGATTTTCTTTATAACTTTTGTTGTTTATCCAATGCTTAAGGGTATATATATAAGTTTTTTTGACTATTCACTTAAGGATTTTAAGTTTATAGGTTTGGATAACTATAAAGCTCTGGTAAACGATAAAATATTTATTAAATCATTAATAAATACTTTAATATTGGTTGTAGGAAATGTACCAATTGTAATACTTTTATCTCTATTTGTATCTGCAAATATATATAAAAAATCTGCAGGAGTAAGATCTTTATTCAGAGGTATATTTTATCTTCCAACAGTATGTTCAGTTGTAAGTATAACAGTTGTTTGGGGCTGGATATACCATCCTAATTTCGGTATCCTAAACTACATCACTTCTCTATTCGGAATGGAACCAATAGGTTGGTTAGGAGATCCAAAATATGCGTTGGGTTGTATGATAGTAGTTCTTGTAACTTTATCAGTTGGACAACCAATAATACTATATGTTGCAGCTTTGGGTAATGTACCAGAATCCTATATTGAGGCTGCTGAAATTGATGGAGCTAGACCTTGGCAGGTGTTTAAAAATATTACATGGCCTTTGTTAATGCCAACAACGTTGTATATTGTAATTATTACAACAATAAATTCTTTTCAATGTTTCTCGATAATTCAACTTTTAACTTCCGGTGGACCTGCTTATGCAACTTCGACAGTTATGTATATGGTTTATGAAAGAGCCTTTACTTTGAATAAATACGGATTATCAGCTTCAATGGGAGTTGTACTGGCTATTGTAATAATGATTATATCAATAGTTCAATTCAAATTTTTTGGGGATGAAGTTGAATACTAATATGGAGGAATAGACATGAATTTTTTTAAAAGGCATTCATTACGTGAAATAATATTTATGACAATTGTCGGAATATTAGCTATTATATTTATGTTTCCATTTTACTGGATTGCTACAGGTGCATTTAAGCCACAAAGTGTAACAGTTCAGATACCACCAGAATGGTTTCCTAAAAATCCGACACTTGAGAATTTTACACAGCTTGCAAAATCGCCATTATTCAATTGGACATTAAATAGTTTCATAATTGCTCTATCTACAATGTTAGTAGTATGCTTAGTATCCACAATGGCAGGATATGTTTTAGCTAAGAAGAAATTCCCGGGTAGAAATCTTATATTCTGGTCATTAATTGCAGCTATGGCATTACCTAAGCAGGTAGTTATGATTCCTCTATTCACAATATTATCAAAACTTGATTGGATAAATACTTATCAAGCTCTTGTACTTCCTGCTGCAGGATGGCCATTTGGAGTATTCTTGATGAAGCAGTTCTCACAAGGCATACCGAATGAGTTGTTAGAGGCTGGAAAAATTGACGGATGTTCAGAATTAAGAAGCTTTTGGAGTATTGTAATTCCTATGGTAAAACCAGGAGTTGGAGCACTTGCAATATTCACATTCATAAGTGCTTGGAATGATTACTTTATGCAATTGATTATAATTAGAAGCGAAAAAATGATGACATTACCTTTAGGAGTAGCGTTACTTCAACAGGAATTTACAACAAATTATGGTGTAATAATGGCTGGAGCGGCATTAGCTTCACTTCCTATGATAATAGTGTTTATAATGTTCCAAAAGTATTTTACACAAGGTATAACAATGGGAGCAGTAAAAGGTTAAATAGAGTTTTTGGCTTTAGTGATAAACAAAATAAAGGGAGATACGATAATATGAATTATAATAAAGAAGATTTAAAGGGAATATTTATAGCATTCTATGCTTGTTTTGATAAAGATAATAACATAAGTACAGAGGCGACAAAAAAGCTGGCAAGATTTTATGCTGATAAAGGTGTAAAAGGCTTATACGTTGGTGGAAGCTCAGGTGAAGGGTTTCTTCTTACAGTAGATGAAAGAAAGCAAATGCTTGAAGCTGTAATGGCTGAAGTTGGTAAAGAATTAAAAATAATAGTACATGTTGGAGCTGCAGCAACCAAAGACAGTATTGAACTTTCCAAACATGCTGAGAAGGTTGGAGCTTATGCACTTTCTGCAGTACCTAGCGTATATTATGGATTGCCAGAAAGAAGTATTGAATTGCATTGGAAAAATATAATGGACAGTGCAGATCTTCCGTTTATTATTTACAATATTCCTCAAACTACTGGGTATAGTTTATCGAATAGCCTATTAAAGAAGATGTTGACATATCCTAAGGTTGTTGGCATTAAAAACAGCAGTATGAGCACTTACGATATTCAAAAATTTAAGGCTATCGGGGGAACAAATCTCTTAGTTTTTAATGGTCCGGATGAACAGTATATTTCAGGAAGAATAATGGGAGCTGATTCGGGAATTGGTGGTACCTATGGTGTAATGCCAGAATTATTCCTAAAGGCTGAAGAGTATTTTTCAAATGGTAATATCCAAAAGGCTCAGGAAGTACAATTCGCAATTAATGAAATAATAGGAGATTTACTTTCTTTCCCTTCACTTTATGGGGCTGCAAAGGAGATTGTAAAGTTAAGAGGCATAGACATCGGAACTACACGACTTCCATTAGAACCTGTAGATGTACAAGATATGCCTAAGATTAAAGCACTTTATGAAAAAATAATGAGTGCAATAG
>JAEWAX010000099.1 GCA_023391425.1 Bacillota bacterium | reverse complement strand
TCGGTTTGAGGCATAAAAGTTTCTCCTTCTTGAAAAATGTTGTGTGGTAACTTCAGCTTACAAGAATTCGAAGCATTATGCCTCATTTATTTTTTTATTTACCCCAATGTTTAGTATAGAACCTTTTAATTAGCAGTAGAACCGTCTTTTTTGTTTAAAGTAATAGATTTATAGACTTGAAAAAAATTTTTAATGATATGATAATGATTATGGGTTGTTAAATTCTTCAAAAAATTAAGCAATTTTAGTAATTAAGAGGGATAATATATGGCGAATTCTCAAAGTAGAAAAGAGTATTTACGGCGTATTCTTAAAGTGCAAGATTATATAGAAGCTAATTTGTGCAATTCACTATCTCTTGAGGAACTTGCTGGTATTGCAGGGTTTTCAAAGTTTCATTTTCACAAGATTTTTAAAGGAATCGTAAAGGAATCTTTGTTACAATATGTAAACCGACAGAAGTTGGAAAATGCTAAAATTTTTCTGATTCATCGCCCAGAAATGACAGTTACCGATATTGCTTACCACTTTGGTTTTACAGATGCTGCGATTTTTTCTCGTGTTTTCAAAAACTATTATAAAGTAAGCCCTAATTATTATAGAAATCATTATCGCAAGAATTGCAAAGACATAGCAGAAAAATCTTCTTATAATGAGAATGCAGTCAAAACTCAAAGGGACATCGGGGATAAATTACAGGTGAAGGTGTCAATAGAAACAATTGATGAAATGCATGTTGCCTATGTCCGGCACCTTGGTACCTATGTAGAATTAAAAGTAGTTTTTTCGACCCTTATGCAAAAATTATTTTACCATTTAAGTGAAAGAAATCTTATTGATCCTAATAGCACGAAGGTGCTAACTATTTATCATGATAATCCTGAATTTACTGAGGATTTACATAGAAGAACAAGCCTATGTATAACTATTCCAAGTGATGAGGTAGAGAACATAGAAAACGAGAACAGTGATATAGGAACTATGGTAATACCATCTGGTAAGTATGCTATAGGCCATTATGAAATCTATCGAAATCAGTATGGCGCTGCTTGGGATTATTTGTATGGCGAATGGTTGCCTCAAAGCGGATTCCTTCCTCGTGACGGCCCAGTCTTTGAAATATACCTTAGTGAGCCGGATTCCAATCCACTAAAAAAACAAATGGTCGATATCTACATACCAATAGGGCCCCTTGAGTGATCAAATATAGTTAGGAACAGTCAAATAATAACTTCCGATTCTAAAGCGGTTATTTTTCCGTTATGCTACGTTGTCGTCAGTTGCAATAAAGCCATTATTACGCCATCCTCCGCCTTGCCTAACGAAAAAATCCCTCGCTTTAACTTTCAGAATTTATTATTCAACTATTCCTTGAGGAGCGATTTTAGTGAAAAACATAGAAATAAAAAACGCGCGGGTGCATAATCTCAAGAACATAGATATATCAATCCCTAAAAACAAGCTGGTAGTAGCTACAGGAGTCAGCGGTTCAGGTAAGTCAAGTCTTGTGTTTGATA
This sequence comes from Bacillota bacterium, assembly GCA_023391425.1. Lineage (GTDB taxonomy): Bacteria > Bacillota > Clostridia > Acetivibrionales > DSM-1351 > Ruminiclostridium. Next base: position 7,695 of record JAEWAX010000099.1, on the reverse strand, counting down.
TCATATTTGAGGAAGGGCGAAAACAATACCTGCAATCTTTAGGTGTACTCTCAGAACACAGTGATGAAGATAAATTTGATAGTATACAGGGTATCAGCCCAGCCATTGCAGTACAACAAAACATTATTCGTCAAAGCAACCCACGTTCAACCGTAGGCTCAAGAACTAATATTATTAATATGCTGGCACTGCTCTATGCTGCTGAAGGTCAAATCATATGTTCCTCCTGCGAGACACCTGTGAATGACAATCTTACCTGCTTAAAATGTGGGAACATAGAGGAACGTCTGCCGCCAAGTTATTTTTCCTACAATTCTACCAATGGAATGTGTATCAAGTGTTCAGGGTGTGGGGCTTATTTTGAAATCAACATGGAAAAACTTGTCCCAGACAGCCAAATGACTTTTGAGCAGATGCTTGATAGAGTTGGGTTAACCCCTGGTTATTTGAGGTTGTTTCAAAAGAAATTTCGTGAATATTTAGTTGTGCCATACTTTCAACTACCTGAAGATGTAAAGGAAGAATTCATATATGGAAATTATACAAACGGTAATGCTGAAAAGAGAGGCGCTTGCTTAACAAAGATTTTACAGGGGCGCCTTATTAGAGGAGAGGACTTAAATGGTGTGTATGAAAAAGTTCAATGTACATATTGCCATGGATTTAGGATTGGTGAAGAGGCGCAGAGAGTGTTGCTAAACGGCAAGCATATTGGTGAACTTGGGCTAATGACAATATCAGAAGTGAATGAGTTTCTTGAAGCATTGCTACAGCAAACTATGCTTACGCAATTTGGTAAGAATCTGCTTCAAGAAATATTGCATAAATCCAATAATTTGATTAGAGCACGTCTTGGACATCTTTCCCTGTATAGAGAAATGCCAACTTTGAGTGGCGGAGAAGTACAGCGGCTATTTCTACATTCTCATTTGGATTCAAAAATGGATTCCCTGATATATGTTCTAGATGAACCTACAGCAGGACTACATGAGTCTGAAAAAACTGAACTTCTAAAATCCATCACAGAACTGAAAGAAATAGGAAATACCGTTATTGTTGTCGAACATGATAAAAATGCAATAAAAATGGCAGAACATATAATTGATATAGGGCCGAAGGCAGGTGCCGAAGGTGGACAGGTTATTTATCAAGGTGATTTAGAAGGTTTACTAAACTGTGACAAGTCTATCACAGGTCAGTATCTTTCTGGTAAAGCAGCTATGCCATTGAGAACAAAGTGTCAGTGCCTTGAAACAATTCCAAGCCTTACAATCCGACACGCTAAAACAAACAATCTCAAGGATGTAACGGTATCAATTCCACTTAGTGTTATGGTTGGGATAGCAGGAAAGTCGGGAAGCGGGAAAAGTTCACTTGTTTCGGATACCCTTATGCCCCTTTTAAAAAGTCATTTTCATGACAGGCTGGTAGATACCGAAGAATATGAAATAGGTAGAGAAGATGAAATAGGTAGCGAAGATAAACTCAAAGTAGTAAAAACTGTTGCTGACAGGCTGGAAGGATTGGAATATATCAGTGGTTATGCGGAAATATCACAGGCTCCAATTGGCAGGAGTGCAAATTCTAATCCCGCGACCTATATCGGTATTTGGGATAAAATACGAAAGTTGTTTGCAGAAAGCCCCGAAGCTATAAAACAAGATTTATCACCGGGTCATTTTTCGTTTAATTCGAAAGGAGCTTGTTCGGTATGTGGCGGTAGTGGATATGAAACAATCTGGCTGAGTGGTAATTTAAAGATAGATAAAACATGTGCACAATGCCATGGGAAAAGGTTTAATGATGAAGCCTTATCTGTTAAGTATAAAGGTAAGACTATATACGATGTTCTTGAAATGAGTGTTTCTGAAGCAGTCAGTTTTTTTGAAGAAACTAAAGGGATTATCGGTGTATTGAAAGTAATGGAACGGATCGGTATGGGGTACATAAAGCTTGGCCAACCCACACCAACTTTAAGTGGAGGCGAAGCGCAAAGAATCAAGCTTGCCAAGGAAATTGGCAGGCAACGAAAAGGCAATATCCTTTATGTGCTGGATGAACCAACTACAGGTCTTAGCCTATATGATACTGCAAAACTTATAGAGTTACTTGACGAGCTTGTAACAAACGGAAATTCTGTCATTGTGATTGAACATGATACGGCAGTCCTTGCTTCCTGTGACTGGCTTATAGAACTTGGACCAGGAGGAGGCCGTGACGGAGGACAAATTATTGCAGAGGGTACACCCGATGTACTAAAAGAAAATCCCCATTCTATAACAGGGAGGTACTTATCATGAAAACTTATATGCAAAGAGACTATTGGCCAACTATCGAATGGGGCACGGCAGAACCTGCGGATTTAGGAATGGATACCAAAAAGCTTTTGGAACTTGAACCAATGATAAAATCTGAGTACGGTAATAATATAAACGGTATTACTGTTGTACGAAACGGGTATATTGCCTTTGAAAAATACTATAATGGCTATGGCCCCGATGACACACACCACGTAGCATCGGTAACAAAAAGCATCATATCTGCCCTCGTTGGCATCGCTATAGACAAAGGATATATCAAAAGTGTTGATGAGAAAGTTCTGACTTTCTTTCCGGAATATGTATCCAGCCCTGCCGATGTACAGAAGAGAACGGTAACCATACGGCATTTACTCACAATGACTGCGCCATTCCCCTTTACATGGAAGCCAGGTGGTAGCACACTAGAACCGTTAGATAGGCTGCGGAGGCAGAAGGATTGGGTAAAGTATACTCTTGATATTCTGGGCCAAAAAGGTAAGTTCGGTGAGTTTCAGTATTGCTCCGCTGGGGCACACTTGCTGTCATCCATCATAACACGTACAACAGGTAAATGCGCCCGTGAGTTTGCAAACGAACATTTATTTAGTTCTATTGGCATGAAAGTGCTTACGGAACCAGATATGAAATCATTTGGTCTAGAAAATTTTTTCGGAAAAAGTCTAAATGGATGGATTCAGGATCCAAATGGCAACACTAATGGGGCATGGGGTCTTACATTAACGCCTCGGGATATGGCTCGTTTTGGATTCTTATACCTGAATAATGGTAAATGGGACGATAACCAGATTATTCCGGAGACTTGGATTAAAGATTCAATAACCTCGGAGGCGTGGGTTAATGGTTCAAAAATCATTGAAAGCTTTAAATACGGGTACATGTGGTATATGTACGAAAAAAACGGGACTTTTGCGTACATGGCAAGGGGTGATGGCGGTAACGCTATCTGCTGTATTCCTGAAAAAGACCTTGTGGTTGCAATTGCAGCAAAACATACAAGTAAACCCGGTGACATATTGCCGTTGCTTGAAAAGTGTATTCTCCCTTCTATATTGGGTTAAGTATAAATTTGAATATCGAAATGTTGAGTGAATATCACAAAAAAATTATAATTCGATTTATGAATATGCCATGCTTTTTTTAACCTTTGACTTTAATATACTCCATAAGTTATACTAAATTTCTATGAAGTTAATTAAAAGAACTTGTTTAGATATTTATGGTCGCTAAGTGGCTTATGGAGGTTAAAAAGTAATGAGTATATTAACTGTTGAAAATGTCAGTCATGGCTTTGGTGCCAGAAAAATATTGGAGGATGCCTCCTTTAGATTGCTTAAAGGTGAGCATGTAGGTCTTGTTGGTGCAAATGGAGAGGGAAAATCTACATTTTTAAATATAATTACGGGTAAACTATTGCCAGATGAGGGTACAGTTGAGTGGTGCAACAGAATAACCACAGGTTACCTAGATCAGCATACTGTGCTTGCACCAGGTAAAACAATCCGTGAAACCTTAAAAGAGGCTTTTCAGCACATGTTTGACCTTGAGAAAGAAATGCTTGATATATATGAAAAAATGGGTGAAGCCTCCGATAATGAAATAAATGCAATGATGGAGGATGTAGGAGAAATCCAAAATGAATTAGAACACAATGGCTTTTATACTCTCGACTCAAAGATTGAAGAAGTTGCAAATGGTTTGGGTTTGGGGGATATTGGTCTTGAAACTGACGTTTCTAACCTAAGCGGAGGACAGAGAACAAAGGTATTGTTGACAAAGCTTTTGTTACAGAGCCCAATGATAATGATATTGGACGAGCCTACTAACTTCCTAGATGAGAACCATATTATTTGGCTAAAAAATTACCTTAAGAATTATGAAAATGCGTTTATACTCGTTTCTCATGATATTCCGTTTCTAAATGATGTTGTAAATGTTATCTACCATATTGAAAATTCAGTGCTGACAAGGTATTCTGGCAATTATGATGAATTCCAGAGGATGTATCAGCTTTCAAAACAGCAAACTCAGCAGGCTTATGAGAAACAACAGAAGGAAATTGAAAAACTTGAAGACTTTGTTGCAAGAAATAAGGCTAGAGCTGCTACAGCCAATATGGCCAAGAGTAGACAAAAGAAGCTGGATAAAATGGAAATTATCAATAAAGTACAAGAAAAGATTAAACCTATATTTAAGTTTAGGGAGGCCCGTGCACCAGGTCGATTTATTTTCCAGACCCATAATCTTATTATAGGTTATGAAACAGCTCTCACAGGTACGTTGAATATTTCCTTAGAGCGTGGTCAAAAGGTTGCTATTAAAGGTGTAAATGGATTGGGTAAGTCAACCTTGCTAAAGACTTTATTAGGAATACAGAAACCTTTCAGTGGAAAGGTTAAGCTGGATGACTATCTGTTTCCTGGGTACTTTGAGCAGGAAGGTGAACGCTATAACACCAATACTGCAATGGATGAAATTTGGAAGGACTATCCGGGAATGTCCAACCCTGAGGTGCGAGGTGCACTAGCTAAATGTGGTTTAACGGCTGAGCATATTACCAGCCAGATGATGGTACTAAGTGGTGGCGAAAATGCTAAAGTACGTCTGTGTAAACTAATGCTTAAGGATGTTAACTGGCTGATACTAGATGAACCTACAAACCATCTAGATGTAGATGCAAAGGATGAACTTAAAAGGGCATTGACTGAATTTAAGGGCACTGTTCTTCTAGTTTGCCATGAACCAGAATTCTATGAGGATTGGGTTACTGATGTATGGAATGTTGAAGAATGGACAACTAAAATTGTATAGAGAATTAGTAGAGGGGCTGTTGAACTAGCAGCCCCTCTTTAAAACACTACACTCTGGTCAGTTTCAAAAATCTTGCTCCATGTGCAGGGACCGTTACAGCTATTGAGCAATTTGTTGTCCCCATATCATTATGTGCCCATAGATCTCTGATTTTATAAGTACCTGAAAGCTCCATTTGATTTAGATGAGCTTCAATATTATCAGAAACTGTACCCAGATTGAATAATGCAAGATAAGAGCTTCCATCTTCATCTTGAGCAGTCCAACCCACATGTGTATTAAAATAACCATTATGAAATAGTTGCCTAGCAGAGTGTGAGTGATTTAGTACTCTTAAGACTTCTTCATTAGTTATAAGGGAGAGCGTCCAGTCATCATTATCACGAAGCTCACAACCAATCATAAGTGGCGAACGGAAAATGCACCATAGAGTCATCATTGTAATCTGCTCATCATTTGAAAAACGAGTCCAACGATCACCTACACCATGTTCGCAAGAACGCAAAGCAATATGTCCAAGAGGAAGCATGTCTGCATCCGGCCAATGCCCTGGCCCAACGTGCTTACTCCATTCATGACACTTGTCAAACATAGGTACTAGATGCCCCCAGGTATCCCAATAGTCATCTGTCATTCGCCACATATTTGCATACTTCTTTAAATGCTCAGCATACTGTACTGGCGCCTCCCCAGGAGATAAACTTAATACCATGTCTCTGCCGCAGGCTTCAATAGCATTCGCTATTAGCTCAACCTCACCGCTTGAATATGGACGAGCTATATCATCAACTTTTATGTAGTCTACACCCCAGGATGCATATAACGAGAACAGTGAGTTATAGTACTGTTGTGCACCTTCTCTAGAAGAATCAACGCCATACATATCTGTATTCCATAAACAAATTGAGTTAGGATGTGCTATTTCTCTTGCTGTTTTTGTAGAGCCTAAAATAGGTGTGCCTTTATGCACTGCCTGGCGCGGTATTCCTCTCATTATATGAATTCCGAATTTTAGGCCAAGGCTATGAACATAATCAGATAATGGCTTAAAGCCTTTTCCATCTGTCGCGGATGGGAATCGGTTAACAGCTGGTATAAGTCTTGAGTATTCATCCATTTCCAGAGGGACAAAGGCATTATAGGATGAACTTTTAGCAGTTGGTTCATACCACTGGATATCTACAATTATATATTCCCAACCAAAAGTCTTCATGTGCTTAGCCATATAATCTGCATTTGCACGAACTTCATCTTCCGTTACACTTGCGCCATAACAATCCCAACTATTCCATCCCATAGGTGGAGTTTTGACAATGATTTTATTCATAGAATCTCTCCTCATATATATTAATTTCCATACCATATCAGTAAAAGGGTTTTTGCCTAATATTTTAAAATTAGATTATACGGTTAAATTAAATTTATTAGTAGTATAATTTTGATTATTATTTATTAATTTCTGCCACGATAAAGAAATAAAAAAGATTACTTCAAATAGTGATAAATTAATAATAAAATGTTACTATAGTTATATCCTAAGTAAAAGCAAAATTCTTTTCAAGAATAAATAATTGATAATAAGGGTAAAAAATTGATGCTTAATTATTTGAATATGCAAACAGGCTGTTACGGTTTTAGAACTATGGAAGATTTATCTGAAATGGCAACGCAGATTGAAACCGTTGGTCTTGAAAAAAGAGAGTCGATAGAGTATTACTTTGATGGGATGAAAAGAAATGAAAGGGGCAGATACCTTTTTCAATATACTCTATCAGGCTGGGGAATCCTTGATATTAACTCAAAAGAATATAGAGTAAATCCTGGACAAGCCTTTTTAACTACTATTCCAAGTGAAGATATATACTATAAACCTAAAGAGAGTAAGGAATGGAATTTCATATTTATTATGATTTTTGGATATGATGTACAAAAATACTGGGATGAAATAACCAATGAAATTGAACCTGTTACATTATTCTCTTTTGAATCTCCAGTAATTAGGTTATTATTTGATATCTATAAGAATGCAGTAGATGGGAGAATAACCGACTGTTTGCGTTCTTCAGCACTAGCATATCAATTTATTATGGAATTATATCGTTCTACGAAATTTAGTGCTTATGAGGAAATATCACAAAAAGTAAATGAGGCATTGCACATAATCAGGTCTGACTATAATCAACTAATGGGAATAAATGATGTTGCGCAAAGACTCGGAATTTCGGCGTGTCATCTAATTAGAGAGTTCTCAAATGAGATGGGCTGTTCTCCAGGAAAGTATATAACAAAAGTTAGAATGGAACAGGCTGTGGAGTTATTACAGAACACTGACATGCTAGTGAATGAAATAGCAAAATCGATAGGATACTCAAATGGAAACTATTTTAGTAAGGTTTTTAGCAAATACTTTGGAATGGCCCCTGTTGATTTTAGGCGTGGGAGGAGTCTTATTTCATATACTAATATTAATGTGCTTGCGTAATGCTCAGAAAAACTGTTGCACATGAGCTAAATAGTTTGTGGTGCAACAGCTTTTTTGTTTGAAATACAAAATGCCAAGTGTAAG
>JAEWAX010000080.1 GCA_023391425.1 Bacillota bacterium | reverse complement strand
GTTCTATTATCAACATAACAAATAAAGCTGTGCATTGTGATTGAAAAATCAGGATAGGTATGCTCCACTGTCATGAAGAAGTCATTCCGAGAAATTTTTATATTCAAATCCATCTCTTCATATAATTCTCTCATTAAAGCTTCCGCTTGACTTTCTCCACTTTCAAGCTTTCCACCAGGGAATTCATATTTGTAAGAAACATAATCATATTTACCTATATTCCGTTGCATACACAATATTTCACCATTATTTATAATAACTGCTGCTACAACCTCTATGTGACTCATAAATTTCCACCTTTTAAGTATAAATTTGCTACTTAATTTTTACTTATTATACCACTAAACGAGAATTTATTAAAAAATATTTTATTTAAAAAGCCATGAGCTATCGCTCATGTATTTTTTGCTTCTCGATGTAATCTACAACACGATCTGTACCGCCTAACTCCAGAAGCTTAAACCACCCAAGTATGACAATTGTCATATCTAAATCATTCTTCTACTCACTGCCCTCATGCTTAATTTTCCATTATTATATTGGAGCAAGGTAAAAACAGGAGTCTTTCTAATTTCAGCTGAGATTAAATTTATACATTAAATTATTGGAGGGATATAAATGATACTTGAAATTAAAAATCTGATAAAACGTTATAACGATTTTCTTGCAGTAGACAATGTCAGCATGTCAATCGAGGAAGGTGAATTTTTTGGGCTTCTTGGTCCTAATGGTGCAGGTAAAACTACAACTATTAGCACCCTAATAGGGTTAACTAAAATTGATGGTGGTGAAATAACAATATTCGGTAAGAATATGAAAACACATGAGATGGATATAAAAAGAGAGATTGGACTTGTTCCCCAGGATATTGCTATTTATGAAGACTTGACAGCTTATGAAAACCTTACTTACTTTGGTAAGCTCTATGGCCTTAGAGGTACATTACTCAAAGAAAGAATAGAAGAAGCTCTTGAATTTACAGGACTTTCAGATAAGAAAAAGGCTTATCCCAAAAAGTTTTCAGGTGGTATGAAGAGAAGACTTAATATTGCTTGTGCTATAATTCACCATCCCAAACTGATTATTATGGACGAGCCAACTGTAGGAATAGATCCTCAGTCAAGAAATCATATTATGCAAGCAATAAAGAAGCTAAATGAACTTGGGTCGACCATTATATACACCTCACATTACATGGAGGAGGTTGAAGAACTCTGTACCAAAATCGTAATAATGGATCACGGAAGAGTAATCGCAAAGGGTACAAAGGATGAATTAAAAAAACTTGTGGCAGTTGATGAAAAAGTTTTAATTGATCTTTCCTCTCTCAATTATACTATTGTTGATAATATAAAAAAAATACAAGGAGTTAAGGATTGTATCGTCAGCGGAAATCAGCTCGAAGTTTTATCTAAAAAGCAGAGTAAAAACCTTGGAAGAATTATTGATTGCATATCTGATACTGACTCTGAAATATTATCGTTAAATGTTGAGAAACCAACTTTAGAAAGTGTATTCCTCACTCTAACGGGGCGGACTTTAAGGGATTAAATCTTATGAAAAGAGGTGAAAATTTTGAACATCTTGCATGTTGCATATTATACAATTTTAAGGAATATTAGAGATTGGAAGTATTTATTGGTTCTCCTAGTTGCACCGAAGTCGCCGCCTCTTTATCTTCTATGCTAAATTATCAAAAAAAGCTTGATCTGGGGGATCTCGAACTTACGCCAAGAGAATTAGAAGTTCTAAAATTAGTAGGTGAAGGCTTAACAAATAAAGAAATATCAGATAAGCTATTTCTCGGAGAAGGGACAGTTAGAAATTACGTAACTACACTTCTAGATAAATTGAATTTCAGAGATAGAACGCAATTGGCTATCTTTTATGTGAAGAACTCATGAGATTTCTTAATAAAGTAAAACAAGTACATATGTATCTAAGTATAGTAATTAATTTAGCCGATATAAGATTTACATAGTTATGGATTTTATTTCAAAAAATAAAGAGGGGTGTTATTTATGGAGCTATTTGAACTAATTACTTACTTAAAGGATGCAGAAGATTATATTGAATTTTCTTTTTATAAGAATTCGTCTGACATAATGGGAGCTATCTCAAGAGAAGGAATCGACAATGTATTAAACATAATTTCTATGAGTGAAATCAAGAAAGGAATTTTTGAATGTGTAACTACCTGGGAAGTAGACAAAAATACGTATTTTAATAAAAATGTAATTATTGATATATCTGGCGAAATGATTTATATTACAGAGTCTTTAGAAAATACAAATAGTAGTCTTCTAAAAAGCGATACACTTCCGGATATTGATTTTGAAAGAGATTATAGTGAAATATTATATTTGTTAAAGAGTAAGCCTCTAAATAGGATTGAAAAAGATTTACTAACAAAGGTAGTAGCAGCGTTTTTTAAATAAAATTTTTTGAATAAAACTCATTTAGGAATTAACCTAAAATGACTTCCGCTACTGCACCCACAAATGTTAGCCTTTTATGACTAACATTTGTGGTGCAAAGCTTTATTTTCAGGCTTTATTTTTGAACTCTCATTTCAGAAACTCTTGTGGTTATAAAACAACTCATAAAATTGTATCTAGGAACTAGATTTCTTCCTTTAAGGCTATCTTCATTTCACCTAATTCCATGCCGCCTTGTCCGAAATGCAGTTTCAGGCAACAATATTTACTCCTTATCGGTCCAATATCAAAGGATTTATTTATCCACTCACCATTGGTACCGTTAAAAGTAACAGTCCTAACGAAATCCTGATTAACAAACACTGATACCGGTATTTGAGCCAGTTCACTAGAATCAGACCTCATTTTTATACTAATGGTGTAAAGACCATGCTTTGTAAACTCCAGACCAAACAGTGCGTCCGAGCCCCTCTCGGTTGTGATATTTGACACATCGATAGTTGTTTCTTGTTCAACAAGCTTGTAGTTAAGATCAAATGACATATTCTCTTCGGCTTTAGATTCTTTCACATCTTCAAGTTCTTCTTCAGAAATTCTCCCGAGATATCTATCCATCACAGGCAGTTTCATAAGTACTCTGCATATGTTACCGGCAGCCCTTTGAAGTTCACTCCTAGTAATTCTTCCAGTTCTCAGGCCTTCCAGTGTATTATCTCCACCGCTGTTGGATTCTGAATCCGTCACCACCATATAAACGTCATTTTGCCCGCGCACCATAGCAGTTGTATTGGTGAGAGTTCCAGCCTCACCCTCATCATTGATTTTTGCCCACCAATCTGTCATTACTATGCCATTAAAGCCCCACTCATTTCTGAGTACAGTAGTAAGAAGGTCAAAATTACCAGCTGTATAAAAACCATTTAGAGAACCGTAGGTTGACATTACTAGGTAAGCAGCACCCTCTTTCACAGCAATCTCAAAGCCTTTAAGATAAATTTCCCTCAGTGCTCTTTCAGAAACTATGGAATCTATATTGTAACGATTATGTTCCTGATTATTTGCTGCAAAATGCTTTATCGTACCAGTGGTACCAGAGTTATGCATACCACGTAGTTGTGCTACAGCCATTTTTCCGGTGAGATATGGGTCTTCGGAGAAATACTCAAAATTTCTTCCGTTCAATGGATTACGGTGTATATTCATACCTGGTCCCAGTAATGTATCAATTTTATTTTTACGAAGCTCCAGACCTACCATTTCATACAGTTTTTCAACCAGTTCTGTATTAAAGGTACATGCTAATGCCGTTCCGATCGGTAGACTGAAAGCCAGAGAACCAGAGTCCATGCGTATTCCAGATGGACCATCTGAGCAGCACCCCACCGGTATGCCGAATTTTAGCAAACTTTCAGTAACACCGCCAAAAGCTGCGGCTGTTCCCGGAGTCACCTTCGGAGAACACATTCCTTCTCCTCGTAAAATACATATCAGATCGTCGTCAGACAATTGAGCTAAAAAGTCCTCCATAGAGGCTTCACCATCATATACATTTTCAAGACGAATTTTGCAATCACCTTTATATGGTATTTCTTTCGGACGGTTTGCATTAATTCTGTCAGCGAGATTTATTGAACGAAGGGGTACCGCCTCCTCTATCATTCTGACACCATTAGCAGTCTCAACAGCCTTTATTCTATTAAAAGCCTTTACTGGAGCCACTGCTTCCTGCAATTGTTCAGTTACAACAGTCTCTTTTATTTCAAAGCTTCCTGCCAAGACTGCACTTCTTACATCATTTCCGGCATAGATTTGGTATTTTCCTGCTTCCAATACATAGCAGGACTTATGTCCGGTACAGCCATTATCATCATAAGAAGCGAGTCCTTTCTTCACAACTGAAAATTTGAGCTCTTCACATTCACCAGGCTGCAGTGATTTTGTCTTTTTAAACTCTACAAGGCTTCTTGCCGGTTTGCCTAGCTTTCCCTGAGGTGCAGAAACGTATACTTGAATAACTTCCTTACCTGTAGCTTTCCCATTATTAGTGACAACCACGGATAGGTTAATTTTTTCTCCATCATCCTCAAAACTTGCATTTTGAGAAGAAAATTCCGTGTAGGAAAGTCCAAATCCAAAAGGATATAATACTTTATCCCTAGCAACAGTTTCAAAATAACGGTAGCCTACATATATGTCTTCTGTGTAATATGCCTCAGTTTCACCTCCGAAGTTGGCGGTTGAAGGGTAATCTGAAACAGCTAATGCGATAGTATCAGTAAGCTTTCCGCTCGGATTAACTTTACCGGTTAGCACATCCACTGCACCGTTTCCACCTTCCATTCCACCCTGCCAAACATAAAGTACTGCTTGCGGTTTGTATTGTTCCACCCATTTCATATCAACAACGTTTCCAACATTCAGAACAACCGCAGTACGTTTAAAATGTCTGCACACTTTTTCAATCATTTCTTCTTCAAGGTCACTTAATAGATAGCTCCCTTTTTCAAGTCTGTTATCCTGATCTTCACCCGCGGTTCGCCCTATCAAGACTATAGCTATATCAGAACGATGTGAAGCTGTCTCCACAATTTCATCACACAAAGGCATCTCCCTCTGTGACCATGGGTCCTGTCCCCAACCTTGTCCCTTGTCAGAAGGATTTTGTTCTACCCAGTTTTCATAAATATTCAGCAATTCTGTATCAATACTAATGTCTTTACAAGCTTTTAAAGCATCTAAAATTCCTACAACGTACTTAGTATTAACCATCCCACCAGAACCAGTCCCGCTTTTGTAATAGTCAAACTGTATTCTGCCAAATACTGAAACCTTCTCACCGTGCTTTATTGGTAATGCCTGATTATCATTTTTTAATAGAACAGCACTTTCTGCCGATGCTGCCCTGCCCAGAGCAGCGTATTTCTCAAAGTCCAACATATATTTTCCCATCATATCTCCTTTTCAACTATAATACCATTACAACAAATCAATAATAGGAATATTATACAGAAAATAAAGTAGTTTTGCAATTTATTGGAAGAGATTGATTAGGTCAGATTGATTTAGCCAAGTTAATTGAGTCATGTTGATTGAATCAGGTTGATTAAGTCAATGTAAAAGTTTGCCACATACCAAGCTCCTACGTTCAGTGAAGTCCTTAGTACTAAAATGCGAAGAGGAAAGATGCAACGATAGCGTCCATTTCATGACCAGTTACTTTGATACCTTGAGGTATAGAATTTATACCTTATAAACAAGCAAAGAACCATTTACTTGTTTAAGCAAATGGCTCTTCAATAAATACAAAGCGGTATTTTATACAGTTTTATTTCAGATAATCTACAGCAGCTCTTTCAATAGTCAGTCCGGTAATATAGCGTTTCATAAATTCGTTAAATCCTGCAACATCTGAGGAATCAGGCGCGATAGTACTTCCCTGTTGTCCGTCAAATACCCTTTGATTGAGAAAATCGTCTAGAGACTCATTTTTCTTTCGATTTACCATATAAGATGCTAGCAATGCGATACCCCAGGCTCCACCTTCTCCGGCATTCTCCATAACCGATACGGGAACGTTAACTGCAGCGGCCATGATTTTCTGTCCAACTTCCTTTGACTTGAAAAAGCCACCATGACCCAAAATTTTATCTATTTTAACCATTTCCTTTTCCATAAGAATATTCATGCCTATTTTTAGAGCTCCAAGTGATGTAAATAAATTGACACGCATAAAATTAGCCAGATTGAAGTTGCTGTCTGAACAACGTACAAATAAAGGACGACCTTCTTCAAAATGAGTCATGTGTTCACCTGAAAAGTATCCATAGGATAATAAACCACCGCAGTCCGGATCACCTTGTAGTGCCATACCAAGTAAAGTGTCATAGAGTTTTGGTTTGTCAATCTCCATTCCTAACGCTTTAGTTGCTTCAGCAAACAACCCAATCCAAGCATCGTAATTGGATGTACAATTGTTGGAATGTGCCATAGCTACTAGCTTACCATCAGGTGTCGTCACCAGATCAATCTCTGAATATGCCTTAGACAATTCCTTTTCGAGTACAATCATAGCAAATACGGATGTTCCTGCAGATACGTTGCCTGTACGAGCCGCCACACTGTTGGTAGCAACCATCCCTGTTCCTGCATCTCCCTCGGGAGGGCATAGAGGAATGCCCGGCTGCAGCTGTCCAGTAACATCCAGGAGCTGTGCTCCCTCAGCAGTTAATTCACCAGCTTTTTCTCCAGTTACCAGAACAGTTGGCAGGATGTTCTCCAATTTCCATGGAAAGTTTTGTGGACCAACCAGTTTATTAAATTGCTCAATCATTTGTTTATTGAATCTTTTAGTCTTTGAGTCAATTGGGAAAACTCCTGATGCCTCACCGATTCCCAAGACTTTTTGTCCGGTCAATTTCCAATGTATATAGCCGGCAAGTGTTGTCATATAGCTTATGTCAAATACATGCTTTTCCTGATTCAAGATAGCTTGATAAAGATGTGCAATACTCCATCTTTGAGGAATAGGATAGTCAAACAATGTAGACAAAGCTTCTGAAGCCTGACCTGTTATATTATTACGCCAGGTACGAAACGGTGTTAAAAGAGTTCCGTGCTGATCGAAAGCCATATAACCATGCATCATGCCGCTAATCCCAATTGAGCGAATAGATTTTATATCTACACCATACTGACTCTTGACATTGTTTACCATATCCCGGTAACTGTTCTGAATGCCCTTCCAGACATCTTCTAAGCTATAGGTCCAAATATTATTGACAAAACTGTTTTCCCAATCATAGCTACCAGATGCAATTGGTGCATTATCTGTACCTATAAGGACGGTTTTGATTCGAGTCGATCCTAGTTCAATTCCGACTATTGATTGCCCACTAATAATTACATTTTTAATTTCATTCAATTCAAGGCTCATAATTATTCTCCTCTAAGCTGTGGATTTTCGCTTTTCGTATAAACTTTCATAGATTAATAATCTTATTTTAGTCATGTTATTCGGCATTCACTGCTTATTACCTTTCACAGGAATCAGGAAAACATCTTTTGTTCCTGAGTGTTAGTTATACATTTTAAGACAAATAAAATTAAGATGGCTGAAACCATCTTAATTTAAAAAGCTGACCGCTTTAAAATTTCACACCATAGCCTCATGCGTAATATACTCCACTACCTGCCCAAGCTCTTGAATGATACCCGTAGCCAAAGAAAGATTCTGCATTCCAGATGTGGGATTTTGATATCCAAGGCACTTAATCCCAGCTGAAACGGCTGCCTGAACTCCAGCAGTTGAGTCTTCAATAGCAATTACATTATCCGAGCAAATTCCGCTAAGTTGAAGTGTTTTTTGATAAATATCTGGACTAGGTTTCTGGAACCTAACTTCATCACCGGTTACAGAATAAGTAAAATATTTATTTAATCCAAAAAATTCGAGGATATGACTGACATAATACCGGTTGGATGATGATGCAACTGCCATATGAATACAAGATTCTTTCAGGAAATCCAACAAATCCACAAGTCCCTTTGTTGGTGATAAATGCTCCTTGTAAACATAACTTATAATTAAATCAAACTGCTGCATCTCCAAGTCACCTGGGCTTACATTCAATTTGTTTTCTTTTATAATTCTTGTCCATAAATCCTTATTGGGTTTACCAACATAATCTTTCAAATCGAAGGTTTCCCCTAGACCATAGCTGTGTAAAATATCCAATTTTGCACGGTAATGTAGTGGTTCACTATCAAATATAACTCCGTCAACATCAAATATAACCAATTTGATGTTACTTTTTAAAGTACTCATTAATCACCTCAGGTCTTAATATTTTAAAATTAGTATCATATCTATAAACAACAAAACTCTTCATCAATTTACAAACTTTCCTATTTTATTGCAGTTATCATATTTCGTAAATGCAGTTTAATGCTGCTGTGTTACTCAGCAACTGCAAGATTTCGTTATGCGAACGATTTTCCTTGGTTTTTACCGAGAGAAGAACGGACATCTCTTGTTTCTCCTTATTCTTATTCTTAACAATTTGAATATCCGATACTTCAATACAGTTTTGTTTTGCCAGACCAAGAAAAAAACCTAGTCCCTGTGAGCTACTGAATTCCAGATAGAGATGCAATAAATTGGATTTTTTACGCATTTTTGTATCCATTTTATGTAGAATTGTCATTACAAAGAATATAGTAATACCGCCTAAAATTGCACCCTCGTAAAACCCGATGCCTATTGACAAACCGATGCAGGCCGAAGCCCACAAACCTGCTGCTGTGGTGAGTCCCCTAACTTGGTTTTTCCCAGTAATAATGATTGTTCCGGCACCCAAAAATCCAATTCCACTAATAACTTGGGCCCCCATCCTGCCAATATCTCCTATATGAAAGGTTTGGTAAATATATTGGTTTGTAGTCATGACAATGGTTGACCCAAGACATACAAGTATATATGTGCGGAAGCCCGCAGGGTGTCTTTTACGACCCCTTTCAAAACCGAGAATTCCGCCTATTATCACAGAAAGAAAAATACGTACACATATGGAAAGAACGTTAACATCCTTTAATATAGCTAAGTGGCTAATTAATCCGTAAATAAAATCACCTTCTTATAATTATGCTTCTCGCTTCGACACATCAATAGAGAAGCAAATTATTAGGGCCTTTTAGCATATACTGTGCAGTCCTTTCGCTTTCACTATTTTTAATGCAGGAAGCGGGTTATTGCAGGTCATCAGTCTTGCACCACAATGTATGGATTTATGAACAAGTTCTTCGGCGTCAGGACAATAAGACCATGGCAATATTCCAATATCTTCGAATTCCCGAA
This sequence comes from Bacillota bacterium, assembly GCA_023391425.1. GTDB lineage: Bacteria > Bacillota > Clostridia > Acetivibrionales > DSM-1351 > Ruminiclostridium. The sequence goes on along the minus strand of JAEWAX010000080.1, from coordinate 28,205 downwards.
CGCGTTCAGGAGTAATAATTTTCATATCAATGCCTACTGCGAATAATTTTGAATAAGTACCATTTTCTCCATCAATAAAATTTTGCATTTTTTCTTTTGGAAAGCCTTGTGTCTTTACCCCGTAGTAGTCATACATATAAGCAACTATCGAAGCATCAAAGCAGGTAAAGACACAGCGATCAATTAAGCCATATTCCCTCAATATTTCCATTGATAGATCTACTGTTTCATATGTCTTTTCTTTGATTTCCACATTTAAAAGAATATCCTTATGCGGTTTAATCAGCTCACAAAATTCACGGAGCGTTGGAACTTTAAGTCCTTCAAATATTTTTCCAAATTTCCCCCCGGCGTCCAGTTCTTTGATTTCATCCAGTGTCATATCATGAATATAACCAGTACCATTAGTGGTGCGATCAACAGTATTATCGTGCATTAGGACAACCACTTTGTCTTTAGTCAGGTTTAGGTCAAACTCAATCATGTCAACTTCCATATCCAGTGCTTTCTGTACGCTGAGGAGAGTATTTTCGGGATAAAAAGCACCACATCCTCTGTGCCCGGCAACCAGTATATTCCCTTTATCTAGCAATTTATCTATAGCTTTCTGCATACTTAACAAAACTTCCCTTCAGTTTTCACTTAGTAAACGTGGTTTAAAAAGTAATGCAAACTTTGAAATCTCCATATTTTCCTGATGCATATTCAAATGCTTTTTCCCATTCTTCAATCGTGAAGCAAGTGCTAATGAGGCCGTCTGTTTTGAGTTTTCCATTGTTAATGTTATCAATTACAAACGGATAGCAATACGGGCTAAGGTGTGAACCGAGAAGGTCAAGTTCCTTGCTGTCTCCGATTATGGACCAGTCTACTGTTGTTTCTTGTCCGAATACACTGAATTCTACGAATCGACCGAGTTTACGCACCATGTTAAGTCCCTGCTTAACACTGGACGGATGCCCTGTAGCTTCTATATAAATATCGCAACCATAGCCGTCAGTAAGTTTTAAAACTTCAGCTACTGCATCTTCATTTCCAGGATTAAAGACCAAATCAGCACCGAATTCTTTTGCTTTGTCCAGTCTGGATTGTACCATATCTAAAACAATCAGCAATTTCGGACTTTTCATTTTTGCATAGGTAATCATTCCAAGTCCCAAGGTTCCAGCTCCAGAGATAACCACAACATCGTCACAGCCAATCTGAGCACGGTCAACACAGTGTTTGGAGCATGCATAAGGCTCAATCAGCAATGCTTTTTCAAGCGACATCCCTGCTGGAACTTTATGCAAAACAGCAGTCTTTGGATAACGGACGTACTCTGCCATTCCGCCGTTGTTTTCCTTCTGGAAGCCAAAAATATTGTGGGGCTGGCACATCCAATAATGTCCTTCCTTGCAGAATTTACATTCACCACATGGAACAATTTGGTCGGCAGTAATTCTTTCCCCGATTTCGAAGCCTTTTACGTTTTCACCCATTGCCACAATCCTTCCAAGAAATTCATGACCTGGTATAAACGGAGGTTTTACCCATGCAGGTTGACTTTCATCGCCCCAAAACTTAGGAGCACCGTGCTGACACTTTAAGTCTCCAGCACATACGCCGCATCCCTCTGTTTTAACAATTATATCGTCAGGACCGCATTCCGGTGTTGGGTATGCAGTTTCCAGGCGGTAGTCCCCTACACCATATGCTACAAGAGCTTTCATAGTTTTTGGATAATTAGACATAAAATACTTCCTTCCTGTTTTTATATTTATTTTATTCTCTTCACTGTTTCTAGGTCAGATAAACAGATTTATAAGCTATTATAATAAGATATACAATACATACCCACATCATAAGCATGTTTAGCTGCAATGTCTTTTAAATCTTCAGGCATATTTTTAGTAAAACCATAAACCTCATAGGTAAAATCGCCTTCATAATTGTTATTTTTCATTTCTTTTAAAGTTTTTTCCCAGCCCACGGTTCCCATGAAAGGCAAAAAGTGCAAATCACTGATACCTGTATTATCATTTACATGAAGTGCCACCACACGATTACCGAGTGTTTTGATTGAATTGGACTGGTCATAATACAATCTGTTTCCATGTCCAAAATCCCAGCAAACTCCTATTCTTGGATCCTTATAGGAATCAACCAGTATAATAAGTTCTTCGGCTCTTGCAGAAAATTTACGTCGTTGTGGATATTCGATCATATTTTCATAAGCGATACCCACCCCATTATTCAATGCCAATTCAATAATGGAATCATAAAATTCATGGTTATATTTAACACTTGCCTCATCGTCAAATTCTTTTTCGCTACACTGTGTAAAAGGATGTACTACCATCCACTTTACTCCCAATCTGGCACTAATCAAGGCACTTCTTCGTGCAAATTTATAATAATCCTCTTTTTCTAGATCACTCTTCCACTCCGGCATATAACCCGGATTATAAGGTAAATGAGATTGCGAGAAGACAATTCCCAACTTTTGACTCTCATTAACAATTTCTTCAACGTAGCTTTCCCAGTCATCTCCGCTCAGTTCAGTTCGTGTAAAATAAAATTCAGTAAAGCTAAAGTCCAACGTTGTAAAACCTGCCTTTCGGCATCTACGTATGGATTCCATGTACGGTGTATGGAGACCACCGTCTCTGCGCTTGGAAAATAGATTAGTCGAGGTTACTAGACGCATGATTTGGTCCTCCTTCTATCCGGCATCAGCACAATGAAAGCAGATAGTTTCCTACTTCAACACTGAAACGAGCACTTGGGATTTTTAAGCCTTCAGGCATATAATTGTTTATTCTGATTTCATATACCAAATCACCTTCATACCCGATTTGGGTGAGTGTTTTCATAACTTTTTCCCATGGAATGGTTCCAAGGAATGGGAGAAGGTGCAGGTCATCCTGTCCAAAATTATCATTAATGTGTAAAGCTTTTATATGACTGCCCATCTTTTCAAGAGCAGGAATCTGATTGGTATAAACACGGTGTCCATGTCCTGTATCCCAGCAGATACCTACCGGTGCACCCTTATAGGAGTCAACCAATGCTATGAGTTCTTCTGCTGTTGCACCGAACCTACGTCTGTTATCTCTGTCACACATATTTTCAAAGGCTATCCCTACATTTTCTTTTGCAGCCTGCTCTACAACCTTGTCAAAATTCTCATGGTTAGCCGCAAGGTCTGCCTCTAAGTTGAATTCTGCTGTTTCTATTTCAGTTACCGGATGCATAACAGCCCATTTTACACCCAAAATACTACTCACATGTATGGCACGATGAGTAAGTTCATCAAAGCATTCCTTCTCTTCCGTGCTTTTAAAGCGTGAACCTTTAAAGGGCCGATATGGCGGATGTGACTGCGAAAACGTAATTCCCAGCTTTTCAGCCTCATTGCGGATCTCCTCAGCATTTTTTATCCAATCATCCCCGTTTAGTTCTGTCTGACGGCGCAGCATTGAACACATGTTTAAATCTAAAACCGAAAATCCTGCCTCTTTACAAAGTCGAATGGATTCAATATAACCAGTGAATTCATTTGATTCACGGCATTCTCTGAACAATGAAGTCATAGTAGCAACACGCATTTTTATCGCTCCCTTCTATATAACCAATTTAAATAAATATTTTTCTCTGCCTTAAGGCAGAGAAAAATATTTAATGTAATATTATTTATTTGAATCTAAATAGTCTTGTAATGACATATTAACTTTCTTCTCAATAGTCGATATGGTTGTATCCTTATCCTGTGTACCGTCACTGAGCTTAACGATTTCATTCTGAATTGTACCATCAACATCAGTAAATGAAGGAATCCATGGCTCCAAATAGTTAGGATAATCCTTTGAGTTGTTAGCAATAGTCAAGATGATATTATACAATGGATTTTTATCTAAGAAGGTTTTGACTTCAGGTAAATCATAAGCTTTTGAATTCATTGCATAATAACCTGTATTCATAAACCAGTCTCCGGATACTTCTGGACTAGCAAGATTTTTCATGAAGTCCCAAGCACCAAGACGTTTGTTTTCATCTCCAGCATCAAATACATACAATGCAGAACCACCGATACCTGTACCCTTAGTGCTGCTTGCATCTACACGAGGCAGTTCAGCTACACCAACATTAAATGTACCGGTATTTTGAATCTTTTTAACAACTGAAGCCATTGAAGAAGTACTTGCAGTCATCATTGCATATAAACCGGATTGGAAACCTTCATTTGGGCTAGCTATGTTGTAATCAACACCACCTGTTGCCAAAACCTTTTGCCATTCTGTCAAGAAGTGATCAAGGGTTCCATCCTTAGTCATTGCAAGAGTAGTAGGAGTACCCATACGGCCGTCTGCATTATCAAACATATACTTTTCGCTACCCTGCATTGGAATCCATGATCCAAGTAGGAAGAAACGTACCTTTGTAGCAAGACCGAAGGTTTTGATTTTATCTCCTTCCTTAATAGTCAGAGCTTTAGTATATGTTGCCAGTTCATCCAAGGTTGTAGGTGCCTTTTCAGGATCAAGTCCTGCTGCTTTAAACATATCTTTATTGTAATAAAGCATAACTGATGAATTTGAGAATGGCAAACCAAGTACTTTGTCATTATACATTGCATAGTGCAATGCATTGGCATTGAGATCACTGATATTTATTCCGTCAGTATCCATATCAATAAAGTTTTGAATAGGATAGATATATTTGCTTTCCTTTACATCAAAGATACCCTTTGAGCTCATCTGCATAATGTCAGGAAGCTCGTTTGCGGCACCAGCTTGAAGTATAGCAGACAACTTTGTGGAAGCCTCATCATATTCACCTTGATATATGAGGTCTACGGTAATTCCTTTTTTGCTTCCTTCGGTTGTGTTGTAGTCTTCAACCATTTTACCTAGAACCTCAGCAGTGTCACCTTTCATTGAGTGCCAGAAAGTAACTTTTACCGGAGCCGAAGGCAGTATACTTTTTGGTGCTGTAGTTGTTGTCTCAGTTGCAGTAGTTTCTGCCTTTGTGCTATCAGTAGATTCCGAAGTTTCAGCTCCACAGCCAGCAAATAAGGAAGTAGTGATAGCTACACTTGCAATTAAAGCAATAATCTTTTTAAATTTCATATTCCTTTCCTCCTTAAAATTATTAAAATGTTTCTTATTATAACCTTAAATTATAACCTTAATTAAAAATTTGTTTAAAATTAACCTTTAACTGAACCTGCTGAAATACCACGAACTATGTTTCTCTGACCGAATGCAAATACAATTATTGTAGGAATTAATATAATTGCTATTGCTGCAAAAATCGGAGCCTTAACACCGGATTCATCTGCTGATAGCATTGTAATACCAACCTGTACTGTTCTCATTTCAGGTCTATTTGTAACAAGCAATGGCCACAAGTATGCATTCCACACTTGAACAAAGGAGTTTAACGAAAGTGCAGTAATGCTAGCTTTTGAAACGGGAACACATATCTGGAAAAAGAACTGCAGGTCTCCGCACCCATCAAGAAATGCCGCTTCACGAAGTGACCCCGATATTGTTTTGAAACTTTGCCGAAACATAAACACTTGGATGGCAGATACAAAATAAACAGCCATGATACCCATATAGGAATTAATCAAACCAAGTTTACTTACGGTAACATAATTAGGAATTAAAACTGCTTCTGTCGGAATCATCATTGTACCGATGATCAGAAAAAATAAAAAGTTTTTTCCTTTGAAGTTAAAGAAAGCAAAGGAATATGCTGCAAACATAGCTAAGAAAATACGTACCGCGGTAACCACAACTGCTATCAACAGTGAGTTGAGCATAAACCGTGGTACCAATGAATCAAATAGAACTTGCTTGAAATTATCAAGATATGTCAAGCTCTGCGGAAAAATCGTTGGAGGAAAGCTATCGAATGTTGCATCGTCTTTAAATCCACACATAAAAGAATAAAAAAGAGGGAATGCAATCAGGATACCTAATGCCAAAGCGAGAACCGATTGAACAGTGCTTTTAGCCTTTTGAACTTTTTGGGTCATCAATCGTACACCACCCTTTTCTTTTCATACATAAAGTTGAACATCAAGAATATAAATGCAAGTAGAAAAGTTACAATACTAGCTGTAGAACCAAGTGCGTAATTTCCACTTCTGAAACCTGTAGTATAAACATAATAAATCATTGTGGATGTTGTATTAACCGGGCCGCCCTTAGTAAGGATCATGGTCGGTGCATTCATCATAATGCCCGCAACCATCTGTGTACAGAAAACAAAGAAAATAGTTGGTGAAGTAATTGGAATAACAATATGGAAAACCTTTCTCCAGTAACCGCAGCCCTCTAAATCAGCAGCTTCAATCAATTCGTCAGGAACATTACGTACTGCAGACAGCAAAAGCATGAAGTTAAATCCGATATGTATCCATATAAGGATTACTGCTAAAGATGGCAACGCCCATGTTTTATCATTTAGCCAGTCAATGTTGGTTTTGTTTTGCATTATACCAGTAATTTCAAGCAAATAATTTACCAAACCAATCTTACGGTGCAGTAACTGCTGGAAAATATAGCAGGCTGCAGAAACAGATACCGCCATAGGCAATGCAAACAGGGTTTGATAAATATTTGAGAACATCTTTTTGCTATTTGCAATCAATGCAAGAGTAAATGGAACAATAACTGCTAAGGGTACATATATTAATGTAAATTTAAGCGTTACCCCAATGGCATTCATAAACTCCTCACGGCTGAAAATACTTAAATAATTTTTTAAGCCTACAAATCTTACAATCTCACCCTGTTTATTTACAGCAGATAAACTATATAGCAGCGTTCGAATAAATGGATAATAAGAGAACGCTATCGCAAATATTAGAATAGGTAATAAAAATAAGTACGGTTTCTGATACTCAATTATTTTTCTACCCAGCGTTTTTTTGCCCGCCATTTGCTCCCTTACTTGAAGGGATTTTAAAGTGGACACATTGAACACCTCCCATGATGTAATGAATCTTCTATATAACATCAACTGCAGTTAGGATTTACTCATAAGCACAGTTAATGCTAACAAATTAATAATAATACATTTGGAGCATTCCAAATATATTTAGTATAGTTCCGTTATCACTTCCCTTCGATTTACTATACATATTGTATAACATTCGATTAATTCAGCTGATTTTATTGAACATTTTGTATACTCACTTTATATATTTTCTTGACTTGGAACGTTCTAATACTTAGTTGTACTCATTTGGAACGTTCCATCGATTTGATATATATATCTTAATCCAGATTATTATTCAAGTCAATACTTTTGCATAATTATTTTGCAAAATTTAAATGTTTTTTGTCGAATTATAACAATCTAAAATTCTTAGGCAAAGAATATAAGTATATAATATTGACAATATTAGTAGCTGGTTATATAATTTTATTTGGAACGGTTTAATTAATATAGATTAATCGCTCTTTTAATTAGCCTAAAATAAATTTCAAGCATTATTTAAAGTAGACAGCAGTCAATACTTCGAAAACAAATAAAGTCCTCGGGAATATCTGAGAACAGATTTTAAATATAGGAGGGATGTAAATGAAGGTTACCATTCTTGATGTTGCACGGGAAGCTAATGTTTCCAAAAGTACTGTATCTCTTGTCCTCAATAATTCAAAGGCTGTAAAGCTTGAAACACAGTATAAGGTACGTGAAGCAATAAAAAAACTTAACTATACACCGAATTTAGCCGCACGCGAACTGACAACCAGACGCACAAACACTTTGGGGATAGTTTTTTTAACATCCAACCACTTAAAGAAAGCTTATGCCTTTGATTCTGTTGCAGAGACTCTTTTATATGATACCAGCAATGGAATATATACCTGCCTAGAAAGTACGGATTATGCATTACTTACTGAGAGGTTTTCTTCTGTCAACAATCCTGATGCACTACCGTCCTTGATTACAAATCGCAGAATTGACGGCGTATTTCTTATCGGAGGCCTTTTTACTTCTGACCTTATTGAACATTTAAGGCAAATTAATCTTCCTACTGTGATTATTGGTAGCCAATATAACGGCACGGATTCAATTTTCTCTGAGATGGAAACAGTAGGATATTTAGCTGGTAAGGAACTTCTCAAAAAAAATCATAAGCGTATCCTATTTATAAATGGTCCTTCCACCAGCAGCAACTCTCAAAAGAAGCTTTTGGGTGTGCAGAAGGCATTTACTGAGTTTGGTGCAGACCCAAGTAGTTTGTTCGTAGTCAATTCCGGTTACTCTGGTTTAGATGGATATAAATCATTGAAGGAAATTTGGGAGTCCGGCTTACGGCCAGATGCTATTTTCGGAGCAAGTGACGGTATTACCTCCGGTGCATTAAGGTTTTTGTTTGAGCAGAAAGTTAATATTCCTCAAGATATATCTATAATCGGATATGAAAGTTCTATCCTGTCGGAATACTCACCCTTAAATCTCACCGTAATAGATGCGCATAAGGAGAAAATGGGCGTAGAAGCCTGTCGTGCGCTCTTAAAGAGGATTGAGCAGCCACGTTCAAACACTGTGTATCTAGGAATACCTCCTACTTTGTCTCATGGCACCTCAGTATTAGAACGTTAAATAATTTTCATAAAAAATACACTAATTAAAAATAACAATTTTATTCAGAGCAAGAGAGGAGCTTATTTATGAATATTCAACAACTACAATTTGATGTTGCAGTTATCGGTGGTGGACCTGCCGGTATTGCTGCAGCATTGGCAGCAGCCAGAAACGGAACCAGGGTCTTACTTGCAGAACGTAACGAATACCTTGGAGGCAATATGTCTTCAGGACTTCCTTTACTAGGTTTTCTCGATAAAAACGGAACACAGGTAACTGGTGGTATAGCACAAGAGATCGTAGATAGATTAACTCTGCGTGGTGCATGCCTTGGTCATAATCCCTGTCCTCTGCATAATTCCGTCACCATAATTGATTCTGAAATGATGAAGGTCCTTGCCTTTGAGATGTGTAGGGAAGCCGGAATTCAGGTTTTGCTCCATAGCGAAGTTGTGGATGTCAATGTTGAAAACGGACGTATCGATCAGGTATATCTTATGGGTAAAGGTACACGCTACGATATTAGAGCCTCTGTATTTATAGATGGTACAGGGGACGGTGATGTTGCATTTCTTGCTGGAGCTACATACGAAAAGGGCCAGCAAGACACAGGTGTTCTACAACCCCCATCACTCCTTTTCACTCTGAGCAATTTTAATGAAGAAAAGTTCTGGGAGTTCCTAGAGGAGCACCCTGAGGATTTGATTCCTGCTGAAAGCATGAATGTTTCCAACGGATATGACGTTCCGTTTTTCAGAAGCCACCCGGGCTATGTATTCCTTGGTTTGCGTAATACTCTTTCACGTATGAGCGAACAAAATATCAATCCGTTCAAGAGAGACACTCTCATATATATCAAGACACCTCATCCTGATAGGATTTGTATTAATTCTACACGTATATTAAACTTTGACGGAACCAATCCTATGGATCTGACTCGAGGCGGTGAAGAAGGAATGCAGCAAATCGTAAATATAACTGAATTTCTTAAAAAATATATACCGGGATTTGAGGATACTTATGTTTCAAACATTAACAGCTCCATTGGTATTCGTGAAACTCGCCGTTTTTCAGGTATTAAAAAGCTAACTATAGACAATGTAACCAAGGGTACCATTCCAGAGGACAGTATTGCACTAGGTTCCTACAAAGTAGATATTCATAGCGGTCTCAGCAGCTCCACCGACCTTATTGATCTCGAAGGACCTTACGGCATTCCCCTTGGTTGCCTAATCAGCAGTGATATAAATAATTTGGTTCTCAGCGGAAGATGTATTTCCATGGATGCTCCGTCATTAGCCAGCGCTCGTGTTATGACTACCTGTATGGCTATCGGGCAAGCTGCTGGAGTATGTGCCTCCCTTTCTGCTAGAAAGGATATTCTCCCTGCTTCAGTGAGCTTTACGGAAGTTAGAGAAATATTACAAAAAGAAAAAGCAATTTTGAATATATAGGTAAAGCAATTGAAAGTATTGGGCTATTGGATATTCTCCAGTAGCCTTTTTTTGTATTTACATACTCTCTCGCTTCCTATTCCATCCTACAGCTGCATTTACGGTATGATAAAGGTATTCGGTAAAGGTATTCATGTCAATGATTTAGAATGGTAAAGAGACCTTGCGTTTTATATCTTGTTCTTCCTTTCGTGAACAAATGGAACTCTGAAGTACAATAAGGAAGCATAGCACTCGGATTTATTTACCCATATGCCCATGGAAGTTTTGTCAGCAAACTTTGGAGTGCTAGTCCTAAAATTCCCCCATTAAATTCCTGTTAAGACCGATTTTTATATATTTTCAAATGTCGGCTTATTTCCATAAATAATGCTAATAATTATAAGTACAATGATAGGTATTATAACAGCAAAAATCAATATATTAAATTCAGGCTTGGACCAAAAAGGGAGTACCGTCAACTGTTTTTAACAGTTTCCGATACTCCCTTAGTTTTTCTTTTATACCATTTTCAATCTATATTTTTTGATGTTCCTTGACAAACTTCATACCTTAAATTTGAGGGTACTGCAAGTCATTAACGATTGTAAATCTTGTAAAGCACTACAGCTGTTTCAGCTCGAGTAGCTTTTTTCAAAGGAGTTAACATACTGCCAGTTCCTTCAATTATGCCTTCCCCTACCAGTGCTGCTGTGTCCTCAAGTGCAAATGGTGCAATTGTACCTTGGTCTTTGTAACCCTCTAGCACTTTCATACTATTTTCATCCTTAAGTTTGCCGGACAGCTTCAATGCGCGGGCAATTAATGTAAACATTTCCTGTCGGCTAATTGGATCTTTCGGGTTAAATTGGTTATTACCTTTTCCTGCAGTAATTCCTAGCTTTTTAGCAATACCAACCGCCTCATAATAGTACTTCTCCGGATTCACATCATTGAAATTATCCTCCACCACTGCTGTGAGGGACAGGCTTTTTATGAGTAATACTAGAAAATCAGCTCTTGTTATATTATCAGAAGGAGCAAAAGTAGAGCTGCTATTTCCACTTATAATCCCTTTTGAAGCCAAAACTTCAATTTCTTTCTTCGCCCAAGCTACACTCTCAATATCGTCGAAGGTCTTCTTCACATAGTCTATAGAAAATCTCCCAAGTTTTGTCGTTGTAAAAGAAATTACTCCGGAATCGGTGTTATATTTACCACTCGGTAAAGTAATTGCATTTCCATTTTCATCAATATAGTATGCTACTATATGTTCATGGTTTCTCAATTCTTGTTCTGTAGGAGTGTATGGAATAGTCACTTTTACTAGTGTATTGGAATTACTTAGGGATATCTTTTTCCCGTTTGCGTTAACATTTAATTCTATTACTGGTCTATTACCAACCAGAGTAGCGGTTTTGTCAGACAGCAGCTTTTTCTCTACTTCTTTGATAGTTATAGTTACATTGTCCGATTGTGCTGAAACGCCTGCGTTATATAAGAAATTCCCCAGCAACTCCATACTTGCCTTATTTGTTTTGATTTCCAGCTTTTGTGTCATTTCTTTCTGCATCAGTACCTCTGATGGCAGTACAACTTCATATGCCTTGATATCTTTCAAGTTCTGTACACTAATAGTAACCGTCTTTATTCCCTTCTGGTCTGCCTTTGCCAATTTTAAAGCACTGTTTAATATTTCAGGCTTCAATTCAGACTTAGCAATGGCTGTATTGTTATCAATTACCGGTTTAACATCAACAGTACCCTTGTCTGTAACTACACTCTCGCTTGTTGCTGATGATTGTGACTGTTCATTCCGTACAGGAGTTGTTGATGATTGCGACTGTCCATTATTTCCAGAAGAATTAGTCCCGGTATTAGTAGTGTCGTAAATATTAATATTTAATTTGGAGCTGTTCCCTACGCTAAACAAGAAAGTCAACGTAATTGTTCCTACTGATTGTGAATCCAGATATTCCTTCTTAATGGTAACGAGGTTGCCATTTACAGAATAGTCTTTATCTTTTACCAAAACAGTCGAGCCATTAGCAATTGAACTTAAAGTATTTCCGTTCAGGGTCATATTTACTATAATATCTTTTTCTGCCCCTGCTTTTTTGTCAAATGAAGCAGTTGTAGGACTAATATTGGAGTTTTCCTGAGTAGGAGTTGACGGCTTTCCAATATCTCCAAAGTATTCCTGACGTAAGATAGTGTCATACTGGCTAGTAACGGTATATTCTGCATTTGGACTCATGGTTATCATAACCAGTCCATCTACTCCTACACTATAGTAAGCTGCGCCTTCTCTACTCAGGCGTCTGTAAATTATAGAACTTCCCACATCATCATTATTGGTAATTACAACTTTTGGAGAAATAGTTGTTGACCAAAGGGCTGAATTTGAGGTATATAAGCCGTGGTGATTCGCTTTCATAATATCGGCTTTTAGCTGAGAACCATATTTTTCTACCAATTCAGTTTCCTTACTGACATAAAGGTCTCCGCTGGTCAGGTATGTAGCATTACCATAGGTAAATTTCATAGCCATTGATAAATTATTAAGAGATTCGTCCTCTACGTCAGTAGTTTTTAGATCTTCTTCAGTAGGGCTATAGATATCAATCTCAACATCACCAATTTTAAGTTGATCCCCTGCTTTTATATCCGTTCTCATACTTACATTCTTTTCTGCCAGATAGGCAGCAAATGCAGGCTCCTGGGTACTGTATTTATACCCCGTGTAAAGGTAAGTACCAATTGTCCCTCCGGCCTCTTCATACAAATACTTTGCCACACTAAGAGCATTTCCTACGTGGTCTGTATGTGGATGGCTAAGTACAAAATAATCAATGGATTTGAGTCCTATATCCTTGATAAATGACATAACAGGCCCATTACAGTCTCCTACTCCACTATCAATCATCATAGTCTGTCCATCCGGTAAGACAAGTAAAGTAAAATCGCCTGCTTTAGCAGTGATATTTGGAACCGCTATCTTTGGAGTGAATATATAGAATGTGCCATCGCCCTTAGCCTCAAGTGCAGTACGTGCTTCAGCTACAATTTTTTTATAACGGTCCGCATATGCAGCCTCGCTTTTTAAATATGCAGCAAGTACTGAAGCACCTTCACTTCTTGTCAGATAACTGTTACAGTCTATAGGGCCTTTATTGGAGATCAGATCAGCAAAGTAACCTTTTTCCAATACCCAAGTTACATTTGATAATTCCTCTTGTGAAAGCGCATCTATATTTGTAATACCATTTATGCTGTTGCTACCTGTCACTGCTGTAACATCAACACCGTTATATTCTGCAGCAGCATAAAGAATTTCCATCAATCTCAACACTGTAACCTTTTCATCAGTCACATCGGTATCAATCTTGTTTCGTACAGCCCAATCAATTGCAGAACTATACATTCCCGGTTTACCCGCTAACTCATACAATAGAGTCATAATCTCTGTACTCGTCATTTGATTATCTGAGCCAAATTTTCCGTTTTCTCCGGTCATGAACTCGTTTTCCACCATATATTTAACAGCTGCGGCATACCAAGCATCAGCACTCACGTCAGCGAAATTTGCACTTGGAATGTTTCCATTATATACACGATTTGCATTCAGGAGAAAATTGTTTCCAGAGGCTGATTCGCTCACTAATATTTTGTTCCACTGATTTTCTGTACCTGCATAGTATACAGTGGAAATGCCGGCGCAAGAGAGAAATGCCTTCATGTCTATACCTGTTAAAGATTTTGGGATGTAAATTGTAGTCAATCCGCTGCATCCATTGAATGCCTTTGCACCAATAACCCGCATCCCTTCCGGAAGAACAAGTTCATTAAGTGAAATACAAGATCCGAAAGAATAGGTACCAAGTTCCTCCACAGAGCTTGAAAGGATTAGAGAGCTGATACGTTTGCAACCATAAAAAGCATAGTCTCCAACATTGATTACTCCGTCCTTAATAACCACAGTAGTGATATTATCCATACTATTGAGCCAAGGAACATTGGAACTGGTATACTCATACATTCTACCCTGTCCTGAAATGGTTAGTGTAGTTTCATCCGCACTAAGCTCCCAGGTAACATTTTCACCGCAGGTTCCGGAGAGTGCAAAGGTAATAGGAGCGTTAAAGAGTTTTTCATTGTTGCTACCACTTTCAGACTTTAAAGTATTCCAGTTTTCTTCTGTACCGAAATATAAAACGTTTTCTATGGAATTGACTTCTGCAAAGGCATTAGCTCCTATTTTCTCAACTCCGCCCTTAATAACGACTGTTTTAATGGTATCAGCCTCGCCAGCCCATGGTACTTCTGAAGCTGAAGTATAATCAACCATTGTACCTTCTCCCAAAATAGTTAAAGTTCCGTTGCTAAGAGAGTATTCCAAACCATTTCCTAAGCTTATACGGCCATAGATATATGTACCGTCAGAGCAATTAACAGTAATCAAGGCAGATTGTAGAGACTTTGTATAATCACTACTGTTCTGTACCAAGTTCTGATATTCTTGTTTAGTTCCACCAAACTGAATTGTTTTAATGCTACTACAGTTAGTTAACGAATCCTTTTGGATGGTTAACATACTTGCAGGAATAGTGAGGTATTTTAACGCACTACAACCATATAGGGACTTATCAGTCAGTGTGGTAATATTACCGAGAATTGTTAAGGTTTCTAGATTCGCGCACTGGTAGAACTGTACTCTACCCATTGTAGTTACATTTGCGGGAATAGTGATTTCTTTCAGCTTGGTACATTCTCTGAATGCTCCCTCACCTATAGAAGTAAGCGAATCGGGGAGAGTTACTTTTGTAAGGTTATCAGCTCCATAAAATAGACGGTTTCCTAAATATGTGACGCCTTCCTGTACATCCAATTCCTGAATCTGATCCATATAGGTGAACCATGGTGCAGCCTTCGCAGCATCGGTGCCGCTAGTATAGTCTGCAGTTTTTCCAATACCAGACAGAGTTAACTTACCGGCATCTATATCCATACTCCAATTTATATCACCAGTGATTCCGTTAACTGTCTTTTCAGGTCCTTCTTCAGGTTCTTTTTCTCCATAAACATAATTTCCATCACTGCAGATTACAGTAATAACGGCAGATTGTAGAGCCCCTGTATTAGCACTGTTGTTCGCAAGTAGGGTTTTATATTGCTCTATAGTGCCACCAAAATTAATTGTCTTGATATTGTTGCAATCTTTAAAAGAAATTGCACCAATAGTTGTGATAGATGCAGGTAATGTAATTTCCTCCAATGCAATGCAGCCGGAGAAGGTATTATCGGCCAGCATATTTGTGCCTTCAGGAATGCTTACTCTTTCCAGACTATTACACCCATAAAACACATTCTTATCCATGGTAACAGGTCCTTCAAAGGATGCTTCTGTTAATGCAGTACAACCTCTAAAGACACCATTTCCTAAATCTGAAACGGAAGAGGGAATAGAAACACTAGTCAGAGATGTCGCTCCATAGCATGTACGATTCCCTAAGTTTTTTACGCCGTCCTGTACTACAAGACTGGTTATATTGGTGATATATAACCTCCAAGGTGTACCTGCCACTTTATCTGGTACATCATAGTCGTCCATAGTATTATTTTCATCTGAAGCTGAGATAGTAAGGGTATAGTTGTTTTCCGCTACAGCAGTCAATGTCCAGTTTAGATTTGTTCCACAACTGCCACTATCCACGACTTCTGTTTCCTCAGCATTAGCAATTAGTGTACCTATTGGTATGGCATTAAGTAATAAAAGTAATGCCATACCAATACAAAATAACCGATTAAGTTTTGTCTTTAAAATTCTCATGTGCTACCTCCGTTGTTTTTGTTATTTAATGTTTCTCTTCTTAACCAACGACCTAAATTGTTAAATTTCACAACAGATAATACCAACTACAGTAATTGATTTCACTCCTTTCCTTATATTTTCTCTCCTTTAAGATTACTAATATTTCTATTTCATAAAAGTGTAGTAACTCACTTTATATGCTCAAAATTTAATACTGGTACGTATTGATACGGTCCATGGGATGAGTTATATTAAGTTTAATCTCGCCCCAGAACGGCTTTTTCTCAAAATCCAAAAATTTAAACCGTTCCAAATTTATGTCTCATATTGGAACTATTAATATTTCTATACATAACAGTTAACATGCTCTAAAACTTAAGTTACTCGTACATTCAGTTACTTTCAGCATAACCTAAGTTGAGAGCAGCTTTATCTCAAAACTCCTATATTATAACCGTTAAATAATTCTATTTAATGTATTTTATCATTTGGATTATTAATCCTTCTATTACATAACAGCGACATGCTCTAAAATTTAAACAACCCGTACATCTGTCCAGTCATTGGCTTTTGTTCAAGTTCACTAAATTTAAACCGTTCCAATATATCTGTTTTGGTGTATTTTATCATATTATGTCACTACTTGTCGATATATTTAATGTTTTTTTTGCCCATATTTGGAGTTTGCCGATTAAAAGTTAAATTCCACCCTCATGTACTCTACATATAGAATTCAATCATATAAATTAATGAGTGGAAATTAGTCTTACAGTTCAATTTAAGTAGCCATTGTAACAGTTCTTTCAAGCCTTTTGTGTAGGTGCCTTTACCGGGACAAATGTGTAAAGTCTGAAGATAAATTGGCGAATAGACGTATCTACATAAATCGTAGACTTAATGAGCTGAAAACTCAGGCAAGAGAAAACCTCTGTTCTGAAAGAGGTACAGAAATGAGAAGTCTTAGACCCATAGAAGTTGAAAGTGTATTTGGGGACATTAAGAATAACTTTAGTGTGCGCCGATTTTTGTTAAAAGGGGCTGCACCAGATTTTTTTAATCTGTTACAGCCCCTTTAATAAAACAAAGTGGTATTTTATACAGTTCTAGTTCAGATAATCTACAGCAACTCTTTCGATAGCCAGTCCATTGAGCGCTTCATAAATTCGTTGAACCCTGCAACATCTGAGGGATCAGGTACGACAGTACTTCCCTTTTGTCCTTCGAAACCTTTTGATTGAGAAAATCGTCAAGAGACTTATTTTCCTTTTGATTTACCATATAAGATGCCAAACAAGGCAATCCCTCAGTCTCCACCTTCTCCGGCATTATCCATAACCGATTTAGTCTTTGTGTCTATTGGGAAAACTACCGATACCTCACCGATTCCCAGGACTTTTTGTCCGGTTAATTTCCAATGTATATAGCCGGCATGTGTTGTAAATTTCTTAAATACAATGCTTTTCCTAATTCAAGATTGCTTGATAAAGATGTGCAATACTTTGTATCATGCAATTTCTTATTTTTGTTCAGGTCAGACCAATAAAATTAGACTGTATATAACTTCTTTGGTCATAACATTCAAGTGACCTTGCGTTTTTTATATCTTGTTCTTCTTCCTCGAACAAATGACACTCTGAAGTACAATAAAGAAGCAGAGCAACGCGGCACGTGTAATCTGAGGCCACCAAGGGTCTTGACTACCGATTGCGGTAACCACCAGTAATGCAATTCCACTTGTTAATACGCCGAATAAAGTACCAAAAATATTTCCAACCCCTCCGGTAAGAAGTGTTCCACCAATAATAGATGCCGCGATAGCATCCATTTCAAGGCCTGTTGCCTGCTGAACTGAACCAGAACGAGTGTGGAAAAGATAAAGGAAGCCGCCTATGCCAGCGAGTATTCCGCAAAGTAAGTGGGCATTAAATCTGGTTCTTTTCACATTAATACCGAGCATCAGGGCACTTTGTGGATTCCCTCCTACAGCATAAAAGCTTCGTCCAAGCTTTGTCTTCTTTAGTAACAAGTACATCAAAAAAACTATAATAAGAGCTACGATAACTCCGTATTCAAGCTTTGATTGAATGAAAGCACCCTTTCTATTGTAATCGCCTATAAAAGGAATCTGAATTCGTGCACCTGATAATTTTTCAAATGGAGCATTTTTAACCTGTATCTGATTTACTTCTATCAAGGCAACTAAACCTCTGCCCAAGAACATTCCTGCCAGCGTCACGATAAAGGGCTGCATATCCAAATATGCAACAAGGAACCCTTGAAGCGCACCAAACGCGATACCTATTGCCAAGGCTAAAATTAAGGTTATAAAAAAGTTAAAGTTATAATTATTAAGGCAAACTATACAAGCAGTACAAATAAGTGCAGTAGAACCACCTACAGAAATATCAATACTTCCTGTTATCATAACAATTGATAGTCCACAGGCAATTACTATCAGAGCTGCGTTCTCGTTGAAGAGATTAAATAGCATCTGGAACTTATTGAAACCTTTATCTCCAAGGAAAGCAATAGCCATCAAATAAATTACAATAAACAGCGAAATAGTAATTGTAAGCAAGAAAGCTGTATCAGTCAGTGACTCCCTGCGTTTCAGCTTATTCTGAATTACTGTTATTTTTTCAGCATCTTGAGTTCTATTCAAGGATGACATACTAACCACGCTCCTTTACATCGACTGCAGTCAATCTGGATAATGTAACTTTTTTGCCAAAGAAACTCTTTACAGCCGGTGTTTGAATGGCTACAAGTACAATAATTATCACAGCCTTAAAGACTGGAACGGCATTTGTGTTGACATTCAGCGTGGTCAACATTGAAGTAAGAGTCTGGATAGTATATGCTCCAATAATTGAACCTGTCATATTAAATTTGCCTCCGCCCAAAGAGTTGCCTCCAAGAGCTACTGACAAAATAACATCCATTTCTATGCTAGGTACTATTGTATAAGGATTTACAGTTTGTACCCTGCTTGACTGAACAAAACCGGCGATACCGACACATAAGCCCAAAATAACAAATGACAATAACTGAATCATTGCTGGGTTAAGACCGTTCAGTCTTGAGGATTTATCGTTGATACCTACAGCCTGAGTGTACAGACCTAGGTTGGTTTTTTTCAACATAAGAATTGTTATAGCTACAATAACAATTGTAATGAGTATTGGTGTGGGAACGGGAACTCCCGGAATAAAATTGCCGTAATATCCGAATGAAGCCGCAGCTTTAGGCTTAAGCCCACCCATTGCCATAGAACCTATGGATCGACCAGCTGTAAAAAGTATAAGCGTTGCCACCATTGGTTGTATGTTAAACTTGGAAACAAGGATACCGTTAAATACTCCACAAGCTACACCAGCAAGACATCCAAGTAAAAGAGCAACAATAACCGGAGCCTGCAAATCGGTTGGTTGCGTTTGATTCCCGCATAACACTCTCATAACTACTCCGCCAACTATAGCGACTGTTGCACCTACACTGATATCCTGTCCTCTTGAAGAGGCCGTAACAAATGTCATTCCAATAGCAAGAATAACAAGCTCAGTTGAGTTATTCAGTATATTGATTAGATTCCCTATTAATACGGGGTTACCAGTACTGTCTTTACCCATGCTGATTGTAAGGAAACCAGGATTGATGAATATATTAATTAATAAAAGTCCTGCAAGAAACGCAATGGGAATAAACAATCTGTGCTTAGTCAACGTTGTAAGAACAGATGTTGAACGGTCGGTATTAAGTTTGGTATTGATTTTGGTCATTTTGACTTACTCCCCCCGCTATGGTATACATTATTTTATCCTGTGTCATATCATCTCCCTGTAACTCTCCTACTACATACAGGTCACGCATAACAATTAGTCTGGAACAGGTACGAAGCATCTCCTCAATTTCAGATGAAATAAATGTGATACTCACACCTTCAGAAGCAAGCTTCAGGACTAGCTTTTGAATTTCTACCTTCGTGCCGATGTCAATTCCACGTGTTGGCTCATCAAGAATAAGGTAATCAGGATGAGTTATCAGCCATCTTGCAAGAATAACCTTTTGCTGATTGCCCCCCGATAACGAGTTAATAGGGGTATCAGCTGAGGCAGTTTTTATTCCAAGCAGACGTATATACTCATCTGCAAATGCTTGAGCCTGAGCTTTAGTAAACGGCTTAAAGAAGCCTCTCATGACCTGCAGTGCAAGTATTATATTATCTCGAACTGACAAGTCACCAATAATTCCGTCTCTCTTTCGATCCTCGGAAAGATATCCAATTCCTTTTTTCATAGCTTTTATTGGCGATGTAATATTCACATCCTCGCCCTTAATTCGGAGCTTGCCTTTTATTACCTTGTCTGCGCCAAATATTGCACGCACACACTCACTGCGGCCAGAACCTAACAGTCCGGCAAATCCGGTTACCTCGCCTTTATGCGTAGCGAAATTGAATGGTTTAATCCCTGAAGTACTTGAGAGTCCTTCAGTTTCTATTATTGATTCTTTAGCATCACTTTTAATAGATGCTGCTTGGTTTTGTATTTCAGCTAAATCACCAAGTTCTTTGCCCATCATTTTGGCAACAAGTTCTACCCTTGGTAAGTCTTTAATTTGGTATTCTCCAACAAGCTCACCATTACGCAAAACTGTAATTTTATCGCATAACTCATATACTTGATCAAGGAAATGGGTAACAAATATTATGCCAACCCCTCTACTCTTGAGTTCGCGCATCAGTGTAAACAGCTTTGCAACTTCCTGTTCATCCAATGATGATGTAGGCTCGTCAAGTATCAACACCTTACAATCCATATCAACTGCACGTGCAATTGCAACCATTTGCTGAACAGCTATAGAGCAATTAGACAATTGTTCAGTTGGCTTTGCAGGTATTCCAAGATTATCAAGAATACTTGCCGCCATGTTGTTGTACTTCTTCCAATTAACCAAATTGTCATTGGTTCTACCAATAAACAGATTTTCGGCAACCGTCAAATTTGGGCACAATGTGATTTCTTGGTACACAGTGCTTATACCTAAATTTTGGGCCTCCTGAGGCGATTTGATATTAACTGGTTTATCGATTCCGCTAATATAGATTTCTCCAGCATCTTTAGAGTAGACTCCTGTCAAAACCTTTATTAGTGTGGACTTTCCGGCACCATTTTCGCCCATCAGAGCATGAATCTCGCCTTCACGTAAAGTGAAGTCTACATTTTGTAAGGCCCGTACACCGGGAAAGCTTTTATATATTTTTTGCATTGTAAGTACGGTGTTCTGCATAGTAATAATACTCAAACCTCCGTTCAGACTCAATATTTGACATTATCCTGTCAATTCTCTTATTTGAGAAATGCGCGGCTCCAAGATCTGTAAAAACTATCCACATACTTGGTGCCGCGCATTCCAATAAAATATCTTATTTTTTAGCAATTAACAATCTCACGATTATCAACAAAAACTCATACTAAATTAATATGCACGTGCAGCAACAATGTCTTTTGTAATAGTATCACAGTCGAACACATCTTCTTTAACATAGCAAGTCTTTTCAACAGTCTCTCCAGCCTCAAGCTTGTTAATAACTTCAACAATTCGAGGACCATGAAGAGGATTACACTCTACGTCAAGGTTAAATTTGCCTTGAAGAACTAACTCAAGAGCCCACTTGTTTGCATCAAAAGCTATAACCTTTACATCACCAGTCTTACCATATGTAATACCTGCAGCATCCATAGCAGCACATGCGCCACGAGCCATGTTATCATTTTCAGCGTAAACAACGTTGAATTTAGTTCCCTTAGCGATTAAGTCAGCAACAGCCTGCTTTGCAAGAGTTTCGTCCCAACCCTTCATATTCTGGTTGAAAACAATATTCCAGCCGTTTGCTTTTGCGCCTTCTTCAATAGCTTTTGAACGTCCAAGCTGAGCAGTAGCTCCAGTGTCACCACCAAGAACAACTATATCATTCTTAGGAAGTGCTTGTTTCTTGATCCAATCAACAGCCTTATTTCCTTCTGCTTCGAAATCAGCACATACCATTGCAGTATAAAGATCATCAGATAATTCAAGCTTACGGTCAGCCATAATAAATGGTATATTAGCTTCCTTAGCAGCCTTCGCAACATCTTCCCAGCCTGCTGCCTGCAGTCCTAAAACTACAAGATAGTCAACCTCTTCCTGAATAAGCTGCTGTGCTTGTGAAATCTGTTTTGCATGGTCACCTTCACCAAAAACCATCTTTAACTCAAATCCTGCATCCTTGAAAGCAGTTTCAAAAGACTTTGTGTTTGCTGTACGCCAGTCTGACTCATTAGCATTTGTCTGAACAACACCTACAGTAACTTTTCCGTCTCCTTTTTTACCTGAACCCCCACATGCTGCAAGTGCGAACACAAGTGACAATACAAGAACTAAAGAAATAATTTTCTTCATTGTTATAACTCCTCCTGTCATTTTTTAACTCAAAATATTGAGCTTATCTATGTACAAGTATATTAAACTTGAATGTGTAAAAGAATGGATTTTATTTTTGACTTTGTAATATTTTTTACTATGTTTAATTTTCAATCAGTATTTTGTTAAGATTTTTTTGATTTTTGTTTGTTTTTATATTATGAAGTATCTTGTGACATCAAACTTTTGCATTTACTACATAATAATTGCTTGCAATATTAATAAAAGGAAGGTCTAGCTGGGAAATAATTATCATCTGTTCATGCCAAAAATTATAACAGAAATGGGCCCTTCTATAGTTTAGTGCTTTTTAAAACCATGTCATATTACACAAAAATATGGTACTTAAAGAAGGTGATTATACTGAATAAATCAACAGTAAAAAACCCTGAAACATTGATTTCTCGAACTGATGACCTCATCCAATTATATTATGAAAAGCAAAAAAATAAAGCTATCATTAGATAGCTCTACTTCTAAATTAAACTGCCTTATTTTCTAGTTTTTCAATTCTCAATTTATGTTCTGTTTGATTTTCCATGATAGTATAAGTTATTTCAGTCAAGCTATCAAGCTTGCTATTAATAAGTTTATTGTTTGTTTTTAACGCCGTAATATCACCTTGTATTTTATCAATCTTGGATTCAAAACCATCCATCTTAGATTCCAAAGCATCAATCTTAGATTCCAAGGCATCAATCTTTTCTAACTTTTCAAGAATCAAATCTAATTTATCCATTTGTATCCCCTCCATAAATAATTATATCATGTATCAATAAAACATATCTATACCTAAATAAAAAGAAGAATACCAATCACCCTTAAATACAAAACTGAATCTCAAATGGCTTAAAAGAGTTTATTTTGAAATAAAAAACACTTGATTCACAATGTTTGTAAATCAAGCATTCTCTAGTATTTTATGGAGCTCCCATCCAGATTCGAACTGGAGACCTCATCCTTACCATGGATGCGCTCTGCCAACTGAGCTATGGGAGCATTTGGAGCGGGTGATGGGAATCGAACCCACGCAGTCAGCTTGGGAAGCTGATATTCTACCATTGAACTACACCCGCAAGGGGCCATTTATTAGCTTAATAGAACTTATGTATTATAGCATGTGTATTAGCCTTTAGTCTAGCACCATTTACACCAATATATTCAATTTATGCTTTTTGTTCTTCTAGATATTTCTCCAGCTTACGTTTTACTCGCTGTAACGCATTATCTATTGACTTAACATGCCTGTCCAATTCCTCTGCAATCTCTTGGTAAGACTTCCCCTCTAAGTATGAAGTTAAGACCTCCCATTCAAGAGAACTCAATATCTCACCCATCTTATTCTCAATACCCTGGAATTCTTCTCTATTAATCACTAGTTCCTCTGGATCACTGATATTTTCTTCACTGATAACGTCCATAAGAGTTCTATCAGATTCCTCATCAAAAATGGGTTTGTTAAGTGAAACATATGAGTTTAGGGGTATATGCTTTTGTCTGGTTGCTGTTTTGATAGCAGTAATAATCTGTCTTGTTATACAAAGCTCAGCGAAGGCTCTAAAAGATGACAGCTTGTCCACTTTATAGTCTCTGATTGCCTTAAATAATCCAATCATACCTTCTTGAATTATATCCTCACGGTCAGCTCCAATAAGAAAATAAGTTCTTGCCTTTGCACGAACAAAGCTTTTATATTTGTTAATCAGATACTCCAGAGCTGCTTCTTTACCAAGCTTTGCCTCTAGTATTACGTCTTCATCAATCATCCCACTATACGATTGATAGACATCAAGCTTCAAGTTTGTTTTCAACACAGTTGCCCCCAGTTTTTTACCTGTAAAATAATGGTAAAATTAGAGATAGATGCTCACAATAAATTATATGCAACTACCTCTTATATGTCAAGTTCTACTTGCCTTTTCTAATTTTATCTAGTTTTTCGAATATATCTGATAGTACCCTTAACATAGTATTTGTTCTTAATCGGTGGTTTGCAACTGATTTCTACAGCTATTTTCAAATCAGTTTGCATTTCAAGTCTTAACTCCCTTGATGACACTCTAGTGCCCCCAGAGGACACAGTATGCATCAAAATGTTTAGTCTCTGCCCCTCTGTTTTAATATCTCATACATAACTATTGCTGCTGCAACAGAAGCATTTAATGAACTTATTTCCCCTTGCATAGGAATATTAACTACGAAATCACATTTCTCACGTATCAATTTACCCATACCTTCGCCTTCACTTCCAACAACAAGAGCTATTGGGCCCTTCAAATCACTTTCATAAAATGCCTTTTCTCCTGTGGAATCTGTACCAACAATCCAGACATTTTTCTTTTTAAGATACTCTATTGTCTGAGAAATATTTGTTACCCTTGATACAGGAACATATTCAATAGCACCAGCAGATGACTTTGATACCGCAGATGTTAAACCAATAGCTCTTCTTTTAGGAATAATTACTCCATGAGCACCTACAGCATTAGCAGTTCTAAGAATCGCACCAAAATTATGTGGATCTGCTATTTCGTCTAGTATAATTATAAATGGCGGTTGACCTTTATCTTCAGCTATTTTAAGTATGTCATCAACCTCAACATATTCCTTAACAGCTACAAAGGCAATAATACCTTGGTGTGATTTTGTAGAGGACATACTTTCTAAAACTCCATGTTCAACCTCTGTTATTACAATCTTCTTTTCCCTTGCCATTGCAATTATTTGACGAATTGAGCCCTCACGTTCTCCCTTTGCCACAAATATTTTGTTTATTGTTCTATTTGCTTTGAGTGCCTCCATTATAGAGTTTCTACCCTCTAGCTTATCAGCTTCTCCAATAAATTCATCCTGAGTATCAAAATCAGGCTTGGACTCAAAGTTTGGGCCTCCAGCGTATGGACTCTTCTTGTCTGCATCAAATCTTGGCGCTCTCTTCTCACCATATGGTTTTCTGTCTGAATTAGATTTTTGGAATCTACTATCGCCGTATGGTTTTCTGTCTCCGTCAGCTCTCTGACCTCTATTGTCTCCGTATGGTTTTCTGTCTCCATCAGCTCTTTGGCCTTTATTGTCTCCGTATGGTTTCCAGTCTCCATCAGATCTTGGGCCTCGGCTATCTCCATATGGTTTTCTATCTCCATTATATCTTGAGCCTCTATTGTCTCCGTATGGTTTTCTGTCTCCATCAGTTCTCTGGCCTCTATTGTCTCCATCAGTTCTTGGTCCCCTATTATCTCCATATGGCTTCCAGTCTCCAGCAGCCCTTGCGGCCTTATTCTCGCTACCATATAAAGGCTTCTTGCCAAAATGGAATTTAGGTCCAATCTTATTGTCATTACGTGTCTTATTACCCATTCTATCTCTTCCTTCAGCCATTGTTAAACCTACTCTTTCGCTTTTATTTGTAAGATATGCGTACCACCTTACTCCCTCTTCAATTAGCAGCTAAATAAGTGGTGCTACGTCCCTGTATAATGATTTCTAAGCTTCATATGAATAAAAAAACTCCCCTAAAGCCAAGAACTCCGCTTATCCCTCGACTGATAGCTTCAATATCTCCATAAGTCTCTCTGTATTATTTGTAAGGTACAGATAGCCAATAAGCGCCTCATACCCCGTGGAATACCTATAATCTGTTATTTCAGCATGTTTTGGAACTGTAGCTGATTTTGCATTTCTACCTCTTCTGACTACATCCTGCTCGTCCTGTGTAAGCATGTCCGTTATTTTATGAACTATATCTGACTGTGCTTTCGCTTTAACATATTTCACAGACATCTTGTGAAGCATATTTACATTTGTCTTATTATTTATTACAAGCATGGTGCGAATATATGCTTCATATACTGCATCTCCAATATATGCTAGAACTAACGGATGAAGATTCATTACATCCATCGGCTTAATATCAAAGTCCTTACGCATATTGCTAATTGTATCTTCAAACATTATTTTCTCCAACTCTACTACAGGAATTCTATATTTCTTATATTAATTTGTCTTTAATATTATATAAAATATTCACATAATCACAGTATGCTTTTGTAACAGCATAAGATGTGCAAGCATTGTTTATTTTTTTATGCAGATATGACTATTATACACTAAACTAACATGTGTTGAAACAATTTTTTATATGATATCTACAGTGTATTATTCGATGTCTACAATGTGTGCCCACAGTGCTGTTGCAAAACTATATCAGATACAATTCAAAGATTATGTTTCAATAAAACTTCACTACCAAACTCACATCAATAGATTACGATTTCTAAGTTTATCCACAGCCAAACATGCAAATTTCTTTTTAAACCACAGTTTTTATTAATATCTTTCGAGTTTTTCCACAAATTATCCCTGTTGTGGACATGATTTGTGTGGATAATGTGGATTAACCTGTGTATATATTAAAAATAGGCTTATCCACCATGTGAATAAAAATGCACTCATTTTTATGTTATTTTATTGATATCATATAATAGACAATCCCCATAATGTACCAAAAGCGTGACATAGATAAATTACCTAATACCTAACCCTACAGGACAATGGTCCGAGCCCATAACATCAGCATAAATATCAGCACTCTCTATTCTATCCCTTAAGCACTCAGATACACAGAAATAGTCAATTCTCCAACCAGAATTCTTTTCTCTGGCCTTGAACATGTAAGACCACCAAGTATATGCATCAGTTTTATCAGGATATATGCTCCTATAAGTATCTATAAAGCCCTGTTCTAGGAGTTCTGAGAACTTACCTCTTTCTTGGGAAGTAAAGCCAGCATTATTCCTATTTGTCTTTGGGTTTTTTATATCTATATCATTATGTGCCACATTCATATCTCCACATATAATGACTGGCTTTTTTTCTTCTAACTGCTTCAAATAAAATCTGAAGTCATCCTCCCATTTCATTCTATAGTCAAGCCTCTCGAGTTCCCTTTTAGAATTTGGAGTATAAACATTAACCAGGAAATAATCCTCAAACTCAAGAGTTATAACTCTCCCCTCATTATCATGTTCCTCCATTCCAATTCCACAAGATGAAGCTATAGGCTTTATTTTTGTAAAAATAGCAGTACCTGAATAACCCTTCTTAATAGCATAATTCCAATACTGCTCATATCCCTCTAATTCAAGCTGAATTTGTCCTTCTTGAAGTTTACTTTCTTGAATGCAAAATATATCTGCATTTGTTTCTTTGAAGAAATCCAAAAACCCTTTCTCTATACATGCTCGTAGTCCATTAACATTCCATGAAATAAGCTTTGTCATATGATTATCCCCCATTTTTCATAAGCAAATATTCTATATAATACTATTTCAAATATGCGTTATATTTAAAATACAAATAAGCATAATTTAGTATATCATAACCTAGTTGAAGGATGTATATTATAAACTTAATTAAGATGTAGAGCTTATATCTTTCTATTCTATTTCAAATCAGCCCCAAAGCCTTTTGCTACTTTAATAAAACAAGTGTCTAAGTGCTTAATAAGACCTGCTTGATTGTACCAGTATTCTTTGCTAATTCCAGTTTTTTCGCTCAGAAAAGTCAAAGCTTCAAGAAGTTCATCATAATTGCTTAACATTGCAAATGGTACATAACCTTTTTTTTCACCTAAGCTTACAAAATACCAGCTGTTGTCGATTTTTCCCTCCACATATACTAAGCTACCTGCTATTAAATTACCTATGCTTTTTGATTGGTCGTATGGTTGTTCAAAAACATTAGTATCAACTATTACTTTTTTTATTGAGTCTTCAAGAGTAACTTTAACCTCTGGAAAATTAGCAAAAAATTTTAACCTTCCATATTGATTAAATGATGAAAATAGTGCTGTATTAACTACCCCATAAAAGGTCCCTCTGGCATGTGTCACCCTGTTATCACCCATATAG
>JAEWAX010000072.1 GCA_023391425.1 Bacillota bacterium | reverse complement strand
TCAAGAACATCTTCAATTGGATGAGCATAGTCATACATAGGATATATGCACCAAGTGTTACCTGTTCTATGGTGATTAGCCCTTAATATTCTATATAAAACTGGATCTCTCATATTAATATTTGGAGAGGCCATATCTATTTTTGCTCTTAGAACTTTTAATCCATCTGCAAATTCACCGTTTTTCATTCTATTGAAAAGGTCTAGGTTTTCCTCAACTGACCTATCTCTGTAAGGACTATTTTTTCCAGGCTCAGTTAGGGTTCCTCTATGCTCTCTAATCTCGTCAGCATTTAAATCACAAACATATGCCAAGCCTTTATTAATTAGTTTTACTGCGCATTCGTACATCATTCCAAAGTATTCTGATGCATAGAAGAGACCATCCCAATTAAAGCCAAGCCACTTAACATCTTCCTTTATTGCCTCAACATACTCAACATCTTCCTTGCTGGGGTTTGTGTCATCAAAACGCAGATTACATTTACCACCATATTTTAGCGCAGTACCAAAATCAATACATATCGCTTTGGCATGACCTATATGAAGATAACCATTTGGCTCTGGTGGAAACCTTGTGTGTATTGTGTTATTTGGTATTCTACCAGCTGCCAAATCCTCGTCAATAAAATCAAATATAAAATTAGAAGCTACAAATTCTTCGTCTGCGTTTTCGGAGCTATTTTTTATTTCATCTGACATATTATACACCTCTATCTATAGCGTTTTTAAGTTTTTCAATACCCACGTTGATTCTTCTGAGAGTTTCTTCTTTTCCCAAAATATCAGCGATCTCAATTGCTCCACCAGGTGTAACAGCTTTACCGGAAACAGCAGTTCTCACTGGCCACAGCATTAAGCTATTTTTTATTCCTAGTTTTTCAATATGAGCAAATAAGGCCTCATGTATTGTTTCTGCATTCCAATCACTAATTGCTTCTAAAATAGGATATGCAGCGGTTAAACTTTCTAATGAAATTTCCAAGGTTGTTTTACTCTTTTTATGAACGTACATTTCAACATCATAATCAGGTAGCTTATCAATGAAATCAATAGTTTCAGGAATTGCTGTCAATACTTCTGTTCTTATTTGAAGAAGGCTGCTGAGCTTTAAGGTATCAATATTCTTATTTGACAAAGCCTTTTCATAGTAAGGTTTTGCTAGCTTGTCAAACTCTTCAGCTGGCATTTTTCTAATGTATTCACCATTCATCCAAGTAAGCTTATTTATATCAAAAATAGCAGGAGCCTTGCTAATACCAGATATATCAAAAATTCCTTCTAATTCTTTCAGAGAATATATCTCTTGATTGGTGCTTGGGCTCCATCCAAGAAGAACAACATAGTTTACTATGGCTTCTACTAAATAACCCATTGAAACCAAATCCTCAAAGGAAGGATCACCAGCTCTTTTGCTCATTTTTTGCCCTGATGCTTTAAGTATTAACGGAACGTGAACGTAAGTAGGAATATCCCATCCATAAGCCTGATACAAAAGATTGTATTTTGGGGTAGAGGAGAGGTATTCATTTCCTCTTACGACATGTGTAATAGCCATTTGGTGGTCGTCAATAACGTTTGCAAAATTGTAAGTAGGCAAACCATCAGTTTTTATTAGAATTTGGTCATCAAGCTCACTGTTGTCTACAGTTATAGTTCCATAAACAGCATCTTCAAAGCTTGTTGAACCAGTATCAGGCATTTTCTGCCTTATAACGTAGGGCTCATTATTAGCAAGCTTTCTATCAATTTCTTCTTTTGAAAGCTTTAAGCAATGACGATCATATCTGTGACCATGGCCTGCTGCATCTTGTTCTTCCTTCAATTGTGCTAATCTCTCTTTTGTGCAGAAACAGTAGTATGCACCACCTAGATCAACAAGTTTCTTAGCATATTCTAGGTACATATCCTTTCTTTCACTTTGCACATAAGGACCATAATCGCCACCAACATCAGGACCTTCATCATGATTCATTCCTGCCAGCTTAAGGGTTTTGTAAATGACATCAACTGCACCTTCTACATAACGTTCTTGATCAGTATCCTCTATTCTTAAAATAAATTTTCCATTATCCTTCTTTGCAATTAAGTATTCATATAATGCAGTTCTTAAATTTCCTATATGCATATAACCTGTTGGGCTAGGTGCATATCTAGTTCTAGCATTTTGCATCTCAAAATCTCCCTTCATATTTATAAGAATATTAAAAAAACCTTACGTCCATAATGCAGGACGAAAGGTTAATCTTCCGCGGTACCACCGTGCTTGGCAAAGCCCTCTTAGTTTCTCTATAACGGGAGTTCCCGTCAAGCTTACTTCAGAATAACAGCGTCTTGGATTCAGGGGAATTTAAGTCCATCTGATACTTAGAAATCTGATATTTTGTCTGTTTCTTCAGCTTGAAGCTCGGATACCTGTTTCCATCAGTGTTCATACCGGCTTCTCACCGCTGCCGACTCTCTTTGATGAACGTAGGAATAATGAAATAATAGCTTCCCATTTTTTAATGGGTTATTTTCTTGAGATATTATTCAGTTATTCTTAAGATGTACTTATTATCGTCATTGCCAGTAATTATTGCTAATAATTAATATTTATTAGTTATATATATAATATTTGTTACCATATTATATTATTTTTTATAAATGTGTGTCAAGGCTATATTAGGCTAAAATAAGGTTTCTATTTATATTTTGCCGTTTCTATTTCAATAAATCAAATATTCCATTAATACCTTTTTTATCGAAATCTACCTGTTTCTTAAAACTATCTAACTCATCCTTTATAATATCATTTAATAGGCTCTGTCCCAATACGTCAACCGGAGCCAAATCATCAGTAAAAATAAGCTCAGATTTTGTAATCTCATGCAGATTATCTTTCACATATTTTGATACAGCTAATAATGGACTAGAAGAGTCAAGTTTATTAATATTATTTACAAAAATATTTTGCATATCACTATCATTTGATGCAAATAGCAGCATATTAGTGCTATTACTTAAGTCACAGGTATATACCTTGTTCATAACGCTTTTTACAGTCTGAGTAAGGTATTGATTAATAGGATTATCACCTTTTGATTTCATATTGATATTTAGTAAAATTACACCACCTGGCTTTAAATGCTTGGAAACTTCGGTAAAAAACTCTTTTGTTGCCATATGAAAAGGTACTGTTATATCGTGGTAAGCATCTACCATAATAACATCGTACACACCGCATTGCTTATCTGATAAAAAGGTTCTTCCGTCTGTTTCATAAACATTTGCTTCATCTTCTTTTAAATTAAAATATTGTTTTGATAGTTCAACTATTTTAGGGTCTATTTCAACTGCATCTGTCTTTACATTTGGGTAATAGATTTTTGACTGCTTAGCATATGTGCCAGTTCCGTTACCTAAAATGAGAAGATCAAGCTTACCGTTAGGGTCAAAGTCCTTGATGAATTGTGGTGCCATTAATGAGTAATCATAATAAAGACCTGATAGCTTATTGTTCTTTTTATAGATTGATTGAACACCAAAGGCCACATTTGTTGAAAGGTAAACAGAGTTCTTGTCCTCAGTTACCTGTAGATAGTTGTATAACGACTCGTCTTCAACAACACAATCTGTCCAGAAAGCATATGAATTTGATATAGGTAATAGTAATATAGCAAATACTATTAAAGCACTTATAGAAACTTTGAATACTTTTGACTTTGTAAATATAAGGTAAGTGAGGCATATCAAGTTTAGTACCAATGAAAAAATTAAAAATGTTTTACTTGTCCCAACATAGGGAATTGTAACAAAGGTAGGTAAAAAAGTACCTATAATGCTACCGATTGTATTCATTGCATATATTTTTCCTACAGTTTTTCCTGTGTTCTCCATATCAGTAACACCGAGCTTCACCAAATAAGGAGAAACCATTCCTAAGCCTATTAATGGTATTGAGAACAGAACAAGACAGGATATTGCTGAGCCTGTAATGAGTAAATTACTTGGAAAGAATAAAGCTAATAGACCCATAATAGCAACAATAACGTATTTACCTATAAATGGAATGACCGCAATCCATAAGGCCGCAGCCCATATAATTATATACAACCGATTCATGCTATTATGCTTGTCAGCAGACCTGCCACCTAAAACATTTCCAATACTCATTGAAATCATTATTAAACCGATAATAACTGTCCATATTGGTTGGGAAGTTCCAAAGTATGGTGCAAAGAGTTTGGAAATACTTAACTCAACGGCCATGACGGACATTCCACAAAAAAATGAAGTAGCATATAAAAGAAGCCTTTTTTTCATAAGTTCATTAACCTTTCTTTTAATATTAACATCCACAGTATATCTACAGTGAGATAATTTAGAATATTATATATAGTTTATAACAGTTTAAGGTATTTGTGAAACAAATGTTTTGTTAAATGTATCAAAAGTAAAAAATACCCAACCTCAAAATATCTGTAAGTACTGCTTATAATATCAAAGGTGTAATTCGTTGGTGGTGGGATGCCTAACTATGTTATTAAATTTATTGAAACAAGATGGTTCCTCTTTATGTACATTTTTGTTGCTGAAGCCTTAATTGGGTTTTGCCATAATAAGACTTTTGACCTATCTTTAAGAATAACTGTCGAATTAGATAAGATAATAGTTAAGATTATGAGGAATTTTGTCGAAAACATGAGTGCGACGGTTATATAGATTCAAATAAAGTGGATAGATTTTGAACTGAGGGGTAAAGTATGCACATATTAATTATAATTATAGGCTTGATTATAGGTGCTATATTAAACAGTGTAATTGCTCTCATCTCTTCTGATATAAACAAAGGTAAGAGACAAACTACCATCACACTAAACCAATCGTTTTATAACAAAGGCAAAGTTCTTATACCAGTTATATGTTGTTTGGCTTTTGAAATTATTTTCTTAAGATTTGGATTTACTATTATGCTAGTGAAGGCAATAGTAATGTTTATATTATTATTAATAATTTCAGTTATTGACTTTAGGTATAGAATTATTCCGAACTTTATGGTGGCTATTACTTTAGCTATTGGAATAATATTTTCTTTACTAGTTAGGGCATCATTTTTTGATATAATCCTTGGCATGCTAGCTGGTGGAGGAATCCTTTTTTTATTGGCACTTGTTCCAAATGCCATGGGTGGTGGAGATATAAAGCTTATGTTTGCTATTGGAGCTTTTCTAGGGTTTAATAGAACCTTATGGGCACTTCTTGTAGCTTTTATTTTATGTTCTCTGTTAAGTATTGCTTTAATTTTGACTAAAATTAAAGGGACTAAAGATTACATTCCATTTGGTCCCTTTTTGTCAGTAGGGAGTTTCATTTCACTGTTGTTTTTTATTTAAAATATATATTTAGCCAGACATTAAATAATCAAGGTGAGGAAATGATTAATAACATGGATATGGACGTTAGTTTAATTAATAAAATAGTTAAAAAAGTTATATTAGAAATAGGTTCAAGCAGACGACAAATTCTTGATATTGTTGATAATATAAGAAAAAATCAAGAATATCAGAAGCTTCAGCTTGAGAAAGTTCGGCTTGATATTATCAGGGTTATTAGTGAAGTTGATGAACTGGAAAATCAAGATAAAGCTTTTAGAAGAAGATTAGTAGAGGTATCTACAAATTTTAGTAAATATACTGAAGGTGATATTAAGGAAGTCTATGAAAAAGCATCAAGCATTAGGGCCGAATTTTATATTAAGAAAAATGAAGAAAAGTCACTAAGAGAACGAAGAGATAATCTGGAAATGTCCTTAAAGAAAACTATGGCAAATATTGAAGGGGCTGAAAAAATAATTAATCAGATAGGTATCGCTATGGGTTATCTAGAGGGTGATATTCTTCCTGTTTTAGAAGAATCGGATAAGAAATCGGAAATGTTCATTGGTATAAAAATTTTAGAAGCGCAAGAAAATGAGAGAAAGAGAATTGCAAGAGATATCCATGATGGTCCTGCACAACATATGGCAAATGTGGTTATGAAAGTAGATATCTGCAAGATGATTATTCAAAAGGATATGGATGATGGACTTAAGGAACTTTCTGATTTGAAGGAGAGTGTTAAGGTAGCCTTAAAGGAAGTGAGAAGTATAATCTTTGATTTAAGACCAATGTCTTTGGATGATTTAGGTTTGAGTCAAACTATACAACAAACGGTAAATAACATTTCTCAACAGTCTAATATTGCCACGAAGATAAAAATAAAATCTGTGAAGGCAGAAATAGAGCCCATTATTCAGGTTGCAGTATATAGAATTGTTCAGGAAATATTCAATAATATTAAAAAACATTCCAAAGCAAAACATGCAGAGATACGACTAGATTTTGGAACAAAATATTTATTATTAGTAATAACCGACGATGGTATCGGTTTTAATGTAGATGAGACCTTAGAGAGGGTAAAAACCAAAGGGGCCTCCTATGGACTTATTGGAATTCTTGATAGAGTAAATCAACTTCAAGGAGAAATTCAAATTAAATCAGCCGAGGGGGCAGGAGCAACCTATACTGTTAAGCTCCCCATTAATCGAGAGGTGATAACGAATGAAAAACGGTGAAATTAGAATATTAATTGCTGATGATCATGACATTATTAGGCAAGGTTTAAAGAGAATAATAAGTTTTGAAGAAGATATGGATATAGCTGCTGAGGCAGAAAATGGAGAAGAGGTTCTTAAGATTTTAAATAAGATAGAGCTCGATGTTATTCTGCTAGATTGCAATATGCCCATTATGAATGGTATTCAAGTCCTTGAAAGCATAAGGCAGCAGGGATACAAAGCTAAAGTGATGATGCTGACTGTTGAAAATGACAGCAAGACTATTCATACAGCTATAAATATTGGAGCAGATGGCTATATGCTTAAGGATTCTGCAGGTACAGATATAGTAAATGCAATTAGAATTATTCAGATGGGCGAGAAATACATTGATAAATCATTAGTTTCAATACTTTTTTCAGATATAAAAATCAAAGATAAGAAAGTACCTAGTATTTTGGATAATCTCTCAAGACGAGAGATTGAAGTGTTGATGAAAATTTCACGGGGACTTAGTAACAAGGAAATTGCACAACAACTATATCTTTCTGAAAAGACAATTAAAAATTATGCAACAAATCTTTTTAGAAAAATAAATGTGGACGATAGAGTTCAGGCTACAATCCTTGCAATTCAAAATAATATTGAAGAATATTACATAAATAAATATGAAATCTAAACAGGGTAGGGACTTTGGTCCCTTTTTCTTCTGACTTTTTTACTGGTGAGATGTGACCTTTGCAATCTGCAAAACTTAGTAGTAAAAAGCTATAATACAAGCATAGGAAGAATAAATCCACTGGGGAGGAATTTAATATGCTGCATAAGTTTAAAGTATTTGCCTCAAGGAAATTGAAAGAAGAAAAAGGACAAGGTATGGTTGAGTATGCACTAATAATCGGACTTGTAGCAATAGTGGTTATTGCTGTATTAGTACTACTTGGACCTGCAATCGCTGCAAAATTCCAGGCAATAGTAAATGCACTTGCGTAGTAAATATGAGAAGTTCCGTTGCGGTTTTAAAAAATACTCTAATCACAAGAGATGATTAGAGTATTTTTTGAAAGTAGGAATTTATACTTTATTAGGAAGTGGTTACCTTGAAAAGCTTAAAAAACCAAAAGGGTCAGGCTTTAGTTGAATTTGCAATTATACTTCCAATAATTCTTATGTTAGTTATGGGAATATTACAGTTTGGAATGATGCTAAACGCCTATCTTACTATTGAAAATGCATCGAGAGAAGGGGCAAGAGCAGGAGCTATTGGAAGCACTGATGCACAAATTCAACAATTAATTATATCTACTTCTCCTAGCTTGGAGCCTCATGATGTAACAGTAAGTATAACTCCTAGCGAGACTGATAGAAGTTCTGGAGATACACTTACAGTAAATATAGCTTATAACTATAGGCTCATTGTTCCAATTATAAGCAATCTTTTTAACAATCAAGTAGAGCTAAATACGCAGACCTCCATGAGAGTTGAGTGAGGAGGAGAATAGGTGAAAATATTAAGTAATAAAGGAAATGTTTCGATTATACTCTGCTTATTGATTACTGTATTATTAGCTATTTGTGCTTATGTAATAGATATAGGTATGCTTTATGTAGAAAAAGCTAAATTGTCAAATGCTATAGATTCAGCAGCTTTAGCAGCTACACTTGAATTGCCTAAGGATGATACAAAAGCAAAAGCAGTAGCTGTAGATTATCTTCAAAAAAATAATGTGGACCCAAATCAGACCATGATATCTATTGGTTCAGATCATAAAAGTATTCAAATAGAAGGGGCAAAAAATGTAAGACATCTATTTGCACCAATAATAGGTATAAAAAGCAACAACGTGATGGCTAGAACAAAAGCTATAATTGCACCTGTAAAGTCAGTAAAGGGTGGAATAAGACCCTTCGCTGTAGAAGAATTTGACTTTTCCTATGGCGATTTGGTAACCCTTAAGGAAGGTGCCGGTGAAGGATATCACGGAAACTATGGTGTAGTTTCGCTTGGCGGAAGTGGTTCTACTGTTTTTAGGTCAAATGCACTTTATGGCTATAGTGGTACACTCTCCGTAGGCGATTACATAAATACTGAACCGGGTAACATGGCAGGGACCTGTAATGATATAAAAAATTATATTAACTCTGAATATAGTAACTTTGACAATTTTCCTAGAGATTCGATCAGGCTATGGACAATACCCTTGGTAGATTCTCTAATTTTAGATGGACGAGACTCAGTTTTAGTAGTAGGCTTTGCAACTTTTTATGTAGAGAATGTAGCCAATAAATCTGGAAAGTTGGAAATTAACGGAAGGTTCGTTAGATTTGTATTAAGATCTCCTGTTGATATTAATCTGAGTGATACAGGTGCATATGGCGCAAAACTTTCGAAATAAGGAGAGTGAATATGAAAAACACAGCACAAAAATTGATATTGATATCTTTTGTTTTAGCATTGCTTGCATCACTGACTGTATTTTTTTACTTAAAGTCTTTAAAAGTGCCAGACGAAACAACTAAAAATAGAACAGTTCTGGTAGCAACTGAAGCAATACCTCCAAGAACTCTGATTGAAAAGAAAATGATTAAGGAAATCTTAGTTCCTGATAACTCTTATTTTGCCAATTATATTACTGATGCTTCAGAAATTGTTGGAAAGTACACCGTGGAAACCATTCACCAAAATGAAGGTTTTTTTGCTGATAAACTTCTTGAAAAAAATAAAGACGAACTCAGTTTAAAAATAGCTAGTAATTACAGAGCAATTTCTATTAATGCGACTGGTGATTCAGGAGTTTCTGCTTTATTAAAGCCAGGGGATTTTGTTGATATCGTTTCTTACATATCTGAAAAAAAGGATGGAGCAAAGGTAATTAGGCCAGATACATCAAAAATTATATTACAAAAGATTGAGGTATTAGCTTTAGATAAACAGTTGAATAGAGAGGTTAAGGCAGATGATAATACAGAGGATAATGAAAATAAAGTAACCAATTTCTTAGTTACTCTATCCATTCCAACGTCAGATGTTGAAAAACTAGTACTTGCTGAAAGTATAGGAAGCATTAAATTAGCACTTAGACCATTAAAGGATGATGCAACTACTAAAACGAATGGAACAACTTGGGAACAAATGAATATTACTTCTAATGTAGAAAATAAGACAGTAGCTGAAGGCAATGTTACAACACCCAATCAGAATAATAATTCAAAAAATGCAAAATCAACTGTGAAGCCAAGTGAAAAACCAACTGCAAAACCAACTCCAAAACCAACTCCAAAACCAACTGTAAAGTACACCAGTTATACAGTAAAGGCTGGAGATACTTTAAAAAAGATTAGTAGAGATTTTTATGGATATCAAAGTAAATATACAATTATAATGAAGGCTAACAATATTAAAGATCAAAATTTAATATTTACTGGTCAAGTTATCAAAATTCCAATATATTGAACAATGTTAGCGTATCTTGCAATGTTACGGAAGCATACTGCAACTATTAAACTGTTACTAGCCTTTTAAATGCAATTTAGTATAGGGGGTGAAACTATGGATAGGATTAAAATACTAATTGCAGATGACATTGAAGAGACTAGAAATGTTATAAAAAAAATAATGAGTTTAAAGAAGGAAGATATTGAAGTTGTTGGAGAAGCAGAGAATGGCGAAGAGGTACTTAGGCTTTTACCAAAGGTTAAGCCAGATGTAGTATTAATGGATATCAACATGCCTGTATTAAATGGATTAGAAGCTACGGAAAGAATAACAACCGAGTATCCTCATGTAATAGTGATTATTATGTCCGTCCAGGCTGAAAATGAGTATTTAAAGAAGGCAATGTTTCATGGTGCAAAGGAGTATATTATCAAACCCTTTAATTATGATTCATTGATTGAGACTGTAACAACTACCTACCAAAAGAACAAGAGAATGCAAGTAAAGTTAACAGAAAGTGAAGAATCTACAAAGGATACAAAGGTTATAGCATTTTTTAGCTCAAAGGGAGGTGTGGGGAAGTCAATTTTGGCATTAAATACATCCATTGTTTTAAGCAAAGAGTCTAGTAAAAAAGTACTTCTTTTGGATATGGATTTACAGTTTGGTGATATATCGATGTTGGTTAATCAATACTATCAAAAGACTATTTTAGATGCAGTAGACGATGGACAGATTGATACTTACGAAAATATAAAACCTTATATATATAAATATAATGAAAATTTCGATATCCTATTTGCACCCAGAAAACCAGAAGCAGCAGAGTATATAGCAAAAGAGACCATTGAAAAGATAATCAAGTGCATTAATAAGCAATACGATGTAATTGTTGTAGATACAGGAATCAATTTTAGTGATATTACTCTTTTCATTTTAGATTTGGCTCAAAAGATACTTATGGTGTCAACTATGGAAATAGTTGCTCTAAAGAATACTAAATTAGGACTTAAAGTTATGGAGTCTCTTGGATATGATAAGGAGAAGGTTAAACTTGTCATAAATAGATTTAATACAAGCTATGGAATTAATAAAAAGGAAATTGAAGAGGCCTTTAGAGATGGTATATTTGCAGCCATACCAGATGATGAAAAGGTTATTACTACTTCTGTAAACAAAGGACTTCCCTTTTGTGATGATAAAAAATACTATAAACTAAAAATTGGAAAGGCCATGGAAGTTATGTGCAAGGATTTAATCAGATAGAAATGAAGCTAAGCTCAGGCGTTTTATATTTTTTACTTGCGTTTATAGTAGAAATGGAGCACCACTCAGGAGGTCAAAATGTCTCTGATAAAAAGACTGGAAGAAATAAGTGTAGACAAAAAAGCTAATAAGCCTAACGAAAGAGAAGTAGATCCTTATTCTGAATTGAAGATGAAAATTCAAAACAGAGTAATTGAAGAGCTTGATATAGATTTTAATGAAATTTCAGAGCATAGCGAGGAATTAAACCAAAAAATTGATTATATAGTCAGTAAGCATATTGAAAAGGAATCACTTAATATAACTAATAGTCAAAAGAAAAAGATAAAAGAAGAGCTATTGGACGAGATAATTGGATTTGGACCAATAACAGGTCTACTATCTGATAGTAATGTTAATGAAATCATGGTTAATGGTCCAGACCATGTTTATATTGAGAAAAGTGGAAAGCTAGTGCTTACTGATGCTAAGTTTAAAAATGATAACCATGTACTCCATGTTATTAAAAAGATTGTAGCACCAATTGGAAGAAGAATAGATGAAAGTTCACCAATGGTTGATGCCAGACTTCCTAATGGATCAAGAGTTAATGCTATTATTCCACCCTTATCCATTGATGGCCCCTCTATAACCATCAGAAAATTTTCGGAAGATCCCTTTAAGGTAGATGATTTAGTTAGGTTTGGTACACTGACTTCAAAGATGGGAGAACTCATAAAATATTGTGTGGAAGGTAGACTCAATATAGTTGTTTCTGGAGGAACAGGAAGTGGTAAAACCACTACCTTAAATGTTCTCTCTTCTTTTATACCTGAAGATGAACGTATAGTAACTATCGAGGATGCAGCAGAACTTCAGCTTTCACAGGAACATGTTGTAAGACTTGAAACCAGACCGGTAAACATAGAGGGAAAAGGAGAAGTAACAATAAGGGATTTGGTTAAGAATAGCCTCAGAATGCGTCCTGATAGAATTATTGTTGGTGAGGTTCGTTCTGGAGAAGCTCTTGATATGCTTCAAGCTATGAATACTGGTCATGATGGTTCACTTACAACAGGACACGCTAATTCACCAAGAGATATGCTGTCAAGACTTGAAACGATGGTACTCATGTCAGGTATGAATCTTCCGATTAAAGCAATCAGAGATCAGGTGGCTTCAGCAATTGATATAATTGTTCAGCAATCGAGGCTTATGGATGGAAGTAGGAAAATTACATATATAACAGAGGTTC
This sequence comes from Bacillota bacterium, assembly GCA_023391425.1. Classification (GTDB taxonomy): domain Bacteria; phylum Bacillota; class Clostridia; order Acetivibrionales; family DSM-1351; genus Ruminiclostridium. The sequence goes on along the minus strand of JAEWAX010000072.1, from coordinate 22,490 downwards.
AAGGTATGGAGGGAGATGTAATTATCCTTCAGGATATCTTTAAGTTTGAGCAAAAAGGTCTTGATAGCAAGGGAAAGGTAAAGGGAGAGTTTGTTTCTACTGGTATAATGCCAAAGTTTGTACAGAAGCTGAAGGAAAAAGGAATAAATATACCACCTGAAATTCTAGGCTAATAGGAAAAGGAATAAATATACCACCAAAAATTCTGAGCTAGCTGGAGAACAAAGTAGCTTATGTCAAGGCTCTTAAACAAAACCTAGGGGGTGAGATTATATGATTTTTGCTATAGCGATAATGATATTTTTACTAGCATGGGCCTTAATTAGTTCGGTTCTCACTATTTTGTTTAATAAGGATAAACCTATTGATAAGCTCAAATACTTTGATGAGGATTCTCCTGTTAAGGGAAATGATAATAAAAAAAATAAAGTAAGTATATTAAAGGCTATATCAACATTAGTGCCTAAATCGAAGTGGAACCAAAATAGAAATAAGAAGCTTGAGCTAGAACTTGTCAGAGCAGATATACCTATTACAGTAGAAGAATTATTAGTCATCAAAATTCTTTTTTCCTCTGCGTTAGCTTTCTTGGCATTTGCAGTTTTTAAGGGTTTTTTCATCACGATTCTTGTATTTATTGTAATTTGGAATTTACCAAGATTTATTATAGAAAAGAAGAAAAAAGATAGAATAAAGCTCTTTGATAGCCAATTAGACGAAGGTATAACGGTAGTTTCTAATTCTCTTAAAGCTGGATATTCCTTTTTGCAGGCTATAGCAGTAGTATCAGAGCAAACACGTGATCCTTTTTCAAAAGAGTTCAAGAAACTTCTTAAGGAGATGAGCCTTGGAATATCTGAAGAGGATGCTTTGAGAAGCTTGGTTAGTAGAGTTGAATCTGAAGACTTTATGCTTATAATGAATGCGATTCTAATACAAAAGGATATAGGGGGAAACCTATCCGAGATATTGGATAATATATCTGAAACGATAAGGGAAAGGCAAAAGATAAAAAATGAACTTAAGACCTTGATAGCACAGGGAAAGTTGTCAGGAGTTATATTATCACTTATGCCTGTTTTCCTAGGGATGGCAATCTATCTATTTAATAAAGAATATATGATGGTATTGTTTACAACAACTATTGGTTTAGCTATGGTTGCCGCAGCTGTTGTCAGTGAACTATTCGGATTATTGATGATAAGAAAAATTATTAATATAGAGATGTAGAGAGAATATTAACTAGTCTATAAAAAAACTCAGTTAGAGATTATTGGGGGTTGAATGCGCGTAGAGGAGGAAAGCGTATGATTTATCTTATAGTTTTTATCTTCTTTTTATCATTATTTTCTCTTATATATGGCTTAATTACTATTATAAATGGAAACAAAATAAAAATTGAAAAGAGGCTAAACCAGCTTAATGAGTTCGATGCAGCAAACAAAGAGAAAACTGAAGACAAGTCCTTCTCAGAAAGGGCAATAAAGCCTTTATTTCAAAACTTCAGCGATACTCTACTAAAGATAACTCCAAAGCGTAAGCTCGAGGCATTAAGTAAAAGATTAGATAAAGCAGGACTTTTAAAAAATAATACTGTGGCAAAATGGCTATTTAAGAAGAATATGTTTATCTTAGTATGTTCCTTAATTGTAGGTGTTTTATCTGCTTTACTATCTAAAAACGTGGTTAAGGGAGTTGCTCTTGCACTGCTATTTATGGTAGTTGTAAGTTATTTCTTCAATTTTTATTTATCATCAAAAATTGAAAGCAGGAAGAATAAAATACTAAAGGACTTACCCTATACTTTAGATTTAATTACAGTTAGTGTTGAAGCAGGGTTATCCTTTGATGGGGCTATGGCAAGAGTTATAAATAACATAAGTGGTGAGATTTGTGATGAATTTGCGAAGAGTCTTAAAGAAATCAAAATGGGAATAGAGCGCAAGGTTGCCCTTAAAAAAATGAGTGACCGCTGCGAGGTTAAAGAGCTTTCCATGCTTATTACCGCTATAATTCAGGCAGATGAATTAGGAGTAAGCTTAAGTACGGTACTGAGAATTCAAGCTGCAAATTTAAGAGAAATTAGGAAACAAGCAGCCAGAGAAAAAGCTATGAAAGCTCCTATTAAGATGCTGTTCCCGTTAATCCTCTTTATATTTCCCTCTATATTTATCATAATACTTGGTCCGGCTGTTATAAACATTATTAAAATATTTGTTAAAGGGTAATAACATGATAAAAATATTTGTTAGAGGTGACAACATGATTAAAAAATTGGATAGAGGTGACAACATGGTTAAAGATTTAGTATATGATTCAAGAATAAAGGCAGAAGTATTTGTAGCAGATACGTTTATAAAAAGATTTTCAGGGTTTATGTTTCGTAAAACGCCACATCATGAGGCGATTTTGATAAAGCCCTGTAACAGTATTCATACCTTTTTCATGAGATTTCCTATTGATGTGCTATTTATCAATGAAAATATGGAAGTAGTTAAAAAACTAGATGCCCTCAAACCAGGCAGTATGGTAATGCCACAGAAGAATTGTAAATTTGTTATTGAAGGCAGTGTAGGAAGGTTTGAAAATATAGAAGTGGGAGGAAAAATCAGTGTAATTTAGATGATACGCTTGAATCCTACTTATTTTAATAGAGGTCAAAGTTGCAGATAGAATAAAAACTCTCTCTGGAACTTAGGCCTCTTACTTTTGTATGAAAATAATTATAATTACCTAATTATATTTTGAATTACTTAAAACAACTTTATCGTCTTTTAATTGCAAGGGCATAGTTGCCACGACTATATGCTTATGCTTTAGCAATTCTTTTTTTATAAAATATGAAGTATTGTTGTGCATAATATTTTGCCACCAGGATTTCACAATAAACTCAGGCAAAACAACAGTAATAACATCACCCTTCTCATACTCATATTCAGCAGATTCTATAAACTTCAATAGAGGAGAGACCACTTTTCTAAAAGGCGAATATTTTACTATTAAAGGTATATCTGTATCTATCATAGCATATTTTTCTTTGACTTTATTTGCATGCTCCTCATCTATAGAAATATTAAAAGCAATCACATTGTCAGAAATTGTTTTTGCAAATCTTAATGCTCTTAAACTTGATTGATTTATGCTTTCAAGCGGAACTATTACATGATTTCTGTAACAGTTTTTTTCTATATTGAAACCCTTTAAATCAGAAGCCTTAATATCTAATTGCTTTGCGAGAGCTAAATAATGTTTTTTGATTCTCATAAACATTAAAACCATAAGAGGGGTAACTATAATAACAATCCAGGCACCAGCCAAAAATTTTTCAAAAGCGATTATTAGAACAACGATTGCTGTAGTTAAGGCACCAAAACCATTAACAAAAGCCTTTAATTTCCACCATTCTCCTTTAATTCTTTTCCATCTCATAACCATACCAAATTGAGATAAGGTAAATGACGAAAATGCTCCTATCGCGTATAATGGAAGTAATAATGTTACATCACCTCTAAATATCAAAATCAAGATTCCTGCAATAAGAGATAATATTATAATACCAGTTGAATAACTGAGTCTGTCACCCCTCATGCTGAATTGTCTTGGTACGTAGCCGTCTCTTCCCATGATTGACATCAAAAGCGGGAAATCCGAATAAGCTGTGTTTGCAGCCATAACCAGAATAAGTATAGATGAAGCTGTATAGAAGTAGAACATAAAATTATTACCGAATACATTCAAGGCAATTTGATTTAAAACAGTCTTTCCTTCAACAGGGATTACATGATACATATTAGCCAAAATTGATATACCGCCGAATATTAGAAGTACAAAAAGTGATAGAAGCCATAAAGTCTTTGCTGCATGTTTGTGGGCGGGCTTCTCAAAATTAGGAACAGCATTGCTTACAGCTTCAACACCAGTTAGAGCTGTACAGCCGTTCGAAAAGGCTTTTAAAATTAAAAATATTGTTACGGCACCATTTGCTTTCATTTGTTGTACTGGCACCACTGGGTTTACCAAACCCATTTTAAACTTTACTATTCCTATAATAATCATTGCTAAAGAACCTACAATAAATAAGTACGTTGGTATACTGAACATTCTTGATGACTCTTTAATACCACGCAGATTACCAATCATAATAAATAGTAGCACCAGAAGGCATATTATGACATGGTGTGGAGCTAAAGAAGTAAAGGCAGAAGTCAGCTGAGCGATACCGGAAGAAATACTAACAGCTACAGTAAGCATGTAATCTATTGCCAAAGATGTACCAGCTGTAACTCCTGCAATATGCCCTAAATTATCAGATGCAACAATATATGCACCTCCACCATTCGTATATGCAGATATAGTCTGGCTATATGAAAATGTTAGTATAACAAGAAGGGCAATTATCGCAAGTGATATATAGGTTAGATACATAAAAGACAATGCACCTATAACTGGAACTAATGCAATTAAAATTTCCTCACCTGCATACCCTACTGAAGATATTGAGTCACTTGCTAATATGGGAAGTCCCCATAATACCTTGTATTTTTCACCATGAATGGCCTCATTTCTAAGTGGTTTACCTATTAAGAGTTTTTTTACCCATTGAATCATTTTTAATTTCCCCTTATTATTGATAGATTTAATATTAATGTGCGAAAACGAGGATTAAAAAAAGAAGTATATTTTTAGTTAGAATCTTTATCACAATCTTTATCTAATTTAAAGCTTCTATATTCCTCTTTTTTAAAGAAAACATAATCATCTACTTTTTTTATTATGTAAAAAACTAATATTACAATAGAACATGCCCCTATTTTTAACAGAATTTCATTCATATACCTCAACTCTTTTCTCAGAAATGCTTATTAGATTATAATTCCAAACGCCTGTACTACTAAAGTCTAAGGAAATTGAATTCCGTGGTTTGCTCATACCGTTAAAAGCCAAAAAATTAATTTATCACCCTTACTCGTAGCATTATCTCTTTTTATTTGAATAATAAGATAATATTAATTATTGATAATATGTGCCTCAAATCATATACTAAATATAAGCAGATTTCTTAGATTCAGGGGAGGTGCTTTTGCTCCATCTGAGTCTTAGAAATCGCAATCTTCACGACGATACTAACCTCCTGCTCTTTGAGCATGAGCTAAGTATCGCCAAGCTCGAAATAAGGGCGATAAAGAAAACTTAGCTTTTGCCTAGCCATAGGCGACGGCAGAAGCTTAGTTGCACTTATACTTGTAAGGTGCTAAGTTCAGAACAATTCATCTGAACTAAGTCTTCTTTATCCAGGGTCGTAGTGCCGCTTATCTCCCACTTGTAAAAGAGGGAGTATTAGCGGCAGTAGACATCGGATACATATTAGTTACTCGGTTCTAGGGGATTAAGATAAATGCTAAAGACATTAAAAGGGAAGATTTCTGTATTATTTTTGAGCCTTTTTGTACTTATTGCAATTGTAGGAACTACTGCATCATTAAACCTTTTTAATTTAAGTAGATCAATTGATGGATTAATGATATCAAACTATAAAAGTATAAACTCTGCGACTAAAATGATGGAAGCTATTGAACGTCAAGATAGTGCTGTACTTATTTATATAAACGTTGATACTCAGAAAGGAAAGAAGCTTTTTACTGATAACAATGAAGAGTTTCTAAAATGGTATAACATTAATGCTAATAATGTGACTGAAGAGGGAGAAAATGATATAGTTGAAACTATTAAAGTTTCATATACCAACTATGTTGAATTATTTCTAGACTTGCAGGAAATACGTAGTCAGCAAGGAATTAATAAAGCAAATGAATTTTATAATACAAGATTAATGCCAGATTTTATTGATATTAAAAATGAACTTAAAAAATTAAGTCTACTAAACGAAAAGTCTATGTTTAGAAGCAAAGATATAGCCACAGAGAATGCAAGAAATTCAATGTATCTGGTTTTAAGTATTTCTATATTTGCTATTATCGGAGGATTTGCGGTATCTAGATTCTTTACTAATCGTTTTTTAATGCCTATTACCTTACTCACACAAAATATGAAGTCAATTAAAGCTGGAGATTTAAACCAACAGGCAAATATAAATACAAAAGATGAAATTGGTGAGCTGTCTGTGGAATTTAATAATATGACCAAACGTCTGCAACAGTATGAACAAAGTACAGCAGGTAAATTACTTGTAGAGAAAAATAGATCACTGGCAATTGTGAAAAGTATTTCAAATCCACTAGTTGTACTTGATACTGATTATAGGATAATTCTTTTAAATGATGCCTTTGAAAATATTTTTAATGTCAGTGAAGAAGTATTAACGAATAAACACTTTCTAGAAGGCATAAGAGATGGTGAGATTTTTGACTTCATTTCAGGCACATTTAAATCCAAAGATGAAACACATCAAAAAATATTTTTTATCAAGACAAACCACGTGGATTATTATTTCAATATAATAGTAACGACAGTAAAAGACAACAATGCTAATCTTTCAGGCATGATAGTTATTTTTCAGAATGTTACGCAGCTAAAGGAATTAGAAAAAATACGTACCGACTTTATTGCTACAATATCCCATGAATTCAAAACTCCATTAACCTCTATTTTGATGGGAGCAGATGTATTGATAGATGAGAGAATGGGCCCGTTGAACGATGACCAAAGGCAGTTTATGCAAGCTATTCGAGAGGATGGAGGCAGGCTTACAAAACTTGTTGATGACTTGTTGGAATTAATGAGAATTGAGTCAGGCAAAGCTGTGTTTAAGTTTCAGGATTATGCTATTGAAGATATCATAGAATGTGCGATAAGGCCGTTTTACCAACTTGCAGAGCAACAGGATAAAATACTCTGTTTTGATTGTGAAGAAGAAATTTCACAGGTGTTTGCAGACTTTGAGAAAATCACATGGGTTTTAAATAACTTAATATCGAACGCACTAAAGTATACTAATCCTGGTGATAGAATAAGTGTTAGTGCTCAAGAGAAAGGGGATATGATATATGTTACGGTAAGAGATACAGGAACGGGTATTCCGAAAGAGTATCTTGAAAAAATCTTTGAAAAATTTGTTCAAGTAAATGACGGTGATATGGAATTCAGAGGTACAGGCCTAGGACTGGCAGTTGTAAGAGAAATAATGGAAGCACATCATGGTGAAATTTGGTGTGAAAGTGAGCTTGACCTCGGAAGCAGTTTTACTTTTACGCTAAATATAGCAGGAAAGGAACAAAAGCTATGAAGAAGGTCTTAGTTGTAGATGATACAAAGAATATAAGAATGATTTTAACCAAATGTCTTGAACTAGAAGGCTATGAGGTAATGACTGCGAGTGATGGAAAACAAGCTTTGGAAATGTTCAAGTCATACACCTTTGATCTGGCATTTTTAGATATAAAACTTCCTGAAATACGAGGGACAGAAGTTCTAAAAAGAATCAGAGAACAAGGAATAACAACGCCAGTAATAATCATTACAGCGTATGCAACGGTTAAAAATGCTGTAGACTGTACAAATCTGGGGGCCGTTGCATATGTTCAAAAACCTTTTTCAGCTGATAAAATAAGAACCATATTAAAGGAAATGGAGAATAACCCTATTTATAGAGAAAGTGAAAAGCTAAGTACTGAAGAACTATTTACTGGTGCACAATCATCACTTGATAAACACGACTATGATAAAGCCTTGGAACTTGCAAAAAAGGCTCTGTCGTCAGAACTTAATAATCCTGAATTCTACTTATTAATCAGTAAGGCTTATGAAGGTCTTGGAAGCAAAGAGAACGCAGAGCGATTCTATAAATTTTATAAGTTATTTGCATAGGTTGATTATGATGATTATTTATAAGAATAAAATTACGTTTAAAGGCTTATCCTAAACACAAAAGAATGTGTAAAATAGGCCAAGTCTAGTTGATAGTGAGGACGTATTTTTTTTATGAAAAAATACCATAGGAGATTATATGTTTATACCTAAAAGGATTATATTTGAAAAAGATTCATTAGATTATGAAATGGGTAAGGATATTTTTAATCAGTTTAAAGACAAGAGTAATATTGAGATTATAAATTTAGCTTCTAATAAACTGAAACAACACATTCCAGGTGATGATTTATTCACTCAATATAGAGAAGGTAAGAAGACTTTAGTAGTCGGAACTAAGAAGAGCTTAAAGTTTCAATCCTGTAAACCTTCAGCACATTATCAACTTCCATTAGTATCAGGGTGTATGGGGCAATGTGAGTACTGCTACTTAAATACTATGTTAGGAGATAAGCCTTTCATAAAAATACATGCTAATCTAGATGAAATTCTTAATCAAGCTCAGAAATACATTAATGAAAGGTTGCCAGAGATAACTATATTTGAAGGGGCAGCTACATCGGACCCTATACCAGTAGAACCATATACACATTCCTTGCAGAAGGCTATCGAATTTTTCGGAAAATCTGAAAATGCTAGATTTAGATTTGTAACAAAGTACAATGATATAGAGAACTTGCTTAACATAAAACACAATGGTCACACAGAAATAAGATTTAGTATTAATACTTCTTTTGTAATAAATCAATATGAACATTTCACTGCTTCTCGTGATAAGAGGATAGAAGCAAGCATGGAGGTGGCGAAAGCAGGCTATCCTATAGGATTTTTAACTGCTCCTGTTTTTATTTACCCAAATTGGAAAGAAGATTATCATGACTTATTGCTAGAATTAAGTAGTAAGCTTCCAAATGATTTGGAGCATCCAGTAACTTTCGAAATTATATCTCATAGATATACAACAATAGCTAAGAATAGAATACTTCAAGTATTTCCTGAAAGTGAGCTGCCCATGAACGATGAAGAACGCAGTTTTAAGTATGGACAATTTGGATATGGTAAATATGTATACCAAAAAGAAAGTATAAGCGAAATAAAAGAATTTTTCTCAAAGGAGATAGAAGAGCTATTTGAAAAGAAAAAGGTGTTGTATGTTATATAGGAATAAAAACCAAAGTAAAAAAAGATTTGTAAAACATATAGAAATGAAAACCCATTATAGATATCATAAAGAAATTGTTGTTTGTGGTAGTAAAATGGTTCTGGGTATGGGGTATGTTGAGATGGTATTAGAGCTATATCGGGTGTAAAGTTGATATGGCTGGTTTTGAGAGTTTGAAGTGTATTCATTATAGAATAGTAGAAGGTAGAAATAATTTATCTATTGTAATAAAAAGGAATATGGATTATTCTGTAGAATATAATTATTACAATTTCATCGAAAAAACAAAGGGGAATGTAAAGAAATGAGTAAAATTTAACAAATCGAGGAAAATGAAGTTCATGTACTTAAAGCTGATGGAAAAACTACTAAATGTGGATTTGATACTACCGAAAATCCAGAAAATTTGGAAAAGGTTTCAGATTCAAGTAAAGTTACTTGTGCTAAAAATGGATGCAAACAGGGCTAAAATTGAACATCCACGTATCTTAAAGGGCATCTGCTGATTTTTAAAGGCAGGTGCTTATTTATTATCTTTAGCAATCCTTATAGCTAACTTTTTCAGATGATCTAGATCTAACCTTTAACTTAAACAAATGTACTGATAAAATTCAAAAAATATTTTTGTGTACAATGTTGCTATCAAAAAATGGTGGGAAATACTTAAATAATATAAAAAAACTGGTATAATGTCATATGAGAGGTGATTATCTACATATGCAAAATACTTTTCCAAAGGATATACTAGATTGTATGAAAGAATGTATACTTTCAATTTTTTGGGCTAAAAAAGATATTATTGATTTCTTTGAAAACAATGGATGTACAAGCAGAGAAATGATTCCACAAAATCAGTGTGATGATATGTCAAGAAATAGAATTATTGAAACTATACTTAATAATCTTAATGCTAAAAATGACAAAGGTATAGGACAATTAAGAGCAATGCTTAAATCTTTGACAGAGTGGGATTATTTTAACCCATATTTTTTTGACGAAATAAAAAAACTTGATAAACAAAAAGCATTAAATAATATCGCTCATCTAAAGAAATTGCAAGAAGTTAGAGATAATAAAATAAAGCGACAAAGGACTAAGATAGAAAATTTAGAGCCAAAATCTAATGATATAAATACAATATTATCCGAATTAAAAAATGAATTTATTTTACTTTTTCAGGGTAAAGATACTAATAATAAACAGATTAATTTGCAACAAAGAGGATATTTATTTGAGTCATTTTTAAGAAAATTATTTTTATTCGAAAAGTTAGAAGTTACTGAACCATTTAAAATTTTGGGAGAGCAGATAGATGGTTCAATTAAATTTGAAGGAGAGCATTATATAGTTGAAGCTAAATGGAATGACAAATTGAGTGCGTCAAGTGACTTGTATCAGTTTGCTCATAAAGTGGAAGGAAAAATGTATGGTAGAGGAATTTTTATCTCGGTAAATGGTTATTCTGATGATTCAGTTAAAGCTCTTCAACAAGGAAAAGCTCAACGAACAATATTAATTGACGGTGGAGATATTGTTTTAATAACTGAAGGAATGTATACATTCCTTGAAATGTTAGATAAAAAAATTAAAGCTGCTCAAACTATGGGCAGAATTTATGTTAACCCGATGGATTTAAATGATAAAATTAAATATTGATATTTGGTTATAATTCTTAAGGTACATGAAGATGGTATGGATGTTATATAGGCTGAAATGGTTGGTATATAAGGGTTTTGATAGTGAGAAGGCTAAAATGTTTTTTGAAGAGGAATTGTTAAATAGACGGAATGTAATAACAGAAGATGAAAGCTTCAAAAAATTTGAGATATCCCTTAATGAATTGATTGATTTCATCTGGTCATTATCTAATTTAATCTCATGGAATGGACATATTATTTTATCCGTCATTAAAGGAAAGAAATTCATGTTACAGACCGAATTAATTGATTCGGTAGTTAAAACGTTATGCAGTATAAGAATGTGCTGCCAGTATGGTAATATAAGTGATGCCAATACACTTATAAGGAAATATAGAGATGATATGTTTTTATTTCTATATTTCATAGAAGTTTCAAAACCACTATTCAATCATCAATGAAAAAACTTCAGAGCATGAAGAAAATTCTTTTAAATGGATGGAAAATAAACTAAATGATTTACATATCTCTACAATACTCAAATACTTAGCAACTAATAAAATCGTAGCTGAAGTTAACAAAAAACATAATCTGAGAAATACTTGGGATGCAATTGGAGCAAATTTAAATAATTATGTACACAATAATGGCATGTATTATACATTATTAAATTACAGAAATTTTGACAAAAAGGGTGTTGATAGTTTTACAAAAGATGTTTTATTTAAGTTGGATTATATTACGGTTATATTTATGATTATATTAATCCTAATAAAATCTCCATTTATATGCTCATCTGATTACGTTGATGCCTTAACTGTCGGGATAGAACCAGAAGATGGTAGCTAATATAACATTGCTCCATTTATACAAGAGTTCATTAATAAAAATATAAAAAAAGTAAATCCTGAATTGAAAAAATTTTTAGTTGATAATGTCTATATGAAATTTGAATAATATCGGTAAGCTATAAATGGAAAACCGCTAAAACTTTGAAATAATAGACAATGAAGGTGCATTTTTTTATCCTTCATAACCTCTCTATCTTATCACCAATTCTCCAGCATCTTCGAGCCATTTACCATGAAGTCTGAAAAAATGATATCTTTGCAGTTTCCATACAAAATACTACTGTAAAAACTAAATATCCTAAAAAGTCTGTATTTTTATAAAAATATTGGTTATATATGGTATAATGTATGTAGCTTTAATAGTAAATATGTTTATTAACAAGTGTGATAACATTATATGGTTATATTATTATACTCTTGAAAGGTTAAGTTATGAATAAAGAATACATTTTAGATAAAATAAAACCATATTTGAATAGTAAAGGTATGCTAGGCGAAGATGACTTTGATAAATTATTTTCCAAGTTGTCGGTGTCACAACAGTATGAAATCATAAACATTTTAATAAACGAAAATATTGATATAGATTATGATTGTGTTAGAATTGAAATTCCAAATATAAAAATACCAGTAAATACATTTTCAGATACATATAGAATAGATAAACTTTCAAATGAGCAACTATGTGTTATTTATCAACAAGGATACAATTTAGCTCTTGGCATACTTGTGAGTAAAAATATAAGACTTGTATGGAGTAGAGTATTAAAATACGGCACAAAGTTTAAGCATAAGTTGGATCAAGAAGACCTAGTCCAGTATGGTAGCATAGGACTAATTAAAGCTGCTGAAAGATTCGATATAAAAAAAGAGGCTAAGTTTACAACTTATGCTATATGGTGGATAGATCAACAAATACTAAGAAGCATAGCCGATTTCGGATTTACCATAAGACTACCAGTTCATTATTTTGAACAAGTAAATAGCTTAATGAGATTATTTTCGAAAAATCCAGACTATACAAAAGAACAGATATTTGAATTGGTATATGAGAATGGAATGGATAGGGAGAGGTTCGAAGAAATCCTATTAATAACACAAAATATAATGTCACTTGCTTCGCTTAATTCATATATAGGAGAGGATGAAGAGAGTGAATTGGGGGATTTTAAAGTTGATGATATTAATCCTAGTGTTGAAGAACAGGTTGAGCTTTCCATACTTAGGGAAACTATAAACTTAGTCTTAAATACTCTAACAGCCAAAGAAAAAAATATACTAGAGCAAAGATTCGGTTTAGATGACGGTATAGTAAAAACCTTAGAGCAAGTGGGTAAGGAGTATAATGTTACACGAGAACGAATAAGGCAGATAGAAGTAAAAGCACTTAGAAAATTAAGACATCCATCTAGATCAAATAAGCTAAGAGAATTTTATAGAGGTGAGAGTTAATGATAGATATGAAGGCATACATAAATGAAAGCATTAATAGCCGTTTAGACAATCAAGGATCCATTATAGTATTAAAGGGTATAGATATCAGACTTATTAATAATAGTCTTATAATTGATATAGATGAGGTAATTGAAAATAAATTAAATTACTTTTTAAAATTATCTCAAATCGGAAGAAAGATAATTACCTATGATGAGTATCTTGCACTTTATGAACTAGTATTGATGCAATATAAAAAGGTCATAATTTTTGAAAATAATATGTTTATTAACTACTATCCCCTTAATGCTAAACTATCTAATGAAAAATTAGTTGCTTTGGTAAACCATTATGATGAAGAAAAAGATGGTGATCAGTATGAAATCGGCAATATAGTTGATTTAACAAATATATTTGGGAATATCAAATTTATTAATGGTAGTTATTATGTTACTTATAACAATATATTAGCAGATGAAAAAGAAGAAGTTATTCAGATTTTTGAAAAAGAAAATAGTGAAATTGATAAAGAAGAAATAAGTCTTTCCAGCCACTGTTATGAAGTAGTTGATGAAGAAGATTACATACTTATGTTGGACAAGCTACTTCATGAAGATATAAAATTTATATACATTTTAGAAAAAAATACGAGTTTGGGCAAAATGCTCATAGAAGATAAAATAAAAGTTTTAAAAAGTTATTTTCTAGACAGTGTTGATATTAAGGTTGGAATAATAGAGGAAAAAAGAGAAGAAACATTAATCAAACAGGAATTTTTAGATATCTTAAAAAAACACTGGGGTTATAATAACTTTAGAATGATTAAAGTTTATAATACAAATGGATTAATAGGCAACGAGAAGATAGTAGAAGAAATATCCCAAAGCCAAATAATTTCGAACATAATTGAAGAGACTGAAAAAAGTATCTACCGAAAAGATTATAGGGACATATTTGTAACAGCTCCTACAGGAGCTGGAAAGTCGGCAATTTTCCAAATACCAGCTATTTATCTTGCCGAAAAATACGAACTTTTTACGATAGTAATTTCACCACTTATAGGATTAATGAAAGATCAAGTTGCGAATTTAGAAATTCACAACTGTAATTTTGCACGAACAATAAATTCAGATATTTCTCCAATTCAAAAACAAGAGATAATAAATGATATTGCAGATAAAAAGTGCCATATTTTATACATGTCTCCTGAATCCTTACTAAGTAAAAGCGATTTAGAACAAATAATAGGAGAAAGAACCTTAGGGCTACTAGTCGTTGATGAGGCACATATTGTTACAACTTGGGGCAAACAATTTAGACCTGATTATTGGTATTTAGGAGATCATTTAAATAAGATAAAAAAGTCACAACTAAAGAATAAAAATATGGGGTTTGTGATTGCAACATTTACCGCTACTGCTATTTATGGTGGGATTGAAAATATGTACGAAGAAACAATACAAAGTCTTAAAATGGTAGATCCGATAGCATATCTGGGATATGTAAAAAGAACTGATATTAATATTAATATTGAAAAAGCAGAACTGATTACTGATAAAACGGAATATGAATTAAATAAATTCGATCAATTAATAGAAAAGATTGATGAAGCAATGATGTGCAATAAAAAAATGCTGATATACTTCCCTACTGTAGCTTTAATTAATAGATTCTGGGATTACTGTATATTTAAAAATATGGGTAATTACGTCTCGAAGTATCATGGACAGCTAACTGGCTATGAAAAGGAGGAAAGCTATAAGAAATTTTTAAATAAAGAAACTCCTATTATGTTGGCAACCAAAGCCTTCGGTATGGGCATAGATATAGATGATATAGAAATTGTAGCTCACTTTTCACCTACAGGTAATGTTTGTGATTATGTACAAGAAATAGGTAGAGCCGCACGAAGACCTAGCCTAAACGGCGAGGCTTATTATAAATTTATGAAAAATGACTTTAAACATATTAATCGATTACATGGACTTTCAATAATAAAAGAGTACCAGCTTGTTGAGGTTATTCGTAAAGTTTATCAATTACACCAAGATAATATAAAGAACAATAAAGAAAATAGAATAACTAAAAAACGTAATGGAATGCTGGTAGATGCAGAAAGTTTTGCACATATTTTTGAGAATCCTTTTTTTAATGAAGATGATGGAATAAACAAAGTAAAAACAGCGATGCTATTGATCCAAAAAGATTTTGAAAGAAGATTTTCATTTTCTCCTTTCCATGTCAGACCCATACCACTTTTTGAAATAGGATTTTTTCAAATAGACCCTATTACTCAAAAAGGTTTAAAAGCAATTTATGGATCTGTGTTACAGGAAGTTGATAAAACAATGCATATTTGCTCTGTAAACCTAAAAAAGATTTGGGAACTTAATTTCAATAGCAAATATTCTTTCCCAAAATTTAAATATTTGCTGTATTCAAAAAATACAGAATTAACATTCGATTTTAAGAATATTATCAAACCAGCACTAAGCGTTAACATTAACTTTCAAAGTAATTATTTACAAAAATATGAAACCTACTTAAATGCCATCAAAACAATTGTAAAGCAATCATTAAGACAAGAAAAGTTTTATGATGTGGATGGGGATAATGGGCTTGTTAATGAATTGATGAATTTAGTACCTATAAACATATACAAAGCAAAAAGCATTATTGAAACTATAATATCTGCAATGTCCGTATACCAAAGAGATTATAGTAAAAATATTCATGGCAAAGTATTTGTAGCAAAAGCCCTTAAATCTGGAGAAGTTAAATATAAATTTTTAACTGGAATAACCGGATTTTTTCGATGGATAGAAAGTGGGTTTAATTATATTCTAAATAGTTTGTTAGAAGGTACACTATATTTAATTGACGAAACTGGGAATAAGGGATTTAGAGAAAGTTTACTTATACTTGGAATACTTGAAACACTTGATCTATTAGTGTTTAAAGCCCTCGGTGGAAAGAATAGTCAAATTTATATTTATGTAAATCAAACTAAAACTATGAAAGAGATAATTGATAAACCTTGGAGATATAAAAATAGGTTGTTAGAACTTGTAAGTGAGAGGCATGAAGTCTCAGTAGAAATGCTTACATATATTTTTGAAGGGAATTTTAATAATGATGAAATATGGAATTTAATAGAAGATTATTTTTTGGGTAGAATCCCTAATGCAGTAATTAAAAATTACGAAAAGAAAACAGGCAAGAAATTAGAGTAAAATTATTTCGTTAGTATTTATATTGGAAAAGATAAGTAACAGCATACTTGCTGATGTTTTTGCAGAAATAGTTAAGTACGGTCAGTTCATGGGTTGCAGCAACTATCCCAAGTGTAGATTTATTGCAAAATAATGTAGTATTGTGACATGAAGGGTTGGAGTGTATAATGGTATAGTGTGGTTAATATGGATGAAATGGTAAGTTGCTGAATGAAATTAAGGAGTAATGTGTGAATGGTACATATAAAAAACAAACCCCAAAATGCAAAAAAGTCACTCAAAAAGACTCTAATTTATGCGGGCATCGCAGTTATATCTACATTATTGGGTTTTTTAGCTCAAAATTATATGAGTAGCATTACTAAAGCCATTAAATTAGCATTTGAAGGAATAACAACTTTTATTAGTAATGTAATTACTCTAATAAATGACCTGAACATTTTTGCAATGATTTTCTTATTGATTGCACTAGTATTCTTAATGAAGGCTACCTTATCGATAAAGAGTCTATTTATGAAGCAAAAGGATAAAGATAAAAATCTATTTTCTAAATTACCAGAGAATTACTATATGTTTTCAAATTTTATTATAGAGAATACTAGTATTCAAAATATTCTTATTTGTCCAAAAGGTATTTATACAATTCATTCCAAGCAAGTCGAAGCTTCAAATAAAGAAAACAGTTTTGCAGTAGTCAAACAAAGCATTCTTCAGTCAAAAACAGTAAATGATTTTATGCAGAAAAACAATATTGGAAACTACTATGTCAAGACAATAGTTACTCTTGATGAAGTCAATGATAAGGTAAAGCAGCATTTCCCTGAGCTGCTTGTAATGCAGACGGATAAGCTTCAACAGTATTTGGATTCTCAGGAGACAAAGTACTCACGCGATGAATGTAAAAAAATTTCATTACAGTTAAAATCAGTAGTCAATAGCATAGATAAGAACATACCTGATAAAAACATGGCAGCATTAAAAATCAAGTAGTTAGACCTTTGAATAATATTAAACACATACAAAATAATGAAAGTTGGATACTATGCTTCCTCAAAATGCACTTATAACCAATAAAGATACTAGATTACTTGAGCCATTAAAGCAAGCAATAAGAAACTCTAGCAAAATAAAAATTTTAGCAGCATTTATTATGGAAAGTGGAGTAAAGCTAATTCTAGATGATCTTATCTATGCCTTAAGTAAGGGTGCTCAAATTCAGATTCTTACTGGCTATTACCTTGGGATTACAGAACCATCTGCACTATACTTACTCAAGATGGCACTTGGTAAATCCATTGATATGAGGATCTTTAAACATAAAGGTATCTCCTTTCACCCCAAAACATATATCTTTCAAGATGAAGAGAATGGTGAAATATATATAGGTTCATCAAATATTTCTAAGTCTGCTTTAGAGAATGGGGTAGAATGGAATTATAAAATTGTAAAAAATCATCGTGAAGAGAATTTTAATCAATTCATAGATGACTTCGATAATTTGTTTGAAGAGCACGCATTTAAGCTTGACGATGAGGCTTTAAAAGACTACAGTATTGATTGGAAGAAAAACAGGCTTATTGATGATGCCAGTAAAGAACATTTCGAACAGAAAGACAATCATACAGGGAATGTGGCTACAGAACAAGTGGATGCTTATGAGGTTATACAACCTATCAAACCGTATGGTGCTCAAATTGAAGCTCTTTACCATTTAAACAAAACAAGAGAAGAAGGTATGGATAAAGGTCTTGTTGTTATGGCAACTGGTGTGGGGAAAACATACTTAGCAGCTTTTGACAGCTTAAAATATAGAAGAATTTTATTTGTAGCGCACAGAGAAGAAATTCTAAACCAAGCTTACAATAGCTTTCGGAGAGTTATGCCTAACAAAAGCTTTGGGCTATTTAAAGCATCCACCACACAAAAAGATGCAGAAGTTATCTTTGCCAGTGTACAGACTCTTGGAAAAGAAAACTATCTTAATGAATCCTATTTCAAACCTAATGCTTTTGACTATATTATTATTGATGAATTCCATCATGTGGCTGCAAACACTTATAAGTGCATTGTAGATTATTTCAAACCAAGGTTTTTACTTGGACTTACAGCGACACCATTCAGAATGGATAATAAGGATATTTTTGAATTCTGTGATGATAATCTTGTTTATGAGATTAATTTAAAAGAAGCTATTGAAAGAGATTATTTAGTTCCGTTTAGATATTATGGCGTTTATGATGATACTGATTATGATAAAATTAATTTGAAAAATGGTAAATATAACGAGAAAGAGCTTGAAAAGGCATTGTCAGCAGAGAAACGTTCAGATTTGGTAGTTAAATATTATAAAATGTTTAACTTGAAAAAAACTGTAGCTTTTTGCTGTTCGGTAAGTCATGCTAATTTTATGGCTGGGGAGTTTAACAAATTGGGTATTAAGGCTGTCGCAGTACATACTGGAGATGGAGATTATACAGAGCAAAGAGAAAAGGCAATTGACTTATTAATCGATGGAGAGATAAAAGTTATTTTCGTTGTTGATATTTTTAATGAGGGTGTAGATATTCCAGAACTGGACTCTGTATTATTTCTCAGACCTACGGAATCATATACAGTTTTTATTCAACAGCTTGGCAGAGGTTTGAGAAAATACTCAGATAAAAGTCATTTAACAGTACTTGATTTTATAGGAAATTATAGACGGGCGCATACTTTACCTATACTTTTAAGTGGCAAAAATCCAATGAGCCGAAATAATAAAGCTATTGTTGATATAGTGTATCCAGAAGGCTGCAGTGTACAATTTGATTTAAAATTGATCGATCTTTTTGAAGAACTTAGAAAGAATGAAAAGTTACCTACTCGAATTGAAAACGAATACTATAGATTAAAAGAGGAGCTTGGAAGGCGACCTACAAGAACAGACATATTTGAAGGGTCAGATATTAAAATTTCAGAGTTCATTAAGCTTAAAAATGGATATCTTGGCTTATTGGCTCAGTTTGGTGAGTTAAATGAAGAAGAAAAAATTTGGTTAAATACATCTGCTGAACAGTTTTTACTTGAAATTGAGACTATGAACATGGTCAAGCTTTATAAAATTCCTACAATAAGTGCATTTATTAAAGGTGGAAAGCTTTCTCCAAAGGTAAGTGCGAATGATGTAGCATTTAGAATGAAGAATTTTTATGAAAATCCAAGGAATTCTATAGATATGCAGGACGCAGGAAGTAAAAATTATCTTAATTGGTCAATTGAAAAATATAAAAGCCTAGCTATTAAAATGCCAATCAAACATATAAACAAAAGCTCGATTTTTTTTAACTTTGATGAAATTAATAAAGAACTATATATTTCGGATGAAATATTAAAATTTAATAGTCCACTATTTGTTAAGCATATTGAAGATATCCTTGAATACAGGTTAAGAGATAAATGTACTAAACTATACAAGAAGCAGGATGAATAGAAAGGGATAAAAATATGAGCATTGAGTTTTATAATATAAATTCAGAAGAGTTTTTTAAGAATACAGTCTCCGCAGACATGAGTGAAGCATTAGAGGAGTTTCTAAGATATGTTAAACCTCAAGGGAAAATACTAGATGCTGGTTGTGGCTCGGGTAGAGACACTTTATATTTTTTAAATAAGGGACTTGATGTTGTTTCTCTCGATGCTTCTGACGAAATGGTACGTCTTAGCTCAGAACTTACAGGACAGAAAACTATTAAAATGAGGTTTCAAGATATTAGATTTAATGGGGAATTTGATGGAGTTTGGGCTTGCGCTTCGCTTTTACATGTGAGTAGGGACGAAATATATATAGTAATTCAAAGAATTGCAAATAGCCTAAAGTCTGAAGGGATATTTTATGCGTCTTTTAAGTATGGAGATGGAGAAATAATTAGAGATGGAAGACTTTTTAACTCTTACAATGAAGTAACATTGAAAAGCCTTATTGAAAATCATAAAGACTTAACAATAATCAAGGTATGGAAGACCCAAGATGTTCGTCAAGATAGAAAAGATGAATTCTGGATAAATATTCTATGTAAAAAGTATAAACCTTATTAACCAAAGAAATCACGTATTTATAGGAGAACCCATGTCAGACTACATACTTACATATTCCAAAATTAAATTTTATCCTTTAGAACCTACCAAATCAGATATTAATATAGTCGATATAGCACATGCACTATCGCTAATGACTAGAGCTAATGGTCATTTCAAACATTTTTACTCTGTAGCGCAGCATTCTATAAATTGCTATAAAGAAGCAAAGCTAAGAAGGTATTCTCAAAGAGTACAACTGGGTTGTCTACTTCATGATGCTAGCGAAAGCTACATTTCTGACTTAACAAGGCCTGTTAAAAAGAATTTACCTGCATATTTTGATATTGAGGACAAGCTGCAACGGACTATATATGAGAGGTTTGGAATTCTAGATTTAAATGAGGATGAGAGAAGACAAATAGCTGATATTGAGGCTTGATATTTTGGAAAGCTACTATTCTGATGTACGATGAGTTATTGAAAAATTCTTAAGTGATGTTCCATATAGAAAGAAAATAGATGATGTTATAGATGCATTATGCTTAGCAGTAACTGGCAAATTAATTCTTGAGTTAGGGCTAAAGACTATTCCAGAAAATCCAATGATGGATGCAAGAGGAATTTTGATGCAGATGGTTTATGGAGAATGGCATGATTTAGTGTTAAAACATAAAAATATTCATGTAATTTAACGTGTTATATTCGGGAAATATTATTAATTTTTACACATATATATGATATACTGGTACCATAAATAAAGGAATGGGTGATATCATGTATAGAAAAATTAACGAATATCTAATAACTTGGAAGAACAGCCCATATCGTAAACCACTGATTTTGCAAGGAGCAAGACAGGTTGGGAAAACCTATTCTATTTTAGAATTTGGGCGAAAACAATATGAAAATGTAGCGTACTTTAATTTTGAAACTAACCCTACTCTTATGAAGACCTTTGAAGAAAGTATCGAACCAATGGTGCTAATTCCAATATTATCACGTATTGCAAATCAAACCATTATTAAAGAAAAGACATTGATAGTATTGGATGAAGTTCAGTTATGCGAAAGAGCAATTACTTCCTTAAAGTATTTTTGCGAAAATGCACCTGAATATCACATAATTGTAGCTGGTAGTTTGCTTGGAGTTGCTGTAAACAGAGAACAATTTTCATTTCCGGTTGGAAAGATTGATATAAAAACTTTGTATCCAATGGATATGGAGGAATTTTTGCTGGCATGTGGTGAGGTGGAGCTTGTTGATCAGATTAAGCATTGCTTTAATGATAATTCACCTATGCCAGCTGCTTTACATGAAGCTGCTATACAATATTATCGTCAATTTCTTGTAGTTGGTGGTATGCCTGACTGTGTTAATAAATTTATTGAAACAAAGGATTATATTTTAGTAAGGCACACACAAAGCATGATATTAGTAAGCTATCTCAATGATATGAGTAAGTATAATAACCTAAATGGAATTAAAAAAACTCGCCTGGTATATGATAACATAACAGTTCAGCTTTCAAGAAAAAATACAAGATTTCAATATAAGCTTATAAAAAAGGGTGCAAGGGCAGCAGAATTTGAAAATGCTATTGAATGGCTTTGCTTATCAGGCATTGTTAGCCGAATATACCGTGTTGAAAACATTAAAAAGCCACTAGGGAATTATCGAGATATTGACTCTTTCAAAATTTATGTTTCTGATATTGGATTGCTTTGTGCAAAAAAAGAAATCGTACCAGAGGATGTTCTCTATCTTTCAAGTGAACTCAATGACTTTAAAGGTGGTATGGTAGAAAACTATGTTTGCAATCAATTAACTGCAAATGGATATACCAATTATTACTGGGAATCAGATAGAGGGGCAGAGGTTGACTTTATTATCCAGCGAAAAGGCAAAATTATTCCAGTTGAAGTTAAATCAGCTGACAACACTAAAGCTAAAAGCTTAAAGGTTTATATGGATACACATAAGCCAGAATATGCCATAAAGCTATCTGTTAAAAATTTTGGTTTTGAGGATGATAAGAAGACAGTTCCTCTCTATGCATGTTTTTGCTGCTGAACAATCCCTTTATAATCCATGAACAATATAATAAATTTTGTACAAAGATTGTATCATAAAAGTTTGTATGTTATAGTTCAATGATACGGTGTTATCTTTGTTTAGATTTTTGGGGTGAATATATGAAACCTACTACATTATATGATGTAAAGAACGTTGGAAATTTGAAGGAAATGTTGAACCAAAGTGCTGCTCTTTATGGGGAAAAGTCGGCTTTTCTTTT
>JAEWAX010000047.1 GCA_023391425.1 Bacillota bacterium | reverse complement strand
ACTTAAAGCAATTTCTACTACATCCTCAAACCTCTGGTCATCATCGGGGTCAAGATCAAACACGAGGTATGAGGGATGATCTGGCTCATCATATACATTAAAACTTGTATGGAGTTCTAAAGCAGCTTGAGTACATAACCAAATTAGAGTAGCTGCAGAGTTTAGTACAATATAATTTTTATCATTAAACTCTACTGTTTTAACCCAATCCGGCGTGTTCTGTGGCTTTTCTTTTTGAAAAAAACTCTTTTCACCAACACCATGTGGATACCTAATAGAAGTTAGTAATCTATTTTTTGTATACTTTATCATAAATGGAGCCAATACAGTCATCGTTTCAATAAAATCACGCTTTGTGATATTTGCCTCAGGCCATAAAAGCTTGTCTGGATTCTTTAAATCGATTATTTTGTTTTCTATTTCTACCTTCATGTCTATTATGTCCATTAGTCCGTCAAAATCCTCCCATTAGCTTCTTCAACAGGTAGTGCTGTAAACCCTATAATTTTGGGATGCCTAAAGTGGCCATCGTTCGATAACTCAAGAAAATTAATCCAACAGGTTATGGCGGGGTTTACCCAAGTGAGTTCTTTACCCAATAAATCTAAGCTTGATATGCTACTCTCTAAAAATGGGCATTCATCTTGTGTTAGCTCGTTTCTGTACTCCTTTAATAATTTCAAATCTGACTCTTTTAAGCCTAAAGATGCTTTCCCCATATAAATCATTTTTTCTTTTTCAAGAGTCTTAATACCTAATACCAAAGAATTTGGCCTATCACCCTTCCACTGTATACCTCCAATGACGCAAAGCATTTTCTTTGTGAACTTTGTTTTAAACCATGCATCGTGCTTTTTTCCAGCTATATAGAGACTATTTGTCTTTTTCGAGACAATCCCTTCCATATTTTTTTGCTTCATTTTCTGATACAAATCCTTTCCATCAGAATACACCTCTGACAAACGAATAGTATCATTATGATTTACGATGGAGTTTAATAGTTGTTCCAAGAGCTGCTTTCTTTCATATAAAGGATACTTAGTTAACAGCTTGTCCTTATACTTTAAAATATCAAATACTATATAGTTAATTGGATAGTTGTTTTGATAGTATTTCAGGTTTTTTTTACTTTTAACAGTTTCACGAATAAGGCTATTATAAAATGATGGTAAGCCCTCCTTATCAAGGACAATTATCTCTCCGTCAAGTATTATATCTTGAGCATTAAGTTCGAAAATATTAAGCTCAGGGTAAAACTCTGTTCTATCATTACCCTTCTTAGTATATATTTTTAATTCCTTATTCTGTAAGTATACCAACCCCCTTATACCATCCCACTTTATTTCGTGAATATATTCAGGGCTATCCTTCACTTCTATAGCGCTAATTGGCTCCATCGGTTCTATCCAATTCATGTTTTGATTGTCTCCTTAGCCTTCTTTGGCTTTCTCTTTGGCTTGTCAGCAGCAGCCTCTTTTTTATCTGGCTCAGTTTTGTCCTCCGGTGCCGCAGCTTTGTCCTCCGTCGCCAGAGCTTTCCCCTCTGCCGCCGTAGCTTTATCCCCCGAAGTCACACCCTTAGGTTCTTTCGTAGTCTTCTTATTACTCTTTGACATTTGTATACTTTGCTTTAAGGCCTCCATTAGGCTTACAACATTATTCTTTTCAGTCTCTTTCTTAACAACAATTTCCTCACCTTCAACTTTTGCATTTATACGTTCAAGAAGTCTTTCGCGATATGTGTCGATGTATTTTTCTGGATTAAATTGTGTTGTGAGATTTTCAATTAGCTGTACAGCCATATCTAATTCGGCCTTCGTCGTCTGAAGATTTTCAGGAATCCCTGGAACTTGCTTATAATCTCTGACCTCATCTGGATAAAATATTGTCTCTAAAACGATAACGTTATTGTA
This sequence comes from Bacillota bacterium, assembly GCA_023391425.1. Lineage (GTDB taxonomy): Bacteria > Bacillota > Clostridia > Acetivibrionales > DSM-1351 > Ruminiclostridium. The sequence goes on along the minus strand of JAEWAX010000047.1, from coordinate 34,642 downwards.
TACTCTAATTACAGCAAGAGATTCTCGATCTCTTATAGTTATTTTCGAAATTGCTATTCTTTCTTTCCCACTAAGTGCCTCTCTTAAGAGTGTATATGCCTTTCCCCCAGTTTCTTGAGGTGCTAAGAAATATGTCTTATCAAAATAAATTGGATCAATCTCCTCAAGTTTGACAAAGTCTATTATTTCAACTGTTCTTTCACCCTTTGTTTCTATAGCTTCAAAATCCTCATCAGTCAAAATGACATACTTACCAGGTTCATATTCATATCCTTTCACTATATCATCCGGCTGCACCTCTTTATTGCAAGCTGGGCACATTTTCTTATATTTAACTGGTGTATGACATTCCTTATGAATATATTTAAACCGTATATCCTTATCCTCAGTCGCTGTAAACATTTTTACAGGTATATTAACCAATCCAAAGCTGATTGAACCTTTCCAAACTGTATGCATAAATATCCTCCATAAACCGTATATCCATCACATAGTACATTATGATTGACAACTTCCAATACTCTAATAACACGAAAAAAAGATTTCCATCCGAAAACAAGAACTCTGTTTATCAATATTTTCCGTTTATAAAGCATTTATTATACGTTTATTACCAAACAAGAATAGATGCTTGTCTTAATCAATGGTATAATGTATTTTGGGATTAATTATTAAGATTATTGTATCTGATATTATTTTTTTCGTCCCCAATCATCATAAAAAGGAGATTTTAGACTATGCCATTTTACGATTTAAAGTGCTCAAAGTGTGGTAATGAATTTAATATTATGGCAAAAATGAGTGAACGTGAAGACAAGCAGATAAGCTGTCCAGAGTGTGGAAGCCACGATTTGGAAGCTGTATTTAAAAATATAAATATTATACAATCAAGAAAGTCCAGCGGAGGAGAATGTCCTAACAAGCATGTATGCGGCGGGTGTTGTGGGCATTGAGTAAAAGATTAACTAAAACAAGGTATCTATTAAGGGATAAGCAATGATTAAAGTTTCAAAGCATATAATCCCCTTCAAGATACCTTGGCATATTTTATATTATTAAATGCAAACTAGTATAGATGCCTACTCTAGTAATTCTCCATTTGTTTCAATATTATCAACATTATCCTTTGCCTCTGAATTAGTTTGTTTGTCTTTAGTGGTATTTTCTTTTTCTTGAGATTTCTCTAGGTTTTTATCTTTCTCTAGGTTTTTATCTTTTTCTAGCATTTTATCTTTACTCTCTTCTTTTGATGGTTGTACAGTATTGTTTTTAGTTACGTCATCTTTGGAGCTATTTTCTGCTGGTTGTGCAGATATTAAGTAAGCTGATCTAGGATAAGCTACATCAATTTGGTAATTGCCCTTAAACTCCTTTTTCACTTTACCATCAATTTTAAACTGTACTGATTTTATATCACTTATCTCAGTTAATGTATTTACTATTGAGTAAAGAGTTAACTGTTCTTTCTTCTTACCACCAGGATGTTTATCTATAAAATCTTTTGATAAATCAACTGTTGCTATACCATCCTTGATAGCTACATCAGCATGAACAGTTGTTCCTTGCGGAATATATGTTTGTAATAAGCTTCCTTTTGCTGGCCCCTTTATAAGTTCTTTTAATATTGTAGTAGCTAGGTATTCATTACCTTTACTTGTATCTGAATTATTAATATATCTTGTTTCTGATGAGAGTTTATTCCCTTGCTCATCTATAAAATATAGTTGAATTGGAGTTTTATCTTTTAAGCTACTTGCTTCATTGTCACCCATTGTTACACTACTGACAGGAGTCAATTCGTCATTATTTGCACTGCCAACTCCAAGTTTATCAAGCAGCGTGCAACCTGTAAAAATAGTCATCATAATTCCACATACTAAAATAAGACTTAATAGTTTTCGCATCTTTATTCCACCTCACAAAAAATGTTAAAAGTTGATTTATGAATATTCATCCCTTACACATTATTTCTATGCCCAAGCAATTGGAAGTATTCTAACTTGTCAACGTTTTTTAACATTTTTTTAAGATAAAGAAAACTTGTCTTATTATACTTATTTTTTATATTATTAGTTACTCAATTTTCTGCTGAAACACTATTCTTAATACTGAGGACTCTTTCTATTGGAAAGAATAGTGACATTTTTGTACCTTGGTTTACTACACTACTTATTTTCAGGCATCCATTATGGCATTTCATAACTTTGTAGCAATAGCTTAGCCCCAGGCCAAAATTATTCTTTCCCTTTTTAGTTGAATAAAATGGAGTCAGTACTTTTTCAATAGATTTTTGGGGAATTCCTACACCATTGTCTATAACAGATAAGCAAATATTTCCATTGATAACTTCTGTTTCAATATATATTGTTCCTTTAATCTCAATAGCCTCAATTGCATTAATTAATATATTTTTAAGAACCTCCGTTATATGTACTGCATCTATCATTATAGTAACATCTTCTTTACTATTATTTATTATTTTTATGTCTTTGCCAGAAGTTATTGGCATAACTTGTCTAATAACTTTTTCAACTATAATGTTAAGAACATATGGCTCCAGATCCATTTCAAATATTCTAAATTTATTTATTCTCTGGGTAAACTCAGACAAGCTTTTACTTGATTCCTTAATAATATTTAACTTTTTGTCAGTATTTGAATCTATTTTATCAGTACATCGTATTGTATCAACACACAGACTAATAGTAGCAGCTTCGTTTTTAATTGCATGAGATATTACACTTATTCCGTTAATTACTGTATCTATCGTTTCATCTAGATTGCATCTTTCAACTCTAAGCCTTACACCAAGAAAACCATATTTTAAAGCCATAATTATAAATACTGTAAATTGAAATAGTATTATCCAATAGTTAAAATACCATATTTCATGATAACCAACAGCCACGGACAAATAACTAGTCCACATTATAGACAAAGTGGTAGGAATAGCAAAAAGGCCTACTAAAAGCTTCTGATACTTTTTTGTACGGTCTTTTTCTTTTAAAATACTAATAATTAGTATGATATTTGCTATTAAAGTATATAAAACCACCCATGCTGATAATACTATATAATTGGGTTCAAATGTTAATCCATAAGAATAAAAAACAAACATCATAATACTCGGAATAGCTAATATCGTTAAAATAATATGTTTTGTAGTATTGCTAAGTTTAACATCTAGAAAATTTGTAAAAAAAAGCACAAAGCCAATAAAAGCATAAGTTGCTAAATAATGTTGGAGCACGTTTGCAATATACTTTCCTACTAAACACAAAAACATTAGGTTTGAGTTATTTGTCTGATTTATAAACGGAATTAAATCGTCATTAAATATTACAGCAACACCACCAAATCCATTTAGGAACAAACAACTACTAGCCCACCGAGCCCATGTTGTTTTTGGATTTGCATAAATTAACAGTATTGCAATAACCCATAATAATATAAATACTACAAACATACCTATCTCCTATATCTAATAACTGCTATTATTAGCCATATTTTATCACTCCATGTAAATTATTTCAATAAGCACAAAATACATTAACGCTTGTTTACTTTCTAATTATTATAGGAATTTGCTTTTAAATAATATAAATTGGTTCTAGGGAAAGTATAATACTAATTTGCATTAATATACTATTCTCTTATATACGCAATCATTTGTTTACCTGCTAACGCCCCTTGTCCAACTGCAGTTGAAACTTGCTTTATTCCCCCTGTGCAATCACCAGCAGCAAATAATCCCTTTAGATTTGTTTGTTGTTTCTCATCAACGACAACAGAATTTTTACTTGTTATTACACCCAGTTTTCTTGCAAAATCTATACTTGATGCCGAATCAAATGCAATAAATAATCCATCAATATTCTCTTGCGTCCCGTCTTGAAAACATATACTTTCAATGACCTCCTTACCATCGATACCCTTGATTAGCTTGTCATTTATTGAAAAATGAGAAGCAAGTTTCTTGTATTTTTCAGTAAGTTCTAATTGGTTTCCATTGGTATAAATTGTGATATTCTTTGTTAAAGGTTCTAATTCCAAAGCTTCATGTATAACATAATCCTTATAGCCTACCAGTCCAACCTTGAGGCCTCTGTAGAAAAAACCATCACAAGTAGTACAATAGCTGACACCATTCCCCTCAAATTCAGCCAGTCTATCTATTTTTACTTTTACTATCTTCTGACCAGTAGCTAACAATACTGCCTTACATGAATAGTTTTGATCTGTGGTATATATGTCAAAATACTCACCCTTTTCTATTGCTATTACTTCATTATCACTAAACTTAACACCCAGACGCTGTGCCTGTTTTATCCCTTGTTCTAGAAGATACTGACCTGAAACAGGCTCAGAAAATCCAAAGTAATTCTCAATTCTATCAGCTTTTTTCAAGGCGCTATTATCTTGCCCAATCACCAATGTCTTAAGCCCAGCTCGGACAGTATATAGTGATGCTGATATGCCTGCAGGACCTTTTCCAATAATTATTACATCAAACATAATTTATTCTCTCCTTATTGAACAGCTAATTTCATTCTACTAATATTTGTGTACCTTAGAAATCACAATCCAAGGCCATAGCGCAGTTTATCTGCCATATATTAGGGCGGGAGTATAAGCTGCGGTAGATATCCGATAAGCGAATTTTATAGATTCCGGGTGATGCGCCTTTACTCCCTCAGAGTCTAAAAGTAGATTAAACTGCTTTACTTATATAATATACCAACATTTATTATTTTTAAAATAATAAATGTTGGTGTAACAACTTTTATTTCATCTACATACTATGCAGTATACTAAATATATTTTTTGGAGGTAAAATTATGGGATGTTTCGGTGGAGGTAAAAGCGGTGAAAGTGGTATAGGATGTACATGGCTAATAATATTAGCAATTATTTTCTTCTGCTGCTGCAATAATGGTTCAGGTTGCTTCTCAGATTTATTCGGTAGTGACTGCGACTGGCTAATTTGGCTTGCAATTATATTATTGTTATTGTTCGTTTGCTGCTGCGATAACGAAGATTGCGATTAATTCTATGCAACTGCCCAGTAACGGCAAAAACTACTTAAAATAGAAGCTTGGGTTAAGAATCCAAGCTTCTATTTCAAATTTAAGAAAGAGGTTTGTACATATTAAGCTTGTCATATGGCATAAACTGTAATTAGTCAAACAATTAAATTTCTATTAAATTGGAGGTTTTTATGGGAGATTCATTAAGTAAGAAATTGCAAGACATGTTGGCAGACAAGATGATTCAATCCAAGGTAAATCAGGCAATTGATATGCTAAAGAAAGAAGATACAGATGAATTCAAAAAAAAATTAGAAAAAATTGATAAAGAAGAATTGATAAACAAAATTAATGAGTTTGATGATGAAAAAATCAAAAATTTAAAAATCAATAAAGATGAAATTAAGAAGAAAATGACTCAGACTGATTTGAATAAACTAGAAAAGTTACTGGGAAAAGATAGTGATGTCATAATGAAAAAAGTTAATGATTTTCTCAATTCTTAGCAACAAACTATAATTGGAGGTATTTGAATGAGTGACGAGATGGGAGATAAATTTAAACAAATAGCAGATATGCTAGGACAAAACTCAAATGCAAATATCCCGGATAATGTTAAGGGCTTATTAAACATGCTTATGTCTAATAACAATACAAAAGAAGAAAGCCCTACGGATGATACTACTCAAAAGACAAATACAACTGGAGACTCCCCTAAAGTAGGGACTGACGAGTTAAATGATGCAGCAAGGAAAATGAAAAAAGCTGTGAATATGCTTAGTGCACCTAATGATCCTAAAGTGAATTTATTAAATGCAATTAATCCATATCTAAACAAACATAGGCAAAAGAAGCTCCAAACATGTATGAAGCTTTTAAAAATGGGTAGTTTAACAAAACTATTTGACGATTCAGAATAGCGATAAGTATAAGATATCAGTTCTTAACGGATAGAACTAGTTTGGACAGGAGTGGAAAGTATGGCTTACAGTAAGCATTCTCCAAAATCTCGAAAATATAAAAAAAGTGAATCTCACTCAAAAGATCACAAATCACACTCTCCTCAGCCCCCTATAGTAGAAGAGAATGCTTTACCACCAGTAGAGGAGCCTGTTATTCCTAAAGAAAAAAAGAATCCACAGGCATTCAGCTTTCTTAATTCACTATTTGGATCTGGTGAAAAAGATGATAGAGGTGATAGGTCAAATGATCCTCTTATTAATATTTTCGGTCATGATATCTATATAGATGACTTACTTCTTGTAGGTCTAATTCTACTACTTATGACAGATAAAATGGAGGATGAAATACTTATAATCATTCTAGCTTACCTGTTACTAGATATTTTTTAGTCTTGGGCTATTTTTTTGTACTGAAACTTATCATTACAATTTTTAAATGAATAAAACACAAAACATACTATTAGCGCAATATAAATAGTCTTAAAAATAATATTAACAAATAGCAATATGTTACTTGTAGCTCCTGAAACAATCTGAGCATTTGCCAAGGAAAAACTAGTTATTACATATATAGAATCAAATACTAATATAATAACATCAAAAACAATAAATTTTGATAGTAAAGTCCAAAAATTACTATTAGATATTTTTTTTGCTATTTTAAAGTGGTTTTTATCATATATCATAGCTGCTGGATACCAAAACACTAAATATTGTCTAATAAAAGCAAAGCTAAAGAATAAAACTAAGATAGTGATAATAAAGAGTAAAATACCAGCGATTATATTAATAGTACCATTAAACGCATTATCAATGAATATTGCAGCTGGGATAGATGCAACCAAAACATAAATAACAAACAAAACAGCTGCGCACAATGTCCATAAATTTAGTGAAATCATTCTTAAAAAATACTTTTTGATGCCAGCAATAAATTCGCTTTCGTTAGTTTTATTTTTGCCTTGCACAGTATTATTTAATATATTAAAATATCCAGACAACAATAGAGCAAAAATCAGAGCAACCACAACTATAAGAACTACTAATGCCATTATTATCTTTACAGCCGTTTGTGGTACAAGTATTGTATCAATTACAAACTGAATTATATTAATATAGTCATCAAAAGGGCTTCCTGTTTTAAACATGGTAATTCCATAAAACAATGTAATGAAAAGGTTCTCAACCACACATATTATGGAACTAAGTATAATAGTTAAAATAAGTATCGACGGCCTCTTAGTAAGTAGATGAACAGCATTTTTAAATGTTCCCATTAATTTGTCCTTCTTTCTTTTCTATCTAGTGTACAAGGTAATATAAAGCCGTTGTCTAAAACAAAAGCATAGCTAAATAATACCATAGTTTATTACTTCTGGACAACTAAATAAGCTGATTTCATAGATAATTAGTATTAGTTAATCTCTCTCATGCTAAGTGATATTCTTTTTCTATCAGCATCAACCTCTAAAACTCTAACCTTGACAATATCGCCTACCGCCACAACCTCCATAGGATTTTTAACAAATTTATCAGCAAGTTGTGAAATATGCACAAGTCCATCTTGATGCACCCCTATGTCAACAAAAGCTCCAAAATCTGCAACATTTCTAACTGTTCCAGTGAGCACCATTCCTGATTTCAAATCCTCTATTTGAAGAATGTCTGTGTGCAGAATTGGTTTTGGTAGTTCATCTCTTGGGTCTCTTCCAGGCTTTAATAACTCTTTAATAATATCTTTTAATGTTGGTACTCCTATTTCAAGTTCTTCTGCAATTTTTGCTACCCCACTTTGCTCAACTTTTTTATCTAATCCAACTAACTTTTTTAAATTTACATCAGATAAGGTATAATTCATTTTATCTAAGAGCTGCTTTGCAGCCTTGTATGACTCTGGATGAACAGAGGTGTTATCTAGGATATTCTCACCGTCGGTTATCCTAAGAAAACCCGCACATTGTTCAAAGGTTTTATCCCCAAGCTTTTTAACCTTTTTTATTTCATTTCTATTTTTAAACTTACCATTTTGCTCTCTATACTCTACTACATTTTTAGCTATAGCAGCTGATACTCCTGATATATATGATAGTAAAGAAGCTGAAGCAGTATTTAAATCTACGCCAACATCATTTACACAAGCTTCGACTACTCCTCCTAAAGATTCACCCAGTCTTTTCTGGTTCATATCATGCTGATACTGTCCAACACCGATAGCTTTAGGATCAATCTTTACTAATTCTGCCAATGGATCTTGAAGTCTCCTTGCAATTGAAACCGCACTACGAAGTGCTACATCAAAATCCGGAAACTCTTCAGCAGCCAGCTTTGATGCAGAGTATACAGACGCACCAGCCTCACTGACAACCATATAAAATACTCTTCTATCTATTTCTTTTAATAGCTCAACGACAAACATCTCAGATTCTTTTGACGCTGTACCATTCCCAATCGAAATAATATCAACTTTATACTTTTCAATTAAATGTTTAACTTTTACTTTAGCCTCTTCCACTTTGTTTTGTGGTGGAGTGGGATATATTACAGCTGTCTCAAGAACTTTACCAGTTTCGTCCACAACAGCCAGCTTGCAGCCTGTCCTGTAGGCCGGGTCTAGTCCTAAGACAACTCTGTCCTTTACTGGAGGCTGTAAAAGGAGATTTCTTAGATTTTCAGAAAACACTTTCATAGCCTGCTCCTGAGCTAAATCTGTTAATTGATTTCTAACATCCCTCTCTAATGATGGGAAAATTAGTCTATTGTAAGAGTCTTCAATAGCATTCTCAACATATTTTGCCATAGCAGGGTTTGTATTCTTAATAGTCTTGCCCTTTAAGAATGACAATCCTATTGAACTATCCACATCTATTTTGACTTGTAAGAATTCTTCCTTTTCACCTCTATTTAGTGCTAAAACCCTATGATTGGCTATTTTTGAAACAGGCTCTTTAAAGTCATAATACATCCTATAAACAGAATCTTCTTCTTTCTTTGCGGTTGAGAAAATCATTCCGTTTTTAAATATTATTTCTCTTAACACTTTACGGTACTGCGCATTGTCAGAGACCTCTTCTGCTATAATATCCATTGCACCAGCTAATGCCTCTTCTATTGTGTTTACTCCTTTTTCCTCATCAATATACCTTGAGGCTATTTCATCTACAGAAGTTCGTGATGGCATTTGTGCAAAAATAATTGTTGCCAATGGTTCTAAGCCCTTCTCCTTTGCAATTGATGCTCGTGTTTTTCTTTTAACCTTATAAGGCCGATAAATGTCTTCTAGCTCCTGAAGTGTCACAGAAGCGTCTAATGACCTGCTTATTTCTTCAGTCAGCTTACCCTGCGCTTCTATTAGTCTCCTTACATCCTCACGTCTTTCATCTAAGTTTCGTAAGTATATTAGGCGTTCATATAATTCTCTTAGTACTTGGTCATTCAGTTCACCAGTAACTTCTTTTCTATAACGAGCAATAAAAGGTATAGTATTACCTTCATCAATTAATTTAACTGTATTTTGTACCTGAAAAGGCTTAAGATTAAATTCTTTAATCAATTGTTCAACAATGGTCATATTATTTCACCTCATAAATTAACTATATAATTATCTTATAACAGTTTTCAATACGCACTTATTTATAGTCCATGGCAAGAGCTGAATTACTTGCTATTCCTAAATCTCTTTTATAACGCCTCAATTCAAAATTAAATTTTTCGGTTGTAGAAAAATTTAATTTCATTAGCAGCGTTTCAACGAGGCGGGAGATATGCTCGCCGCCTGAAAACCGAAGCGGTACCCGCCACCTATAAGAGGTGGGGGATATCTATTGCCTCGTTATAATTAATTTTTGCTTTAATTGCTCAACTCTATCGCTATTAATAATTCCAATTTCTATAAATTCTGTGTTGGAAGTAGCACATGCACAGCCAAGTCTTAAGCAATCTTCTACTGATAGATTACCCTCTATACCAGTACTTATGCCTGCTACCATAGAATCTCCAGAGCCTATAGTATTTACCACCTCTACATCAACTGGATAGGCCTTAAATGCAGTATTTTCTGTCACCAATATAGCTCCTTGCTCTCCCAGAGAAGTGACAACTACCTTTACTCCTTCATTAATTATTGCTTTACAAGCTTTTACAATCTGTGATTCGGAAGTAAACTGTGTATCAAAGTAGGTTGAGAGTTCTCGTAAATTTGGTTTTATCAGATAAGGCTTAGCTTTAATACCCTGCTTTAGTACTTCCCCGCTAGCATCTAGAATTGTTTTAACGCAAAACTTATTTGCTTCTTCAATAAGCCTTGCATACGTTTCTGTTGATAACCCTTTTGGTAGTCCTCCTGAACAAACAAGCACTTTTGTGTTTTTTATCTGCTGAGTGAACACGTCTAAAAACTGAGTCCATGCGTTTTGGCTTATTATTGGTCCCTCTTCAAGGATTTCTGTTTCTCTATTATTAACTTTATCAATAATATTATTATTTGTTCTTGACTGACCTTCTACTTCTACAAAATGTGTATCTGCTCCAATATCAATGAGGCTATCCTCCAACCACTGACCATTGCTACCAGCCTTAAAGCCTAAGACTGCTACTTCAGTGTTAAGCATTCTTGTAACTCTTGCAACATTGATTCCTTTACCTCCAGGTGATTGTATGCAATTACTTACTCTATATAATCCCCCTGCACAGAAATCATTTATTGTATAAATCTTATCTACAGCAGGGCTTAAGGACAATACCGTTATCATTATACCTCCATAAACATTTAACCCAATATAATCTCTCTCAAATGCTATATACGTCAAATGTATTGGGCTAGTACCTTCAGTTAATCTTTTAATCAGAGTTATATTATACCATTAAAATTTGATACAAGGAAATAATGTGCTCAAATAAAATGAGAATTGGGGTATTACCCCAATTCTCATTTTATTTGCAATCCATTTAGTTTGAGTATTTACAAATACAGCTTACCTTAAAATAGCATTCAAACTATTTTTTACTCTTACCACAGCCACAGCCAGATCCACTTTCCTTCTTTCCACCACCATTGTTATTTTTATTTTCTCCTAGTTGATCATTATCAAACGAAAGATTTTCATTATCACTTTTTGGTTTATTTTTGTTCATAATAACACCCTTTCGAAAATTAGATTAATTTTACCCATTTACAAATTTCAAAATACAGTCCACGCATTCTTTGTTTCTTGGTATTGCAATTTTATTCTTTACCTATTTCATCAAAAATATTATCAAATCTTAAAGGTTGACTTATTTATTTGAATTAATCCTTCAGTCTGGCCAAGCTTATCTGAAAGCTCTAATAGTGCTTTATCTTTCATTTTTACCTCCAACATAATATCTATGTCTTTACCAAATACTTTTGCAGTATTTATAAATTTCACAAAATCTTCATAGTTAATATAATCTGCATGACTTCTAAAATCTTTATCACTTTTTGGACTTGAAAAGTGTATTTTGGGAGGTTCTGGCTCCTTATCCCAAGTTTCAAATATTCTAGGTAGGAGCTCCTCTATTTGTTCACCATTATTAACGCAATTATGATGATGGACATCTATTACCATTGGAATGCATAATTCCTCACAAATTTCTAACACATCGGAAGCTGTAAATGATTTATCATCATTCTCTAAAATTATTCTTTTTCTTATTCTATCAGGAAGCTTTACAAAATTTTGTTTGAACCTCTCAATAGCTTTTTCTTTATCACCATATACCCCACCGACATGAAGCACTAGCTTATATTTATAATCGTAGAGTCCTAACGCTTCAAACAAATTCACATGATATTCTAGGTCTCTGATCGATGCCTGAAGGACTTCTGGTTTTATGGGATTCAAAATTGTAAAATGATCAGGATGAGCACTAATTCTAAAATTTTTAGACTTTATATAATCTCCCAAGGTTTTAAACTCATTCTGGAATTCAGTAGAATAATCCCAACCACCTAGTGCATCATGGGTTGCAAGAGGTATCAGTTTGGAAGTAATTCTATACACTTCAATATTTAGCGCATAACTGTTTTTTAGTATTCTTAAGGTGTTTTCTATATTACATTTTGCTATTCGTGCAAGCCTTACTCTCCTTGCATTTTCATCCTTAAGATTTTTATACGTTGCATAAGTAACTGTTCCTGATGGTGAACAATTTTCTAAACTTAATGTCATTGCAACAAATCCCAGTCTAAATATCATTGTATCTCCTCTGTTGGTTAGCAAATTCAATATAGTAGCTAGCAAATGTAATGTTTTCTAAGCTTTAGTGTGAGTAAAAACTCCAAATTTATCTTAGAAATCTGTTTATATTATTCCCTACAACTCTCAATTGAAACTCTAAGAAATAAATATGTTCTATAATTGTTTCAGATTTTAACAATATGTATTTTATGTTTTTTACTAAGTCTGTATAGAATACAACCACCCATAGTAATCACAGAACCTAATAGTCCTAATGCCATATCATTTTGGCAATCCCATACATCTCCCTGTAATCCTAAAAATATTGTTGCTTGCTGTGAGCTCAATACCATTAAAGAATACATTCGCGCAAGTTCATAAAATGCAAAAAGCGCCAAAATGAAAACACTAGAAAGCATGCAAGCTTGAATATATCTAAGACGGAATTTTCGATATATTATCTCCATCATAGGAAGAGAACTTAAGAGTCCAAAAGTAAAGCTTACAAGCCTGTCAAAGTTATTTCTCTTAAATCCAAAAAAGACTTTCATCCAATCTCCGATTGGGCAAATCGAATATGTATAATGCGCGCCCAGAGTATGTAGAACAAGCAAAATTAGTATACTAGCATATGATAAATTGGTTAACCTATTTTTTCGGTATGTTCCTGCTAATAATGCTACTACAATGATGGAAGCTAGATTTTCAAACCACCATTCAAACTGATTAACTGGTCTTATTGCTAAAAAAATAAAAGCAGCTATGTATATAACAATCATTAAATGAAGTGGAATATCATTTTTAAAAGATATAACACCTTTTGAAGCATAAACAAGTGAAATTTTCTTCTTTTTAGTTGACATACATTACCACCTATTTAAACAATCACAAACCATTTAAAATACAAACTTGATTAAGATAGCCAAGTTGCCTATAATGGTATGTATTAACATAGTATTATATATATACAGAAACGAAGGAAAAATATGAGTACTTACAACATTCTAAAAGATAAATTTATTAACAAATTTGGTCAAATAATTAAATACGGTTTAGTAGGTGTAATCAATACATTAATAACCGGCATAATTCTATTTGTATTAATGAAAGGCTTTGGTGTGTCCTATAAAACATCAAATGCAGTAGGATATGTAGCGGGATTTATCAATAGCTTTATAATGAACAAATTCTGGACTTTTAAAGCAAATCAAACATCAACAATAAGACAATTTTTAAGGTTTTCAGCAGTTTTTGCTGTATGTTATCTGCTTCAGTTAGGTTTTGTTATCCTTTTGGTTGAAAAGTTAAGCATTAACAAAGACATTTCTCAGCTACTTGGAATGATATTTTACACGCTTATTGGATTTATATTTAATAAAATATTTACCTTTAAAGATTAATATAAGTCTCTTTTTTGGATTTATCAATTTAATACTGGTATATGTATCTAATTTTAAATTGCTTATTTCTTAATAATCTGTAAATACTAATTAACAATTAGTATTTATAATATTGGAGGTAAGCAAACATGGAAGACAAAATTACAGCACTATACACAAATTTATATGATGCTAATAACGCAATGTGTAATTTAAAATCTAATGGAATAACTATGGCTCATCTAAACACTACAGAATTTGGACTTCATGTTGGAATCAGCCAAAAACAAGTATTGAAAAAATTTCCCGGAGCTATCGTATCCACAGTTGTGAAATTAGAAATTAACGTTGACCCAGACAGTAGAAACAATGCGCTTTCAGTCATTGAAGGGAGTTTTGGTGTAATAGATTAGAAATTTAGAGGATTATTATAATATTTATTGAATATATATTGAATATATTTAGTATAGATTTCAAAAACAAGAAATTAAATACCAGTATTGTGGGGTGATAGTGTGAAAGCTATTATAATGGCTGGTGGAGAAGGCTCTAGACTCAGACCTCTTACTTGCGATTTGCCAAAACCGATGGTTTCCATAATGAATAAACCCGTTATGGAGCATACTATTGATTTATTAAAGCAGTTTGGTATTACTGATATTGGTATTACCTTGATGTATCATCCTCAACTTATTAAGGATTACTTTGGTAATGGTAAAAACTTAGGTGTTAATATTACTTATTTTATTGAGGAAACTCCACTTGGAACAGCGGGAGGAGTAAAAAGTGCTCAAAGTTTTTTAGATGAATCCTTTATTGTAATTAGTGGGGATTCTATCACAAATCTGGATATTGCAAAAGCAATTGAGTTTCACAAGCAAAAAAAGTCTATAGCAACACTAGTACTGACTAAAGTTGATTTTCCTCTTGATTATGGAATTGTTTTAACGAATGAAGATGGGTCCATCACTGGCTTTCTTGAAAAACCAAGTTGGGGAGAAATATTCAGTGACACAGTAAATACTGGTACATACATACTTGAACCTGAAATCTTTAATTACATTCAACCTAATAAAAATATGGATTTTAGCCGTGATATATTTCCTTCTCTTTTATCTTCTTCAAAGAAAATGTTTGGATACGTTATGTCTGATTATTGGTGTGACATTGGTGACATTAGGTCTTATATAAAATCTCACTGTGACATTCTTGACAAAAAAATAAATATAGCTTTCGACGGAGTTCAAATCAAGGAAAATGTCTGGGTTGGTTCTGGTACAACTATTGAAAGTAATGCAGAAATTAATGGTCCCTGCATAATAGGTAACAACTGCAAAATTGGTAATGGTACTTTAATTGATAACTACACCATCATAGGAAACAATACTATTATAGAGGACGATGTATCTATTGTTCGCAGTATCATTTGGGATAATTGTTATGTAGGATATGGAAGTGAATTAAGAGGCGCTATTCTATGCAACCATGTAAATCTCAAACATTATGTTTCAGTATTTGAAAATGCAGTTATAGGTGAAGGATGTAAGATTAATGAAAGAGTCATAGTAAAGCCTAATATAAAAATTTGGCCAGAAAAAATAATTGAGCCATTTGCCATTATTGATAGGAACATGATATGGGGATCTAAACATTCTAATAGGATATTTGGAGAAAATGGAATTTCAGGTATAATTAATGTTGATGTGTCACCTGAGTTCGCAACAAGACTAGGTGCAGCCTATGGTTCGCAATTTAAAATAGGTTCTAGAGTTGTTGTTAGCTCAACAAATTCCAATTCTGCCAGAATGTTTAAGCATGCCTTTATATCAGGCATTTTGTCAGTTGGCGTTGAAGTTTATAATATGAGCAGTCTTTTGACTCCTATTGCGCGATCCGCTATTGGGTTCCTAGCTGTTGAAGGCGGTATCCATATAAAAACAGATATTGACAATGAAAATATGGTAAGAGTGGACTTCATGGATGCCAGAGGTGCTCCTATTAGCCGACTTAATGAGCGAAAAATTGAAAATTCATTTTTTAAGGAAGATTTTAAAAGATGCTCAGCAGAACAAATTAGTAGGTTAAATAATATTACTGATTTTAGTAACTACTATATGCGTTCAATAAATAGTAAAATTGATATTGCCTTAATCAGAGAGAAAAATATAAAGGTTTGCGTTTTTTCTCAATCAGAATTTGTACTATCAATCGTTATCTCAACACTTAACAGTCTGGGTTGTACTGTAGCCAGTTTTTTATATAAAACTGATAGTGATTTAGATTCTTTAGCCACTAAACTTGAAGATACAAATTCAGATTTTGCTGCAATTATTGATAAGAATGCTGAGAAACTTATATTAGTTGACAAATCAGGTAAAGTTATAAAGGATGATTTATTCCAAGCGTTTGTCTCTTTAATAATATTTAAGAGTACTCCAGGCTCTACATTTTTTGCTCCAATTACAGGTTCAGAGGTAATTGATAAGCTTGCTCTTAAATATAACAGTAAGGTACATAGAACAAAAAATTCTTCTCAAGCAATAATGGATGAAGTTCTTAATGATAGTATTACTAAAAGCTCTGAGCAATTAGTTCTTAGCTTTGATGCTATTGCAGGTCTTGTTAGGATAATAGAATATATTTGTAAGTCAAATATTCCTCTTAGTGAGATTGTATCAGAAATTCCAGAATTCTTTATCATAAGGAAAGATATCCATTGCCCATGGGAATTAAAAGGCACAATTATGCGGACAATTATTAACGAACAAAATGGAAATAAAATAGAGCTATTAGATGGAATTAAACTTTATTCTAATCAAGGCTGGGTTCTCATAATGCCAGATGCTGATAAACCAATTTTTAGAATAATTTCAGAAAGCAATTCAAACATTGAGTCAGAAACTTTATGCGATAAATATTACAGCCTAGTAGAAAGGATTATAAGGAATAATTAAATACTATGAGAACAGTAACTGCAGAAGAAAAACATGAAAGCAAAAAAATTGACAAAGTAATAAGAGACTTTTTCCCAAATTTGTCATCTGGTATGTTATTTAAAGCACTTCGTAAAAAAGATATAAAAGTAAATGGTATTCGAGTAAAAGAAGATTATTTAGTCTCAAATGGCGACAGAATCGAAATTTATATAATTGACGATTTTCTCTTTGGTAAAAATGATGAGGGGTATAGCGTTGTATATGAAGATGATAATCTATTGGTAGTGAATAAGGCCCAAGGCATTCCAGTTCACCCTGACAAGAACCAAAAAGAGGCTACACTTATTGATAAACTTCAGAATCAATATGGTTCTGAGATTGCTTTATGTCATAGACTGGATAGGAATACCAGTGGCTTAGTTATAATTGCAAAAAACGCCGAAACATTAGACATTATGCTTAATAAAATTAAAGATAGAGAAATAAAAAAGTATTATACTTGCATTGTTTCAGGTAGAATGGAAAAGAAGCAAGCTGAGCTTACTGACTTTTTAGAGAAAAATGATAAGATTAGTAAAGTTTTTATTTCTGATAAAAAATCTAGAGATTCAGATTCAGTTCAAATAGTAACTCGCTATAAAGTTATTAAAACACTGGATAGTTTAAGCTTATTAGAAGTCGAGCTCGTCACTGGTAGAACACACCAAATCCGTGCACATCTTGCTTTCTACGGTCACCCAATAATAGGTGATGGCAAATATGGCCGCAATGTAGAAAACAAACAGTACAATGCAAAATATCAAATGCTCTGTGCTAGCAAGCTTACTTTTGATTTCAGAACCCCTTCTAAGCACCTAGAATACTTGAAGAACAAGACAATTTCAATTAATCCACCATTTGATTTAGAGAAAACAGTAAGAAATCAGAAGTTGTAGGCATTGGTTTGGAAATTGTGAATTTGGATCCTGCTTTACAACACAATATCTTATTCAAATAGCGATTAAATAATCACTCTAAAATTAATTTACTGATAAATCTTAAAACTATTTTGCGAAAGTAAAAATAGCAAAAGCATACTGACAAATCCAGATGCGAAGCGCATTGTAAAATTTGCGTAAGTCTATCAGCGAAGGATTGGTATTTTTGCCGTAAAACCGACACTATGTCGGTTTTAGCATAGCTGAAACACGATGTTGAATGCTATGCGACGGCACAAAAACACCAAGAGTGAGCCGCTACAGAATAGCAAATTTTACACTAAGTGAGCATATGGATTTGCATGTATGTTTGCGTGTAGATAACCAATAATAGTTTTTGGATTTAGCAGTCATTTTTTTAATTTGATTATTTATATTTGTACAAGTTGTTGCAACAGCAAGACAATCCTTATTTCTTTATAAACATTTGAACAAATAGTTTTCCATATGTGGGACTGTCAACTATTCCAATGCCAGTATGAGTAAACTTGTTATTAAAAAGATTGTTTCCACTTTCGTTAGACCACGCTTTCACAGCTTTTTCTATTGTCTGGTTACCAGCAATGTTCTCACCAGCAGCGCTAAACTTGATCTTATACTTTTTCATCATATCAAAAGGTGTACCATAGAATTTTGATGTATGACTAAAATAATTATTATCTTTCATATCTTTCGCTTTTAGCCTAGCTACTTTAACTAAATCAGCATCAAATTCAAGGGCTTTTAAACCCTCATCCTTTCTTGCTTTGTTTACTAAATCCAACAAAGCCTGCTCATCAGAGGAAATATCATTTACTTTTGAAACAGTAGTTGCAGCCTTTGTTGTAGCCGTTGTTGTACTTTTAGTATTTTTGGCATTTGTAGCTGCTTTCTTGTCAGTAGTTGTTGTCTTCGCTGTTTCAATTTTAACGTACTGTGAGTTAATTGCTCCTACATTGCCACTTGAGCTTACATAAACAGCATACCAAGGACCTAGCTTTCCCATAACAGTAACCTTCTGGTCCTTTTTGAGTTTGCAGATTATATCAAAAGTTGTGGCAGGACCAGTGCGCAAATTTACTTCTGCTGCAGTAACTATACCAGAGC
Source organism: Bacillota bacterium (assembly GCA_023391425.1). Classification (GTDB taxonomy): domain Bacteria; phylum Bacillota; class Clostridia; order Acetivibrionales; family DSM-1351; genus Ruminiclostridium. The sequence continues at coordinate 16,078 of JAEWAX010000047.1, read as the reverse complement.
TTGAATCCACCTTTTGATAAGCTTCTGATGCCTCAACTTTGAACTGCCCAGTCCCCATCGGCATAACAGTAAACAAAATAACTAGCAACATTAATAGTATCGTCAATACTTTTTTTCTTTTCATAGAACCCCTCCTGCAAATAGTAAACCTGTGGTTAAAAGTCCACATAATCTTAGTATTGACATGTTTTTCATATTTATTTAACTTTTTGAGAAATAATATTATAGGCGTAATTATTATAGGATATTCTAATAATAATAAAAGGCAATATCTTTACCTGATAGATTTTAATATATAGAAAAAGAACCTACATATAAGTAAGTTCTTTTTGTTATACAATAATATAAATATTTTAACCCAAACAAATACTACAAGAACCAAGCCTGCTATTAGTATGCTTTACCCCAATAAACCATTGATTTTGCTGGTTTCCCACAGCACATACATTTATCAGATATTTGTTCCTGCTCGAAAGGCATACACCTTGAAGTAGCGCCGGTTCTTTCCTTTACCTTGTCCTCACATGCTTGTTCTCCACACCACATACCTTTTACAAAGCCTGGAGTACTATTTATTATCTGTTCAAACTCTTCTAGTGTAGTGGCTGTATAAGTCTTCTTATCCCTTAAATCTCTTGCTTTTTCTAATAATGTCTTTTGGATATCCTTAAGAACATTTTCAATAGTCTCTTCTAAGCCATCTATTGACGTAAATATTTTTTCTCTGGTATCTCTTCTTACTAAAACCACCTGATTCTTCTCAATATCTTTAGGTCCTATTTCAAGTCTAAGAGGAACACCCTTCATTTCATATTCACTAAATTTCCAACCAGGCATCTTGTCACTATCATCAATTCTCACTCTAAATTTTTCAGATAACTTTGATAATAATTCATTAGCCTTCTCTAATACACCTTCTTTTTGCTGCGATACAGGTATAATCATCAGCTGTGTAGGAGCTATTGCAGGTGGCAATACTAGTCCACTGTCATCCCCATGTACCATTATAATTGCACCAATCATACGGGTCGTCATTCCCCATGATGTCTGATGAACATATTGGAGTTGGTTATTTTTATCTGTATATTGAATATCAAAAGCCCTTGCAAAGCCATCTCCGAAATTGTGTGAAGTACCAGACTGCAATGCCTTACCATCATGCATCAAACTCTCAATTGTGTAGGTAGCTTTTGCACCTGCGAACTTTTCCTTATCGGTTTTCCTACCCTTAATTACTGGGATAGCAAGTACATTTTCACAAAACTCTGCATATACATTCAACATTTTTATAGTTTCTTCCTGAGCCTCTTCAGCTGTAGCATGTGCTGTATGGCCTTCCTGCCACAGAAATTCCAATGTTCTCAAAAATGGTCTTGTAGTCTTTTCCCATCTAACTACAGAGCACCATTGGTTATATAGCTTTGGCAAGTCTCTATATGAATGGACAATATTAGCATAGTGTTCGCAGAATAGTGTTTCAGATGTAGGTCTAACACATAGTCTTTCAGTAAGTTCTTCATCTCCGCCATGCGTTACCCATGCAACTTCAGGTGCAAACCCTTCAACATGCTCCTTTTCCTTTAACAGTAAACTTTCAGGAATAAACATAGGCATATATACATTTTCATGTCCAGTAGCCTTGAATCTTACATCTAATCCTTTCTGTATGTTTTCCCAAATGGCATAGCCATAAGGCTTTATAACCATACAGCCTCTAACACTTGAGTAATCTATTAGCTCAGCCTTCTTTACAACATCAGTATACCATTGCGCAAAGTCATCATTCATAGATGTTATTGCCTCTACCAATTTCTTATCTTTCGACATTTCTACCTCCAAAAGCTATATTTTATCTTTCAATTATATCCTATTTCTTTGATTCAACGTTTGCCTCATCCTACAATTTTGGTTAGAAACCGCTTGTACGCAAACTAGTATAATTCCAAAAAATTTCTACCTATTATTATATAATACATGTAGTATGGTATGTCAAGACACTTGCAGTGTCATAATGTGTATATTATAATGTTTGTGTACATTAAAAAGGGAGACAACAAAATTATGAAGGTTGGAATAGGCCAAGATAGTCATAGATTCGATTTTGAGAATACCAGTAAAAAATTTGTTTTAGGCGGAGTAGTCTTTGATGGAGTAACACCTCTTGCTGGAAATAGCGATGCGGATGTGGTTCTACACGCAATTACAAATGCTATATCTGGAGTAACCTGTGTTAATATTCTTGGTAAAATAGCCGATGAGATGTGCTTAAAGAATGGAATTACAGATAGTTCAGCATATGTAATGGAAGCGCTAAAGTATTTACCAAACATAAAAATTGTTCATGTCTCAATTTCTATAGAATGCTCATATCCAAAAATAACGCCTAAAATACCAGAGATGCGAAAAGTAATTTCAAAGCTGCTCAGCCTTCCAGAGAATAGCGTCGGTATAACAGCAACCACGGGTGAAGGGCTTACTACATTTGGACAAGGGAAAGGTATTCAAGTATTTTGCTGTGTAACAGCACTGTAATATTGTGTTCTTAGTCCATATTCAAAAACCAAATTTCTAGTTTTCTTAATTATTCTAAAGCTATTTTTTCATGATTTAATTTTATCGGTTTCGTATATTTTGTTCGCATTGTCTGATTTATTCGATTGCGTACAATTTATTCGGTTTCCTTATTTACAAATTATTAGTTCTGTATTAAAATGTAAATATATTTGTATTTTCTGTAAAAAATGTAGATTTGTGTTGTGGCAAGTCTTATGTCTGGAGGCATTTAAATTATGGTTGATACTTTATTTCAATACACTGGGGTGCAGAAAATATTACTCAATACGCTTCTGGTCTCTTTTCCAGAAGAATTGTTTTTGATAATGTTTACGTTAATATTAGTTGGTGAATTTGAATATTGGAAGGAACCTGAATGTAAAAGGCTTATTAACAAATTTGATTACGTTCGTGTACTCGTTCCTTCTATTGTTTGTGCTTTAATATCCAATACTCTGAGATATTATGGGCTGAGTTCTGGGATATTTCAATTTCTGCCCTTTATTATTATGTACATACTAATTGTACTTACCAATGATATTCTCGGGGATGCAAGTGCCTTAAAATGGATGGTAAAAGCTTTTACCTATTTCTGGCTGGGGTTTCTGATTATGGGACTTATGGAATTTGTATATATCCCAGTTGTATTATATGCTGCTGATATAACAATGACACAGTTTTATAGTAATTTTCTTCTTTATTTTATGTCATTACTTCCTGTAAGATTATTACAATTTTCTATAATTTTTTACTTTGTTTGTAGAAAGCGTACCCTTCTAAAAGGCAAGTTGCTGAAGCCTATACTGTCAAATCCAATACTTTCAGTTATATTTTCTTCATTAGTATTAATTAATATTTTGTTTTTAGAGATAGTGTATAAAGCTATTGTTTTTGATGACATTTTAGTAACAGTTTCACCTACTACACTATCCCTTATACTTGTTAGTGTAGTTTTATTTCCTATTTTAAATATTTCAGGTCTTCTATGGGGCTTTTACCTATTAAAAAATTCTGAAACAAAGGATAAAAAAATTGCAACCGAAAAGCTGAATATCTTGTTGAATAAAATTGAATTATGTACAGGTAATGGAAATTGTGATAATATTATGTGGACGCTTAACGAAATTGGGTTGGGCATTGAGGAGGTTGCAGATAGCCTATATAAAGAAGATGAAACGGACAAGCATAGATAGGATAAAAGTATAAGGAGGTACGGCTTATGAAATTATTTTTTTATAGCATTTTGGCAAGTTTTTTATACTTTATGGTATTGATTGGTGGAATAAAACCGGCTTGTGCTTGGTTCGGTTATCAGCCGAGAGTTCCAAATATTAAATAAGTACTTACAACTCCACCATGTTCGTAACATGAAAGATTATGTTAGGCCTCAAATTTAATCACTGTTTCATTACATGAAAGTGAGAAAGTTTCTATTAGATTAACCTTTTCATTTACTTGATAGGCTTTTGCAACCTAATTTAAAGGTTCTTGCTGTTCAGCTAATGGTTCTCTCCCACTACCAAACCCATATCGTACTTCCAGCACCGAGATACTGCCCATGTTGGGCGAACTTAATCGAGAGGTCGGGAAAATTAAATTAATTTTTCCGACTTCTCACACCACCATACGTACCGTTCGTTATGCAGCGGTTCATTAAGAAAAGTGTTATCAACCATATCAGATTTTATTTGCTAGCTCAACTAAATTTGTAACAATATAATCCGGTTCTATTCCGAGTTTTTCTACAGGCTTATTAAAACGGTTAAGCCACGCTACTATAAATCCAAACGATTTTGAACCAGCCACATCCCACCCATTGGATGAAACAAAAAGTATTTCGTTCTTTTTTACCCCCAAGTTCTCAATCGCCAAATTATATACGTCTGCTTTAGGCTTATACATTTTCAGAGAGTCAACACTTATAATAGCATCAAAATGTATATCGAGAGATGTATTATTAGCCAATTCATTTAGCATTTTCGGACTACCGTTTGATAAAATCGAAAGCTTACGAGGGCGGAATGTCTGTAATGCCTCTACCACCTCCGGATAAGGTTCTAAATATAAGTACGCATTTAAAATCTCTTCTATTGTTTCTTGACTATACTGTAAATTAAGCTCATCGAGAGCATAGCATAGTGCATCTCCGGTTAATGACCAAAAGTCTTGATATCTGTCCATTAGCGATCTGAGCCAAGAATATTCCAGCTGCTTTTGTCTCCAAATTTGACTTATTTGAACACTCTTGCCAGGATAAATTTTTTCACATTTTTTTACTACAGAATGTACATCGTATAAAGTACCATAAGCATCAAATACAACGGCCTTAATCAATTTTATCACTCCTTTTACATTATTTTTACCTTACTTGAGTATATCACGTAGCTTTATATTAGTAAATTTGATAATTGAAATAAGAACTATTATAAATTATAATAGTCAAAGGAGGTGTAGCATGGAAATTAAGCAATTGAAAACTTTTTCAACAGTAGCGAAAACAGGTAATTTTAGTTATGCTTCTGAATTACTTGGGTATGCACAGCCTACTGTTACTACTCATATCAAATTATTGGAATCAGAGTTCAAGGTTAAACTATTCGAAAGACTTGGTCATAAAATTAAGCTAACTCAGGAAGGCGAGCGTTTACTTTTCTATGCTGATAATATACTAAAATATTCAGCCGAGGCAGAATCGTTATTTTCTGAAAATGAAGCATTTAGCGGCAAAATTACAATTGGCGCAAATGAATCTTTTAGTGCTGTTCGTTTGCCAATAATACTAAAAGAATATATCCAAAAGTATCCGAATACTGATATCAGTTTAAAATTCGGATCAGTGAAGCTAATTCATGATTCGCTTCAAAATAATGAAGTTGATATTGCCTTTTTTTTAACTCGAGAGATTTTATTTCCAGATCTAATTGTAGAGACATTAATTGACGAACCTATTGTAACAGTCGCCTCACCGAGCCATCCCCTTACTTTAAAAGCTTCAGTTGATATCAAGGATTTCGAAAATCAGGATTTAATAATTACACAGGAGAATTGTACTTATCGTACTATGCTTGAGAATCTCTTTAATGAAGCAGAAGTTCATCCCAAAACTGCCATTGGAATTAATAATATTCATGCTATAAAACAGTTGGTAATGAGTGGACTGGGAATTGCAATATTACCGCGAATTTCTGTTGAGTACGAAATCACCCAAGGCTTACTTGCAGAAATTCCGTGGAACAAACCTCCTCTTCCAGTTTTTACTCAAGTCGCTTACCATAAAAACAAATGGCTTTCTCCTACTATTGTGAATTTTTTAAAACTAGCAAGGAAACTGAAGAAAGAAGTCTGTTAGTAATGTAAATAAAACACAGGAAGTCTAAATCCGATTGGGTGCAATGTAGTTTGTTTAAGGTTTAGGCTTCTATTGTTGCAATAATTGATTCACCAATGACCAAATCCTCTGGAGTGGTAATTTTTATATTTTGATAAGTACCTTCAATGATTTTGACTGGGATACCCTGTCTTTCAACTAAAACCATATCATCAGTACCAATATAGTTACTTTGGATAGCCTTTTTATGGGCATCCATTATTACGTCATATTCAAACCCTTGTGGTGTCTGAATGCTCCATAGACTACTTCTGTCTGGAGTAGACGACACAAAATTATTATTATCACAAATCTTAACTGTATCCTTAAGTCTAACACCAATACCGCATGCTCCATAGATTTTTGCTGAGTTTATACAATCAACAATATTTTTAATTGTCACAAAGGGTCTAGCACCATCGTGAATCAGCACAATCCTGCATTCTTCACTTACTGCACATAGTCCTTTATATACTGAATTCTGACGTTCCGCTCCCCCACTAACCAAGGACTTTACTTTTGAAAATTTATATTGTTCAATTATGCTATGTCTGCAAAAATTTATGTCCTCTTCATTAACTACAACAATAATATCATCAATATCTTCACATTGTTCAAATGCTTTTATAGTCCTTGCCAGAACGGCCATACCAGCAATTTCAATATATTGCTTATTAATTTCTGAATTCATCCTTTTGCCTTTTCCAGCAGCAGTAATAATCGCTGTTACATTTTCAGTAACTCTACCCTTCTCTATATCCAATTTTACCTCTAGCCTCCATTAACTCAATTATTTATTGGGTTTAGCAAAAACCATTCTTCCAGCAGAGGTCTGTAGCACACTGGTTACCATAACTTGTATCGTTTCCCCTACATACTTTTTGCCACCCTCAACAACAATCATAGTTCCATCTTCTAAAAAAGCAACACCTTGTCCGCTCTCCTTACCATCCTTCACCACTTGAACATTCATTTCTTCCCCAGGTAAAGCTATTGGCTTAACTGCATTTGCTAAATCATTTATATTTAAAACGCTTATTCCTTTGAGACTTGCTACCTTGCTAAGATTGTAATCTGTGGTAATCAATTTACATTTTAGCTTTGTTGATGCCTTTAAAAGCATTTCATCAGCCTCTTGAATATCTTTATAATCAAACTCTTCAATTTTCACCACATGATTTGTGTCCTTCTGCAATAAATTTAAAATATCAAGTCCTCTTCTTCCTCTTGCTCTTCTCATTCCATCAGTAGAATCTGCAATATGTCTTAGCTCTTCTAAAACAAAGGAAGGTATAATAATATCTCCATCTAAAAAACCAGAAGAGCAAATGTCTAATATTCTGCCATCAATTATTGTACTGGTATCCAAAAGCTTCGGTATATTCTCATTAACTTTCTTGCTGGAATTAACTTTTGATTCTTTAAACATATCAAAAAAGTTCTCATTTCTTTTTCTAAGTGAAAGAGCCACCCCTGCAAATCCAAATAAAATATTGATTATGACAGCAAAAGTTACACCTATTACTTGAATTTTTAAAATCGGTATACTTATAAGATTTGCTACAATCAAGCCGATAATAAGCCCAATAGCACAAAGAAACAGTTCGGAGAGTGTAATACTTTGAATCCGGCTTTCAAATTTATCAATAAAGCCGCCAATAAATTCAATGATTTTCGAAGCCATAAAGAAAAATAGAGCGCAAAAAAGCAATGAAAACATTATAAAAATAGTAATTCTCATAGTTTCACTGATATTAAAATTATTGTTTAAAAAAATTGTTCGTAAAATTGTATAACCGGTAACTGCACCTAGAATAGAAAAAGAAATTTTAATAATTTTGTTTAACACATTTAATCTCCTTCAAAAGGTTTTTTTACTCAGCGTATAGGTATTTTTGTATCTTATCCTCCACCTCATGCTGATCTAATCCTTTTGCAAGAACTAACTCACTTATTAATATCTGCTTTGCACTACTTAACATCTTTCTCTCACCGGTAGAAAGCCCTCGTTCTTTATCTCTTTGCATAAGAGATCTCACAACATCAGCTACTTCAAATATATTACCACTTTTTATCTTAACCATGTTTTCTCTATATCGCTTATTCCAATTTTGAGATAAATCATGCTGTCCATTTCCCAAAGTCATAAACACCTTGTCAGCGTCAGAAATACTTACAACATCTCTAATACCTATGTCTTCAACGTTATTTGTTGGAATCATAACCTTTAAATCTCCAATAGGAATCTTCATAACATAATAGCTACACCGTTTGCCCAATATTTCTTTTTCTTCAATGGACTCAATAATGCCCGCACCATGCATAGGATATACAATTTTGTCTCCTACGTTATACATAGTAACCTCCAAATAATACAACCTAAATATGCTTTTCTTTTGTATATCCAGCTTAGCAAGCAAAGCTTAAGGAGCTTGTAGCCTCTTTGTCCTCTTGAAATTATTATAGGGCTCTTTTCTAGTTAAGCAAGAGTTAAAATTAAAAATCATAAAAACACTAAAACGCACCTTAATCATTGAGTGCGTTTGATTTTCTGCGTATTAATTTCCCTTAGGACAAGTATACTACAAACAATAGGTCTTGTCAAAAGGACGAGAGTACAAAAATATAAATTATTATTAGAAATTATAAAATCTGTAAATTATTTGTTTTTATTTGACAGTACCTTTCTTTTGAACGTATAATAAAGCTAGACATCTAAATACTGAGGTGATATACATGAAAGATATGCTTATTGATGATTTTCAATACACCGCACAAGAGTTACTAGTTAGGAATAAAAGTATACTTGATTTAATTACTAAATATCAAGATTCTAATTCTAGAGTTAATAGGGCTGTAATAAAGTCTGTTACGCAATGCGGTTGCTTGACTATATCTGCTCATAAGCAGCAGATTGACGATGATGCTAGCTTTGACGAGATGAAGAATTCAGTGGATAGTCATGTAGAGGGTACTTTATGTGAAAATTGTAGAGATGCTATTGAAAGAGACATTGGAAGAAATGTATTTTATTTAGCATCATTATGCAACGCACTTGATTTAAACCTGTACGATATAATTCTTAAAGAAAATGACAGGATAAGAATGCTTGGAAAGTATAATCTCAGATAAAGAAGACTTAGCTTGTGCCGAGACGCAGGCGAAGGCAGAAGCTTAGTCGCACTTATACTTGAAAGGTGTAAAGAAAACTTGGCTTGTGACGAGTGTTAACGAAGTCAGAAGCCCTAGTTGCACTTATACTTGAAAGGTATAAAGAAGACTTAGCTTGTGCCGAGCCAAAGGTGAAGGCAGAAGCTCTAGTTGCACTTACACTTGAAAGGTATAAAGAAGACTTAGCTTGTGCCGAGACGAAGGTGAAGGCAGAAGTTCTAGTCGCACTTATACTTGAAAGGTATAAAGAAAACTTGGCTTGTGACGAGAGTTAGCAAAGTCAGAAGCCTTAGTTACACTTATACTTGAAAGGTATAAAGAAAACTTAGCTTGTGACGAGTGTTAGTGGCGAAATAAGCTCAAGTCACACTTATGCTTAAGATGTGCTTAGATAGCTAGTCTTGACTAAGCCTATAGTCCTTTCTCATGTTTTTATATAAAATGTGTTCTAAAAAATATATATCATACCAGAAAACACTCAGAGTATTATACTTCTGAGCGTTTATTTTTTTATTTCATTTATTCAGATTTTTTTAATAATTTAGTCATTGCGCTCAACTCTTTTACTGATACTAAGATTTCATTTAATACCTCTTCCTGAGCAATAGAAGCTATATTAGCCTCTATTGATTTATTCGATATTGCGTCAAATGATGAACGCATATTTTCCATTGCTGAATTTATTTTATTAATTGCTTCATTTGTTGAAATAGATACTTTCCCAATTTCTTCAGCTACAACGGAAAAAGTTCGTCCAGCTTGCCCAGCATGTGCAGCTTCTATGGTAGCATTTATTCCTAGAAGTTTTGTTTGGCTTGCTATTCTACTAATAGATGCTAATATACTATCTGTTTGCTTCATACGTTCACGGGCTTGATTGGCTTCAGATAAAATTATGCTATTTATGTCGGTTGCTTTCTTAATTCCTAAGGAAAGCTCTGTAATTATAATAGAAATTTGTTCAACAGACCTAGAAATATGCTCTATAGAATAACAAATCTCATTCTCTTTAGGTATGCTTTCATCTTCTATTTTACTGTCTAAATCCCTATTATCCATTCTGATTACCTCCCAGTACTTGTTGTGTTCTACACTTTAACTCTTTTTCAGACTGAGTTTGTCCATCACTCCATTTGCCTCTAAAATAATAAGTTATACTACACAATGCCATAATTGCGTACGAAATCACACAAGCAAGCCATATGCCATCAAGACCAAGTAAATCTTTAGATAGAAAATCTGCTAATGGTATTCTTATAATAATTAATGAAATTATAGAGATAGCCATAGTTATCAATGATTTGCCCGCTCCAATAAGAATTCCGTTGCTCACATGATATATCGAAATAAGACAATAGCCCAATCCAATAGTTCTGAGATATGTACAACCTATTTTCAAAACATTTTCATCCTGCACCATGGTTTTGAGAAAAACTTCTGGTAGTAGAATTACTAGGGAGGTAATCACTACACCTACTCCAATACTCAATATTATTCCAGTTTTAAAAGCTGATTTAACTCTTTCAATCTTGTTTGCACCAAGGTTCTGCCCAGTATAAACAGACATCGCTGTAAGCAATGCAATAGAAGGCATGATAATTAAATAATCAACTTTACTAGCAGCACCAAATGCAGCGGTTGCATCTGTTCCAAAGCCATTTACTATCCCTGTGATAAAAATCATAGCGATAGGAGTTAACCCATCTTGTATCACTGAAGGCACTCCAATTTTTAAAATGTCTTTTAATACTTTTAAATTAATTTTTATACTTGCTAGTTTTAGATTAAAAATAGGACATTTTTTTCTTAAATATATGGCGGCAGCAGTTACACAGCATATCCCTGAAATCAAACTTGCTATAGCAGCACCGTTAAGCCCAAATATCTTAATAAACAGTGGGTCAAGAACAGCATTCAATCCAGTGGAGATAAACAATAAAATTGAAGGAGTTTTAGTATCGCCAATACCATTGAGCATCGCTGTAAAAACAGAATATACATAGGTTACCAAAAAACCTATTAATGAAAAAGCAAGATAATCGGATGCTCCTGAAAATATATTTTCAGGAGTATTCATTAGTTTTAAAATACTATTTTTGAACAATAGACCTGCCACTGTTAAAACCAGTGCTACCAGAGAAAAGAAGGTTAAAGCTGTTCCTGAAATCTTTTGAACCATATCATAGTTTTTGTTACCATAACTCTTTGATACAAGAACTGTAACTGCCATGGTAGAACCTGATGCAATCGATACTAACATTAATATTATTGAGAAACCGACTGAAGCTGCCGCAACTGCTTCTTTTCCGAGAAAGTTGCCTATCCAAATCATATTGATTATTCCATAGCCCATTGTCAATATCATACCAATAAGAACTGGTATGGCTAGAGTTAAAACTTGTTTATGAACAACTCCCTTGGTTAAATCACTTCCCAATAAATTATCCATAAGCTCACCTTCCTTATTAAAAATTTTAAATCTTATGAGCTTATTTTACTTATTTCAACAAGTTTCTTCATCACCCGAAAGTATGAAAAAGGCGATAAAAAATCGCCCTTTGGTTTAATCAACTATATCAAATTTAATTCTTTTGCCTTTGCCAAGGCACCAGTCCTATTATGTACTTCAAGCTTTGTATAAATATTTAAAAGGTGCGTTTTAACTGTATTAATTGATAAAAATAACTTCTCAGAAATTTCTGCATTTGCAGCTCCCTGCTGTATCAACTGCAGTATCTCAATTTCCCTTCCGCTTAATACCTCTTCTGGCAAAGTCCTCTTGACATGGCCTTTGAGTAAATTTGGGAGCAGTAGGTTAATAAATTGGACATCTTTGGTCTGTTGATTGCCAATTAACAGTTTTTTTAGCTTTCTAAGGTTCTTGCCCAATCGCTCCCCTTCCTCTAAAAATACTCTCACTAGCTTTTGATCAGTAGATAGTTCTATAGCTTCTTTGAGCTCACATATAGCTTTTTGGGTATAAGCTTGATAATCAAAAATAATTGAGCTTAAAATCAGTATTTCTATATATAATCCCTTCAGATTATACTTTTTAGCACGTTGCTTCAGTACTTCAATTACTTCTCTAGCTTTAGAAAACTCATTACAGAAAATTAGATACCGAGCGTGTATTAAATAAACCTTTGGATATATTATGAATAGCCCATCCTTCATTTTGGGAAGTATCTTTTCAAGCCAAGCCGAAACTATCCTTGTATCTCCTTTTTGTAATGAAATTTCAGCCTTAAGGCATTCCACATTCATTCTTATATCAAATAATCGTTCATCCTCTAAGCCCACTTCCGCCATACATAATGCATGCTCGCACTCCTTTTCCATATCCATTGCATGATATATTTTCGCAAGCATATAATAATTTTCTGCTAAAACCCATGTATTTTCCACGGCCTGTCCTAGTTCCAAGCCTTTCTTTGCCAACTCCAGTGCATCTTCAAGTTCATTCCTCTGATAGCAAACATCTGACAAATCTGCGAAAATCAAGCCTTCAATATCCAATCCCACACTATATCTTTGGTTTATTAATGACATTAACCGCTTGCATTCCTGTTCTACTTTATCAAAATTCCCCTGCCACTTCCCCGCAATAGACAATGACTTATTAGCTAAAATGACGATATATATATCACCTGTTTCTTTACTGATTTGAAGACATCTTTCAAAATTAAGAATGCCTTCTAGCAATTCTCCTTTCATAAGAAGCGCATTTGCCATTTTGAAAAAAATCAATCCAGTTAGAAAGTGCTTTTCACCAAGAAAGGGGAGAGCATTTTTACAATTTTCAATAATCCGATCAGGTTCATCCAACCCAATGATACTCATAACAGATAATGCCGATATTTCGGCTTTCAAAGCGGGATCAAAGCTTTCAGAAACCCTTGTACATTCAAGGTGTTTTTCTGCTAATTTTATTTTTTGTTCTATTTCATCAGAAGTTCCGTCTATACAGGCGGCCCATGCTCCATTCAGAATCAGCCTTGTATTATTGAATACAACTGCATTAGGAAGCATCTCATTCCATCTGTTTAAAAGCTTGGCCTGTCCATTGCACAGCATTTCATCACTTATATTTTCAATAAGTCTTATTGCTCTATCAAAATGATTTGCCTTTATAAAATTAACAATTGAATTGTGTGTTTGCCCATTATCCTCATACCACTTTGCTGCTCTTTCATATAAATGGTTTATGACACTTCCATATTCCTTTTCCAATCTTTCTTTTAAAAAACTCCTAAAAAGATTATGGTAACGAAACCACTTTCTATCATTATCTAGTCCTATTATAAATAGATTTAACGCCTCAATGTCTTCAATCATTCTCCTGCTCTGATTATTATCCATCAAATAATCACAAAGTTCATATGAGAATTGGTCGAGCAAGCATGTATAAAGCAAAAACTTTTTTACTTGTTTGTTTAACCTTCTAAAAACTTCCTCAGCTAGATAATTAAAAACAAAAGGATTTCTAGCTTCAATTTCTGTGTTCAGCATATCCTTCTTTTTATTTTTCATTGATAAAGCTATCATTTGAAGCCCTGCTGCCCATCCTTCTGTTTCATTATTAAAATACAGAATCTTATCTTCTGGCAATGCTGCTCCCAATACATTTGAAAAAAGTTCTTTTGTCTCTTTTAAATTAAAAGATAATATTTTTTGATCAATTAAAAGAATGCCTTCATCAGCTATTAGTTTTGCTAGTTCCAAATCCGGAAGTACTCTTGCTGAAATAATTAAATGCATATTATGCGGCATATGTTTTAATAGAAAACGTAACCCAGCAAATATTTCAGCATCGTTAATAAGTTGGAAATCATCAAGGACAAATATTACTTGCTTAGGAATAGTACTAATATAATTTAATAAAAACGGTACGTATGTTTTATACGAAGTAGCATTATTTTTATGGCAAGCAGCAAAAGTTTCTATCATATCAGCTGCTTCAGGCGTTATAGATGAAAAACACATTAAAAAGTAGCTCCAGAAGTCTTCTGGAGTATTATCCTCTTCATCTAAGGAAAGCCAAGTAACTATTGACTTATCCTTTTGTTCTGAATTAATCCAGGAGGCTAGCAAAGTCGTTTTCCCAAATCCTGCAGGTGCCGTAATTAGGGACACCCTGTAATCCAATACTTGATTTAGCTTTTTATATAATTCCAGCCGCCTTACTACCTTTGTCCTAATGATGGGTATATTCATTTTCGTATTAACTAAATTCATTTTATAAACCATATAAATCACGTTCCAGACTATTAAAAAATATTTCGTGAGCTTTTTTTTTAATTGTAGCGTTTGACTTTAACAAATGCTAGTAGTTGCTCTAAAGTATTATTCAATTAACCATAAGCGGCTTTATTACTTAGTCGGCGTATTAAACACATGCTTTATCACATCTTGAAGAGACTTAAGCTCTATAACCTCTATATTTTTTATATCTAGAGACCGTATAATTGCATTCTTTGCAACATAAACTCGTTTAAAGCCTCTCCTGTCCAGTTCCCTAATTCGAAGTTCCAGTGATGGTACTTTTTTAAGTTCACCTGTTAGTCCCACATCAGAGATAAAAACCGTGTCGTTTGGTATTTCTTTATCATAGATAGAAGACACAATACTCATTATTATTGATAAATTTACTGACGGTTCTTTCAGTTTTAAGCCTCCAGAGGTTTTTATAACCACATCCTTGTCATAAAGAGAAATTTTCCCTCTTTGTTCAAGTATTGATATAAGAATATTTAGTTGTTCTCGACGCACACATTCAGCTATTCTAGATGGAAAAGGAGTAAAGGTTTTTGAAACCAAGCTTTCTATTTCAACGATGATTGGCCTAGACCCATCCTTTACAACTGCTAATGCACTACCAGAAACCATTTCATTTTTATCTCTGGAGGTCATAAAAAACTCAGATGGATTGTCAATTGAAACAAGCCCACTCTCAGTCATAGAGAAATAACCTCTCTCCCAGGTACTTCCAAATCTATTTTTTGTAACAGAAAGACCGCGAAGTTCCTCTTCGTTATCTCCATCTAATATCAAAACGGCATCCACAAGATGTTCAAGTGCACGCAAACCTGCGATTTCTTCGCTCTTGTTCATCTGTCCAACTAAAAATACTGCTCTTGGTCTCAATGGATCTTTGGCTAGTTTGAGCAATTCGTTAGCACACTCCATAGTCTGAGTTGGAGATCCTGCTCTCGAGCCAGGAAAATCATCAAGGACAAAGGTTTGTATACTATCTACGATTACCAAATCCGGGTCAACCTGTTTAACAACCTCAAGAACATTATCCATACTGTTATCAGAATAAACCCAAACTCCATTTTCTATTTTTTTAAAAAGCCTGTCTGCTCTACTTTTTATTTGACTCTCGCTTTCTTCACCAGAAGCATAAAGTACCTTTAGGCCCTTAGAAGCAACATCTGCTGCTACTTGTAGAAGTAACGTGGATTTGCCAGCCCCGGGCTTTGCAGTAATTATAGTAATGGAGTCCCTCACTATTCCTCCACCCATAACCCTATTGAACTCATTTATTCCAGTCTCTATTCTATCGCTATTTGTAGCCTTAATTTCTGTTAACCTAGCGATTTTTTTAACTGTTCTAGGTGAGGAAGCTTTACTATTCTTTTTAACTTCGACAGTTATCTCCTCTAAGGTATTCCAGTTATTGCAATCAGGACAGCACCCAACCCATTTTGAGGCCTCATAGCCACAGCTATTGCATTTAAATGCAGTTTTAATCTTTATAACAATCAACTCCCATGCTTATGGAATTTTATCACACGTCTAGTGTCGCTAATACTTACTCTATTGTAATAAGGAGATAAGCGCATTATACCCCTCAAACTTAGAATTTGTTTATCTTAATCTCTATTCAACCATGAATAAAGCATGTTTACAATATTAAGTTCAAAGTACTCCAGCTTTGCTAAGCTCTGAAATCACATGAACATACATTGCATGAGACCAGGTAAG